>JAYVRG010000001.1:0-12316 GCA_043776515.1 Phycisphaerales bacterium
CTCGCGCTGATTCCGCCTGTGTACCACACCCATTCACATAGCGCAAGTCGCATCCTGTTCGGGTACGATCGTTGCTGACGGCTGAAGAGTTACGCCCTCTCGATCTCCCCAATTTCTTCAGCACTCGTAATCGGCAACACTTCGCCATCGACGATCCGATACCCCGAACCCTCTGCGCCAAGAGCTTGGTTTACCAGCCCTACGAGTTGGTGTCCGCAGACTTTACACCAGTACTCCACAAAGTCGTAGACTTCATACCACTCGGCATCGTCATACCACTTCCGAATGGTCTTGACAAACTGCTGCGGGTCCTCGGGGACGTCGTCGATCATTTCACGTTGAGATTCCGTCCAAAATGCAAAGAACCGTTCCCGGTCACCGCTCTCCTGTGAATCGAAGTCCTCCCACGGCTCGACGGATGTTTTAAAGACGATCGGCGATACGCTATTCCACAAGCGAGTCCGTAAGTGTGGAGAAATGGCCTCCAACTGAAGCGCTTCGTCTACCACGACGTATTTGTTTCGCTCGCTGAATCGTTTTCGTTTGCTCATGCAGATCACCCAATTGCCTTGCACACCTTGCTCGCCGCATCCGTCAGGTCCGTCGCGGCATTTCCCTGCTTCTCAGGCGACACGGCGCATCTCCCGCTCGACCTCGTCGCGCATGAACGGGCGAACCATGTGGCGCTCGCCAAGATCGACCTTCCGGCCGAGTAGAGATTCCAGAGCGTCCAGAAGACAACCCAGCGTGCCGAGCGTGGGGCGGGCCTCTGGCCGGAACTCCACGAGCACATCCACATCGCTCTCCGGCTGATCATCCCCGCGTGCGACCGAGCCGAAAATGTACAGCTCCTGCACCATGAACTCGCGGCGGAGTTCGGGGAGCGCGGCCTTGAGGGTGGCGATGGCTTGGTCGCGGAACATGGGTGGCAGATTGTATGGAGTTGCGGCTCGGGGCGAATACGCCCCGGCTCACTTGGGACTCTCATGCCGCCTTGACTCGATCGACGGTGGTTGTGGGCACGGGGATCGGTTCGCCGTGGGCTTTCATGGATTCGATATGGAGTTTGACGGCCTCGCCGATCTCGCGGCGGACCTCGTCGGGGGAATCGCCGCAGGCGACGCAGCCGGGGAGGTCCGGGAGGTAGGCGGAAAAGCTGCCATCCGCGGCACGCTCGATGATGACGATGTACTTTGCTTTGGTCTTTGACTTGCTTTGCTTCTTTGACATCGGTCTCATCCTTGCGACGAGCACAATGCTCGGGGCGGATACGCCCCGGCTCACTTTTTGCTACTTGCCCACCGCCCCACACACCTTCTTCGCCGCGTCGGTCAGGTCCGTCGCGGCTTGCAGTGTCGGCACGAGCCCCTTGGCCTCGCTGAGGATCTTCCGCCCCGCCTCAACATTCGTTCCTTCCAATCGCACCACGAGCGGCACCTTGAAGCCGGTGGAGCCGTCGGGGTTTTTGTAGGTCTTGGCGGCGTTCACCACGCCCTGGGCGATGATGTCGCAGCGCATGATGCCGCCGAAGATGTTGACGAGGATGCCCTTGACGTGCTGATCCGAAAGGATGATCTTGAAGGCCTCGGTCACCGCTTCTTCAGTAGCTCCGCCGCCGACATCCAGGAAGTTCGCGGGTGTGCCGCCGTGGAGCTTGATGATGTCCATGGTGGCCATCGCCAGGCCCGCGCCGTTCACGAGGCAGCCGATGTTGCCGTCGAGGGCGATGTACGAGAGCCCCGCGGCCTTGGCCCGCAGCTCGGCGGGGTTTTCTTCGGCGGGGTCGGCGAGTTTTTCAAGATCGGGGTGGCGGAAGAGGCCGTTGTCGTCGAAGCTGAACTTGGCGTCGATGGCGAGGATTCGGGGTTCGGGTTTCGGGTCTCGGGTTTCGGGTGAGGAGGGAGTCGTTGCAATGACCAGTGGGTTGATCTCGGCGAGGGTGCAGTCCTTCTCCACGAAGAGCTTGGCGAGTTTCATCATGATGTCGGCGGCTTGATTGGCGAGCTTGCCGCCCCCCCCACCCAGGCCGAGTTGATAGGCGACCTTGCGTGCGGCGAAGGGTTGCAGGCCGAGCATCGGGTGCAGCGGTTCCTTGATGATCGCGCTTGGGTTGTTGTGGGCGACGGTCTCGATCTCGACACCGCCTTCGCGGCTGGCGATGAGGACGTTGCGGCGGGAGGCGCGGTCGGTGGTGATGGCGAGGTAGAACTCTTCCTTGCTGGGTGGACCGCCGCTCCGCAGCGGGTGGCTTGTGTCTGTGGTGTTCTCGCCGGAACCGCCGCGGAGCGGCGGGCCACCCCGGTCGGCGATGTCAACGCCTGCGGCTACGAGAAGCTTTTTGACGACGAGGCCTTCGGGGCCGGTCTGCGGGCTGACCATTTTGTTGGTGAGCATGAAGGTCGCGGCGGCTTTGGCTTCGGCGGCGGTGCGGACGAGTTTGACGAAGCCCGCCTTGCCGCGGCCGCCGGCGTGGACCTGGGCTTTGATGACGATCAGAGCGTTGCCGCTGTCGGGGTTCATGCCCGCGGCCTTGGCGACCTTGTTGAAGGCGTCTTCGGCCGCGAGGGGCGACTCGATCACCAGCCCTGCGGGGACGGGGATGTTGAAAGAGGCGAGGAGGTCGCGGGCCTGGTGTTCGTGGATTTTCATGGGAGAAGAGGGGGCGGAGATTGGGGATAGGGATTGGGATTGGGAGCTGTGGTTTTGGAACGGGAGCATGATACGGGGAGCTGAGGAAGGGTGCGGAGGGGCGGATAGATTGAGACCGATGGCCTCGCACGCGGAGCGTGCGGTTCGGTGCGGGCACCGCTTTGATGTGGCAGCGAAAAAACGTCCGGGGGATTCGCTTGACCCGCACCGGCATCGCTCATGCCTGGAGTGTGCGTCAGCAGCCGGCGAACCAGAGCGCCAGGAACGCGAAGATGTCGGAGACATCGGCATTTCCGGATTGGTTCACGTCCGCGGTCGGAAGCCCGGCAAACCAGGCGTCGAGGAACGCGAAGATGTCGTCGGCGGTGGCGGTGCCGCTGTGGTTGAAGTCGGCGGGGCACGCGGGAGGGGCGATGATGGGGATGAGCCGCTGCACGACGAAGGCGCGCTGCTCGCCGTTGAACAAGCCGCTGCCAACCAGGGTGGTGCCGTCTGCGCTGATGCCGCGGCAGTCGGTGATGCGCCAACCGGCGAGGTTGGTGCCGCGTGCGGCGAGATAGTTGTTCAGATCAACCATGCCCAGGGTGGGCGTCCAGATAAACGCACAGTCGCCCAAGGCGGAATCGGACTGACCGAGCACGGCCCAGCCATCGTTGCTGATGGCGCGCCCGTAGGAGTAGCCGGTGGGGCTTCCGGAGAGCGTGCCAAGATTCTGCATCGTGGAATCCGCGGATCGCCATCGGAATGCGTGGGGCGAACCGGTGGCGATATCTGCGTTGCCGACGACGAACTGGCCGTCGGCACTCACGGCCTGGCCGCGGGAGTAGGAGCCGCCGGAGAGTGTGCCAAGGTCAACGGTGCCGGAGGTGCTGGTCCAGCGGAAGGCACGGAGGCCGCCGAAGGAATCGGCGGTGCCGACGAGCGTGGAGCCATCGGTGTTCATGCCATAGGACTGCGAGAAGGTGCCGCCGGGAAGGCCGCCGACGCTGACCATGCCGGTTTGAGCGGACCATCGGAAGGCGTGGGTGCCGAGAGCGGAATCACCCGAACCAGCGACGACGGTGCCGTCGCCGCTGAGTGCTTGAGCAAAGGACTGGGTGCCACCGGGGAGGACACCCAGATCCTGCATGCCGGAGGCGGCGTTCCACCGGAAGGCACGATTGCCGCTTGTGGAGTCGCCGGTACCCGCGATGAAATCTCCGAGTGCGCTGATGTCCAGCGCGTAGGAGAATGTTCCGGATGGAAGCGTGCCGAGGGAGACCATCCCGGTCTCTATTGTCCAGCGGAAGGCGCGCCCGCCGCTGGCGGCGTCGCTGTATCCGATGACGATGGTGCCATGTTCGCTGGTGGCGTGGCCGATGGAATAGAAACCGCCGTCGAGCACACCCATGCTGGTGATGATGGGCTGTGCGAGCGCAGTGCCACCGGCGCAGGCGACGGCTGCGATAGGGACCGCAAGATGCGGCAGGACATCCCAGAATCGGGAGCGTCGCTGCCGTAGCGACGAGGCGTCAGAGCGGACTGACTGCATGAGTGAACTGTAGCATCCAGGCGGGCACACTGAAAGCGATTTGCAAAGTCTTCACACTAACACCCGGCGAACCAGGCGGCGAGGAAGTCGAAGATGTCCTGCACGCTGATCCCGTTGATTCCGTTGAAGTCGGCGCGGGGGTCGAGGGCAAACCAGGCGTTGAGATAGCCAAAGATGTCTTGAGCAGAAAGTGACCCTGAGCAGTTGAAGTCTGCGGCACAGGTCGGACGTGTGGTCCAGCGGGCGAAGTACGGCGAAACTTGGCCGCCCGCAGTCGTGAAGAGACCGCCCGCGACCAGGTCGCCATTGGGCAGGGTCGTCAGGGCACGCACAGAGCCGTCCATCCCCGAGCCCAGCGCGGTCCACGCCGTGCCGTTCCAGCGTGCAATGCGGTTTGCTGTGACCCCACCCGCGGTCGTGAAGAACCCGCCTGCGACCAGGTCGCCATTGGGCAGGGTCGTCAGGGCATGCACAGAGTCGTTCATCCCCGAGCCCAGCGCGGACCACGCCGCGCCGTTCCAGCGTGCAATGCGGTTTGCTGTGACCCCGCCCGCAGTCGGGAATTCACCGCCCGCGACCAGGCCGCCATTGGGCAGGGTGGTCAGGGCATACACACGGGCGTTCATCCCCGAGCCCAGCGCGGACCACGCCGTGCCGTTCCAGCGTGCAATGGAGCTTGCTGGGACCCCGCCCGCGGTCGCGAAGTATCCGCCCGCGGCCAGGTCGCCATTGGGCAGGGTGGTCAGGGCATACACCGTGTTGTCCATCCCCGTGCCCAGCGCGGACCACGCCGTGCCGTTCCAGCGTGCAATCCTGTTGGCTGAGACGCCGCCCGCGGTCGTGAAGAGACCGCCCGCTATCAGGTCGCCATTGGGCAGGGTCGTAAGGGCTAACACACCACTGTTCATCCCCGTGCCCATGTTCATCCCCGTACCCAGCGCGGACCACGCCGTGCCGTTCCAGCGTGCAATGCGGCTTGCTGGGACCCCGCCCGCAGTCGTGAAGTATCCGCCCGCGACCAAGTCGCCATTGGGCAGGGTCGTCAGGGCAGACACAGTGTTGTTTATGCCCGTGCCCAGAGCGGACCACGCGGTGCCGTTCCAGCGTGCAATGCGGTTTGCTGGGACCCCGCCCGCGATTGTGAAGTATCCGCCCGCGACCAGGTCGCCATTGGGCAGGGTCGTCAGGGAATACACATTGCCGTTCATCCCCGTACCCAGCGCGGACCACGCACCTGTTGTGGGAATATGGGTAACGATATTGTTTGCAAGCACGTTGCCCGCAACTGCGAACTGCCCAGCGACGACCAACTGGGCGGGCAGGGGGCCAGTGCCATCGGGATCCCACATGGTCGTGGCAGAGACGGTTCCGATGACCCCCGGCACACCAGTTCCAGGCAACCATTGCGCTTGGCACGCGGGCTGAGCGGATGCCGCAAACGCCACGCCGAGCGACAGCAGCACTACGCCAAGGTGCCGGATCAGGGACATAAGGCAACTCCGCGTGGGTTTTCCGGGGTGATTCGTGCCGCACGGACACATGGGGACCGTGGTAGTTTAGACCGCCCGCCGCTGAGCCAAGATACCCCATTGCTCACCCCCGTGGCAAGTTATTTTCGCTTTTCCGAGAATGCGGCGAAGTTATCCAACCGCCGGGATTGTCGCGGCCCGGTGAGCGACGCCGCCCCACGGCCCCAGAACAGCCGTGTCGCACGATGGCTCGAACACAGAGACCGTCACGAAGCAACTGTCGAACGTACCCAATCTACCCTGCACCATGCCCCACTACGACCTCATCGCCATCGACCTGGACGGCACGCTCCTGAACTCGCGCGGCGTGATTTCCGACGGCAACATGCGTGCCCTGAAGCGCGCGACGGACGCGGGCGTGCGGATCAGTGTGTGTACCGGGCGTGGGTTCAACGAGTGCAAGCACTACACGGCGCAGATCGGGCACACCGAGCCGGTGGTGGTCGCGGGGGGCGCGATTCTCTCGCACGCGCAGAGCGGGCGGACGATCCATCGGTTTCCGATGAATCCCGGGCTGGTGCAACGGCTGGTTGAGTCGCTCACAGCGCACGGGCACGCCGCGCTGGTGCTGAAGGATCCGGCTGGCGAGAAGGAGTCCGGGCTGCGGCCGGACCACGACTATCTGATTGTCTCGCCGCGCGGCGAAGAGGCGATCGACCCGATCAGCCGCTGGTGGTTCAAGGAGCACCGCATCGGCTATCACGTCGTGCCGACGCTGGATCAGGATGAGCATCCGGGGCACACTGTTCGCGTCGGCGTCTGCGGCACGCGCGGGCGCACCAAGGCCGCGGCGGATGAGTTGCAGCGCGACTTTGCAAGCGAGGTCGTCTTCCACCACTTCGGAGCCGTCGTTCCCGGTGATGACAAGAAGCCGGTGGATGACCAGATCGTGATTCTCGAAGCGTTCGACAAGAGCGTGAACAAATGGGCCGCGATCAACTGGTTGGCCCAGCGGTGCGAAGTCGATCCCGCCCGCATCGCCGCCATCGGCAACGACATCAACGACATCGCCATGCTCCGCGGCGCGGCGCTCGGCGTTGCGATGGGCAACGCCATTCCCGAGGCCAGTGCGGCGGCCAAGCGGCACACGCTGGGGAACGATGAGGATGGCGTGGCCCATGCGATCGACCGCATTCTCACGGGCGAGTGGTAATCTCCCGCAATCCCGAACGAGGATCACCCTTCAACTTGGTATGATGCCACTCCGCCGCCGGAACACGGCTCAGGAGTGGCCGCATGCATCTTGTCTATCTCGACGAATCCGGAAACACCGGAATGAACCTGAAAGACGCTCAGCAGCCGGTCTTCGTGCTGTGCGCCATGATCGTCAACGAAACGTGCTGGCAAGCTCTCGAAGCGGATCTGGCCGCGGAGGTTCGCACGCATGTTCCGGCGGCTATGGAGCTCGGGCAAGAGATTCACTCCAACGATCTGCGTCGGGGTAATGGGCCGTTTGAGAACCTCTCGGTGACCCAACGAATCGCTTTTCGCACGGCATGGTTCGGCGTTGCGTCCAAGCACGGCGTTCGATTCGTGTACCGATCCATCGTCAAATCTCGGCTCGCCGCATGGGTTGACAAAACCCTCGGACCCGGCGTGGGTCTCAATCCGCATCGTCCCGCGTTTCCACTCGTCGCTCGCGTGGTGAACGAATATCTGGCGGGCCTCAACCCGGCCGCGCTTGGAATCTTTATCTCCGATGAGAACCACGAGATCGTGACCGATGTCGAGCAGACCATCAAGCTGCTTCGCGTCAGCGATGGCTCGCTGCGGCTCGGTCAGATTATCGAGAAAGGGTTCTTTGTGGAGTCCCATCAGAGTCTGCCGCTGCAACTGACCGACATGGCGGCCATGGCGATGCGCAAGCACGCGGAACGCATTGCCGGCCTTGCGGCCAAGTCGTTCGACGACGGCGCCTACGAACAGTTGGAGCCGCTCATTTATCGCGGAGATGAGGCGTTCGTTGACGTGATGGCGTGGCTCACGTCCGAAGAAAAAAAGAAGCGACCAGGGACATAGTCCAGAGTCGGCTTGCGCCGGCTCATGCTGGCCGCTCCTGCGGGTCGTCTTCGCGACGACCCAGAATCATGATCGCACCTGCCCGGACGATCCCGGAACGAGGCACGCTTCCCACAATCATACTATCGGTCACGATCGCGGGGCTGTCAACCTTTCGCGGGACACTTTCGCAGGATAATAGCTTTAGACCCCGTGCAAACGCTCGCCCAGATCAAACAAATGCTCGAAGAGCGCGGCCTGCGCCCCAAGCGATCCCTCGGCCAGAACTTCCTCATCGACCACAACCTCATCCGCAAACTTGTGGACTCCGCGAGCATCGGCCCGGGCTCGCTGGTGCTGGAGGTCGGCCCGGGTACGGGGACGATGACCGAGGAACTCATCGCCCGCGGCTGCGAAGTCATCGCCTGTGAACTCGACGATGCGCTCGCGGAGATGAATCGCGAGCGCATCCCGACACTTGTCGGCGGCGAACGTTTCTCGCTCATTCACGGGGACTGTCTGGCGGGCAAGCACAATGTGAATCCGGAGATCATCGGCGCGCTGCGGGGCAGGCCGTTCACGCTCGTCTCAAACCTCCCGTACGGCGCGGGCACGCCGCTGCTGAGCACGCTGCTGTTGGACCATCCGCAGTGCCGCGCGCTGGCCGTCACCATCCAGCGCGAGGTCGGCGATCGCATCATCGCCAGCCCGGGGACCAAAGACTTCGGCCCGCTCGCGGTCATCACGCAGGCGCTCTGCACCGCGCAGCGCATTGCCATCGCGCCTCCGGAGTGTTTCTGGCCACGGCCCGATGTCACCAGCGCGATGCTGCTGCTCAAGCGTCTGGACACGCCACTCACCGACGACCCCAACGCCCTGAGCGAGTTCTGCCGCGTCATTTTCGCGCAGCGTCGCAAGCAGCTCGGTTCGCTTCTGGGTCGGGCTACGGACTGGGCAGCGATTGCCCGGCTTCCCGGGTGCGAGGGAATCACCCCGATGCTCCGCGCCGAACAGCTTTCGGTGGCCCAGATTCTGGCATTGAGCCGCGCGATCCCCATGCAACCCAGAAGATCCGAAGAAAGTCACTGATTCGTGTCTCTTGGGATCGACATCCGGCCTCCCATCGTGTATCTTGTGATTGCGGCGAACCACGAGGGAACCCTCGACCGATGCACGAGTTGTCCAAGCCGACACACGCTTCCGCTCAGGGCGCCCAGCCCGCCGGTTCCATCGCCGCACCAAACTCGCTCGCCGCTGCACTTGAGCCGAAGCTGATCGAATGCTGCAAGGGCCGTCTTTCTCGCATCGAGTGGTTCAAGTCCGACTGGCAGGCGGGCGGTGCCTCAACGGGGCGAGCAACATTCACCCTTAGTTCCGGCGTGGCCGTCCCCGCCGTCGTCAAACTCCCCGTCGGCCCTTCCGAGCACCGCTGGACGGTCGCCCTCGGCGGCGGCCTCATCAACGACCACGGCCCGGCGGACCCAAACTGCCAGCCGCTCTGTAGTTGCACACCTCGCGTGCTTGCATCCGGCACCGAAGTGGGCGGCTACGACCTGGGCTGGCTGGTGGTCGAAAAACTCGTCGGCACGCCCAAACTCGCCAAGCCGGAAGAGAACGACATCCGCGGCCTGCTCGCCGCCGCCGCGGCGTTCTACCACTCCGCAGGCCACGCCCGCGCCATCAGCGACCACGAACCGCCCGCCCCGAAAGATTGGGAATCCCTGATCGCCAAAGGGCGCGACATCATCCACAAGCACGGCATCGCCGAGGAGCAACGTTGGAATCAGGCGATCAAGCAAACCCAGCGGGTGCTGCCGCGGCTGATCCAGCGTTGGCAGGCGCGCCCCATCAACGCATGGTGCCACGGCGACCTGCACTTTGGCAACGCCATGCGCCGCCCGGACACGCCCAAAGACCTTCCTTGCGTTCTGATCGACCTTGCACTCGTGCATCCGGGCCACTGGATCGAGGACGCCGTCTATCTGGAACGGCTGTACTGGGCCAAGCCCGAACTCCTCCGCGGCATCAAGCCGGTTTCCGAGATCGCCCGCCTCCGGCGCGAGCAGGGAACCCTCGGCCAAGAGGACTACGCCACCATCGCCAACATCCGGCGCATCCTCATGGCCGCGAGCGTTCCGGCGTTTCTGCTCCACGAGGGCCACCCGAAGTATGTTCATGCGGCCTTGGAACACTTGGAACGCCTGCTGCCGCTTGTGGGCCGGTAGACATTTGCCAGACTCATACCTATCATTCTACGAACTCTTTGTCGATTTGAGCTGAGTATACTTCCCCGCTCAAGGACGATTCCCTCGTCAGAAAGGCCCACAGCCATGGAAGCATTTGACCGTATGAAGCAGATTCTGGCCTCCGTTGAGGATGATGTCTCAAAGGCCATCGGTGGCAACAAGGCCGCCCAGACCCGCGTGCGCAAGGCCATGCAGGACGTGAAGGACGCCGCACAGGAGGTCCGCGTCGGCATGCTTGAGTTCCGCGATGAGCCCAAGAAGGACTGATCCGGCCGCCGCAGGGCGATTCCCGGCTTTCATCCATGACGACCGCTCCGCATCCATCCCATGCTCCCGCGACCTCCAAGCCACACTGGGCCAAGGGGCTGATTGTGGACATGGCGTCTCTTGATCTCACGCAGCGGCTCATGGACCGCAGGCAGATGGAGCATTGGCTGCCACACCGCGGCGACATGCTGCTGCTGGATGAGGTCATCTGGCACTCCGCCGACTTCCGGCAGGGCGTGGCCGTGAAGCATGTGGGCGACAAGGAGTTCTGGGTGCCGGGGCACTTTCCCGGCCGCCCGATGCTCCCGGGCGTGTTGCAGGTGGAGACGGCCGCGCAGCTGGCGGTGATTCTCTACAACTCGCGGCTGGACGAGCCGCTGACGGCGGCGTTCACGCGGATCGAGAAGTGCTCGTTCCGCAGCATGGTGGTTCCCGGCGATGATCTGTATCTGCTCTGCCAGGAGATCAAGTGGTCGCGGCGCGGGTTCACCTGCCACATCCAGGGCGTGGCCAACCGCAAGCTGACCTTTGACGCGCAGATTCAGGGCCTCGCGCTCTGATTGCTTTGGGTGGTCCGGCTCTTGGGGCCGGACGCATTGATTCTTCCGATGCCTGCCATCCACCCACCACTGCACGCGGCTCCGATCTCGCACACGATGGCTATTCCCGCAAATGCCGCGGCGGAGCCGGACTATCTCGCGCTCCCGGATGCCCCCGCCGTCTGCATCTTCGATGCTCCGGATCGTCGCACGCTGCTGCTGGCCACCACGGCGAGCGCACGCGACCTGGCGCGCCGGCGGCTCGGAGCGCTTCCGGCGGAGGAGCGCAGCAGCCGCGCCGACCTCCGCGCCATCTGCGGCTGCGTCCATGCGATCCGCGTTGGATCATCACTTGAAGCCGACGCCGTGTATCTGCATCAGGCCCGCGAGCGGCTGCCGGAACTGGCGAGGGTCGTCGCGGAGCGCTGGCGGGCGTGGTTCGTGCATGTCGATCCGGACGCGGAGTTTCCGCAGTGGACCAAGACGAACCTGATGGTCGGGCTGGTGGGGAAGCGATCCGCGAGCACATTGATCGGGACTGGAACGATGCCGCCGGGCTTTCTGCTCGGCCCGCTTCCGGACAAGGACGCCGCGGGGAGATTGATCGAGACCATCATCGACACCTTCGATCTCTGCCGCTTTCACAATCTGCTGGTGCAGGCGCCCAGCGCGACGGCGTGCGCGTATAAGGAGATGGGGCGCTGTCCCGCGCCGTGCGATGGCAGCGAGCAGATGGGCGACTATCGCACACGCACCGCCGCAGCGTGCGCCTCCGCCATCGACCGCACGATCGCGCGAAAACGCGGAGCGGGCGTGCTCCGCGATCTGGCGGCGTGCGAGAAGTTCGAGGACGCGGCCGCCACGCAGCGGCTGCTGACGCGGCTGGAGTCACTCGACAAGCCGGCGTTCGCGCAGCTCCGCACGCTGCACGATTGGACGGAGCTGCTGGTGCTGCCCGGGCCTCGCAAAGAGATCGCGACGATTGCGCTGTTCCATCGAGGCGTGCTCACTCGCGTTGGCCAGCTGGACACACGCGCGGCGGACGCGGAGAGTGAAGCACAACGCTTCGCAATCGAAACCGCGGAATGGCTCGGCACACCTGCTCGCACAGCCGACGATCGTGCCGCGGCTCGCGTGCTTGCACTCGATGAGCACGCCGTTGAGACCATCGGCATCACTGCGCGCTGGCTCTTCACGCCCAAGGCCAAGCGGCGGGGCGCGGTGATTCCGCTTGTGGGCGGCCGCTTTGATCACGCCGCGCTGCTTGCCGCGGCGGGCACGATGGCACGCGCCAAGGCCGCTCCCATCGAAGTAAAAACGCACGAGATCGAGGGCGTTGGTTGAAGCCGTTCTGAATCATGTGGTCCTCACTTCACAACGCCATTTTTCTTTCGGACAAACAGATTTCACCGCTGAGACGCCGAGAACGCAGAGGTGGGAGCAGTACATTCCACAGGAGATCGGCATGTGTGTTCATCTGCCCAGTCTTCTCTGCGATCTCAGCGTCTCAGCGGTGATTCTTTCCTGAGAGCATCGGGTAGAAACTGGCGTTGTAGT
>JAYVRG010000002.1:0-12122 GCA_043776515.1 Phycisphaerales bacterium
CAGCCCCAGAACTTGCTGGTGCCCAGGAAGTCGATCGTGCCGATGCCGATGTGCCCGAGCGCGGTGTTGATCGCCCCCTCGCGCCCCAGCAGCGCGGCCATGCCGATCGCGCCGACAAACGGCGGCAGGATCAGCGGCACCAGCACCAAGGCATTGAAGACACCCTTGAGCGGGTACAGATATTTCGCCGAGAGAATCGCCAGCGGGACGGCGATGAAGATGCAGAGCGTGGTGGTCGTGATCGCCATCTTCACGGAGTTGTACAGGCACTCGCGGATGCTCGGGTCCGACAGGGCGATGCCGATGTGCTTGAGTGTGTAGTGGTCCGTGCCATCTGCGGCCCGCTCCACCACCGCGCCACGCACGGTGAGGATGATTGGATAGACCAGCAGGACCAGAAGGATGCCCGTGAGAATCGCCCAGAGCGAATAGCCCGAGAGTGTGCGAAGGATGGCGCGGAGGGGGTTCACGGCGGGCGGAGTGTACACAAACAAATAGGACTCCAGCCCGCACATGCCTAGAGTCAAATATTCTCAGCAGAGCCCCTTGACATGCAATCCCACAGTGATGTTCAGAGCGATGTTTCCGCAGATCAACTCGGCGAGCTGATGGCTCGCGCACAGGCCGCGGTCGGTTCGCTTCGGGATGGCGGGGTGGAGTTTCGTTTTCCGCTGGGCTTTGAGTTTTCCGGCTCTCCCAAAGCCGGTAAGTCCACGATCATCGGATTGGTATCGTTGTTTTTGCGTCGGGCCGGATTCCGGGTTTCGCAGCCACCTGAAGGAGCTTCGCTTGAAACTCCGCCGGACTTGAAAGACGACCTGCTCTCGTTCAATGTCTGGTGCGGGTGCTATGCGGTTCAGAACATACTGACGCGATCGCACGAGGGAGATCCGGCGGAAATCCTGATACTGGATCGCGGGCTGTTTGACTGGGTGGTCTGGCTCGAGTTTTTGAGCAGAGAGTCCGCGTCGCTGCGATCAACGTGTGACACGGTCGCGGGGTTCGCCCTGCTGGAACACTGGCTACGCCGAGAGCAGACGATCTTTGTGTTTACCGCGAACGCCGCAACCTCGATGCTTCGTGAACGCGACAGCCAGCTCACGCTCAGATCCGGCCGGGCGATGAATCCCGACTTTCTAAACCGGCTCTTGGGGTGCTATCGCGATGTGCTTGCCCGTGAGCGTCACCGATTGCCCAATGTCATTGAAATCGACACGTCCGCCCAAAACGGCATACTGCCAAGTTTTCAGCGCATCGCCTATGAGGTTTCTAACGCCATGCTGACCACCATCGAATCTCATGCGGATCAGTACCTCCTCGTCGTCGATCCGATCGAGCGTTCCGGCTTCGTGGACGACATGCCGTTCGTGCGGAACGTATGCGAACAAGCCGTTCTGCAGCCCCGCCTCATGCGTAGAACCGAGGCGGAAGGCACTCTTACCGTTCAGCAACTGGTTCCATATGGGTTGATCCGCGACGCAGAGGGTCGCGTGCTTGTGGCCAAGCGGCGTGTTGAGGGCGAGCGTCCCGAGCTCAAAGGGAAATGGACGATGCTCTTCGGTGGGCACGCGGAGCAGAAAGACCTGAACTCCGGCGAGCCCGAAGGTACTTTTCGACGCTGTCTGGAGCGTGAGTTGGATGAGGAACTCATCGGAGTCGCGGTTCAGGATGTGAAGCTCGTCGGGTTGATCAATCACGACCAGACCACTCTCGGATCGAAACATCTAGCGATTGTTCATGAGGTGGCGGTCGGCGGACGACCGGGCATTCGCAGGCAAACCGCCGATCGTGAGTTCCAACGCGGCGGGACTGAATGGCGCACATCTGCGGAGATCGCGTGCCAGGTGAGCGATTTCGATCCGTGGTCACAGTTGGTCGCATCGAAGCTCTTCGGGGCGAACGGCACCGCGCAGGGCGGGCTCTTTTCCCCGTACTCCAAGTAGTTCTTGATCTTCCGATGGGCTACGCGGTCGGTGCCTTCAACTCCCCCGGCCCCAGCGTCACAATCGTCACCGCACCCAGATCACGGCGCGCCAGATACGCGTTGGCCTGCTCGATCGTCAGCGCGGCGTACTGGGCCGCAATTTCCTCCAGCGTGCGGGGGCGGCCCAGCCGGTGCATGTCGCCGACGAGCGAGGCGGCGCGCCCGCCGGTGCTCTCGCCGGAGAAGATCAGCCCGGAGCGGATGCCGACCATGGCGCGCTGGAACTCCTCCGGCGTGATGCGTCCCGCACCGGTGTTGATGCGGCGCAGCTCGGCCATCAGGACATCGAGGGATTCCTGAGCGCGCTCCGGCGTGGTGCCGACATACGCGAGCACGCGCCCGTAGTCTCGATCCGCGGAGTAGCTCTCGCTGACGGAGTAGCAGAGGGCACGCTTCTCGCGGACCTCGGTGAACAGCCGCGCGGCCATGCCGCCCGAGAGCACGCTGGCGACGATGCGCTCCGGCTTGGAATCCGCGCTGGGCTCGGGTGGGGCGTCGTGCATGAGCACGATCTGCACCTGTGAAGATTTATCGGGAAGATGCAGATATGTGCCGCGTGTGGCGGAGGGCGTCGGTGCGAGTGCGGGGGCGTTGCCGGTCCAACTCGCCAGCAGCGCGTCGATTTGCGAGGCGATGGCATCGGGGCCGCCCGCGGCGTCCAGGTCGCCGGCGATGCCGAGGATGGAGCCGATCGAAGTGCCGTGGCCGCGTGGGCGGGCGTGGGCTTCCCAGGCGCTAAGCAGGTCATCGCGGGTGATGGCTTCGAGTCCTTCGACGGTGCCCATGCCGCTGCGATTCAGGGGTGATGGATTGTGGCGCTCGCGGAGCGTGAGCACGGCACGCTCCTGCGGGTCGTCCTTCAAGCTATCGAGTGATTGCAGCGCGAGATCGCGGGATGCGTCGATGGCATCGTCTGCCAAGCGCGGGCGGCGGACCATGTCCACGATCAGCGGGAGCGCGCTGAGCAGGCGGTCGCCGAGGAGCGTGAAGCTCAAACGCATGTGCAGCGTGGCGGCATCCGCGGAGCGGCCGACGCCGAGGGCATCGAAGGCGTCCGCCTGAGCGCGAGAGTTCAGATCACCAGCGCCGCGGAGGAGCAACTCGGACCAGAGCGTGGAAATGCCGAGCCGATCGGCGGGGTCGGTGGCGGAGCCGGCGGGGAGAAGCCAGGTTAGCCCGACGGAGCGCACGCCGGACATCTGCTCCATGACCAGGGGCATGCCGCAGGAGAGGATGCGGGTGGTGATGGGCAAGTGTGATCCTGTGTGGCATGGGCGTCCCGCCCATGTTTGTTGATTTTGTGGCATGGGCTTTCTAGCCCATGTGTCTTGGTTGCGCGGTTGATGCAAGCGGAGAAAGACATGGGCTGGTAAGCCCATGCCTCGGAGAAAGACATGGGCGGGACGCCCGTGCCACGGAGCTAATGGGCTTCGGCGGGCTCAACGAGCGTGTAGCGGTCCAGATTCAGCACGACGAGTTCGCCGTCGGACTTGCGGAGCTCCAGCCGGTCCAGCCAGAGTTTGTCGTCCTTGCTGTGGGCGTACCAAGAGCCGGTCTTTTGTTGACCCATGCGCACGACGACGCCTTCCACTGATATAGTGATGACGCCCTGCTGGCGCGGGGTCTGCTGGGTGACTTTGACGCGGTCGCCGACGCGGGTGTGCGTGAGATTCGACATGGCGGCAAGCGTAGGGTGGCACGGGCTTTGGGTGGCACGGGTCTCCGACCCGTGTCTTGTGTGGCACGGGCTTACCAGCCCGTGTCTGGGCCGCCGCGGCCCAGAGTTTTGGTTGATGAAGCGAAGGCACTTCGGACGAAGCGCCTGAAACACGGCTCGGAGAGCCGTGGTACCCAAGAACATGGGCTAGTAAGCCCATGCCACTAAAAAAGCGGCGGCGTACGAACGCGACATGCTTGGGCGCTCGACTCTGCGGGGGCTGACCGGCCTCCCGACGAATCGCTCTCGCAGCGACCAAGACATGCCGCGCCACGCACGCCGCCGCGAAGGAGGAGGCGGGGGAAGTGGGGACGACATGGGCACACCATCGCGCGCCGGATTGGCCGCGGATGCTGGACAGATGATGGGTTGTGAATCCTGCGCGTCCGTTCGCTGGATCTCTCAATCGCTCCGATGGATGAGCGTCACCGAATCAAGACGAGGAAATCGGACGGGCCGCTTCGTGGTGCGATAAGACGCACGGGCTGTTCCGACGGGTAACAAATGAATATACGGTGAGGGTGCCAAGAGGTCTGCATGAATCGGAAATGCCGCTCACAATTTTTCGGGGCGATCCACCTCAATTGGGCAAGTGTTTCACGCGCAAGCACTGCGCGTTGCGGAGTCAGCGGCGTTTGCGGGCAACGGCTCGTACTACTTTTTAGCAGGGTGTGAGAGGTCTTTGGCGCAGCGCGCCCAGCCGAGTGCGGCGGCGGCCTGCTCTTCCAGCGCCTGCGCGATCTCGGCGGGTGTCGAGTCCTTGGTGAACGTGCGCACCGGCATGAACTTCACGATCGAGTGGCTGGGGCGGAGCAAACTTTGGTACGCGGAATCAACGCGCGGCGTGCCGCGGATGACCACGGGGAGCACCCGGGCTTTGCTCTTGAGCACCAGCAGCCCGATGCCGGGGAGATAGGGATTGATGTGCTCGCGCGGGCGCTCAATGCCGCCCTCGGCGAAGATGCCGATGGCCGCGCCGGATTGCAGGTGGCGGATCGCGGTGCGCAGCGATGTCGAGTCGCGCCCGTTTTGCTCCACGGGGATGATGTCGAGCCACGTCCACAAGCGTGCGAAGGGAGTGAGCATCATTTCGCGCAGCATTATCCAGCGGATGTCGAAGGGGCACGCGGCGTGAATCAGCAGCGGATCAACGCCGGCAGTGTGATTGGAAACGACCACGAGTGGCCCGGGCGCGGGGTCGCCGCGTTTCCAGCGCGGGATGTGTTCCAGCCCCTCGAAGCGCACGCGATGAAAAAGCCGCGTATAGATGCAGACGACCAGCCACGCGAGCGTCCAGTCGCCGCCCTCACGCGGCGAATGTTCCACTGCGCGAGCAAGCACAATGAGCGCGGCCCATGCCGCAAGCAGAAGAATGATGATCTGAACGGCGGCCACTCTTCGATGTTAGCCCTCGCAAACGATGAGACAGTCGAAGGATGGGCGACGCGGGTTTTCGGTAGTTTGGGGTAGTTCGATAAGAGAGCGAACTCACGTTTTCCCAGTTTGACGCGGACGCGATCCGAACATGTCGCGTTGCAAGGTCCGTCTGTAACGGATTTGACGACTATCCATATTTTCCCTTGTTTTTGTACGCGGAATCCGTATCTTCATGCCATCGCGTTATCGAGAAGGCCAGCGTTGCCTGTGGGGCAGCGCACTCGGAGACGTGTACGGCGGTTCTCTCGATCGTCGGCATTCATCACCTTTGAAGGAGTTTCCAATGTCGTTGCGTTTCGGACTGCCGCTTGCGGCCCTTGCTATCGCCATCGGCGCTGGCTCCGCTCAGGCCATTTTCGTGCTCGGCAACGGCGTTTCTCGCCCTTTGACCGACATCCTGAACTCGTCGGACCGAAAGTTTCAGGTCGGAGACAAGATTTTCACGGTGCTGACGTACAACTCAGTCGCGCTTCCGGCGTCGGGTGTGGCCATCCAGGGCTATATCGCGAACATGCCGCTCTCCGGGATCGGCTTTGACCTTACGGGCGGATTCGGCGATGTTCCCGGCGACACAACCATCTCGGACATCGTGTTCCGCTACACGGTGGAGATCGATCCGACGTTCTACAACAACGGGTATCGGTTGGTGGACACCTCGCTGGTGTTCAACGGCAACGCGACGGGCGCGGGCTCGTATTCCCGCGTAGACGAGTCGATCTTCAACTTCGAGACCGGTGGCCTGCTGGGCACGCGCCAAGTGTACGACATCGCTGGCCCGCCACCATTAACCCGCCGCGAGGATGGCCAGAACCTCCCCGGTACTGCGGGCTATCGCAAACTCGAGATCATCAAGGACATCCAGTTCTTCGCGGTCGGCCCGAACAGCACGGCAACGGCCTCGTTCGTCCGCCAGGCGTTCAGCCAAGTTCCGACCCCGGGCGGCACCGCCCTGTGCGGGATCGCTGGTCTGATGATGCTCCGCCGCCGGCGCTGAGTCAGGCAGATTGGGTATTCGCTCAACGTGAAGTTATGTTATTTGACCCAGGAGCAGCACGCGAGTGCTGCTCCTGTTCAATTCGTAAGGGTAGGCATAAACGAAAACCGTACGGTTCAACGTCCCACATGGGGCTAATTGGGCCTTCACGGAAAGGGGCAAACAGGTCCGCTTTAGGGTAAATACCCACCAGTTCAGGTGGTAGAAATGAATTTATCTGACGTAGAACTTGCACAATGGCCTAGCACAACCATGAGTTACACGTCAGAATAAGGGCGAACGGCAGGGATGTCGTTCTTTGTACCGTCGTTGGACTTTCTCTCTCTCAGGTGCCGCGTAGCTCTCACTCCGCGCCACCACAGTTGTCGTTCAAGGATATACCATGAGTTCCTGCGCGCTTCGTGCGCTCGCGGTTGCCGGTCTGGCCGCGTTCGCGTCATCTGCCCAAGGTGTGATTGTGCTCGGTAATACCGACACCAGTCCCCTGAGCACTATTCTCGGGGCTAATAACCCAGATCACCAAGTTCGAGTCTATGACAAGTTGTTCACGTTTATCTCGTGGACATCGGTCGTGTTCCCGACCTCGCTGGTCACGATTGGCGGGTATATCTCGTCCAATCCGCTTCTGGGCACCGGGTTCGATATCTTCGGTGGCTTTGCCGACGTGACGCCCGGCGACACGACGATCTCTGAGTTCAACTTGCGGTACACGGTTGAGATCACCCCGGACTTTATTGCCCAGGGGTATCGCATCGTGGATAGCGAGCTGACGTTCAACGGCAACGCGACCGGTCCCGGTTCGTACGCCCGCGTGGACGAGTCGATCCTGAACTTCAACGGTGCTCCCGGGCAGAACCTGGTGACAACGTCTTCGGTCGCGGTCTTCGGATCCAATCCGCAGGCGAACGTATTGCAGGACCACAAGGTCTTTGGCCCTCCCGGCTATACCAAGCTGGAAGTGAACAAGGACGTGCAGTTCTTCTCGAACACCATTGGCGGAACCTCGACCGCTTCGTTCGTGCGTCAGTCGTTCAGCCAGATTCCGTCTCCGGGCGGGGCCGCGCTGATGGGCTTGGCGGGTTTGCTGGTGGCGCGTCGCCGCCGCTAAGCAGTCCGTCTGGCAACCACTCTGCGGCACATCGCGAAGCGGTGATCGTAAAACATATAGATTGAGAGATAGCCCGGGAAATAGTTCCCGGGTTATCTCATTCATCTGTTATAAGTCTATTGAGCCGTTATCGGACAGAATGTCTGCGGACGAGATGTCCGAAAACCCCGTGAATTCGGCCTAAAGTGCGGGTTTTTGCCACGCTTTGCTGGCAAAGAAACATCACCGGAGTAGGGTAGTGGAGCCGATCTGCAAGGTCGGACTTGCAAACGTTGAAGCGTTTGCCTGCTCTCTCATCCCGCGCCGGTCTCTCACCCGACGCAACATATTGCTTTGTATTGGAGGCCTCATGACCTCTCGCGCTTCTGTTTTCTTCGTGGCCATCGGTCTGGCCGCGAGCGTCGCGTCTGTTTCGCAGGGTGCCATCACGCTGGGCAACGGAGATTCCGTGTCGCTCGCGTCGATCATGGCGTCCAACGATCGCCAGGTGCATATCGGGGACAAAACGTTCACGTTCGGGTCGTACACATCCAGCGTGTTCCCCGTGGGCAACGTGTTCATCTCCGGCTTTATCGCCAACAACCCGTTACAGGGAATCGGCTTTGACATCACTGGTGGCTTCGGCGATGTCGTACCGGGGGACACCGCCATCTCCGAGTTCAACATTCTGTACAACGTCGAGGTGCAGCCCGCATTCCTGATGCAGGGCTACCGGCTGAAGGATGTGGGTCTGGTGTTCAACGGCTCCGCGACCGGCGCTGGCTCGTACGCCCGCGTGGACGAGAATGTCTTCGACTTCAATGGCATCCCCGGCCAAAACCTGCTCGGGCTGCTCTCCGCCACGGCGATCGCGGGCAGCCCGGCCGTACTCCAGAACTTCATCGACTTTTCCCCGGCCTCGTACACCAAGTTCCAGGTGAACAAAGACGTGAAGTTCTTCGCCAACGGCACCGGCGGCACGGCGAGCGCTTCGTTCATCCGTCAGAGCTTCAGCCAGGTCATCATTCCCGCTCCGGGCGCGGCGGCCATCGCCGGCATCGGCGGGCTGATCTGCCTGCGTCGCCGGCGCAACTGACTTGGATTGTTGAGCTGATTGCATCTTCAAGGGGCGTCGCGACCAGCGACGCCCCTAACCTTTTTGCCGATGGCGGACCTCTGGAAAACCAAGCGCGATGAGCGGACCCGGAGCGTGGAGCCCTTAGCGGTGCGGATGCGCCCCCGCACGCTCGACGAGATCGCCGGGCAGAGCCACATCCTCGGCCCCGGCAAGCTTCTCCGCCGGATGTTGCAGGCGGACCGGCTGACCAGCATCCTGCTCTACGGGCCGCCGGGTACGGGGAAGACAACTCTGGCGGAGGTGATCGCGCGCCACCTGGACCGGCACTTCGAGCGCGAGAACGCGGCGAGCGTGGGCGTTGCGCGGATCCGCGAGATCATCGAGCAGGCCAAGCGCCGGCTCGGCGAGGACGGCAAACGCACCTCGCTATTTCTGGATGAGATCCACAGGTTCAGCAAGAGCCAGCAGGATGTGCTGCTGGCGGATGTGGAGCGCGGGCTGGTCACGCTGATCGGGGCGACGACGGAGAACCCGCTGTTCGCCGTGAACAGCGCGCTGGTGAGCCGTTCGACGCTCTTCCGATTGGAGCCGCTGAGCGAGGAGGAGATCGTGCAGGTGCTGCGGCGGGCGATCGCGGACCCGGAGCGCGGGTACGGGAAGCTCGATGTGCGGGTGGAAGAGGATGCGCTCAGAGTGTGGGCGGTGAAGAGCGATGGGGACGCGAGAAGGGCACTGACAGCGCTTGAAGTGGCGGTGGTTTCCAGCGTATCGGGTGGCACTGGCAGCTTGCCTGCCAGTGGTATGAGTGCAGGGGACACATCACTGGCAGGCGAGCTGCCAGTGCCACCCATTGTGAGCATTACTCGTGCGGACGCCGAGGAGTCCATCCAGCAGAAGGCCGCGGTGTATGACGGCTCGGGGGATGAGCACTATGACGCGATCAGCGCGATGATCAAGAGTGTGCGCGGGAGCGATCCGGACGCCGCGCTGTATTGGATGGCGCGGATGCTGGAGGCGGGCGAGGATGTGCGGTTCATCGCCCGCCGGCTGGCGATTCTGGCGAGCGAGGACATCGGCAACGCGGACCCGCGCGCGATCATGGTGGCCGCGGCGGCGTGGGAACTGGTGGAGCGACTGGGGATGCCCGAGGCGCGGATCACGCTGAGCCAGTGCGTGTGTTATCTGGCGCTCGCGCCCAAGAGCAATGCCAGTTACAAGGCGATTGATAGCGCGCTGGAGGATGTGCGCGAGGGGCGGACGGTGGCGGTGCCGAGCCATATCAAGGACGGGAATGTTCGCAAGGCCGGAACGATGAGCGCGGGCGGCCCGAGCGCAGGCAAGGGCGACGCGTACGACTACACGCACGAACACGGCATTCCATCCAAGTTGCTGGGGAAGGTTGGCGCACAGGACTATCTGGGCGTGACGAAGAACTACTACCAGCCGACGGAGTTCGGGGCGGAGAAGCTGCTGAAGGATCGGCTCGAGGAGGCGAAGCGGTTGCGGGCGGAGGATGCAGGAGGGAAGGTGGATGCGCGTGGCGAATGAGCCGAAGCGAGCGATGCGGGAAAGTTTGCTGCGATCAATTGCGGCATTGACACCCGAACAGCGGGCCGCGCGCTCGGGCGCGGCGTGCGGGAGGGCACTGGTTGGGGAGCTGTTCCCGGCGGGATCGACGGTGATGCTGTACGCCCCGATGGTGGAGCGGGGTGAGGTCGATCTGCGGCTGCTGGCGGAGGGGTTGGCGGCGCGGGGGTGCCGGTTGTGTGTGCCGCGGGTGGAGTGGGAGCGCGGGACGATGGTGCCGGTGCTGGTGGGAAATCTGACGACGGATCTGGTGGACGATCCGGCTGGCAAGGGTGTTCGCATCGCGCGGCCGGGCGCGGCGGGGTTCGCGGCCAGCGAGATTGATGTGGTGGTGGTGCCGGGGCTGGGGTTTGATCGAGGGGGGAACCGGATCGGGCGCGGGGCGGGGTTTTATGACAGGTTTCTGGGAGGGCTGAGCGGTGCTGGTGGTGGGCGGCCGGTGCGGGTGGCGGTGGCGTTTGATGAGCAAGTGGTGGATGCGGTTCCGGTGGAGGGGCACGATGCGCAAGTGGAGTGGATCGTGACGCCGACGGCGGTGATTCGGGCGGGCGCGCCGGTGTGAGGGAAGGTGCGGAGAATGTGCAGGGATTGGCCGCGAATGGCCGAGAAAATATGTCGCACACCTACTCTCCAGCGGGCCTGGATGCGGACGGCGGACAACAATCCATTTGAGTAGGAACTGCGGTGAAGAGCCGCCGCGGAGCGGCGGGCCACCCTCGGGCGATCAAGGAACGGAGTCGTATGGCATTGCAATCTCAGACGCTGCGTGGGTCATCGAATGTTCGGTCTTCGGGCGCGCTGGACAAGGCGAACCGATCGGGATCGAAGCGGGTAGTGGGGCTCGCGCTGCTGGTGCTGATCGTCGGCGCGGGGTTCATTTATCTGGTGCGCAGCCGGGATGGCGGGGGCGCGGCGGGGCTCGGGCCGCAGCAAGCGAAAGCGGATGGGAGCGCAGCGAGCGGGATGGTCCCGCCGCTGAAGGACCCGATCGCGGCGGCGACGCCGGTGGCAACGGCAAGTACGCCCCCCGTCGCACCAAAGGTCGAACCTACGGTGCTGGAGATGGGTGGGCGCACGCGGCCCTCGAATGCGACGACACCGACGAACACACTTCCCGCGTTCACGAACGCGACCAAGCCCATAAGCATACCGAGTGGCACACCGACCTCGGGTGCGGCCGGAGCCGCGGCGACCACTCAGACGGCACCGGGCGCGGTGACGCCGCCGCCGCCGACTGCAACACCGATGGTGCGCGATCCGCTGGCGAGCACGCAGCCGGACGGCTCTGGCCTGCCGGGCGAACTGGCGGCGGTGCAGGGCTTGGCGGAGCGGGCGATCGCGGAGAAGCGATTGGTGGAGGCGCGGGCGCAGCTGAACAAGATTCTGGTTGATCCGCGCGTGGGGGAGAAGGATCGGGATGGCATTCGCAAGTGGATGAGCGACCTGAACAAGGAACTGGTGTTCTCGGCGAACGCGTTCCCGAATGATCCGATGGTGGATTCATACAAGGTGGAGAAGGGCGATTCGCTCATCAAAATCAGCCGCAAGGTGAACTCGGTGACGGAGAGCGGCTTCATCCAGCGCGTGAACGGCGTGAGTCCGAGCGCGCTGCGGGTGGGGCAGCAGTTGAAGATTGTCAAAGGCCCGTTCCACGCCGTGGTGAGCAAGAGCGCGTTCCGGATGGATATCTACGAGGGGCCGAGCGTCGCGCCCAGCGCGATTGGTGGCAGCAATCTTGCGGCGGGCGCGGAGCCGGGATGGATCTATATCTGCTCGTTCCCGGTGGGGTTGGGTGAGAAGGGCGTGACGCCGGTCGGGGCGTTCACGGTGAAGGACGGCTCGAAGCTCATCAACCCGCCGTGGGTGAACCCGCGCACCGGTGAGAAGTTTGACAAGGATGATCCGAAGAACCCGATCGGCGAACGCTGGATCGGCCTGCTCGGGCTGGACGAGAAAACCAAGGCGTTCACCGGCTACGGCATCCACGGCACGGTGGCACCGGAGTCCATCGGCAAGGAGATGTCGATGGGGTGCGTGCGGATGAACGCGGCGGATGTCGAGGTGGTGTACGAGATGCTGATGGGGCGGTCGAGCGTGGTGAAGATTGTGCCGTGAGGGTTTATGTGGCCATTTGTCAACTCTGAGAGCATGTGTGAGAAGCCGATTTATCCCGGTTCGAGGCGGTGGAGCATGAGGTTGATCATGGCGATGTAGATCATGGATTCGCTGCTGGAAGTT
>JAYVRG010000003.1:0-12023 GCA_043776515.1 Phycisphaerales bacterium
ACGGCCAGCGTAGGGTCCGCGTCGTGCTTTCCATGCCCTGCCGGGTCGGTGTCAAACACCACCGCCACAAGTTGCACAGCGTGTCCGGCGGGCACCTTCTCCGCGAACGCGGGCTCCACGACATGCACGCCCTGCCCGGTGAACACATCATCCGCGAGTGTGGGCAGTTCGGTCTGCACCCACTGCCCGCCCGGCTCATACGCGGCGATCGGCTCGGCCACCTGCACCACATGCACCGCTGGCAACCTGCCGATGGTCACGCAGCAGCCCGCCAGCGGTTCCAGACGCACGCATCAGAGCTTTGTATTCACCGTCGCCGCGGTGAGTTCGCCCAGCTCCGTCGCCGCGACGGCGTACTACTACTGGCGTCACAACGGCGTCACCGTGATGGACGGCGGCCCGTATCTGGGCGCGCAAACCTCCACGCTCTTCATCAATCCCACATCCTCCAGCACCGGCGGCACGTACGACGCGGTCTGCATCAACACCTGCGGCTATGTCACCTCCAACCCCGCCACGCTCACTATCATCTGCCCGGCGGACTACAACGGAGACACCGTCGTGAACGTGCAGGACATCTTCGCGTTTCTCAACGGCTGGTTCGCCCTCGATCCTGTTGCCGACTTCAACTCCACAAACGGCATCACCCCGCAGGACATCTTCGACTTTCTCGGAGCGTGGTTTGCCGGCTGCTGAACAGCGCGGCTGTGGGTCACCATCACATCTTCGCAAGCACACCCAGACTCTCCGCGGCGAGCGCCAGTTCGGAGTCGTGAGTGTGAAGCGTGCGCTTGCCCAAGGATGCCGATGCGAGGAGATGCACATCGATCCAGCTCAGGTTCCGCCCGTACAGTCGGTGGCTCTCAAGAAACCGAACCACGATGCCGTGTGGGAGCATCGCCGCCGATCGAACCTCGCCGAGTTGATCCAGAAGTTCCCTTCTCTTTCGCGCGTTGCCGCACGCGAGTTCGCCGTACACCAGCGGATGCACCTCGACCTGTCGGCTGCGCAGCGCGCGAAAAAGCAACTCGTCCCCCTGACGCATCATGCGAATCCAAGCGGACGTATCGGCAATCATCACGACGCCATTCTCCGGCGCGCTGGAACCTTCAAGTCAGGCATCGTTCCCGACATGTCGGCCAGCCGACGCATCGCTTCCTGCTCGATGAGGGACTGCAGTGCGCGATGAATGAGCGCCGTCTTCTGGGTGATGCCCGTGTACTTCTGGGCCTTTTTCACGAGAGCCGCGTCAAGATTGAGTGTTGTACGCATATGCACAAGTATGCATCACGGATGCATACTTGTCAAGGGGTGGGTGGATGGTCCGGCTCTCCGATCCGGACGCAGAGAGCGCGGCCGAATCACACATCCGGCTCGGAGAGCCGGACCACACAGCTCACGCCCCCGGTGCCGTCCGCCGCGCCACGCCCACTGCGCCGCCCTTGGCATTGGTGTTCATGTGCCCGTGCGGGCCGCCCATGCCCGCGCCCAGTTGCCTCGCGCTCGGCGCGGCCTTGTCGCTCTTGCCCTCGGCCCGCTTCTTGGCCTGCGCCGCGAGCATGAGATCGAGCTGCGTCGGCTTCTTCGCCGGGGCGGAAGCGACTCCGACCGCGACCGCGGCGGCGGGCTTGGATGCGCTCGCCTTCGGCGCGGTCTCGGCCTTCGTGGCGGGCTTGGAAGCCGCGGGCTTCGCGGCGGGTTTAGAAGCGGGAGCGGACTTGGTCTGGGTCTTCTTGGGGGTTGCCATGTGTGATAGTAGGGGTTTCGGGCCATCGGCGTACGATTCCCCCCCTCCCGCCAATGTTTCTGCACTCGCCCCTTCGGAGCCCCCCATGCGCGCCATCGTCACCGGCCAGATCGGAATGGACAAGAAGCCCTACCTCAAGCAGGTGGTTGAGCTGGCGGGGCAGACGGGCGAGAAGGGCGGGATCGAGCTGTACAACATCGGCGACATGATGTATAGCGAGGGCAAGGACGTGCGCCCCAGTCGGATTCTTGATCTGCCCATCAGTCGGCTCAACTCGTTGCGCCGGGCCGCGTTCAAGGATGTGATTACTTCCAGCGCGGCCCACAAGAACATCATCGTGAACACGCACGCGACGTTTCGCTGGCGGCACGGGCTGTTCTCCGCGTTCGACTTTGACCAGATCACCGCGATGAAGCCGGATGTTTTTATCTGCCTGGTGGACAACATCGAGGTGGTACACAACCGGCTGCACCGCGACTTTGATCTGGATGCCACGCTCAAGGACTGTATGGTGTGGCGTGAGGAGGAGATTCTCGCGACCGAGATTCTGAGTCAGGCGGTGCCCGGCAGCAAGTTCTACATCGTCAGCCGCGGGCGGCACATCCCGACCACGCGGACCACCTTCCGCCTCATCTGCCGCCCCAATATGAAGAAGGTGTACCCCTCCTTCCCCATGAGCCACGTCGTGGACATGCCCGACATCCTCCAGGAGATCGACGACTTCCGGGCCCAGCTCGCCGAGCATTTCATTACATTTGATCCGGGCGATGTGGATGAGAAGCTGCTGCTGGACCGGGCCGTGGCCAAGGCGAAGGAGGGGAAGATGGATGAGTGGCTGGAGGTCGCCCCACACACGTTTGGCGGCTCTTTGAGTGGCCCTCTGGGTGGCCCGTCGCTCCGCGACGGCTCTTCCTCAGATTCCCAAAGCCCCGCCGCGGAGCGGGGGACCACCCTCAACACCCAAAACCCCCTCCGCGTCCGCGTGCGCGAGGTGCTGGACATCGCCGGCGACATCGACGGCCAGATCTACATGCGCGACTTCAAGCTCATCGACCAGTCCGACATGATCGTCTCGCTCGTCCCCGAACTCCCCGGCGCGGGCGGCAAGGACTTTCCCGGCCTGTCTTCGGGCGTGGAGCGCGAGCTGCAGCACGCTTGGGAACACACCAAGGAGGTTTACGTGGTGTGGAAGCCCAAGAAGAACCCGTCGCCGTTCATCACCGAGACGGCGACGAAAATCTTCCGGAGTGTGCAGGAGGCCCTGAGCTACTTCGAGGAGAAGAACATGTTCGGGGAGAAGAATCTGTTTGGGCATTGATGCTTGGGTTTCCTCGGTGCTAAGATGTTTGGATTTAGTTCGTTGATTTCTTGGGCTGTCCTCACCGCAGCGGGATGTCGACATGGTTTTCCGCGAAACTCCTGCAAGTTATCGGCTTGTCGCCGACTCGCGCGCAGGTTCTGCGCCCGACATTCGTACTCTCTCCGGAGGTCGAAAGTCCATGTCGAAATTTCATGCTTTGTGGTCATGTGTTGCCGCGCTGGGTTGCACAGGCGTCCATGCTCAGACCTGTTTTCAACGGACCACGATTCCCACTGGCCCTTGGCCGACGGGCTTGTCAATAGGGAACTTCTTCGGTTCGGGAAGGCCGGATATCGCATATACCGTGTATGGCGTGCACTACGCCGACGGGCTGGGAAGCGTGAACGTCCTGCGAAACTTGGGCGGCGGTCAGTTCGCCCCCGCCGTCTCAATCAATCGCGGGAAGAACCCCGCAGAGACGCTCTTCGTCGATTTGGATGGCGATGGTCAACTCGAACTGGTGGCGCTCAACTACCCACAGGGCACCGTTGACTTGTTTCGGAACATTTCGGGCACGATGACCTACTGGCGGTCCATCACGCTGTTGCCCGGAATGTCTGGAGTGGCCGCGATCGATCTTGACGGAAACGGACTCAAAGATCTCGTCATCGGGCTGGTGACGGCGCGCCGCGTGGCGGTTCTTTTCAACTTCGGTCAAGGCCAGTTCTCCCTCCCCACATATCTTCCCGTGGTTCATCAAGCGGTCACGGTTTGTGTCGGCGATATGGATGGCGATCAAATCCCGGATATCGTCGTTGGCACAGGCGAAGCGGGTGGAATCAGCGGGACTGTGCTCATTCGCAACCACGGAGATGGCTCCTTTGACGCTGCGGAAGAGATATCGCCGCGCGGATCCCGCGTGGATATTGGCGACATGAACGGCGATGGCGTGCCCGATCTTGTCGTGACCAGCATCTACGACCCATCGGGGGACGACTGGATCGGAGTGTGTATCAACGATGGAACGGGCCACTTCGCCGCGCCGACAATGTATCCGGTGACCCAGCAGCCTTGGAATGTACGCGTTGCGGATTTTGACTCGGATGGGCACAACGACGTGCTGGTTGATAACTACTTCCAATCAAGTTTCAGCGTGTTTCTCAATATCGGCGGCGGCATGTTGAGTCAGCAATACAGCATGACCACCGCGCCCGGGGGCCCCGCAGAAAGTGTCATCGCCGATTTCAATGGAGACGGCCGCCTGGATGTCTGTACCGCCGGTGGGTACTTCTCATCCAACGTATTTCTTCACATTGCCGCAGCGCCGACGATCTCAGTAACGCCATCGCTGATCTCGGTTCAGATAGGTCAACCCGTTGAGGCCTTCGCATCAAGCAACGCAGGCCCAGGAGCCGTTTTTTACTGGACGCGCAACGGGATTCCCGTCTCAGCGGCGGACTCTCGGTTTCGTATTCCGCACGCCGCGCTCGCCGACGCGGGGGAATATCGGGTTCGCGCCGCAACGGAGTGCGGCACAACTGCCGAGCTCACTGTAATTTTGCGAGTCGCGCTCTGCCGAGTTGATTGGAACAAAAATGGTGAACTTTCAGTCCAAGACATCTTCGACTTCCTCTCCGCCTGGTTCGCCCTCGACCCTCGCGCCGACTTCAACGGCGTGAGCGGCATCACCCCGCAGGACATCTTCGACTTCCTGAGCGCCTGGTTCGCCGGCTGCTGAACCAATCTTCGCGTACATTCGCAGCGGCAAACCCGGTGTTTTCTTGGTGCTCCCTCGCGCGGCGATATAGACTAAATCTGTACCGCGCCCTTCGGACCACCTGAATCACCTGAATCACTCGGAGCACCCCGCCATGACATCCAACTCCCATCCGGTCGCCGCCCGCACGCCCGCGCATGATTCTCAGTCGGGCCTCGCTATCGTGCGTTCCGCGTCCGCCGTGGCAACGAATACATGGCGTATGTTGCTCACCGCCGCGACGCTGTGTGTCGCCGGTCTGCTCTCCGCGCCCGCGCTGGCGCAGGGTCAGTTCCAGGCGCAGAATGCGGATCGAATCGACATGCCCATCGAGATCGCCTCGCGCGAGCAGCGGGCCTGCGATCTGCCGCCGCAGTTCGTGCCGCGCTCGCTGTGGAACGCCAATCTGTGGCCCAGCGGAACGGTGCCGTACGAGTGGGATGCGAACGTCACGGCGGGCAATCAGGCGCTCATGCTCCAGTCGATGGCCGCGATCGAGGCGGTGGCCAACATCCACTTCGTGGTCCGCGTGGCCCAGCCCAACTACCTGCACATCCAGAGCGGCAGCGGCAACAACTCCTACGTGGGCACCATCGGCGGCGCGCAGACGGTGAACATCTTCAACTGGAACTACAAGTTCATCATGTGCCACGAGCTCATCCACGCGCTGGGCGTCTGGCACGAGCAGTCGCGGGCGGATCGCGGCACGTATGTCACTGTAAACTACGCCAACATCCAGACCGCCTATGCCGGTAACTACAACATCGTCAGCAGCGCGGCCGCGGTCGGGCCGTTCGATTTCGACAGCGTCATGCTGTACGACGCCTGCTCCTTCTCCACTTGCTGCGCCGCCGGCTTCACCTGCTCCTGCGCCACCAGCTGCGCCGCGATGCAGACGCTCCCCGCATACGCGGCGTTCCAGAGCGGCATGGGCCAGCGCACGCATCTCAGCACCGGCGACATCGCGGGCCTGGTCAGCCGCTACGGCCTCCCCTGCGCTTCCTGCCACCCCGACATCAACTGCTCCGGCACGGTGAACGTGCAGGACATCTTCGACTTCCTCGCCGCGTGGTTCGCCGGCAGCCCGGTGGGCGACTATAACGGCTTGAACGGCAACACCATCGCCGACATCTTCGCGTTTCTCTCGGCGTGGTTTGCCGGTTGCTGAAACGCCAATCAGAACCGATGGGCGTACGCCCCCGGTATGACACTGTGCGTGCTGCGATTCCGGTCGATCTCAAGCCCCCCCCCGGCGGCTTACGCCGCTCGGCTCTGATGTGTTTCCTGTACACTCACGAGATGATCCCCGACGCCGCCACCATCGCCAGGCGCAGACACACCGTCACGATTGTCGTGCGGTTCTTGATCGCGCTCTACGGCGCATTCTGCGTGTACGCTTTGGTAATGGGGCCGGTCGTGTCCGTTCTCAATACGCTGATGAACTGGTCGAACAACTCCGGAATGGTCGGCTCGCTCATGGTCGGTCATCTGGTCAGCGGCTGCTATTTGCTTCTACAACTCATGCTTGTCGTCGTACTTGTGCTGACGGAGCAGCGCCTCGTGCGCTGGATCGTCCCCATCCCCGCCAAGCACCCCGGCTGCCCCAAGTGCGGCTACTCGCTCAAAGACCTCAACAGCCCCATCTGCCCCGAGTGCGGCACATCGCTGCGCGGCTGACACGACTGGCGATCGGGAGGCAGATTGGTTGGGTGGCAAGGGCGGCTAGCCCGCCCGTGATGTTGCAACCTTTGTTCCAGTCCCACGGGCGGACAAGCCGCCCGTGCCACCCCTTCCCTCCCTTCCTCTTCCCTCCCTCCACTCAGCATTCCTCCAAAATCGCGACAGCATTCGCCCAACAATCCATACGTCTCCCTTTCTCCACTTCCCTTCCCATGTCCGACCCCGAGTTCATCCATCCCCCCGACCCGCTTCCCACCCTGCCCGGCGTGCCGCCGCCACTCTCTGCCGCGTCGCCGAGTGAATCCGCCGCATCCGCCGCCGCATCCGCCGAATCCCACAGCGCCCGCCTCACCGATTCCTCCATTACGCACGAGCAGCGAACGTATTCCTTGCTCACGCACCTGAGCTTGCTGCTGCTGCTGTTCGTGCTCCCGTTTTCCTTCGCGCTCCCGCTGCTGGCGTTCGCGCTCATCACCGCCGTGGTGCCGCTCTCGATGTGGCTCGCCCGCCGCGAGCGTTCCCGCTTCATCGCCGACCACGGGCGCGAGGCGGTGAACTTCCACCTCAGCATCATCCTGTACTGGATCGTCGCCCTCGCCCTCACCCCGCTCTGCGGCGTCGGCTTCTTCGTGATGGTCGGCTGCTACATCCTCGCCATCACCGGCGGCATCATGGCCTGCGTCGCCGCCAGCCGCGCGGAGTATTTTCGATATCCGATGTGCGTCAGGTTTGTGAGATGAGAGGGAGTGGGGAGTGGGCAATGGGGAGTGGGGGGAAGGAAGCTGAAACACAGGGGGGACGGCACACATGGAGTTGGATGATGAACATTCAGTCGTACCGCGATCTTGAAGTCTGGAAGCTCGGGATGGCTCTGGCCGAGCAGGCGTACATGGTCACACGATCGTTTCCCAAGGAAGAGCTGTTTGGCATGACGAGTCAGATTCGCCGTTCCGCGGCGTCCATCCCCGCCAATATCGCCGAGGGCTACGGTCGCGACAACACCGGAAACTACGTGCATCACGCCCGCATCGCCAATGGAAGTCTCAAGGAACTTGAAACCCATATTCTCCTGAGTGTTCGCGTCGGTATGTTGACGGAATCTGCTTCTGAACCGCTGCTCAGCGAAGCCGATCGTCTCGGCCGCATGTTGCGAGGCCTCATCCGTTCGCTCAAACCTGAGTAGCCGCACAGCAGCCCTGCTTTCCCCCACTGCCCACTGACCATTCCCCACTCCCTCCTACGCTTCAACGTGCCCCTCCTCCAAGTCCAAAACCTCCAGAAGTCCTATGCCGGCCGCACCGTCGTCGGCGGCGTCTCGTTCCACGTTGATGAGGCCGAGATCGTCGGGCTGCTGGGGCGAAACGGCGCGGGCAAGACCACCTCGTTCCGCATGGCCATCGGCATGATTGAAGCCGACGCCGGCAAGGTCATCTTCGACGGCCGCGACATCTCCGGCCTCCCGATGTATCAGCGTGCGCGGCTGGGCATGGGCTACCTCTCGCAAGAGCCCAGCATCTTCACGCGGCTCACCTTCGAGCAGAACCTCCTCGCCATTCTGGAAACTCTCCCCATCTCCCGCCCGGAGCGCAAGGCCCGGGCCGCCGAACTGCTCGAGCAGTTCCACCTCTCGCACAAGGCCAACCACCACGCCCGTACCGGCTCCGGCGGCGAGCGCCGCAAGCTCGAGATCGCCCGCGCCCTTGTCACCGAACCCAAACTGATTCTGCTCGACGAGCCCTTCTCCGGCGTGGACCCCATCGCCGTCGAGGATTTGCAGCGTGAGATCCGCTCCCTCACCCAGCGCGGCATCGCCTGCCTCATCACCGACCACAACGTCCAGCAGACCCTCCGCGTCTGTGACCGCGCGTACATCATCGACGAGGGCAAGAAGTTCGCCGAGGGCACCCCCCGCGAGCTCATCAACGATGAGATGGTCAAGCGCGTCTACCTCGGCGGCCTCTTCCGCGGCGACGAGTTCGATGACCATCCGACGGCCGGCGGCACTGCCCGAAATGGCCGCCCCGCTCCGACTCCGGTGCGATAGCAGGGTGGCCCGCCGCTCCGCGGCGGTCTTCACAATGCCCAGGCAACCGCCGCGGAGCTGCGGGCCACCCAAGCACCACTCAGGCCGGAGGATTGCACCCGCGCGCGGTATTCGGCCGATTCTGCTATCGTGACCACCATGCGACCCCGCACCACCACCCGCATCCTCTCCCTCGCTCTTCTCGCCGCCCTCGCCACATCTGGCGGCTGCCTCAAGCGCACCATCTCCGTCACCACCGAGCCCCCCGGCGCGCTCGTCTGGATCAACGATGTCGAGGTCGGCCGCACGCCGCTCGAAACGGACTTCACCTTCTACGGCGAGTACGATGTCCGCGTCCGCCGCGAGGGCTACGAGCCGATCGTCACCAGCGCGACCGCCAAGACCCCGGTGCAGGAACTCCCCGGCGTGGACCTGCTCGCCGAGGCCGCGCCGGTGCGGATGCACAATATCGTCCGGTGGCACTGGAACCTCGTCCCCCTCGCCGAGCAATCCCAGAGCAAGGAGCAGGCAGAGAAGGACCTGCTCGCGCGTGCGAACGACCTCCGTGGCCAAACCGCCGCCAAGCCCGCGGCCAATGCATCGACACCAGATGCACCCAAGCCCGCCTCCGCGCCTGCTTCCGAGCCGTCGCCTTCCAGCCCAAAGGGCTGACATGAAGTAGATGGGGGGGCGTGGGCAGAGCAATGTTCGCAGCAGGCGAACGAGCACCGCCCACGGAACGCGGCATTGCAACCGTCTCGATCTTGAAACGGTTGAACACGCTCAACGCCAGACCGCCATGTTCAACCCCTACAGGGTTGTGGATGTGTGCGCACGCTTTCCGGGTGCGTCGCTCGCAAGGCCTCGCTCGCCCCCTGGCTACTCCATGTCAGCCCTTCGGGCTCAAATCCAAATCACCGCACTACGAATTTTCCACATCCCACATCCCACATCCCACATCCCACATCCCACATCCCACATCCCCTACCTCTCCCTCCCCGGCACCCCAACCACCGTCCGCTCATCCACCACCGACCGTATCACCACCGATCCCGCGCCGATCACGCACCGGTCCCCGATCGAAAGATCCGGCAGCACCCGCGCTCCGATCCCCACCAATGTTTGCGTCCCCACTCGCACCCGCCCTGCCAGCACCGCGCCGGGAGCGATGTGCGTGTTGAAGCCAACCACACACTCGTGCTCCACGATCGCGCCGGTGTTCACGATTGCGTGGTCCATCACCAGCGCCCGCGCATTCACCACCGCACGCGGCCCGATAAACACCCCCGCCCCGATCCGCGCCGAGCTGGATACCACCGCCGTCGGATGAATCACCGTCCGCGCCCCGCGCCCGTTCTCCAGTTGGGCCAGCCGATCAATCACGCCACTCCGAAACGCCAAGTGCCCGACCGCCACGATCCATCCGCGATCCCCGATCCGGTCCAGTTCACTCAACTTTCCGACCCGCACCAGACCATTGGGCGATCGCCCCAGCGGCGCATCCACATCATCATCCAGAAACCCCACTGGCAACAGGCCCGCCGCAGCCGCGGCTTCCGCGACAACCAGCGCGTGCCCGCCACCACCCACCAGAACAAGGGGTTGGCCTGTTCCGCGGCCTGATTCAGATGACGATCCGTGCGGCCCGTGATTCATACCGCCGCTATCGACCCTTCCCGCTCGCCCGGTTCGCTCCTCAGCCGCGTAACCGCAAAGTTACCCACACAATCCTAACATTCACTTTCCAAGTTGACGAAAGCACTCGGGTACGGGATGCTTGCCCTACACGTTTGCTCCCCGGCTCCGGCTTGGCGGCAATCGTGGCACATCCGTTGTGCCGGGCGGGCAGGGGCATCCTGCGCTCCCGGCGCAACGTACCGGATCGGCGAGCCGTGCCTGCGCACGTTCGTCTATCCATCACTCCGGCTCGGCATCGGCCCGGACCACTTTGCTCTCGACCCTTCGGAGAAGTTCCATGGCGGCTCGGACAAGCACCAGTTTCGGCATCGGCGCGACGATCACCATCCTCGGTATCGCCACGCTCGGCCTCTTCATCACCTCGATGCTCTTCTTCGCGCAGCGGCGCGAAGCCCTGAACCGCGTTGCGCAGGCGGATGAGACCACCAAGGACTTTCTCTCCCCATCGGATCGCAACGATCCGGTGGTGATCCGGCTGAAGGAAGAGGCCGCCAAGAAGAAGCAGACCGTCGTCCGCCTGCTCGTGGATGAGCGCAAGGACATCATGTCCAAGGCGACCGGCTCGGATCGCGACACGGTGAAGACACTCGCCGACGCGGTTGAGAAGGAGAAGGCCGCGTCGCTGGTCGGCGCGATCCGCGATCGCAACAGCACGATCGAGTCTCTCACCACCCGCATGGCCAACGCCGAGGCCGCCCGCGACCGCGCCCAGCAGGACCAGATGAACGAGTCCAAACGCATCAAGACTTCTGAGGACAACATGACCGCCACCCTCGCATCTCTCCGCGAGGAGGTTGGCAAGACCAAGTCAGAGACCGACGCGATGCGCGACGATGTCGCCAAGACCAAGGCCAAGATGGATGAGAACGTCGAGAAAGTCCGCACCGACTCGAAAGCCCGTGAGACCGGCCTCAAGAGCGAGATCGACAAGCTCCAGGCCGAGGCCGCCGTCAACCGCGCTCGCCTCCGTGAATACGACACCCAGCAGCGCGGCACCCGCTTCGCCGGCCAATCCGAGTACGCGCTTATCGACGGCCAAGTCATCGGCGCCGCCTCCACCGAGGGCACGGTTACGCTGAACATCGGGCGCAACCAGAAGGTCGTCCTCGGCCTCCCCTTCAACATTTACGCCGCGGGCACCACCATCAAGCTCGACGAAAAGACTGGCAACTACCCCAGCGGCAAGGCAACCGTCGAGGTCATTCGCGTGGACCCGGACACCTCGCTGGCCCGCATCATCCGCGAGCAGAAGGGCAACCCCGTCGTCAAGGGCGACGTGATCGCCAACCCGATCTACGACCCCGCCAAGAAGTACAAGTTTCTCGTTTACGGCAACTTTGATCCCGGCCGCACCGGCAACGCCTCCACCTTCGGCGGCAACGAGATCAAGGCCTGGGTCAAGGAATGGGGCGGCGAAGTGATGGAAGATCTGGCTGGCGATGTGGACTTCGTTGTCCTCGGCGAGCGTCCCCAACTCCCCCCGTCTCCCTCCGCCATTGCCCCGCTGGAAGTCATCAACTTCTATCTCGCCCAGCAGAAGCTCGCGCAGCGCTACGACGAGCTCTTCAAGCAGGCCGGCGATACTGCCATCCCCGTTCTGAACGAGAACCGCCTTCGCACCCTCATCGGCCGCTGATGGGTGGCTCTGGGTGGACCGGCTCTCCGAACCGGACGAACGCCTTCTCTGACCGTACACAATCATCCGGCGGCGGCCCCAAAGCCGCCGCCTGTTCGTTTATACGATCCGATTGCCGATTGCCGATTGCCGATTGCCGATTGCCGATTGCCGATTGCCGATTGCCGATTGCCGATTGCCGAT
>JAYVRG010000004.1:0-39398 GCA_043776515.1 Phycisphaerales bacterium
AGAGAATCCACGGCAGCATCGGCTATCTCAGCCCCGAACAGTTCGAGGCGAGCCGACGCTGATATATTCACACCGTCCACCGGCGGTGGGCAGGTTCACTCTCTCTTGCCGCGCCAGCTTAGAGCCGTGAGACCTATACCGAGTACCGCGACGGCGATACCACCGACGATGTACCAGGTGGTTGCATCGGTGAACCGGCCGCGGAAGGTGTTGCTCACCTGATCAGCGAGGGAGTGCGACGAGTTCATCCCGATGATGAGCAGGGCGACACCGACGATGAGCAGGACGATTCCGGCGATTCGAGTGGGAGGCATGTGGCTTTCTTTCGGGCTTAGAAGCCGCGTGGGATGTAGTTAAGCAGCACGAGGACGACAAGAATGACTAGTACGAGGCCAAGGCCGCCGCTGGGCCCGTAGCCCCACTTGCGGCTGTGGCCCCAGGTGGGAAGTGCGCCGACGAGGAGGAGAATGACGACAATGAGCAGTATGAGACCCATGAATATTCCTTTGCATGGTGTGTGCGGCGGCCCCGAATGGAGAGGAAATCAGCCGGTTGTACCATTACGACGTATTGTATCATTCGAGTCGCACATGGAGTGTGGATGTGGTGGGCGTGAGTAACTTGCCATCTTGGATACTAGATCAACGAGTATACCGATACGTTTTGTCCAAGGCAGCGCCGCGGTTGATCCTGGCCGCGGTGTGACAGTCCTTGAGGTGTTGTGCGAGCCGGTACTTGGCGAGGGGTTGAAGCGAAGCGCGCGGCGCGGTGAGATCGCCGGGGGTGTCATGAGCGAGGGTGTCAGAACATGCCATTGGGGTTTGCAATGGCGTGCTTCGTGACTGGCGCGTTCCAAAATATTTACCAAGGACCGTCGTAAGCGTGGTTCACCGGATCGATACGGCGCATCGGTTTTTCGCGGGTCTGCTCTTCGGTGACGTGCGCGACGAGGCCGGGGGTGCGGGCGATCATGAAGATGCCGTTGAAGACCTTCGGGTCCATGCCGAGGTCGGAGAGGATCGCGCCGAGCGCGCCGTCCACGTTGATGGGGAGGGGCTTGCCGCCGCCCCCAATAGCGGCGAAGGCGCGTTCGATGGCGCGGGCGGCGCCGATATGTGAAGTGGGGGAGTTCGAGAGCCCTGCCGCCGCGGCCAGCTCAAACAACTTCGCCGTGCGGGGATCCTTCGTGTGGATGCGATGTCCGAAGCCGCTGATGCGGGCGCCGGTGGACTTGATACGGGCGACTTCCTCGGCGGCGATGTCGTCGAGAGATCGTTTGCTTTCTTTGGCTTTCGTGAGCAGCGAGGCGAGGAAGCGTGCCCCGTCTTCGATCGCTCCGCCGTGGTGTTTGTTGATCGACATGATGCCCGCGGCGACGCTTTGCGAGAGTGATGCGCCGGTGCTGGCGACGGTCCGCGCGGCGAGCGCGGATGGCGGCGTTGCGCCGTGGTCGATGCTGGAAACGAGGATCGCGTCCATCAGTTTGCCGATGGGCTCGGTAGGGAGTGTGCCGGTGAGGATGAGGTACACCGCCGCGCCGAACGAGACTTTGCCCATGAGCGAGGCGATGTCGTGGCCGCGCACGGCGACTTCATTCGGGCGGATGCGGGTGATGGCGGTGGTCCAAACGGCCTTGCGTTCGGCGTCGGACATCAGGGACCTCGAATCATTGGTGCGGAGCATGGCGACAACGGCGGCGGGGAGTTCGCCGAATGCGTCGGCGACGACGGCCCCCGCGCCGCGCAGCGCGATGACTTTGCCCGCGTGCGTGCCGGTGTTCCCCTCGATGATCGCGCCGGCGTGCGAGAAGCGGGTGCCCGCGGTGGCTGCCTTGCCACCGATGTACGCGGCGACAGGTTTCGTAATCTGCTTCGAGGAAATGAGTTCCGCGAGCTCCTCTTCCTGCGTACCGCCGATCTCGCCGAAGACGACGATGGCGTCGGTGGCGGGATCATCCTGGAACATCTGCGCGACCTCGGGGATGCGCAGCCCGAGCACGGCATCGCCGCCGATGTGGACGATGCTGCTAATGCGCACGCCCGCCTGGCCGAGGTAGTACGCGGTGCTGGAAGACATGCCGCCGGAGCGGGAGATGATGCCGACACCGGTTCCGCCGGGGAGAGGAGGTTTGAACCATTCGCGTGCCGACTCCGCGCGGCCGCCGATCATGCCGACGACGGCCTTGCCGGGGCTTGCGATGCCGAGCGTGTTGGGGCCGACGAACTGCGCGTCATGTTGCTTGGCGGCGTGCGCGATTTCCATCGCGTCCCAGACCGGCACGCGATCGGCGACGACCACGACGAGCTTGACGCCCGCGCGAATCGCATCCAGCGCGGCCTCTTTGATGCCCGCGGCGGGGACGAAGAGGACGGAGATGTCGATGGGGCAGGAGGTTTCTGTTTGATTGTGATCGGCGGAGAGCGGCCCACGCTTGCGCGTGGGGCTCGTAAGGGCGAGCGCAGCGACGGCTTCGGCGCAGCTGTTGAAGACCGGCAGCCCGAAGACTTCCGAGCCCCCCTTGCCGGGCGTCACGCCGCCGATGACGTTGGTGCCGTAGTCGAGCATCAGCCGCGTGCGTTGCTGGCCCTCGCGGCCGGTGATGCCATGGACGAGGACGCGGGAGTGCTCGGTGATGAGGATGGCCATGGGGCAAGATTAGCAGGAAGTTGCCAAGCGTGACGCGAGTTATTTTTCGCGGAGTCGCGCGGCCGCTCGTTCGGTAGCGAGCAGCTCGATCAGTTGGCAGTGTCGCCGTGAAAGCGCCGCATCTCCGCTTCGTCTTCGGCGACCCAGGCGTCGAGTTGCTCGCGCGAGAACTTTCGCGGCGCGGGCGGCTCGCCGCCCTCGGCTCGCAAACGCGCGGCGAGAAACAGCAACAACTCCTGCTTCTGGGCGAGCGGGAGTGCATCCGCGGCGGCCTCGATTTCGGGGAGCGTGCTCATGAACGAATCATACGCATCGAACGATTCACGCGACAGGCGAATGTCGGATGTGGAATGTCGGATGTGCGGAAAAAGACATCGGCCCCCGTCGAACAGACCGGGGGCCGCTGCTTTGTGTCTTGGTTTCAATCCTCTTCCTCTTATTCTTCCCAATCCCAATCCAAATCGTCTCTGCCTTTGTCTGCCAGCACGAGGACGAGGACGTGGATTTGGATGTGGAAGATAATTTGGAGTAGGACCGGATCGGATTACAGTGACCCACGATCAAAGCACCAACTGACGCGGTGATAGACTACAAATGAGGAGCGGCGCAGTCGATGCCGCGCTGCCACATACACCATTGGGGCCTCTGAAAAACCCAACTCTTTCTCTGAATCCAAAAAACCGGAGATATCGGCGGAGCGTATGGGTGTGTGCCGCGGCGTGATGCCGCGTGTCATGAGGACACACGATGGAACGCCGCAACGCCGAGCCGATGCTGATCGATGGGATGACCGCTGACCTGGGCTGGCCGAGAACCTCGGCGTTGCTCGACGACCTCTCGCGGAGCATCCCCCGGGAGAAGCTGGCCCGCCCGGTGCGCACGTTGTACAAGAGCGACGAGAAGGGCGGGGCTCCGGCGTGGCCGGCCGTCACCATGCTGCGCTGCGTGATGCTGGCCAAGTGGTTCAATCTCTCGGACCCGCAGCTGGAAGAAAACCTCAAGGACCGGCTCTGGTTCCGACGCTTCGCGGGCCTGTCGCTCATGGACAAGACCCCCGACCAGACGACGTTCGTGGTGTTCCGCAGGCGGCTGCGTGAGGCGAAAATGGACCGCACGCTCTTTGACGCGGTGGCCAAGCATCTGGATGGACTGGGATTGCTGGTGAAAGAAGGAACCTTGGTGGACGCGACCATCGTCGAGCAGGCCAAGGGCAAGAAGCGCGAGGACCAGACCAGCACACGCGACGAGGACGCGTCGTTCACCAAGAAGCACGGGCGGACATATCACGGGTACAAGGGACACATCGCCACGGATCGGTCGGAGATCGTGATCGACTATCGGTTCTCGACGGCCAGCCACCACGACTCGCGGTACATCGACGAGATGACCACCAAGGAGAAGCAGGTGGTGTACGGCGACAGCGCGTACTCGTCGAAAGAGCGGCGGGAGCGTCTGGGACAACGCGGCGTGGTGGACGGTATCTGCTACAAGAAGAACCGAGGACAGGCGGAGTTGTATCCGTATCTGGAGAGATGGAACAAGATGGTGTCCAAGGTGCGGGCGCTGGTGGAGCATCCGTTCGCGCGGCTCAAGCAGAGCATGGGTCTGCGGCGTGTGCGCTACCGGGGGCTCAGGCGCAACGAGCTGGACTTCGCCTTCAACCTCATCGCCCACAACCTCAGAAGAGCGTTGAGTCTGAGCAAGATGGCGTGAGGCCGATGATCGCGTGAGACCAAGTGCTCGGATGAGTCCGATGGTCACATGAGCCCGATGCCGTGATCCACGTGATCCACGCGATCCAGCCCGCCAGAACGGCGCTCGGATCAGTGTGCGAACCCGCTTCTTACGATCACACCCCCGCCTTCGCCACCCGAATGCCTGGAATCATGCGGGAGAGTCGGGTTTTTCAGAGGCCCCATAATGCGAACAATCGACAGTACTGACCCTGCGGAAATCCGAGACTTACACAACCGCCCGATTCATGCTGCATTTCCTGACCGATGGCGTGATTGAATAGGTCTGAGATTTCCGCAGGTATCAGTAAGCCCGCTCCCTTCGCCTAGAGAATATATCCCGACTGAAGCGAGGGGAGGCGGCGGATCAGTAGCGGTACATGTCGGTCTTGTACGGCCCATCCACGCTCACGCCGAGGTAGTCGGCCTGCTCTTTGCTGAGCTTCGTGAGCTTGACGCCGATCTTCTCCAGGTGCAAACGGGCGACCTCCTCGTCGAGCTTCTTGGGGAGGACATAGACCTTGCCGGACTCGTACTTGAACCCGCTGAGCGTTGGCTTGTTGTTCGCGTTGAACCAGAGGTCCAGCTGCGCGATCGTCTGGTTGGTGAAGGAAGAGGACATCACGAACGACGGGTGGCCGGTGGCGCAGCCGAGGTTCATCAGGCGGCCCTCGGCGAGCACGAGGATGCTCTTCTCGTTCTTCTTGCCCGCGCCGAAGACGAACTCGTCGTACTGCGCCTTGATGTTGATCCGCTTCACCTCGCCCTTGTCCACGGCCTTGTAGAGCGCGGCCATGTCGATCTCATTGTCGAAGTGACCGATGTTGGCGACGATCGCCTTGTCCTTCATCTTCTTCATGTCATCGAGCTTGATGACGTTCTTGTTGCCGGTCGCGGAGATGAAGATATCCGCGTGCTCGACGACATCCTCGAGCACCGTGACCTGGTACCCCTCCATCGCGGCCTGCAGTGCGTTGATGGGGTCCACCTCGGTCACGATCACGCGGCAGCCCTGGCCCTTGAGCGCCTGGCAGCAGCCCTTGCCCACATCGCCGTAGCCAAGCACGACGGCTGTCTTAGCGCTGAGCATCACGTCCGTGGCGCGGTTCAGGCCGTCCACCAGCGAGTGGCGGCAGCCGTAGAGGTTGTCGAACTTGCTCTTGGTCGCGCTGTCGTTCACGTTGATCGCGGCGAAGGCGAGCGTGCCCTTCTTCTGCATCTCGTACAAACGCAGCACGCCCGTGGTCGTCTCCTCGGAAACGCCCTTGATGGTCTTGAGAATGCCGGAGAAGTAGCCCGGGCGCTTGGCGACGGACTCGCGGCACAGCCCCAGGATAACGCCCCATTCCTCCGGATCGTTCTTGGCGTCAAACGCGGGAACCTTGCCGTTGTTCTCGAACTCGGTGCACTTGTGAACCAGCAAGGTCGCGTCGCCGCCGTCGTCCAGCAGCAGGTTCGGGCCTTGGCCGTTCTTGAACTTGAAGATCTGATCCGTACACCACCAATACTCCTCGAGCGTCTCGCCCTTCCAGGCGAAGACGGGCGTGCCGGCGGGCTTCTCGGGGGTGCCATCCGCGCCGACGACAACCGCCGCGGCGGCCGAGTCCTGCGTCGAGAAGATGTTGCAGGAGGCCCAGCGCACATCCGCGCCAAGGTCAACCAGCGTCTCGATCAGCACGGCCGTTTGCACGGTCATGTGCAGCGAGCCGGAGATTCGGGCACCGGCGAGGGGCTTCTTGCCCTTGTAGCGGGCGCGAAGGGCCATCAGGCCGGGCATCTCGTGCTCGGCGAGGCGGATCTCCTTGCGGCCCAGCTCGGCCTCGGCCAGATTGCGGACCTTGAAGTCGATTCCGTTGCGGACATCGACCATCCACTTGCCGACAGAATCGGAACCGGCCGCGGGCTTTTTCGGGCCGCTGGCGGTGGGAACACGGGGCTTGGTCATCGTCGTCACGTGTGTCTCCTGCGAACTGTGAAAGTGAAAGTGCTGAGTGTTGTCCATCGGCCGAACGCGGCCGCGTGTTATCTGCTTGTGCCGGGAACGTGTGCGGTACAGGCGAAAAGCCCGGGGCCTTTCGCGTTCGGGTCTGACGCGAGTGGCACGTATCGCGGCTTATCGAACCCTGCACTAATCATGAAGCTGGCAATTTGTTGTTCCGAGAACCCGAGCCATCGGTGCCCCATCGAGTGGCGATACACGGCCCGGTCATGCTCGACCATGTCCACGATCAAGCCGATGCCGCCCGGACGCACGATGCGGCGCATCTCCGAGAGTGCCTCGGTCGGCTTCTCAACGTGGTGCAGCACCAACATGCAGACCGCGACATCCACGGATGCGTCCTTCAGCGGCAGGTCGGTCAGCTCGCCCTCGACGAACTCGACGTTCTTCACGCCCTCCAGCCGCTTCCGGGCCGCGGCGAGCATTGGCTGAGATTGATCTACCGCCACCACGCGCTTCACGAGCGGGGAGAGGATTTCGGAGGCGTTGCCGGTGCCGCAGCCGAGGTCCGCGACTGTCCACTCACGCGGGAGCAACCCAAGCAGCCCCAGCGGCGTGAACCGTGCCCCGAACAGCTCCGTTCGCACATCATCCCATTGGCCAGCGAGCCGCCCGAAGAACCCCTGCGAGTCCTCGCGGCGTTCAGAGAGCACCGAAGCCAAGCGACGCAAATCCTCGTCCGGGTCCATGCCCGACTTCTTGGCTTCCGGCGAGCGGAGGAGTTCCCGCACAGCCAGCCAGACCGCCCGGCCAGAGGTGTGCAGGTCGTCGAGGGTGAGCCGGTAGAAGGTCGCGGTGCCGTCCGCCCGCTTGGCGATCCAGCCGCTGTCGCTGAGGAGCTTCAGGTGGCGTGAGACGGTAGATTGGGGAAGCTGGACAACTCGGGCAACCTCGCCGACGGAAAGCTCTTCCCGTTCCAGCACGCGAAGGATGCGCAAACGAACCGGGTCGCTCAGGGCGGCCAGACGATCGGTGATCGGGTTGGAAGATGTTCGTCGCTTCATCCGTTTATCCGGATGAACTGTAGAACTGGCAATGGCAACGTCAAGTGGGACAGAGCAACAGCGTTTTTACCGCTGAGACGGGGAGTAATGCTTGCCAGTCACAACTGTGCGAGCAGGGGCGCGCAAGAGAACCCTGAGCAATCGGGCGTCAGTTCTGCATGGGTTTGACACTTGCCTCTGTTTTCAGCGGAGCGGGCGCGGGCATGGCATCGGTGCCAATCTGCTCTTCGGGGACCATGCCGTAGGTCGGCCCGGGAATCTCGTTCATCTGGCGGACGAGTTGATTCACTTCTGCGTTGCTGGGATCGCAGTAGTAGGCCATGGCGATTCGCTTCCTGGCGCGAGTCTTGTCGCCGACTTTCAGATAGAGCTTGGCGAGGCCGAGTTGCGGGATGGCGCTGCGCCCGCCATCGACTTGGGCGGCGGTGAGCCAGGCGCGCTGGGCCTCATCCTGATCGCCAAGCTTTTCGGCGTATGACGCGAGCAACGCCCAGTCCTGCATTCGGCCGCGGCCGATGGTGCGCTCGCGGAGGACGCGGTTGAGATCGTCGAGTTTCTTGTCCGAATACAGGCAGGCGCAGAGGTCGGCGAAGACCTCGTCATCTTCAAGCCGGATGGTGTGGGCGACCTTGAGTTGCTCGCATCCAAGGCCGGTTTTACCGAGCTTTGCGTAGGTATTGCCCATCATCTGATGGACGTGCGCGTTGCCGGGGTTGCGGTCGATGTACTCCTGATAGTCAGTCAGCGCGGCATCGAACTCGCCGTAGCGATAGTGCTGATCGCCCGCGTCCCGCACGGCGACAAGGGAGCGTGCCCCGCACCCGCCGAGGGTGAGCAATCCGAGCGAGAGAATGAGCGAAGCGGCGAGCAGACGAGTGCGATTCATGCGGGGTTCCTTCGAGTGTGGGCAAGTGTACCGCGGAACATCGGATCGCCGCGCGGGTGGGGGAAAATCTCTGATCTACCCTTCGACATGGCCCGCTGGGTACTTCTGTTGCACGAGCTTCCTGATCGGTCTTGGCACTACGACTGGATGATCCAGTCCCCGGGCGATCTGCCGGATGCGCGGCTGATTTCCTTCCGGGTGTCGGCTCGGCCGGACGATCCGTCCGTGACCGCTTTCGCGGCTGAGCGGATTGGGGGCCATCGGGCGGAATACCTGTCGTTTGAGGGGGCGGTTTCGGGTGGTCGGGGCACGGTGCGGCGGGTGGCAGAGGGGCAGGCGGAGGTGCTTCGTGACGACGCCGCGTTTGTGGTGATGCTGGATGGCCAGAGGACATGGATCGGCCAGCGGCGGGCGTTTGAGAGTCTCGAATATCAATTCCACTTGTCAACCGGCCCCTGGATCGGGCATACTGATGAGTGTCCGGGCGTTTGATCTCACGTTCGATTCTCGATTCCGGGGATGGGCGAGATCGCAAGGAGCCCCGCGATGCAGATGCGCACAGTTGGTCCGCTGATGGATTCCTCGTTCTCCGGCGGCGGGAGTGGGGGTGGTGGGATCGGGCACGCGGGTGAGCACGCGGCCGAGGCCAAGCCGAAGATCATGCACACGCAGGCGACGACCATCACCAAGAAAACGGAGTGGAAGCGCACGCCAAACTCCAATGGCACCGGCTCGACGCACGTCAAGAGCTTTCACTGCCGGCTCAACACCGAGGCGATGGAAATCATGGATGGCCAGATCAACCAGTGGCTGGAAGAGCACGCGGAGCTTGAGGTCAAACTTGTGAACACGACCGTCGGTGAGTGGCAGGGGAAAATCAAGGAACCGGCGCTCATCGTGCAGATTTGGGTGTGATACGGATCCTGATTGACTTCTGGGTGGCCCGACGCTCCGCGCCGGCGTTTTTTCTCGTTCAACAGTGATTCCAGACACCCACATCGAAAGCGTGTTTGGTGTGGTCCTGCTTGTGATGATGCGTGGCGGTTGGCCGCGCGGTCGATTTGTAGGATGATTACTTCAAGACCGCCGCGCCCGCTATGGCGGCTTTCGCCACCCGCGCCGCCTGACGGCGGAGTTCTGGCACCGCTGTGTTTTCCCACGCTTGCGCACGACGCATCGGCCCGATCACCAGCACTCTGGGATTGGGTTCGCCATTGCTCCCGATGGCGTAGCCGTCATCGGATGTTTCCGCGCCCAGGCCATGCGCGTCTCGAACCATCAGCCCGGAGCGCACGAGTTGTGCGATCAGAGCATCATCGCAGCGGCCGATGTCCGAGTTTGGACCGAGGCAGTTGATCACGCAGCCGGCCTTGAAGACCTGCGCCATCTCCGAGCCACGCGGCCGAAACCTCGCTTCAATCAACCGACCCTCGGGCGAGATCGAAACGATTCGCCCGGCGCGGATGCTGAGTCGGCGTGAGGCGATCAGGTCCGAGACGGCCGCGGCGGTTTCGGGGGCGGCGCGATGGCGGACGATGTCCCAGTAGGAACGAAGTCGCGCGAGAAAACGGGCACGCTCAGTGGCGTCCATGCGCTTCCAGAGGTCAGGGGTGCTTCCGCGGATGGACGAGACGACATCGCGCCAGTCCGTGCCGCGCACCGCGCTGTGCTGGACCGCGGCTCGGAGCGATCGAAGAAGCCCGCGGGCAGAGCCATCCCACGTGCGGAGTGAAGCGGGCGCATCACGATGAGATGGAGGCCGGCTCGGAGAACGGTGCGGCCGCGGCAGCAGTCCGTGACGCGAGATGGCCAGAATTCGCCCGTCATGGTCCCCGGCTGCGAGCGACATGACGACGTCCATCATCGTCAACCCGGTGCCGATGATGAGCACGGGCTGGTCAGGAAGTATGCGGTCCAGGGCACCAGCGTTCCAAGGATTTCCAATGTAGCCGGGATGCGTGAGCAGTTCCGGTGATGCGCCCGGAGGCGTCGCGGGCATGGAGTTGCCGATCGCCAGCACCACTCGATCCGCCGTGATCCGCTCGCCGGAACCCAGCACCACCGTTGCCGCGTCGGTTGCGTGGCCGCTCTCGATGCTCACAACCTCGCCATGTACTTCGCGCAGTCGGCCGCCGGATTCGTGCGAACCGGCCTTTGAGCGTTCGGAGGCGAGGACACTCTTGAGATACTGGCCGTAGATGCCGCGCGGGAGGAATGAGCCGGTCGCCGCGTGCGGGTCGCGCTCCTGTGCCCAGCGCAGAAAGTGGCCGGGATCATCATCGAACGCGCTCATGTTGCCCGCGGGCACGTTGAGGTAGTGGACGGGAGAAGGCGTGGAATACGCGAGACCGGGACCGAAACGCCCGGAGCGTTCGATGAGAACGACCCTGCACGCGGGGTCGGCGTGCAGCACATGGGCCGCCGTCAGCGTTCCGCAGAAACCAGCACCGATGATCGCGATCGTGGTCACGGGCTGAGCATACCACGGCTTTCTGTTTGCGGCTGGCAGAACGCCGCGTCTCGTGCTTTTTACGCTGGTTTCATGCGATCAAGATTGGGGCGGGCGCGACCTTCGCAACCGGAACCGCCGCGATGAGCGACCGCGTGTACTCGTGCTTCGGAGCGCCGATCACCTCGTCGCGTGTGCCGATCTCCACGATCTTTCCGGCACGCATGACAGCCACGCGATCGCACATGTGCCGGACAACACCCATATCGTGGCTGATGAACAGCAGCGAGAGGCCAAGATCACGCTGAAGGTCTTTGAGCAGATTGAGTATCTGCGCCTGGATCGAGACGTCCAGCGCGCTGGTGGGCTCATCGCAGACGATGAACTCCGGCTTGGTCGCGAGTGCTCGCGCGATGCAGATGCGCTGGCGCTGGCCGCCGGAGAACTCGTGCGGATATTTCTCCAACACATGCTCGCCGGGCATGCCGCAACTTTCCAGAAGTTCCGCGGCTCGCTTGCGAATCGCCGCACGGCCTTGCACTACGCCGTGGACACTCAGCGGCTCGCCGACGATGGCCCCGATCCGCATCCGCGGATTCAGCGACCCTGCTGGGTCTTGAAAAATGATCTGCATGCGTGCTCGAAGTCGGCGCAGCGTGGACGCATCCGCCCGAAGCACATCGGTCCCACCAAACTGAACTTCACCCCCCGCGGCCCGGATCAGTCGCAGCACCGCGCGGCCCACCGTCGTCTTTCCGCACCCGCTCTCTCCGACCACTCCGAGAGTCTCCCTTTTGAGCACATCGAACGACACCCCATCCACCGCTCGCGTGGTCCCGGTTACTCTGCCGAGCACCGGCGAACGCACCGAAAACTGAACGCGGAGGTCGCGCACCGAGAGGAGCGGAGAGTTATCGGGTCGGGGATCCATGCGGCAGAGCGTATCGGCTCGGCACGCCCCTCCGCACAAGGGTTGACGCGGCCAACTGCGCCCCTACCCTTGCTCTCGATTCGCAGATTGCTGCGGAGATGGGTAGGTAGCTCAGTTGGTAGAGCACGGCATTGAAAATGCTGGGGTCGCCGGTTCAAATCCGGCCCTGCCCACTGATGAAACGGCACCGTGTTGCACGGTGCCGTTTTCTTTTGCTGCTGGCATAAGCGGTGGGACGGGCAGCATCATCCAAGTGAGCGCGATCTCGTGCCGCTTCCAGCCCCTCATATGATTACTGTCAAACTTTGTCCCCGCTCTTCCGATTGGAGTGTCGTATGCCCGCATGGACGCAGCGATTTTCCGCACTCGGCTTGGCTACGTTGATTGTTGCTGGCGGCAGCATGGCGGCTCCCGCGAACCACCAGCAGACACAGCCAGCCGCCAAGCCCGCGACTCGAACGCGTCCGACGCCGGTGCGCACGCTGAACAGCGCGGTGGTCAAAGCGCTGCTTGATGGCGTGGACGAGATCGGCTCGCCCGGGATTCCGGGTTCGCTGGCGGTGTGGGGGGATGACGCGGTTCCCGTCGTGACCGGGCGCGTGGCCAAGGCCCGCGCGCCGATCGTCGCGGCGGGCGTGCTTGGCGAAGGGCGTTTCGTCGCGTTCGCGCACACGGGGTATGTCGATCCGGCGGAGTTTGACAAGGGCGATACACGCCGGCTCATTGGCAACTCGATTCGATGGGCCGCGAAGGCGGGGCCTGCGGGTAATCCGCGCGTCGGATTGGTGGCCATCAAGTCCGAGGGGTTTGATGTCGGCTATCCGATCGCGACCGTCCGCATGACCACCAAGGATTGGGCGACCCGCGCCGAGGAAGTGGATGTGCTGGTGTTCGGAGGGGGATTCGATCCGTCGATGGAGGAGGCCGTCAAGATCAGCGAGATCGTGCGCCGCGGCGAGGGCGTGCTGATTGCGCAGACCGGCTGGGGGTGGCAACAGTCACACGGCGGGCTGCCGATGTTCATGCACGGTTTCAGCCGCGTGTTGCAGGACGCGGGTGTCTGCTGGACATCGCTCGTCACCGAGGACGACAAGCCGGATCGGTATGTCGCGCGAAATGCTCCGGCGGAGTTGCTGCACGCCGGGCGCGCGTTCGATGCGCTGGTTAATCAAGAAGCCAAGAAGCGCACGATGGACGCGGCCCAAATCGAGCAGGCCGTGAGCACTGTTACAGAGGCCGCGAAGTTGCTGCCATCGGGCGATGAAACGTTGCGCCCGCGGCTGGAGCGATTGCTGTTAGAGATGAAAGACAAGCTGGTTCCGTCGGAGAAGAACCCGATCTCGACGAAGGAGCCACTGCGCCGGATTCTGCTCGCATTTGATCTGATGACGATGATGCAGTCGCCTTCGCGCGCCAGCCACGCGCATCCCGCGGCGAGTGTGTTTCCCGGATCGGTGCCGGATGGAACGCCGCGTGTGGTGCGCGAAGTGCTCATCGATCCCGCCGTGCTCGGCTGGCACTCGCTTGGTTTGTATGCCATCCCCGGCGAGCCGGTCAGCTTCGAGTTCATCGGCGGTGATCCGAACCTGCAGGGTGCGGCCACGCTCAAGCTGAGATTTGGTTGCCATCGGGACGAACTCTGGAACAAAGAGGAATGGAAGCGATTGCCGGATGTCGCGTTCTCGTTCAATATGGATCTTCCGAGCGGTCGGCACGTCACGCCGTTCGGCGGATTGCTCTATGTCGATGTGCCCGAGAAGAGCGGACTGACGAAAACATTTCGCGTCAGGATTTCCGGTGCGGCCGAAGCACCGCTGTTCGTGCTCGGTCAGACCAGTATCACGGAATGGCGAGAGAAGATTCGCGTTGCGCCAGGCCCGTGGGCGGAACTCGCCACCGACAAGGTCATTCTCAGCGTGCCGTCATCGGTCATTCGCGACCTGGACGATCCGGAGCCGGTGCTCAAAGTGTGGAACGAAGTCCTCGACGCCGCGGCCGATCTCGCGTGCCGCCCGCACGAGCGAGTGCGCCCGGAGCGGTACGTGGCGGATGTGCAGATTTCCGCGGGATACATGCACTCGGGCTATCCGATCATGACGCATCTGGACGCCGCGCCGGCGATGGTGAGCGTGGAGAAGCTGAAGCAGGGTCAATGGGGGCTTTTTCACGAGCTCGGCCACAATCATCAGGACGGGATGTGGACCTTCGGCGGCACGACCGAGGTGACGTGCAATCTCTTCTCGATGTACATTCTCGAAACCGTCTGTGGCGCGAAACCGAGCAGCGGCCACGAGGCGTTCAAGGATCGAGATCGCAAGATCGGCCTGCACACCGCCAAGCCGGACAGCCCGGCTCGCTCTGAAGCGTGGCGCAAGGACCCGTTTCTGGCACTGTTCATGTACTGCCAGTTGCGCGAGGGGTTCGGCTGGGAAACATACAAGAAGGTGTTTGCGGAGTATCGCGATCTGCCAGCAGCCGAGCGACCAAAAGAGGATTCCGACAAGCGAGATCAGTGGATGATTCGGTTCAGCCGCGCCACGGGGAAGAATCTCGGGCCGTTCTTCGAGAAGTGGGGGGTTCCGACCTCGCACGCGGCACGCGATTCGATCAAGAATCTTCCCGAGTGGATGCCGGAAGGATTTCCGCCTGAGTAGTCATTCCTCTTCCAGCAAGTGCGATGAGGGCGCGGCCTCTTCTGGCGCGAGCAGGTCCGCATAGCCGCACGCGACGGCTTCTCCCATCGCGGGCGCGAGAGACGTGCGCAGGAACTCGACGAGTTCATGCCCCTTCGTCTGCGTCCGCTCCGGGCAGATGAGCGCCTCGAACTCGATGAACGTGCCGAGGTTGTCCACGGTGTCAAAGTGGATGCGAACTCCGTCGTAGGTCCACAGCTCGCGTGACTTCTTGACAACCACCCACACCGGCAGCGCGTTGTGGCCGAACCGCTCGCGGGCCATGTGCTCCGGATAGAGCGTGAACGTACTGAGCTTTGCTCGCGTGCGCCCGGGGCGGTTATAGAAGACCCATTCGGTCGGGTGCCCGACCGTCTCGCGGCGCTTCAGCTTGGCATCCGGAACGCGGAAGTAGGTGTCCGTCTGCACCAGCGTGTCCACCTTCATCGCGCCGATCGCGGCTGCGATGGTGCGGGCGAGGGAGATGTCGCGGAGTTCGGCTTTGTACTCGACGTTCTGCATGTGCTGGTGAGCGTAGACACTCAGCGTGCTCCGGCGGCTTTCAACGCTTCCAGCAGCTTTGGCTCATCCCAGATGGTCACGCCGAGCTCCTGTGCTTTGAGGAGCTTTGATCCGGCTTCCTCGCCAGCGATGAGCAGGTGCGTCTTGCTCGACACACTGCCACTGATTTTCGCCCCCAACTTTTCCAGCAGGTCTTTTAGATCGTCTCGCTGATAGTTTGCGAGCGTGCCGGTGAGCACGATGGTTTTGCCCGCGAACGGGCCTTCCGCTGGTTTCGCACGAGCGGTAGTGGGGGGGCGATAATCTTGGCTCGAAAAATCTACGCCCTGCTCGCGCAAATCCTTGAATGTCCGAGTTGCCACTTTGCTGTGCAGATAGTCATACACCGCGCGAGCGGTGTCGTTTCCGAGTCCGGTTTCTTCGCGATCGCTTACCTCGATGGGCAATCCCAGCCGCGCGGCTTCGTCTTTCTTGAGTGTCTTCGGACGCAGACGCGGCTCTTCGGCCGCAAGCAGGTCATCCAAATCCTTGAACTGCCGCGCGAGTGCTTTCGATGTGGACTCGCCGACATGCCGAATGCCCATGCCAGCGAGCACCTTCCCCAGTCCGCGCGACTTGGCCTGCTCGATTCCCTCCAGCAGGTTGTCCACTTTCTTCTCACCCATGCGTTCGAGTTGCAGGAGTGATTCGCGGTAGTCTTTCAGCCGGAACACATCCGCGAACGCTCCGAGGGGAATCTCTTTGACGTCATCCGGCACGCCTGCCGCGATTCGTCGCTCGGCACCTTTCGGCAACGCTGTCGCGCGAATCTGACTCACGGTCTTCTCGCCCAATCCCTCAATATCCATTTGCCGACGTCCCGCAAACCAAATGAGCTTCTCGCAGATTTGTGCGGGACATTCTGGGTTTACACACAGCAGGGCGGTCTCGTCGTTTGCGTTGAGTGGTTTAGGCGGTCCTGCGTGCAGTTCAGTGCGATACTTTGCGAGGCGAGTTTCTCGTTGCTCTTTGTGCTGCGGATTGCTTGTCTGACTAATCGAGAACTGTAAATCACGGATCATCTTGGGCAATTTGGGATATCGCTCAATTATCTTTGTCCGATCAAGGTCATACTCGATTTCAACGGGTCCGCCGCACACAGGGCACTTCGATGGTTTGTGCAATTGGACGGCGTGCGCAGGACGCTTGGAAAGATTCACTCCAGCCACATACGGAATGATCTCGCCCGCTTTTTCGACATAGATCGAATCGCCGATTCGGATGTCTGTACGCGGAGCTTTGACATCGTCGGGGTCCGTAGATGCGTCTCTTACTCTTCCGTAGTTGTGGAGAGAGGCGTGTTTGACAATCGTGCCAGCAAGATGCACGGGTACCATCACCGCTCTAGGTGTGATTCTGCCAGACTTTCCGACTTGATGCTCAACATCGATAAGCACCGTCGTCTTCCGCTCCGCCGGATACTTGTACGCCACGAACCCGCGCGGACTCTTCGAGGTGTATCCGAGTTCCTCCTGCTGCGCGAATGAGTCGATGCGGACCACCACACCATCGGTCGCGTACGGCTGCTTGTGCCGCTTCTCGTCGAACGTCCGGATCGCGGTGATCACCTTCTGAATGTCGTCCGTCGCCGCCAGCGGAGTGTTCACAGGAAATCCAAGGTCTTTCAGCCGCTCCAGAAACTGCGAGTGGCTCGCGGCGAACACACCGGGCTTCCCGCTGATCTCCCCCTTGCCATGCGCGACGAACCCAAGCCGCCGCTTCGCCGTGATCTTCGGGTCAAGTTGCTTCAGCGTCCCTGCGGCGGCGTTGCGCGGATTCAGAAACAGATCATCCCCTTCGGATTCCCGTTCCTTGTTCACCCGCTCGAACTCCTTGAGCGGGAAATACACCTCCCCGCGTACTTCGAGAACATCCGGCACATTGTTCCCGCTCAACGAGAGCGGAATCGCCCGGATCGTCCTGACATTCGCCGTCACATCATCGCCCTTCGTGCCGTCGCCTCGCGTGATTGCCCGCGCCAGCTTCCCGCCCTCGTATCGCAGCGACATCGCCACGCCGTCGATCTTCGCATCCGCCACCAGCACCGGCCCGCCACCCGCCCCGCCTCCACCAAACAGCCCGCCACCGCCTCTGAGGTCCGTCACCACCCGCTTGTGCCAGTCCAGCAGCCCCTTGTTGTCCTTGTGCCCGAGGTCGTACGTGTTGTCGATGCTCAGCATTGGCGCGGCGTGTTTCACGCTCACGAACCCGTCGATGACATCCCCGCCCACGCGGTGTGTCGGGCTTTCCGGGTCGTCCAAGTCGGGATGGTCGCGTTCGAGCTGCGACAGTTCCGCCAGCAGCCGATCAAACTCGACATCCGACATCACCGGCGCGGCGTCCGTGTAGTACGCCCGATTGGCGCGCTGAAGCACCTCACGAAGTTCCTTCACCCGTGATGCCGCGCCGCTCTTGGCCATAGTCAGAAGTCTACCGCGCAGATGATGAACGTGTTCCCGATCATCTTCCACTTTTCTCCTCTTCTCGTTCCCCTCCGGTATCATCCGCCCCATGACCGCCCGCATTATCGACGGCAAGGCGCTCGCCCAGCAGCACCGCTCACGGATCGCCGAGCGGGTCAGGGTGCTGCGCGCTGCCGGAAAGCCGGTCCGTCTGGACGCTGTTCTAGTCGGCTCATCCGACAACGCCGCTCGCCAGTACGCCGAGAGCCAGGCCCGCACCGCGGCCGAACTCGGAATCGACCACAAACTGCACGAACTTCCCGCTACCGCGACCCAGCAGGATGTCGCCGCGCTCATCGAGAAGCTCAACGCCAGCCGCGACTGCTCTGCGATCATGGTCCACATGCCGCTTCCCCCGAGCGTGGATTCCTACGCCATCCAATGCCTTATCGATCAGGACAAGGATGTCGAGGGCGTGAACCCCGCCAATATCGGAAACATTGTCTACGGCCGCTCATCGCTCGCCCCCTGCACCGGGCTCGCGGTCATCAAGATGGTCGAGCACACCGGTGTCGAGCTGCGCGGCAAGACTGTTGTGGTCGTCGGCGCCAGCAACCACGTCGGCAAGCCGATCGCCGTACTATTAATGCGCCAAGACGCCACCGTGATTTCCTGCAACAAGTGGACGCCCGACCTGCCGCAACTCACGGCACGCGCCGACATCCTCATCGCGGCGGCTGGCGTTCCGGGGCTCATCAACCGCGACATGGTCAGGCCCGGCGCGGTCGTCATTGATGTGGGTGTCAACCGCGTCAAGACCGTCGAGGGCACCATGAAGACCGTCGGAGATTGCGACTTCGAGCCCATCCGCGCCCCCGGCGGCGCGGCGTGGATCAGCCCCGTTCCCGGCGGTGTTGGTCCTATGACCGTCGCAATGCTTCTGCTGAATGTCGTGGAAGCCGCAGATGGCAAAACTCGACAGGCAATTCAGGCGTAGTACCGCGGGGATGCGGCCTCACAGTCCATCCGCTTTCGCATCGCTATACGTCGGTTTTCGGTCCCGGACTTAACTTCCGCCCCGGCACTGGCCGACAATCCCGGGTGGGAGCGAGCGAAAAGGCCCATTCGGTGGGCAACAGGGTTGATTTGGGCAAGATGTCCGGCCGATGTTCGTTGACCTTGGGGGATATCGCCCCTTGAATCGCCCGCCCTACCCTGTTATCACACGTTGCCTCGTTTGACTCTCCGGCTCAAGTGTCTTTCCACGCCTCACGGATCGGGGACCCCATGACCCTTGCATTTATCGAAGGCATTCTCAGCCCGACGCACCTGCTGATCTTCGCGTTCATAGCACTGCTGATCTTTGGCCGCCGTCTGCCCGAGATTGGCCGCAACATGGGCAAGGGAATCACCGAGTTCAAGAAGGGTCTGAAAGAAGCCGGCGAGGAAACCACTGGTCAGCCGCAGAACCCATACGAGCAGAACGCGAGCCAGCAGCAGTTTGCTCCGCCGCAACGCCAGCCACAGCAGTTCCAGCAGCCGCAGCAGCAGTACGGCCAGCAGCAGCAGAACTATCAGCCGGGTGGTCAGCAGGCCGGGAATCAGGGTGGGTATCAGCAGTCGCAGGGCGGCCAACAGCAGCGCCCTATGCCACCCGGTCAGTCGCAGGTGCGCGTCACCCGCAACGACATGGTGGATTGAAGTGGCACGGGCATCCTGCCCGTGAAAGTGGCACGGGCTTACCAGCCCGTGATGTATTTGGCTTCGGCCGTCGCGGTCGAAACTCTTTGCCGACATCCGAACCAAATCGACGCGTAAATCCGCATCGTGTGCTCGCTTGTCGAAGCATTTTTTCCCGGTACAATCGATCCCTCATGCCGAGGTAGCTCAGTTGGTTAGAGCGGGACATTCATAACGTCCAGGTCGGCGGTTCGAGTCCGCCCCCCGGCACTTTCCGAAAAATCAACGACGATCACTTTCGAACCGTGCGACTCGTCAAATCGAGTCCGCTCGGGTCGCGGTGTTTTTGTGTCGCACACTCCGCGTTTGACTTTCCTTGACGGCTCGGTATTCTTCACACAGCATCAAGAGTCCCGGAGAGGTCACCCTCGTCCGGGCGGCAACCGAGCCATGTCTCAACCACATGGTCGCGGTGCCGGGTTGGCCCCTGCGGGGCACCGATGCGGCCGATGGACTTTTTTTAGCTTGAAGCATTTCAGCTTGAAGATGGTTCCTGAAGCAAAAATGACAGCGATGTTCGCTGTCTCCCCGCAAGAGCGCCACACCAATGCTTGATGCCGTGAAGGAGTCACGGCATGTCGTTCTCTGCTTCCCCCATCGTTCCCGCGTCCACCACCACCAAGCCCGCCGCGCGTATCAGCACGCGTGCGTTGCACGGTCCCGCGGAAGGGTGGTCCACCGACAAAACCAGCGTTGAAGTCCAGCGTTCCAGCGGCCAGCCCGTGGCCTGCACGCGCTCCGGCCCGCTCGTCGGGGCACTCACGCAGACCACCACGTTTCACCAGTCGCAGATCGGCCAGACCGGGGGCCACTTGTATTCGCGCGTCAGCAATCCCACGGTTGACGAGAGCGAGATCGTTCTCGGCGCGCTCGAGAACTGCCCGCCCGCCGTCGCCTTCGGAACCGGCCTCGGTGCGGAGACCGCGCTCTTCCTCGCGCTGCTGCGTGCGGGGGATCACGCGGTCGTCGGCGACGCCATTTACGGCGGCACCACGCGGCTGTTTCGGCAGGTCCTGAACGAACTCGGCATCACATCCACCTTCGTGAACACCACCGATCCCGCGAATGTGGAGCGGGCGATCACGCCGCGCACCAAGCTGGTCTTCATCGAGTCGCCGGCGAATCCGACGCTCACACTCACGGACATCGCCGCGATTGCCGCGATCACCAAGAAGCACAACGTCCCTCTCGCGGTGGACAATACATTCCTCACGCCCGTGCTGCAGCGCCCGCTCGAACTCGGCGCGGACATCAGCGTGTACTCGACGACCAAGCTCATCGAGGGCCACTCGTCCGCTTGCGGCGGCGCGATTGTCTCGCGCGACACCGCGCTGCTGGACAAGGTCCGCTGGATTCGCAAATGCACCGGCGGCATCCAAGCCCCGCTCAACGCGTGGCTCACGACGCGCGGCATCAAGACGCTGCCGCTCCGCGTCCGTCAGCAGTCCAGGAACTCGCAGGTGATCGCGGAGTGGTTGGCCTCGAATCCGCACGTTTCTAAGGTGAACTACCCCGGCCTGGCCGACCACCCGCAGCGGGAGCTTGCGGATCGCCAGCACCTCGAAGGGCTGCACGGCGCGGTGATCTCGTTCGAGGTCGTGGGCGGCGCGGCCGCGGGCAAGCGGGTGCTGGAGGGCGCACAGTTGTGTGCGCTCGTTGAGCACGTCGGCTCCGTCGAAACGCTCCTGACCCACCCCGTCACCATGACACACGCGGATGTTCCACCCGAGCAACGCCGCGCCGCCGGGATCACCGACGGGCTGATCCGCCTCTCCGTCGGTCTCGAAGAGCCGGAGGCGATTATCGAAGACCTGGCCAAGGCGATCGCCGCCGCGCACGCGGAAGTGGTTGTCGATCTCGAAGATGACACCGTCGCTCCGACCATCACCGCCCCCGCCACGAAAGGAGCATCCGCATGGCTCGCCCTTTGATTGTTCTGAAGTTTGGCGGCTCCGTGCTCCGCTGCGAGGATGATCTGCTCCGCGCCGTGAAAGAGACGGAGGCGTGGATCGACCGTGGCTGGAATGTCGTCGCTGTTGTCTCCGCCTTTGAGGGTGTCACCGACACGCTGGTGCGCCGCGCCAAGCACTTCGGTGAGCAGCCGCTCGCCGAAGCGCAGGCGCTGCTGACGGCAATCGGCGAGCTCACGTCCGCGTCGCTGCTCACGCTCGCGCTGCATCGCGCCGGCGTCCCGTCAACCGTCGCGTCCCCGTGGACCATCGGCCTTCGCGCCGAGGGTGCGCCCCTTGACGCCTTCCCCAAGTCCGTCAACGCGGCCGCCGTGCGCGTGCTATTGGAGGACCACCGCGCGCTGGTCGTCCCCGGCTTCATCGGCATCGACGAACTCAAACGCCTCGTCCTGCTGGGGCGCGGCGGCAGCGATCTCAGCGCGATCTTCATCGCCGAGCAGATCGGCGCGGCGAAGTGCCGCCTGGTCAAAGACGTGGACGGCCTGTACGAGTGGGACCCGGCGAAGACTGGCACGCAGCCCAGACGCTACGCCTCCCTCTCCTGGCTCGGCGCCCTCGCGCTCGACGGCGGCATCGTGCAGCACAAGGCCGTCCGCTTCGCCCGCGAGCGCCGGCTCAAGTTCGAGGTCGGCGGCTACGGCTCGACCGAGCCGACGATCGTGGGCGATGTGCCCGAGGTCTTCTCCGAATCGCAGTCGCTGGTGGCGGGCGCGGTGTAGCCGCTTCCCCATGCGATCCGCAAAGAAAGACGAAGATTGAAACACGGAGGACACGGGGCACACGGAGGGGGGCACGGAGGAAGACGGGGAAGATTTGGATTTGGAATGGGAAGAGGATTGGAGAGGAGTCTCGCCTTCATCCAAATCCTCTTCCCATTCCAAATCCAAATCCAAATCTCCCCGTCTTTTCTTCTCCCCTCCGTGTCTTTCTCCGTGCTCTCCGTGGTCTCCGTGTTTCAAGCTCTTCCCGGAGCACCAGCCCGCTCACTCCGCGCGGCGCACGGCCACGATCACCCGCTCCAGCCCGTCGTTGTCCTTCACCACCCGCACGCTCTCGGGGTCAATCAACGGTTGCTCGCGCAGCAGCCGAGTGGCGGCGCGCCAGGTGGCGGTGGCGATCTCGATGAGCAGGACGCCGCGCGGGCGGAGCCGTGCCGGGCCTTGCGCGATGATCGGGGCGACGAACTTCAGCCCATCCTCGCCGCCGCGCAGCGCGGCCATCGGCTCGAAGTCGCGGACGTTGAGCCCCACGCCATCGGGGTCGTTCCACTCGCTGTCGGGGATGTACGGCGGATTGGCGCAGAGGTAGTGCAGGTTGTGGCCGCCGCCGGAAGGGTGCTCGATGAGCGGCGCGACCAGATCGCCGTGGACGAACTCCAAGCGCTCCGCGACTTTGTGTTTCTCCGCGTTGGCTTTCGCCACCGCGAGCGCGGCTTCGGAGATGTCGGTGGCGATGCCGGTCGCCTGCGGAAGGTTCTTCGCTAAGGCGATGGCGATGCAGCCCGAGCCGGTGCAGAGATCGGCGAAGCGCACGCCCTCGCCGGTCTTGCCGCCGAAGCCCGGCTCGGCGCGGCAGTGGCCCAGCACCTGCTCGATGATCGTCTCCGTGCACGGGCGCGGGATGAGCACATCCGGCGTGACCCGCAGCGGCAGGCCGAAGAACCACGCCTCGCCGACGAGGTACTGCACCGGCTCGTGCTTGAGCGCGCGGCCGACAAGGACGCGCAGGGATTCGCGCTCATCCGAGGTGGCGGGCCGGTCAGCGTCCATGTAGAGCTTCAGCCGGTCGCACTTCAAGACGTGCGACATCAGCATCTCTCCCATCAGGCGCGGCGAGTCCAGCCCCTTCTTGGTGAACGCATCGCCCATCCACGTGAGCAGGGCGCGGGTGGTCCAGATTTTCGGCTGCGTCCAGGTCACGGAACAAGTGTACGGGTTCGCGAAGGTGAAAGCAGACCAGAGAACTCAAAGGCAGGTCCACAGAGAACTCGGAGGCAACACGGAGGGGAAAGAGGAAGGCAGAGCAAGAGGAAGGTCTCTCGCTAAGGCGCAAAGGCGCGGAGCAAGACGAGCCCGACGCGCCAGCGAGGAAGGGACGATGTCGGATGTGCGATGTCGGATGTCGGATGATGCAAGGCCGCGGCTCTCGCGGAGGCGGCGGGTGGCACGCCAAAGTGGGGCCACCTGCCGCTGAAGGTGATGCGGAGGGCACGGGTAACATGCACTACCTTCGGCCAAAGCTTCGAAGATCGTGGCACGCGAAGGTGCGGCCACCCGCCAGACGGCTAAAGAGTTACCGACAATCCTGTGATTTAATGCAACCGGCTTGTCACTTGGTTGGTATCGGGTAATCTCGGGAAGTAAGACCGGTGTCGAGGTCCGGTTACATTTTTCGCGTCGATGACGTGGGCGGCCGAGCAAAGACAAATTTCATACTCAGGTACATCGTCGAGCGCGTTGCTCGTCGAATTGGCTTGATTGGTAACGCAAGAAGGAGAATCACATGCTTCGAACTCTGGTATCATGCTTCCTCGCGGTGGCAGCCGTGCTCGGTCTTCAATCGGAAGCCCGCGCCGAACCGGACGCGACGGGTGTGCTCATCCACAGTCTCGGCAAGCCCGACGAGACCAATCTGCGCCTCTACCTGAATCGTCTCTCCGATGGCACGGTGAGTGTACAGGTCGCAACCATCCTGGGCACGACGATCACCGCTTCGGGGATCACGTATGTCTCGGAAAGCTTGCTCGAAGGTCGGAGTCTGAGGAAGGCGGAAAGTTTGATGGTGGCCCAGCTGCCCAGTGCATGGCAGACGCAATATGCCAGCTACATGACCAACTTCAACAACACGCTCAACGAGAGCACTCTGACCACCGGAGTGGATGACGTTGGGCTGGACGCTGCCCCGGCCATCGAATATTCGGGCAACTCAGACCCGTGGATGAATCTTCGCGTCGAAGTGATCGACTCAACCGGCCATGCGATGTCCGCAGCCGAGCTCAACAGTGCGCTTTCGTGTGCTTGTCCACCGGACGCATTCGACAACCTCGAAATCACCGTTAAGGTCGAGGGTGGAATCTCACTCGATGTTCTCAAAGGCACATTGGAGGTGAAGTTTACGGGGAAGCACTTGCGGTACCTCGCTCAGAAGTACCTCGACACTTCCATTTGGTGGTTGCGGAAGCTTCGCGACTTGAATATCATCCCGAAGTCACTCGATCCAGTGATCGACTGGTTCGAGAAGCAGAAAAACCGACTGCCGCTCCCCGCTCAGCCCGCGAAGCCGTAAACCTAACACACATTTATTGCACACACAACTCGAGAACTGCTCAATGGCTCGATGGCCTGATCTCCTTTGCCTGGCGGTTGCAATGCTCGAACTGGGATGTTCGGGTGCCCAGAGGCATTCCCACGAAGTTTCTCAGCCGGCCCAATCCTTGCCGATTGGGCCGGTCTTCTGTTCTCTGCCCGACGAACCGAGTTCCAGTCCGGTGCTCGTGCCATGTTCAACACTGAGCGCGCTCGAAGATGCCCCGTCGTCCGGCTGCGTCGATGTGCGATACCGCACCGCTGGGCGCGCGGAAGTGCGATTCGCGTCTATCGACGCATTGAAGCAGTGGTGGAATCGCTGGAGCGACGGCACCGCCCTGAGCGTTCTAGACATGCCTAGGGGAGAGTGTGTCTCCGTGATTGCTCTTCGCAGAGTTCTCACACAGATAGAGAATACCTCAATCCCCTGGTTTGATCCCCTGAAAGATCATCCCACGGATCAGGAGGTTATCCGTGGACTTTGCGAGAACCCCGTGGCACGGGCCGCGATGGCGTCATTCTCGCAAAAGGGCCTCGCATTGCGCTCCCGCGTTCGGGACATTGCCAGAACAGGCGACGCGAACATGCGAACCGTCGCGGCGTTGTTCTTGATTGAGGACCGATGGATCGAGGCCGGTGGAGTTGAACTCCGGGGGGCCGAGGATGATTTAGTTGAGTTTCGGCCGATGCTTGTGCGTCGATGGTCGGCTCTCTTGACCTGCCAATGTGCCGTAGTGCATGATCGAGCACTGGCGAACTCAGACCTCGTGAGATTCTCCCTACCCGAGCCGATCGGCTGCGTGCGAGACGCCAGAGAGCACGTCGCGTTGACGACCCGACTCTGCGCAGTTGTCAACGAAGCCTCTTGGCCCGCCTCGCTCCGAAACGCGGCACTTGAACGATTTCAAGCCATCGAGCGAGACACCATCGCACTACGAAACCAGTCGGCGACAAGCAGCCCGACCGCCGCGTTCGATGCTTTGTACAGCGCCATCCGCCGAAATATGGTGCGGGAGCAGACGACTGTCACCATTCCCGACGCGTTGGCAGCGGGTGTCGTGGATTGTGATGTATACGCCGCACTGGCGATAATGCTGGATACATCGAGTGGTCTGTCGACTGAAATCGTTGAGTTTGCTTTGGCAAGGGAGGGCGTGAAGGACACTATCGAGCACATCGTTGTTCGCATTGCAGTGCCCGGCGAAGTCGAATGCCAGATTTGGGATCCAGTTGGCACTCATGATGGTTCGCTGTACTCTGAACGTGACCACTTTGCTCGAGTGTTTGGATCAAAAGTGGCGAGCGGCTATTCTGTCTCGTCACGCACAATCGCCCTTCCGGACCTACTGCGCGAGCAGGCGACTCGCCGGGAACTGACACGATGATTCCAGGCAGGTGGCCTCACCTTCGCGGCCCGAAACCGGTGAGGACGTGCCACCATCTTCGGCGCGGCGCCGAAGGTGGTGCGGTCCACCCCAAGCGTTTGTTGTGCTTTGCGCGCTCGGCGCGTCTCGCACCACCATCCCAAAGCTGATGGTGGTGGCACGGGGCGTTGATTCCACGTCCGTGGATGCTCCATCTGCGTGCGTGGAAGGAGCATCAACGTGCGTGGATGCTCTTTCTACGTGCGTTGATGGAGCTTCCGCGTGCGTGGATGGAGTGTCTACGTGCGTGGAAGGAGCATCAACGTGCGTGGAAGGAGCTTCTACGTGCGTGGATGCTCTTTCTACGTGCGTTGAAGGAGCTTCTACGTGCGTTGTAGGAGCATCTACGTGCGTGGAAAGGGCTTCCGCGCGTGTCCGCCGCGCGGTTATGTCCGTTATGGGGCGCGAGAAACGGGAAAAAACGCTCGATGTTCTCGTGCAACGTGCCGCGTGGTCAAGTGCGCGCGGCGCATCGTCGATTCAGAATCCAGTTCGTTGATGTGCGGGCACCCCCCCTCCCATTCCGCTCGCACGCACGGGCCATAGATGGAGATCAGAACATGGCATCAAACATGCCGACGACGATTCCGGAACTTCTCAACTGGTGCAACACGCATGTGGACCTTTGGCAGCAGAACAGCGCAAATATCGGACTCTCCGGGCCGCAAGCCCTTGCGTTCAAGACACTCGTGAGCGCGATGCTCACAAACAACTCCAAGGCCGAGAACGCGCGGCTGGCTTCCAAAGACGCGACGATGGACTTTCAGAACTCCATCGACTCGGTGCGCGCCCTGGGCAACGCCTACATCCTGATGATCAAGGCCTTCGCCGAGACCACGCACAACCTGAACGTGTACGCGCTCGCGGGCGTCACGCCCAGCAGCCCGCCCGGCACGCTCCCGCTGCCCGTCGCGCCCGAGAGGTTCGGCGCCACCGTCAACCCCGACGGCTCGCTCACCATCAAGTGGAAGGTCAGCCAGCCCGCCGGTGTCAACAACGTTGGCTATCTCGTGTCGCGGCGCGTGAACAACGCGGCCGGGCCGTTCACGCTGGTCTCCAGCGAGGGCACCAACAAGTCGTACACCGACAAGGAACTGCCCATCGGCGTGGACAAAGTCGAGTACATTGTGCAGCCCCGGCGCGGCATGGCCGTCGGGCCGCAGAGCAATATTTTCGTCGTGCAGTTCGGATCGGTGGTTGGCGGTGGAATGAGCATCGCAACCATCGCCAGCACGCCGCACGCGGAGCCGATGAAGATCGCGGCGTGAGAGGGGGGGGCGGATTTCGGGTTTCGGGGATCGGGTTTCGGGTGAAGCCGCCGGAAACTTGCATCCTGCATCCACCCGAAACCCGAAACCCGATACCCGACCCCCCGATTGAATACCAACAGCCCCGGGCAAGTCGCTCGGGGCTGTCTTTTTCCTGTCCTCATCCTAATCGTAATCCTAATCGTAATCTCACTCTCTCTTCCGACGAAGGCGAAGAAGGGACGATTCGGATTAGGAGCAGGATTAGGATTAGGATTCAAGGAACGGGGCTTGCTTTAGCACTCACTGACGCCAACCGAGATATGCACCGCAAGCCCCCCCTCGGAAGTCTCCTTGTACTTTCCCTGCATGTCCAGCGCGGTCTCCCACATGGTCTTGATGACGCCATCGAGCGAGACGCGGGCCTTGGCCGGGTCGCTCTCGAGGGCGATGTGCGCGGCGGTGATCGCCTTGATCGCGCCCATGGTGTTCCGCTCGATGCACGGGATCTGCACCAGCCCGCCGATCGGGTCGCAGGTCATGCCCAGGTGATGCTCCATGGCGATTTCCGCGGCCATCATCGTCTGCCCCGGCGTCGCGCCCAGCACCTGCGCCAGCCCGCCCGCGGCCATCGCGCTGGAGACGCCGATCTCCGCCTGACACCCGCCCATCGCGGCACTGATGGTCGCGCCCTTCTTGAAGAGTGAGCCGAGTTCGCCAGCGGTAAGCATGAAGTCGATGATGCCCTGCTCGCCGATGCCCCCCACCTTGCCGGCCCCCCCACCAGACTGCTGGCAGAAGCACCACGCATACATCAGCACGGCGGGAATCACGCCCGCCGCGCCGTTGGTCGGGGCCGTCACCACGCGCCCGAACGCGGCGTTCTCTTCGTTGACGGCGAGCGCGAAGGTGCTGACCCAGCGGAGAATCTGCTGAAAGTCGCGGGTGGAGTGGCGGACGATCTCCAGCCAGCCGTCCACATCGTCGTACTCGCAGCGGCCGGAATATCCGGAGCCGTAGATGAGCTTGCGATTCATCGTCGCGCCCCGCCGCGTCACGTTCAGACCGCCCGGCAGCACACCCTCGGTGTGACACCCGCGATAGATGCACTCGGTCATTGTCCGCCAGATGTGCAGCAGCCCGGATCGCACATCGGCTTCCGGTCGCCACGCGAGTTCGTTGGCCATCACGACCTGCGGAATGGTGCGGGGGAGGGGGGGCAGGAACTCAGAGGAAGCAGAGAGAGCAGAGGGCAGCAGAGAATGATTGTTGGAAGAAGTGGTGGAAGAAGAATCGGTTGACCGTGCAAGTCCCAGCCCATCCCCTCCTTCTGCTGTTCTCTGCTGACTCTGCTTCCTCTGAGTTCCTCCCCCGCCCCCCGCACCTCCGCTCCGCCCGCCACGGCAATGCCGTGACAAGTCCTCCGCCAGCTCGATCGGAAACGGCAGCACCATCGCCCGCGACCCGGTCGGCAGCTCATGCTCCTGCACGATGAACCCGCCGCCGACCGAGTAGTACGTCTCGCTCACGCGCGTGCCATCCGCCAGCACTGCTGTGAACATCATTCCGTTGGGATGCAACCGAAGCGCCTCGCTCATGTGGAAGACGATGTCGTTCTCGTGACCAAACTCGACGCTCTTGCCACCCTCGCCGCCGACCCGCATGCGGCCCGCTTCCTTCATCGCGTCAATCCGCGCTGTCAGCGTCGCCGGGTCGATCGTCACCGGGTCTTCGCCGGAGAGCCCGAGCATCACCGCGATATCCGTGCCGTGCCCGCGCCCTGTTTTGGCGAGCGAGCCATAGAGGTCCGTCACCACACGATGAGTCCGCGCCAGAACGTCGCGTTCCCGCAGCACCTTCACGAACGCCTGCGCCGCCCGCCACGGTCCCATGGTGTGCGAGCTCGACGGCCCGACGCCGATCTTGAAGATGTCGAAGACGCTGATGGATTCCATGGTGTCTCGCGGCCAGCGATCGCCCCCAAACGGCGCGGCTCGCTCACCCATTGTTGGCACACTCACCCCGCAGCGAACACCCACACTCGCGTCGCGCGAGTTGCCTCATCCTGTCTCGCCCTCGCGACGCTCCCGTTGATCCAACCCCCAGCGGCACCGACTTCGCACGACTTCACACCAGCGCACGCAAATGCTCACGCAACCACAGAGCAAACCGCCTCCTCAGCACACCGCACGAGCAGGGCTCCTGCACGCGCCCTGATAAGGAGTTCCCACAACTGCGGTCAGCTCAAACGTCTGTTTGACTTTGCGGTTCAACCTCTTACACTTGATTGAAACACATGCTTGAATCGCCTGTTCCAACCTCATCCACCGCCGATTCCACCCGCCAACGTCTGCTCGAAGCGGCTGGCGAGGTCTTCGCTGAAAAGGGCTTCCGCGAGGCCACCATCCGCGAAATTTGCAAACGTGCGGATGCCAACATCGCCGCGATCAACTATCACTTTGGTGGCAAGGAACGCCTCTACTCTGACGTGCTTAGATACGTGGATGATGCCGTGCATGAGCGTCATCCAGCCACCTCGCCCGACGCCGCCCAACTCCCGGCGCAGAAGCTTCTGGAGTTTTTCATTGTCCACTTTATGCAGAAGGTCTTCGATTCGGACCGCCCCGCATGGCACCAGCGGCTGATGACCCGCGAGATGGTCGAGCCGACCTTTGCGCTTGATGAACTCATTGATCGCAACATCAAGCCCCGCTCGCTGATTCTTCAGGGGATTGTCCGTGAGTTACTCGGCCCCGGTGTGACGGACACCCAGGTGCAGCGCTGTGCCGCCAGCGTCGTCGGCCAGTGTCTATTTTACTGGCACTGCCGCCCCATGATCGCGCGGCTCATGCCGAATCTGGGCTATTCGCCCGAGAATCTTGCATCCATCGCCGCGCACATTACGAGCTTTGCCCTCGCCGGCATCACAGCGTCTCGCGCCATAGCCGCAGAATCCGGAGCCAGCGTATGAACTTCGTCGCGCTCCGCATGTTGATGGGTGACAAGGCCAAGTACCTAGGCATTATCTTCGGCATCGCCTTCGCTTCGCTGCTGATGACGCAGCAGCTTGCGATCTTCGTCGGGTTGATGTCCCGCACCTTCGGCTTCGTCACCGACACCGGCCAGCCCTCCGTCTGGGTGATGGACCCGAAAGTTCAGTTCATCGATGACCTCAAGCCACTTCAGGACACCATGCTCTACCGCGTCCGCGGCATCGAGGGCGTGGATTGGGCCGTACCGCTATACAAGGGCCTGCTGAAAGCCCGCTTAGACAACGGTTCTTTTCAGACCTGCAACGTGATCGGCCTTGACGATGCCACGCTCATCGGCGGCCCGCCGGAGATGGTTGGCGATGCCAAACTCGCCGATCTCCGCCGCGCCGACAGCGTCATCGTTGATGAGAATGGCGCCAGCGGCAAACTCGCTCGCCAAGCGCCGCTGGACTCGAAGACCGGCAAGCCGACCGGCCCTCCGATCCCGCTGAAAGTCGGCGACTTTCTGGAGTTGAATGACCACCGTGCCATCGTCGCTGGGCTGTGCCGCGTCTCGCGCACGTTCCAGAGCCAGCCCGTGATCTACACCACTTACAACCGCGCCACGACCTTCGCGCCCCGCGAGCGCCGCCTCATGACATTTGTCCTCGTCGGTGCCAAGCCGGGTGTTGAACTCCCCGACCTTTGCAACCGCATCAAGACCGCCACCGGCCTTTCCGCGTATTCCTCATGGGACTTCTCCACGCTTACGTACATGTACTTCATGAAGTACACCGGCATCCCGATCAACTTCGGTATCGCCGTCGCGCTCGGGTTCGTCGTCGGCACTGTTATCGCGGGCCAGACCTTCTACAACTTCACGCTGGACAATCTCAAGCAGTTCGGCGCGCTGAAGGCGATGGGCACCAGCAACTGGCGTCTACTGGGCATGATCGTCCTCCAGGCGATTGTTGTCGGACTCATCGGGTATGGGCTTGGTGTGGGTGTCGCCTCACTCTTTGGCCTCCTCAGCGGCCGCTCAGAGCTCGCCTTCCGCCTCATCTGGCAGATCCCTGTCGTCACCGGCGTCGCTGTCACAGTCATCTGCGTGATCGCTTCGCTTCTCTCCATCGTCAAGGTCATGCGGCTCGAGCCCGCGATTGTCTTCAAGGGTTGAACACGCACGGATGAGCGGTCTTTTTCGCGTATCCCCGCCATTCCTCTGTTCCACGAACCATGTCAACCGCCACACTTCCTATTCCAACTCTCGTCGCGCCCGGCTCAGCCACCGCGCTGGCCATTCGTTGCCGCGGCATCACCAAGTCTTTCGCCACCGGCAACACCAAAGTCCACGCCCTCCGCGGCGTCGATCTCGACGTTGCCACCGGCGAGCTCATGATGCTCGTCGGCCCCTCCGGCTGCGGCAAGACCACGCTCATCTCCGTCATCGCCGGAATTCTCGATCGCGACGAGGGCGAGTGCGCCGTTTTCGGTCAGGATTTTTCGGAGATGTCCGGTAGCCAGAAAACCCGCTTCCGCGGCCAGACCGTCGGCTTTGTCTTCCAGCAGTTCAATCTCCTCCCCGCGCTCACAGCGGCACAGAATGTCGCTGTTCCGCTGCTCATCAATGGATCGTCGCACAAGGTTGCCATCCAGAAGGCCACTGACCTTCTCGGACGCGTGGGTCTGGGTGATCGCGCTGGCAGTTATCCGCGACAGCTCTCCGGCGGCCAGCAGCAGCGTGTCGCCATCGCCCGCGCGCTCGTTCACGATCCCAAGCTTATCGTTTGCGACGAGCCCACCAGCGCGCTAGACCACGAGACCGGTCACGTCGTCATGCGTCTGCTCAAGAATGTCGCGCTCGGCGAGGGTCGCACGCTCGTCATCGTTACGCACGATGCCCGCATCTTCGGCTTCGCCGATCGCATCGCCATGATGGATGACGGCCGCATCGTGCAGACGATCGTCGGCCACGAGAATATCTCCGCCCACGCCAAGCAATCAGGACACTGACTACCACAACCATCCCGCGGGCCATGCCCGCTCACGCTCGGAGTCTCACCCATGATTATCAAGTACCTGCTCCCGCTCGCCGCTCTCGCGGGTGTCATTTTCGTTGTGTTCACAGTGCTCGCGCAGAACAAGCCGCTGGTGCCCGCGCCCCCGGTCGCCGCGCCCGCCACGTCGCCGTATGAATCGCAGGTTCCCGGCGCGGGCTTGGTTGAGCCGAGTACTGAGTTCATCGCCATCGGTACCAATGTCTCCGGCGTTGTCACCAAGGTGTTCGTCAAGCCCGGCGACAAGGTGAAGCAAGGCGATGCTCTCTTCATGATCGACGATCGCTCCCTCCGCGCGGAGCTTGCTTCGCGCGAGGCGATGTTGCTCGCCGCGCATTCCTCTCTGGACAAACTCCTCGCCATGCCACGCCCTGAAGAACTTCCACCCGCCGAAGCGAAACTGCAAGAAGCCCAGAGCCAGGTCGCGGATCTCTCCGCGCAGTTGGTCATGTGGGAAAAAGCCGACAAGCGGGCCGTAAGCGAAGAGGAACTCAGCAAGCGCCGCTTCAGCGTGCAGACCGCTCAGACGCGCGTCGCCCAGGCCAAGTCTGATCTTGACCTCCTCAAAGCCGGTGTGTGGAAGCCCGATGCCGACATCGCGCGCGCCAACCTCGTCTCGGCGCAAGCGGACGCCACCCGCGTCCGCACAGAGATTGACCGTCTCACCGTTCGCGCGCCCGTCGATTCGGAAATCCTGAAGTCAAACATCCGTATCGGTGAATACGCCCAAGGTGGAGGTGGTGGGGCGAGCGCGTCGAACTCTCCCGATTCCCCCCTCATGATCATCGGCGGCACGGATGTCCTGCACATCCGCGTCGATATCGACGAGAACGACGCCTGGCGCGTCACCCCAGGATGCAACGGTTTCGCCTATATCCGCGGCAACAGCAAACTGTCCACGCCGATCACCTTCGTCCGATTCGAGCCATATGTCATCCCAAAAAAATCTCTCACCGGCTCCAGCGGCGAGCGCGTCGATACCCGTGTGTTGCAAGTCATCTGTGCATTCAAACGCGCCGATCTTGGCGCGCCCGTGTATGTCGGCCAGCAGATGGATGTTTTTCTGAAGGCCCCGCCACTCGGCGATGCCACCTTTGGCGCGGACCCTGATCAGGCCGCCAAAGATCTCCGCACTTCCAAACCCTAATGCCTCGATGTCTCCTGCCTTATGCCTTCCTCCCATCCGACCCCTTGAGCCGCTATGACCACAACCACACGCGCCATCTTCCCCTTGCTCGCGCTCCTCTCCCTGGCCGGCTGCAAAGTCGGCCCGGACTTCATCTCGCCGCAGTCCAATGTTCCGCCAGTATTCATGCACATTGGCGATGAGGGTTTCGGTGGTCCGAGTGCGCTCATCGCCGCGAAGTCCGTTGATGCTGATTGGTGGAAGCTCTTTGGCGATCCCGCTCTCGACGCGCTCATCCAGCGCGCCGCCACCGGCAATCTCGACGTGAAGCTTGCGTCCGCTCGACTCTGCGAGGCCCGCGCCCAGCGCGGCGTCATCGCCGCCGAGGACTATCCCCAGGTGAATCTCAACGCCAAGGCCAATCGCTCCCGTCAGAGCCCCAACTCCTTCCAGACGTTTTCAGGTGGTGGGGGTGGCGAGGCCCGCAATCTCTTCCAGGTCGGGTTTGATGCCAACTGGGAACTGGATTTCTTTGGACGCATCTCCCGCAATGTGGAGGCCGCTTCCGCTGACATCCAGTCCGCCGAGGAAGACCGTCGCGACGTGCTCGTCACGCTCGTCTCCGAAGTCGCCCGCAACTATGTTGAGCTGCGCGGCTTCCAGCAGCGTCTCGACATCGCCCGGCGCAACATTCTACTGCAACAAGAAACCCTGGACATCGCAGCGTCGCGTTTGCAGGCCGGGCTGACCAACGATCTGGATGTCGCGCAGGCCGAGAGTTCCCTCTCCGGTGCCCGTGGCACCGTTCCGCCCTTGGACCGATCGGCGCAGGCCGCGATCCATCGCCTCGGCGTGCTCCTGGGTCAGCAGCCAACCGCACTCTCCGCCGAACTCGCGCAATCAGCGGCGATCCCAGCCGTTCCACCCGAAGTGCCGGTTGGGCTTCCATCCGAACTCCTTCGTCGCCGGCCCGACATCCGCCGCGCCGAGCGAGGTCTCGCCGCCAGCACCGCCCGCATTGGCGTCGCGACCGCCGAGCTCTATCCTCGCTTCTCGCTCACCGGATCCTTCGGTTTCGCAGCCGATAAAGTGCCCACACTCCCCGACGCTTCCAGTCGCTTCTGGTCCTTCGGACCCGCCGTGAAGTGGCCCGTCCTGGATTGGGGGCGCATCCGCGCGAACATCACCGTGCAGGATGCCCGCGCCGAGCAGTCGCTCATTCAGTACGAGCGAGCCGTGCTTACCAGCTTCGAGGATGTTGAGAACGCCCTCACCAGCTACACGCGTGAGCAATCTCGTCGGCGCATCCTCGCCGAATCTGTCGCGTCCAACCAGCGAGCGTTCTATCTCGCCAGCGAGCAATATCGCTCCGGCATCACCGACTTCCAGCGCGTGCTCGACAGCCAGCGCACGCTCTTTGTCAGCCAAGACTCGCTCAGTGACAGCGATCGCGCCGTCAGCAGCAACCTCGTGGCCGTCTACAAAGCTCTCGGCGGTGGTTGGGAACCCTTTGCCCCGATCGCGGAAACGTCGCCCGCCGCGCGTTCAAGTCCGAGTTCCCACTGGGAAAGTCACCATGGCTCCAACTGAATGGGTTTTCGTAGTTCAACATCCACCGGCGAACCAGGCATTCAGGAAATCGAAGATGTGCTGCACGGTCGGCGATGTGTTTCCTGGACCGCCGAACGCGGCCAAGCCGCCCCTGGCAAACCAATCGGCGAGATAATCAAAGATGTCTTGAACCGTGATCCCATTGACCTTGTTATAGTCCGCATAGCAGCACGGGAAAGTCGCGTTACCCGTTGCGTTGCAGGTCGCGGCACTGCCGAATACAAGGCCCGCACGCGCTCCCGGCTCGGGCAAGCAGGTCTGAACCGGAATGAAGGAACACGTCGCGCCTCGGCAGCACACTCCGATGTTTAGCGGCGTGATGAGCAGCGTGTACGTTCCAAAGTCGGGCGGCTCAAAGTCGAACCCAGCAACCCGGATCAGATACCGAACTCCGGCTGTCAGCGCAACCGCAGGCAACTCGGATCTGTTGGTCGGGCCACAGTTCGCGGAGTCATCGTTGCACGCAACAACACTCGCTTGGCTGCCCGTACAGTTGGTGAGCACGGCAAGAGTCGTGTCAAAGCCGGAAGAGCATAGCGATAACTTGTAGGGAACGGTTGCCGCAGGAGTGAACGCATAGAAAACATCTCTTCCCCCTCGTGAGCCCGGGAAGTTGCCGCACGCGCTGGATGGAAGCGGGAAATCGGTTGTTGCATAGAGCGTCGTTCCACTTACCGGCTGATTGGCCGCCAGGGTCGCCGCGCTGGCGCACATGTTGTTCGCGTTGGAACTGGTTCCCACAATGTTGAGCTTGAAAATGTCCGAGTCCGAGTTGTTGGCAGAGACTCGGATCTTGACCGTTTGATTCAAGGCCATCGTCATCGTGATCGCAGACCAGTAATAGCCGTTGGCGAAGTCGATGTCATCGTTGCACGCGAGCTGTGTCCCGCCACACGAGGAATACAGAGCGAGTGTCGTATCGAAAAGAACGCTGTTGATCGTGTCGAAGGTCCAGATTCCGGCCGCCGGTGCCGTGAACGAGTACCACACATCCTGATCATCGCTCAAGCCGCAGGTCTGCGGAAAGTCGGACGTCGCGTTGAGCGTGGTGCCATTGATCGTGACCGCCACACCCAGCCCGGACACGGTGACCGGCTGTGCGTTCGCGCACAGATCGTTCGCGGGCTGCGCATTCGCGCGGGTTGCAACGACACACGCGGACACGAGCACCGCGCCGAGAATACTTAGGGCTTGAAACACATTCATGTCTATGTCCTTCGACTCATTTGCTTTGGCACCTTGCCGGCACCCGTTGCGGCAAACACCTTAGTATTCCACATTGTCCCCGGAGAACAACCCCGCCATCAGGGGTTGTCCCTTCCCAGACTGCCGACGGGGCACGACACTGCACTCTACTCTCCCCACTCTCAAAGGATCGCTCAATTTCTCGTGGAGTCTTGCATGGCCGCCATTTCCGTCAGAAACTTCCACCAGCACGGCCTGCTCTGGCCCATTTTCATCGGGGCATCCTGTTTGCTCTCGGCCTGCGGCAGCGGACCTGCAACTCCCCGGATGCGGCTTGGATCCATTCCATTTCCCGGTCCGTTTACGCTCTACTCCGTCGCGGACCCCGCCGCGCTTGGCGGCCACCGTTATGAAAGCTGGTTCGACGCCCACGACGGCCCGAGCGAAGTCAACCGAGGCATCCTGTACACCCGCCGCGCTGGCTTCCTGGATCTCTCCCACATTCGTGAGTCCATCGACATCGTCAAGTTCGCCCACGACCGCATTGCCGAACGCATCGCCAGCGGCAAAGGCGGTGTATGTAGATTCGACTGGGCCGACACTCGCTACGACGTTCGGGTGCAACTCCCCGAGTGGTGGTCGCGGCTTTCGGACCCGGATCGCGCGAATATCGCGCGCGAAGCGGCGATTCGCCAAGCCCAGCGCCTCTGCATCGTCATCGGTTCCTGGCACGAGCTCGGCACGTGGTACGGCCAGATGACCGTTCCGCCCTTCTCCGAGAAACCCTCCGCGTTCACATGGGATGATCCCGCATCGCACGTTGTCGCCGCCATCGTCGCGGGCACCGCGCTGCGCGACACCGCCACGCCGTGGAACGCCGCCGTCACCAAAGCCCTCAACGACGAACTCGCCGAGCTTGGCGTGGTGGACATCGACTGCGAGAGCAAGGCCGTCGAGCACGTCCACGGCCGCTGGTGGTGGGGGGGCACGGCGATCCGACGTGATCTGGATACCGGTCTGGCCACCAACATCAAGACGCCTTGGCTTGTCACGGGGCTAGATTGCTGCACGCCCGACGCAACGCCCGGCCTTCCACTTGCCGAGTTGGGCACGATCGCGGGCCGTGATCTGCGGGAACTGTTTGAGGTTCGCGTCGTGCCCGAGCATTGGCTGATGCGCAAAGCGCTTGGCTGCGAGACATGTCCCGAAGCACTTTGCAGCGAACAAGAAGTGGTGGATGCGATCGAACGGCTTCGCATCGAAGTGAAACACGAGTTCGGCCCCGAAGCCGATCAGCCGTAGTCCTCGTGCCCATGTCCCCCGTGCCCCGGTCTTTTTGCGCTTCGCGGAACGACCGGGCCGTTGCAACCTCCGAGAAAGCACGCGCAAGCCGCTTCAACTTCCTTTCCGTATCATGCGGACCATGCCCCCAACCCTCTCCCTCACCTCCGCCGCCACCCCGATCCTCGCCACCCTCGCTGGCTCCAACTCCGCGTATTCCCGCGTGTATCCCGGCGAGCCGATCGGCCGTCAGCCCGTCCACACCATCTACGGCGGCGGCCACCTCTTTCGCCGTGACTCGGCCCGCCGCCTCGGCGATCTCGCGCTCGCTTCGCTCCGTGACTACGCACCCGACGCATCCACATTCGCCGCGGCCGTCGGCGCGACGTGGCCCGAGCCGCTTGCCGCTGAAATCTACCGCCGCACCGTGGACAAGCTGCACCGCGAGCCCGTTGAGGATTTCCGCATCGACTTCGAGGACGGCTACGGCGTTCGCTCTGACGAGGAGGAAGATGCCCACGTCGAGCAAGCCGCGCTTGAAGTGGCCGCAGGCATGGAGCAGAACTCTCTCCCGCCATACATCGGCATCCGCATCAAGAGCTTTGGCCCCGACACCGTCGTCCGTGGCGTCCGCACGCTGGACATCTTTCTCACCACGCTCGCGGCCAAGACGCACGGCACGCTCCCCGGCAACTTCGTCGTCATGCTCCCCAAGCTGGTGATGGCCGAGCAAGTGACCGCGCTCGTGCAACTCTTCGAGGCGTTCGAGGCGAAAGGTTTGTTTCCCAAGAACTCTCTGAAGATGGAGTTCATGGTCGAGACCACGCAATCCGTCATCGACACCCGCGGCGTCTGCCCGCTCCCCGACTTCGTCCGAGCAGCAAACGGTCGCTGCATCGCGGGCGCACTCGGCGTCTATGACTACACCGCCAGCATCGGCGTCACCGCGCAGGAGCAGAAGATCGACCATCGCGGCTGCGACTTCGCCCGGCACGTCATGCAGGTCTCCCTCGGCGCGACCGGCATCATGCTCTCCGACGGCGCGACCAACATCATGCCCGCCGCGCCGCACAAGCCAGCCGATGGTCACTCCCTCACGCCTCAACAACTCTCCGAGAATCGCGCCGCCGTCCACGCCGCGTGGAAGCTCAACTTCAACAACGTCCGCCGCTCCCTCGCGCACGGCTGGTATCAGGGCTGGGACCTCAACCCCGCGCAGCTCCCGGTGCGCTACGCCGCCGTGTATTCCTACTTCCTCGAGTATCTGCCCGAGGCCACGCACCGACTCCGCAACTTCGTGGACAAGGCCGCGCGGGCCACGCTCGTCGGCGGCGCGGCGGGGGGCGTCTTTGATGATGCCGCCACCGCGCAGGGGCTGATTACCTTCTTCATCCAGGGCCTCCGCCGCCGCGCCATCACCAACGCCGAAGCCGCCGCGACCGGTCTCACGCAGGAAGAACTCGGCACCCGCTCGTTCGTGGGCATTCTCGCCAAGAGAATGAAACACGGAGCACACGGTGACCACGGAGGGAGCACTGAGAAAAGCGGGGGAAGGGGGCCGGAATGAGTAGAATGCGGAGATGAAGCCGCACCCGAGACCCCCCATCATCCGCAAGACGATCAAGTGGGGCGGGGCGGTGGTGACGGTGCTGCTGGTGGTGGTGTGGATCGGAAGCGGATGGTGGTCGCCGCAATGCAAAGCCGCCTCGGGATATGGAGGCAAAGTCACGAAGGGGATGCTCGGAATAGCCAAGGGAGAGCCAATCGCGACCGGGTGGTTCAGGATCGTTCCAACGACCGTCAAGCGATACCGATTCCACTGGTGGATCGACTACGTGCCCGCAAGTGAGGTGCCTAATAGCCCAGGTTCAATTGTGTACATCCCTCTCTGGCTCCTGGTTGCGCCGCTGAGTGCCATGACAGTGATCGCATGGCGTGCGGATTCCCGGGCCTCCGTCGCGGAATGCGAACGGCCCCAAATAGCTAAATATTCGAGAGAGCGTCCGGGAACGAACGTATTCGTAGCTGTGGTTGTTGTCGGAGTGATTCTGTTGTTGGAGTGGATCCTGCACCGGTAGAGTGTCCGAAGTGCCACTACGACCGAACCGGCCTCGCGGCGGGTGCGGTGTGTCCGGAGTGCGGGGCGGCTTCGACTCCATCCTGATCCGTTTCCCCTCCGTGCTATCTCCGTGTGCCC
>JAYVRG010000005.1:0-38787 GCA_043776515.1 Phycisphaerales bacterium
GTGGCTACATTCCGCGGCCCCGTTGGGGCCAAAGGCAAATCACGCCCGCGCGGCAGAATCCTCTACGCCAATCGCCCCCGCCCCGCACTCCGGACACACCGCCCCCGCCGCGAGGCCGGTGCGGTCGTAGTTGCACTTGGCACAGAACCCGACTTTGGGAGACTTCCACGCTCTGCACGCGCCCAGCAAGGCGATGAGCAAGAACACGCTGATCGTCGCGCGAGTTGCCCAAGCCGGGACAGCCAAAACCCATCCGACGCCGTCAAAGCGGCGAAACGCGGCATCATCATTCCTCTGTTTGTCCAGTGTTTCGCCCCACAATGTCACGTAACGAACAAAAAGCTCGGCCCATCCCGCCAACCGGAGATCGCAGGCGGCAATCGCCGAATCGTCTCGTGGAGTACGGCGGAGAATATCGGCCTTGTCTCCGACGGTCGGTAGTTCGAAGTTTGCCCTCGCCCACACGACGCGACCGCGATGAAGCACGAGCATCTGGGAGAATATGTGGCCGGACTTTGATTGAGGATTCCAACCTGCGACGACGAACGTATTTGGAGCACTCACGCTGGTGGCGAATGTGCAGATCAAGCACGTTGCAAGCAGCACCGTCACCACCGCCCCGCCCCACTTGATCGTCTTGCGGATTCTCGGGTGCGGCTTCATCTTCGCATTCTACTCGTTCCCGACCCCCGCCCCCGCCTTTCTCCGTGATCCCTCCGTGGTCACAGTGTGCTCCGTGTTTCACATTCCGGATTCTTCAACACGGAGCACACGGTGTACACGGTGTACACGGAGGTGGCACGGAGAAAGCCCCCAGCCCCCAGTCCCATCCCCCTTGTATCATCTCCGCATGGCCAGACCCGCAACCACACCCGCCGATCATGTCACGCAGCCCGTGCTTCCGCCGCTGAACCTGACCAAGTGGATCAGGCAGAACGCCAGGCATCTGGTGCCGCCGGTGAGCAACAAGGAGTTGTTTACGGGGAGTGATGATGTGATCCTGTTTGTGTCGGGCGGGCCGAACACGCGGAACGACTTTCATGTGAACCCGACGCAGGAGCTGTTCTATCAGCTCAAGGGGGACATCGCGGTGCGGATCCGGCCGCTGGATGGATCGAAGCCGCGCGAGGTGATCGTGCGCGAGGGCGAGCTGTTCCTGCTGCCGCGCTGGGTGCCGCATCGCCCGCAGCGGCCCAAGGGAACCGTGGGGCTGATCGTGGAGTTTCCGCGGCCGGAGGGGCCGGGGGGGCTTGATGGCTTGCAGTGGTATTGCCCGGAGTGCGATGATCTCGTACACGATGCCCGCTTCCGGCTCAGGAAGATCGACGAGGACCTCGCGGTGGTGATGCACGACTTCTGGGAAGGCCCGGCGCAGCGGCGGACGTGCAAGAAGTGCGGGTATGTGATCGTGCGGGCCGGGGCGATCCAGGTGAAGAAGGGCGGGAAGGTGGTGGCGGTTGGGTGGAAGCAGAGGAAGAAGAAGGGGTGAAGGGAAGAAAGGGAGATGGGGAACAAAGGAGAGGGGGAGAGGCGTGGCTACAGGGGTGGCCATTTGGGTGTTGATGCGGGTTCCGGGCAACCGATGGGGCTGGGCGGGCGGATCGGTGCGTGAGGCGTATGGGGAATGTTCACACGGGCTTCATGCACGTTGGGCACTCTCCCGCATGGACGCCCTGCGGGAAACGGGGAAAGATTGGCAACAAACGGGCCGCTGGCTCGTTGAGCGTTCATCACGGATCCGCGGCGACGGTTTATCAAGGAGTTCACCATGCATCTGATTCCCAGTGTTGGACGGACGATTCTGGCGGGAGTGGGCGTGCTGTGTTGTCTGATCGGCGCGTCGGGAGCGATCGGACAGACGGGGGCGCCGACGGGCGCGTGCTGCGTGATCGGCACGACCGGGGCGACGACCTGCTCGGTGCTGGCGCGCGAGGCGTGCGAGGATGCGCACGGGCAGTATCGCGGCAACGCGACGGCCTGCGGCACCGGCGGCGCGTGCCCCGCGTTGCCCCCGCCCGCGACGGGCGCGTGCTGCGTGACGGGCAACGGGGCAACGATCTGCTCCGTGCTTTCGCGCGTTGCCTGCCGTCAAGCGCGGGGACGATACCAGGGAGACCATGTGGCGTGCGGCACCGGGAACACCTGCCCGCCGCCGCCGGCGCGTGGGGCGTGCTGCTTCACCAGCGGGCGCTGCGACGTAACGACACAGGCCCGCTGCACCAGCAGAAGCGGAACCTACCAGACCAATGGCTCGACATGTCGCCCGACCAATCCGTGCCCGCAGCCGGTGCGCGGCGCGTGCTGCATCACCGAGCACACGCACGCGTTCTGCGTGGTGACGACGGCGGCCCGCTGCACGTCGGAAACGGGAACATATCACGGTGACAACGTGGCCTGCACCGCGACCCTCTGCCCGCAGCCGGTGGTCGGCGCGTGCTGCATCGCGGCGACCACGACGGCGGGCGCGCACTGCACGGTGGGCACGGCCGCGGCCTGCACCACGGCGGCCGGAACCTATGGCGGCAATGCCAGCACCTGCCGCAGCGCGAGCTGCCCAACCAGCTGCGCCTGCGACTGGGACCACAACGGGTTCCTGAATCACGGCGACTGGTTCGCGTTCCTGAACGATTGGCTCGCGGGCCACGGCGACTTCAACCATGACGGCACGACGGATCGCCAGGATGTGTTGGACTTCCAGAGCTGCTACAACAGCGCGCCGACGGGGTGCGTGCGGGGTGGTGGCGACGGGGATCACGACGACTGAACGTGCTTGGCTGAGACAGTTGATTTGATCAACAGCCCGCGTAACGCACGCGGGCTGTTGTGTTGATGACTTCGATGGAAAATCGCTCGAAGGCAAATGGTGCCCACGGGGGATGTAGAATGGGGGCGTGTACCGGATTGATGTTCATACCCATATCCTGCCCCCGCCGCGTGAGTGGCCGGATTTGTCGAGCAAGTTCGGCTATGCGGGGTGGATTGCATTGGAAGAGATCGCGGCCAAGGGGGTCGGCGGTTGTGGGTGCGCGAAGATGCTGCGTGTGGAGCAGGGACGAGATGGACGCGCGGAGGCCGGCACGGATGGGAAACGTCGGGCGACATTCTTCCGCGAGATCGAGGCGAACTGCTGGGACGCGGCGGTGCGGATTGCGGAGATGGAGCGATGGGAACACAGGGCGTCTCAGGACGCGGATTTGAGATGTGGATCGAATGAGAAACAACACCTCTCGCTTACGCCAGAGGCACTCTGGGTACAGGCACCGTGGGTGCAGGTGTTGAGCACCGTGCCGGTGATGTTCGGCTACTGGGCGAGGCCTGAGCACACGCTGGAACTGTCACGGTGGTTGAACGACCACATCGCGGGCGTCTGCCGCGCGAAGCCGGATCGGTTCGTGGGGCTGGGGACGATTCCGATGAACGCACCCCAACTCGCGGTGCGCGAGCTCGAACGCTGCGTGCGTGATCTGGGCATGGGGGGTGTGCAGATCGGGAGCAATGTGAACGGGCGGAACTTGGGCGAGCCAGAGTTCGCCGAGGTGTTCGCGGCGGCGGAGGAACTCGGCGCGTGCGTCTTTGTGCATCCGTGGGAGATGCTCTGCGAGCCGCGCGCCGGTACGAACTCCCCCACTGCGTTCCCCTCGCCGCCGGTGATGGGATCGCGGCTGAGCAAGCACTGGGCGGCGTGGCTGGTGGGGATGCCAGCGGAGACGTGTTTGGCATTGTGTTCCATGCTGTTCAGCGGCGTGCTGGAGCGGTTCCCAAAGCTCCGCATCGGGTTTGCGCACGGGGGCGGATCGTTCGCGGGGACGATCGGGCGCATCAACCACGGCTTCCACGCGCACCCGGACTTGTGCCAGAATGAGACGAAGATTTCGCCGCGGGAGTGGTGCAAGGTGGGGACGCGGCCCGCGAAGTTTTATGTGGACTCGCTCGTGCATGACCCGAGCACGCTGCGGGTGCTCATGGAACTCATGGGCCCGGAGCGGATCATGCTGGGAAGCGACTATCCGTTTCCGCTCGGCGAGGAGCGCCCGGGAGAACTGATCGCGGGAATCGAGGACGCGGCGGCGCGGCGGATGATGCTGGAAGCAACGGCGGCGGAGTTTCTGGGGCGGGCGGGCGAACGATTTGTGGTGAAGGAATGCGCATGAGAACTGGCAATCGCATGATGATTCTGATCGTCGGAAGTGGCCTCGCTCTTGCGTCGCTTTCGTCCGCCCTCCGGGCGGGAGAATCAGAGCCGGACACCAGGGGCTTGCTCGCTCCGCTTGCCGCGCCCCTGGCAACATTCCTGCGCTCTTCGGGCGAAATACAGCCGAGTGTTCCATCGCAGATCGGTGGCGCGGAAAAGGGTACGAGTGCGACGCCTGCGGCTTCGCCGATATCGCCATCCGAGAAGTCGCTGAATGACTGGGCTGCATCAATCAAGCCCGACTTGGAGACCTTCGCGGGCGCAAAGTTCGAGAAGGACGTCGCGATCAAGGTGCTGGGACTGGATGATCTGGCGCAGATGCTGGCCGCGCCGATCATGCAGCGGATGACCGATGAGAAGGCGAAGCGCCCGGACGGCTCGGAGATGTCGCCGGTGGAGATCCGCATCCGCTCGATGGCCGCGGCCTTCAAGGTGGCGACGCGGACGTTCGGGATGTATCGCTACGAGGACAAGACGGTGTACGTGATTCCGGAGAACGCATCGCGCTATGCGAAGCGGCACGGATGGTCGGTGCAGACATTGGAGCGGGCGCCGAAGCTGGCGATGGCGCATGAGTTGATTCATGCGTTGCAAGACCAGAAGACCTCGCTGGGCCAGCGGTTCGGCAGGGTCAGCGGCGAAGAGCGGAACGCGTTGATCGCGGTGACAGAGGGACAGGCGGTGTGGGTGACGGATCGACTCGCGGCAAAGCTCGACTGGCCCGCGGCGAACGCGGTGCTGTGGGGCGTGGTGACGGGCGTGCAGACGGAAGATGAGCCGGCGGGAGCTGAGAAGATGCCGAAAGTGAAAGTGAACGATGGAGCACCAGCATCCGAGTTGTACGACCTCGGAAAGAAGTTCATCGCGACGCAGGCGGAACTCGAGGGTGATGCACCCACCGGCGCGGAACGGGTGTGGGCGATCGTTGCCAAGCCGCCGATCACTATGGCTGAGGTGAAGGAGCCGGAGAAGTTTGTGCTGAAGAAATAGGCATTGGGCATCGGGCACTAGGCACTGGGATGGGAGCGGGCGGGGCACACAACCATGCACATCGACACGACTGAATCACACGCACATGTGCTTGACGCTTCCCATCCGCTGCGCGATTCGCGATCGCGGTTTCATATTCCGCTCTGCAAGGATGTCGCGCCGGGAACTGCGCATCCGGAGCAGGAGAGCGTGTATCTCTGCGGGAACTCGCTGGGATTGATGCCGCGGGCGACGCGCGACGCGGTGCTGGCGGAGATGGAGGACTGGGCGCGGCTGGGCGTGGAGGGCCACCTGCACGCACGGCATCCGTGGCTGCTGACGCACGAGTTCGTGCGCGAGACCGCGGCGCGGCTGGTCGGGGCGCTTCCGCATGAGGTGGTGGTAATGAACTCGCTCACGGTGAACCTGCACTTGATGATGGCGACGTTCTACCGGCCGCAGGGCAAACGGACGAAGATCGTCATTGAGGACAGCGCGTTTCCGAGTGATTCGTACGCGGTGCAGAGCCAGGCGGCATTTCATGGGTTGACGCCGAGCGAGCATGTGGTGCGGCTGAAGCCGCGAGAGGGTGAGAAAACGTTGCGAACCGAGGACCTCGAGCAGTTTCTCGCACGCGAGGGTTCAAGCGTCGCGATGATGATGATCGGCGGAGTGAACTATCTGACTGGCCAGCTCATGGACATGGCGCGGCTCACGGAAGCCGGGCACCGCGCCGGCGCGATCGTCGGCTGGGACCTCGCCCACGCGGCGGGAAACGTGCCGCTGCACTTGCACGACTGGAACGCCGACTTCGCCTGCTGGTGCTCGTACAAGTATCTCAACTCCGGACCCGGCGCGGTCGCGGGATGCTTCGTGCATGAGAAGCACTCGAAGAACACCGCGGGCTTCGGCGAGCACGATGCGCTCAAGCGGTTCGCGGGCTGGTGGGGGAACGACCCGAAGACGCGCTTCGTGATGGGGCCGGAGTTCGTGCCCGTGGCGAGCGCGGATGCGTGGTCGCTCTCGAACCCGCCGGTGCTGGCGATCGCGCCGGTGCGGGTTTCGCTGGGAATCTTCGATGAGGTCGGCATGCCCGCGCTGCGGACCAAGAGCGAGAAGATGACGGGCTACCTCCGCGCCCTGATTCATGCGCTTCCGGGCGTGGAGAAGATGGTGGACATCACCACGCCGCGCGAGCAGGAGGCGCACGGATGCCAGCTCTCGCTCGCCGTGCGTGAGCGGCCGAAGGAGCTGCATAAGGCGCTCGGAGCCGATGGTGTCGTCTGCGACTTCCGCGAGCCGAACGTGATCCGCATCGCGCCGGTGCCGCTCTACAACACGTTCCATGATTGCTGGCGATTCGCGGAGATACTCAAGCGGCATGTGGCGAGTGCGCACATGGGAGGAACGCGCTGATGCCAGTGGGTGATGGCAAGAGCGTGACGATCATCGGCGCCGGCCTCGCGGGCTCTTTGCTGGCGTGCTATCTTGCCAAGCTCGGGTTTCGCGTGGCGGTGTACGAGCGCCGCTCCGACCCACGCGCGGCGGGCTATATCGGCGGACGCTCCATCAATCTCGCGCTTTCGGCGCGCGGTCTGTGGGGGCTTGCGGGCATCGGGCTGGAGCAGGATGTGCTGGCACACGCGATCCCGATGAAGGGACGCATGATGCACCCGGCCTCGCTGCCCGCGGAGGGCGGAGAGCTGCCGTTCCAGCCGTACTCGCACGACTCGAAGGATGCGATCAACTCGATTTCGCGCGGCGGGCTGAATCTTGCGCTCATCAACGCCGCCGCGAAGCACGAGGGTGTGTCGTTCCACTTCGATCATCGGTGCCTGGACATCGATACCGATGCGTGCGCGGCGACCTTTCAGCACGAGCAATCGGGCGTGATGGGCGATGGGCCGATCGTTCGTGTCGAGAGCGATTTGATCGTCGGTGCGGATGGGGCGTTCAGCCCAGTGCGTGGGCGCTTGCAGAAGAACGATCGGTTTGAGTACTCGCAGACGTATCTCTCGCATGGGTACAAGGAACTGCATATTCCCGCAGTTACAGCAGTGGGTGGCACTGGCGGCTCGTCCGCCAGTGCGGGAGTCGCAAGTGCATCAAGGTTTGCAGGAGTCTCACCACTGGCGGGCAAGTCGCCAGCGCCACCCACTCCCTCAGTAAATAATAGATGGAATGGCTACGCACTCGATCCGAATGCCCTGCATATTTGGCCGCGCGGCAGCGCGATGATGATCGCGCTGCCGAACCCGGACAAGTCGTTCACCTGCACGCTCTTCTGGCCCTTCGAGGGCGAGCACTCGTTTGCGAATCTAAAAACTGTCGAGCAGGTGCGGACATTCTTCAAGGAGCAATATCCGGACGCGGTGGGGCTGATGCCGACGCTTGAAGAAGATTTTCTGAAGAACCCGACGAGTTCGCTGGTCACGGTGCGCTGCTGGCCGTGGGTGCAGAACGCACGCGGCGGCAAGGCCGTGATTCTCGCGGGAGACGCGGCCCACGCGATCGTGCCGTTCTTCGGGCAGGGCATGAACGCCGCGTTTGAGGATGTCCGCGTGCTAGCGGAGTGCCTGGAAAAGCACGCGGGACGCGGCGACTGCTGGATGCAAGACGCGGCGGACGAGTATCAGAAGCTCCGCAAACCCAATGCGGACGCGATCGCGCGGATGGCTCTGGATAACTTCGTCGAGATGCGCGACAAGGTCGGCTCCCAGGCGTTTCTCTGGAAGAAGAAGGCCGAGCACTTCCTGCACGACCTCGCGCCGAGCACGCTGATGCCGAAGTATCACCTCGTGAGTTTCACGACGGTGCCGTACGCCGAAGCCCTCAAACGCGGCACGCGGATCGATCGCGTGCTGCGGCTGGTCATTCTTGTCGTTGCGCTGCTGATCGTGGGAACTTTTGCCGCGCTCGGGTTCCCGACGTGGGCTCTGCTTGCGGGCGTGCTGATCGCGGGGGCAATTATGTGGGATCGTTGGAAAGTACGCGACGACACGCGTGTGTAGCTGGCTCGATTATTTCTTGGGCGCTACCGCCGGTACATCCGCTGGTTTGGGGTCTGCCGGCTTGGCATCCGCCGGCTTGGTCTCGCTCGGCTTCGCATCACCCGGCGTTTCCTGCTTCGGCTTGGGCGGGCTCTTGGCGCGGGCGGCCTTGTCGGTGTCGATGATCTGCTTGAGCTTGGCTTCCGTCAGCGTGTCTTCCTGCGCGATCGGGAATCCCTGGTAGCGCACGATGCCGTCGGAACTGATGACCAGCACATGCGGGATGCCGCTGATGCCGATCTCTTTGTTCGTACGGTTATGGCCGTCTCGCGCGACGGGATACTTGATCGCCTCGCCGCGTAGGTCATAGAAGTTATTGACGGCGCTCTTGCTCTCGGCGGTGAGGCCGATGATGACAAGATTGGCCTTGTACTTCTCCTGCCACTGCTCCATCTCGGGAATGATCTGGCGGCAGGGGCCGCACCAGGTGGCCCAGAAGTCCACGAGAACTGTCTTGCCCGCCATTTCCGGCTTGGTGGAGAGCCACTCCTCGACCTCGAGCTTGGGGGCCTGCTTGTTGCGGAAGTCGTTGGTAGCAAAAAGATTTTTCGGCGGCGTCGCGGGATAACCGCTCGGCGCGGCCGTTGCGCCGACCTTGTTCGCGGGAGCGGCCGGTTCCGCGTGTGGGTCCGGCTTCGCGAAAGAGGGCTTGCCAGCGGGCTGCTGCGCGAGCGACGCGGAAGCGATCGTTGCGAGCACGAGGAACGAAGGCAGGGAACGAATCATCGGAGTTCCTTTTCTACAAACAATGTCAGGCCGCGCTGGGGTGCCAGATGGTCTTCATCTCGACGAATGGCTCGATCCACCACGGGCTTTCGCACGCCACGGAATCGTAGAAATCAACCGCTTTTGCGCCATTTTTGGAGAGCTTCGCGGCCTTCGTGGAAATCTCTCGCACGGTGACGCGCTTGATGTTCTCCGCCGCGCCCTCGCGGAGAGTTTGCCGCTGCTCCGCTGTCACACCCGCGGCGTGGATCGCGTCGATATCGCGATGCCCGGCCATGACCGGAAGCAACTCGGCGCGATCGCCGGTGAGCAGATTGACGACGCCCGCGGGCAGATCGCTGGTGGCAAAGACCTCGCCGAGGATGACGGTGGCGAGCGAGGCGCCGGGCGTGCCGCCGCCCACGACCACGGCGGTGTTCCCCGCGCAGATCACGGGCGCGAGCAGCGAGATCAAGCCGAGCAGCCCGGGCTCATCGGGCGCGAGAATACCGACCACGCCGGTCGGCTCGGGCACCGTGAAGTTGTAGTACGGTCCGGCGACTTGGTTGTTGCAGCCGAGCACCTGCGCGTACTTGTCCGCCCAGCCGGCGAACGCGACGAGGCGGTCGATGGCGGCGGTGACTTCCTTGGTACCCCGGCTCTGGGTACCCCGGCTCTCCGAGCCGGGCTTCCTGTTCGGAAAGCCGGACCACCCAATCGCGAGCGCCTGCGCAAACTCATCGCGCTTCCCTTCCATCATCTCCGCCATGCGATACAGAATCTGGGCCCGCAGATACGCGGTCGCGTCGCGCCAGCCCGTGAGCGCCTTCCGCGCGGCGGTGGTGGCATCGCGCAGGTCCTTGCGGCTGGCGCGGCACATGTGCGCGTACACGCGCCCTTTGGCATCCTGCGCGGCGAAGGTCCGCCCGCTCTCGGAGCGGGGAAACTTGCCGTCGATGAACAGCTTGTAGGTCTTGGCGACTTCGAGGCGTTCGGGCATGCAGAAGGATATACGCCGGAACTGCGTCTGGTGAGCGGCGCGACTGCATGCGCAGGGCTTACGGATTACTTGCCAGCCGGAGCGTTTCCGGGTTGCACCGGCTCAACGATTGAGAACTCCACGGTCACATCGGCGATAACGCTCACCTCGCCGGCTTCAACGGGGGTGGCGGTGGCACTTGATTCACGGAGTGCCATATCCATCGGCATGTTGTAGCGATATGGGCGCGCCTGCACGCCGCCGGTGGTCGCCTGCATCACCCGCCCGAGCGAGACGCCCAGCGCATCGGCCATGGCCTGCGCCTTGGCCCGCGCATCCGTGGTTGCCTTGCGGATCGCGTCACGCTTCGCGTCCGCGTCGTCTTTGAGTGAGAAGGAGATACCCATGACCTGATTGGCACCGGCCGCCACGGCCGCGTCGATGATCTTGCCGACCTTACCCACCTCAGATGTGCGTGCGTGAACGGAGTTTGAGCATCGATACCCGATGATCCGCGGCGTAGACGACCGTGCGTTGTTCCGTTCCTGCTCATACTCGGGATACAGCGAAAGCCCCTGCGTCTGCGTCACCAGTCCGGGCAGTTTGGTCTCCTTGACGGCCGCGATCACGCGCTCCATCTGACGGTTCAGCGTGTCCTGCGCCTCTTCGGAAGTCTTTGCGGTGGCCTGCACGCCAAACGAGACCTCGGCCTGATCTGGGGCACGGGCCTCGCTGGCCGAGCCGGTCGCGGAGATGGTCGGGATCAGCGTCGACGCAACGTGCGGCTGCGCGAATGTACGCGATGAGCACATGAGCATGGCCGCGAGAGCGATCGCGGAAAGTGCGAACGAGTTTCGGGACAGACGCTTCAGACGTGCAAACTGCATGGGCGGCTCCTTCAAGTGTGTGCCGGGTGGTCAGGTCAGAAGAAACTCGAACTCGATCTCATCGTGCAGGGGGATCTTGTTCATACCGATCAAAGGGATGGTTGGTTTGTTTGCCCGGGCACGATCCATCGCGCCGCGATGCACGGCGACCATCCGCCAGCCGCGTTTTTGGTAGAAACCGATGGCGCGGAGGTTGTCATTCGTCGTCGTCAGAAAGACGCGATGACACCCGGCGGATCGCGCAACCGCAACGCACGCATCCAGCAACATTGCACCAACCCCAGCATTCTCCAGCGTGCTGGAGAGCGTGATGACCTCGCACGCACCGCCCGCGAGCGGCGGCGTGAATGTCGCCAACCCGACACGCTGCGAATCACACCTCGCAATCAGCGACGGCAGCACATCCGCCTGATGCCAGACGCCGAGCGAACTGATGGCAACGTCTGCCCAGTTCCGCACGAGTTCGTGACGCACCCAGTCACGATCGTGTTCGGTACCTGATCGAATGGTGTATGCGGGGGTGGAAATATGTCGGTTGCTGTCGGGGATGATTAGCGCGCCTTTTGCCCATCTTACCTATTCCGCCCAGTCGCAGGATGTTCGGGTGCGCTCTGTGTCAAGCATGCAAAAATATATGGGTTGTAGCGATTTTCCTATTTGCAACGGCAGGGTTTTCTGTCATCCTGTGGTCGGTCACATGCGGGTCGAAACCCCGCTTCTCTCGCCACGCGGCCCGTCTCTCACCGGGCGTCGATGCGGGGATGCGTTGTTCTTGGTCGAACACGCTGCCAGTGCGCAGTCCGGCTTTCTCACCGGCGTTGCGCATGGTCCCTCTCCGCTCTGTACGCATCTGCTGAGTTTCGTGCTGTGCCATTGCCACCCTGGGCGATCGTTTTCGCCCACCAGCACGGAGTCTCTCGCCATGCGTTCTCTCTCTCTCACCGTTTCCGCTGTCGCCACCCTCGCCCTCGCCGCCGTCGCCACCGCGACGCCCGTCTCCGTGACGTACAACGGAGTCTCCCCGAGCAAGAGCGTCTCGCTTTCCAAGAACTCGGGCGGCACGTACAGCAACTACACCGCTGGCCTGAACAACCTGACCGGCGCGGTTTCCAACCAGTCCGACCTGCGCGGCGCGTTCACTGCGTTCTGCATCGACATCAACCAAACGATCTCCAACGGCAACTCGTACACCGACTTCAACACCGCCGCGCTACAGAACGCCCCGATCCCCAACTCCCCGATGGGCGCGACCAAGGCCGATCAGATCTCGCAGCTCTGGTACAACGAACGCTCCATCCTCAGTTCCTCCGACTCCTACGCCGCGTTCCAGGTCGCGATCTGGGAGATCGTCAATGACACCGGACTCTCGCTCTCCGGCGGCACCTTCCGCGCGGCATCCGGCTCCGTTCGCACGCTCGCCCAGGGCTATCTGGACAAGGTCGAAGGCACCGGCGGACGCACGGCGCTGTTCGCAATCGCCAGCCCCAGCACGCAGGACTTCGTTGTTCCCACGGCGCTCGTGCCGGCTCCCGCCGCGGCTGGCCTTGGCCTGCTCGGCCTGGGCATGGCGGCCCGTCGCAACCGCCGCAAGTGAGATGAGTTGATTCGACTTGAACTGTGATCGCCGCGAGTGGAAGGAACGGGGCACCTAGTGCCCGGACACCGAGGGCGAAGAATGTGCAGGGGCCGCCGGTTTCGCCGGTGGCCCCTTTGCCTGCGCGGGCTTGGCATCCTGCCGGTGCGGCGCGTGCGTGGGCTTACGCGTGAAGATGAACACAGCCCCGCCGAGCAGCATCAGCGCCAGACAGCCGACGAGCCAGTTGATGGCCGCGGAGGGCTTGTCGTCGGTGAGAAAGCGGTACAGCGTAAAAAAGCAAAGCCCGCTCAGTGTCAGCAGTTTGAGCGTGGCGGAATATCGCCCCAGCCGCGTGAGCACGCGCGGCAAGCGATGGCGAAGCGGACCGAATGCGATCCACAGCGAGGCCGCGAGTGTGAACAGCCCGCCGACTTCCAGCCAGTGAACACGAACGAATGTGGTGAGCGGGTGGAGGTCCATGCCTGAAGCGGGAGATGGTACGCGAGGGCGGGAGAGAAGTTCGAGCGGCTGAAACGCAGGAGAAGACGCGTTCGCTATTCTTACGGCATGTGCCGCATTGAAACGTAACAGGAAACCGACGGTCGCTGGATCGCGGAGGTACCCCAGTTGTCCGGCGTGCTGGTGTACGGTGCATCGCGGGAGGACGCGATTCGAAAGGCCCAGACGCTCTCGCTGAGGGTGCTTGCGGATCGCCTAGAGCATGGTGAGAGGTAGACGGATGTCAGAGATGTTTTCCTATTCATTGCGCGAGACCGTGTCTCAGTGACGGTCTTCGCGAGCATCCGGAGTTGATGCGATCTGAACGCCATTCACTGGGCCAAAGAGAAGTTGTTCCATCTCACCGACGCACCAGTGCTCGCCGTCGCTCGGAAAGAACTCCAGTGTTCCCAGGTAGCCATGACGCCGTTGGGATCCGACCATTTCGAGAAACAGGATACAAGAGAGTGGTTCACCTCTCCATGGAGCTTTGATAAACGATTCGCCAAAGCCGCTCTCGATCAATCGCGGGTCCAGTTCTACGGACGAGTTGAACGGTTCGAGGTGGATGTATGCGCCATATCCCGTGAGTTCCCGATCGCGTACTCGGGCGGCATCGAGCTGTTTCCACACTGGAGCGATGGGGGGACAGATTCCACGAATCGCTGTCTCGACAGTCATCCTCTCGACCGCCGTGAGACGCCGATCCTCGTCCGTCTCCGAAACGAGAATCAGCCCCGGTGATCCGCCCTTGATTGGATACTCATCGCGGCGCATGGTCACACATTCACATACGCCCGCAACCCCTGCATCCCACCCTCGCGCCCGAACCCAGATTCCTTGAAACCGCCGAAGGGGGAGGCCGCGTCGAACTTGTTGTAGGTGTTCAGCCAGACCACGCCCGCCTCCAGCTTGCGGGCGATCTCGAAGATCTTGCTGCCTTTGTCCGTCCACACGCCCGCTGCCAGCCCATACGGCGTGTTGTTGGCTCGCGTGATTGCCTCCTCCGGCGTGCGGAAGGTGAGCACCGCGAGCACGGGGCCGAAAATTTCTTCGCGGGCGATGATGTGGCTGGGCTGCACGCCGCTGAAGAAGCATGGGCGGCAGAAAAACCCTTTGTCGGCGAAGCCCGTGGCGAGATTGGCAACGAGTTCGGTCTTCTTCGGCTCCTGCTTGCCCGGGAGCTGGCCCATCCGCCCGGAGACGTGCAGCGTTGCACCCTCGTTCTGGCCCGCGGTGAGATACTCGGAAATCTTGTCGAGCTGCATCCGTGAGTTGATCGCGCCGAGATCAGTGTTCTTGTCCATCGGGTCGCCCACGCGGATGCTCGCCATCCGCACCGTGAGCTTGGCGATGACCTGATCGACAACGCTCTCCTGCACGAACAGCCGCGAGCCGGCGCAGCAAACGTGGCCCTGATTGAAGAAGATGCCGGAGATGATCCCCTCGACGGCCTGATCGATGCTGGCATCCTCAAAGATGATGTTCGGCGACTTGCCACCGAGTTCGAGCGTGAGCTTCTTGCCGCTGCCCGCGATGGCCTTGGCGATGCGCTTGCCGACATCTGTTGATCCCGTGAAAGCAATCTTGTCCACATCCTTGTGGTTCACCAGGGCCGCGCCGGTCTCGCCCGCGCCGGTCACGATGTTCACCACGCCGGGAGGCAGATCGACCTCCTGAAAAATCTCCGCCAGACGCAGGGCCGTGAGCGAGGTTGTCTCCGCGGGCTTGAGCACAACTGTGTTGCCGCAGGCGAGCGCGGGCGCGATCTTCCACGCGGCCATCAGCAGCGGGAAGTTCCAGGGGATTATCTGGCCGCAGACGCCGACTGGTTCTGGGTACCCCGCCGCTCCGCGGCGGCTCTTGCTTGACTCACCTCCAGAACCGCCGCGGAGCGGCGGACCACCCGAACCGGGAAACGCATACGCCAGCTTGTCCGCCCAACCGGCGTTGTAGAAGAAGTGCTGCGCGACCAGCGGCACATCCACATCACGGGATTCACGGATCGGCTTGCCGCCATCCATCGTTTCGAGAATCGCCAGTTCGCGGGCCCGCTCCTGGATTCGACGCGCGATGCGGAAGAGGAACTTGCCGCGTTCGGCCGGCTTGAGCGCGGCCCACTTCGGCTGCGCCTTCCGCGCCGCCCGCACGGCGGCGTCCACATCCGACTCCCCCGCACTGGCGATCTGCGAGAGCACCTGCTCGGTCGCCGGATTGATGGTTGCAAAGTGCGACTTGCCCTTGCCCCCCCCACTGCTCTTGGGCTGCACGAACTTGCCGTCGATGAACAGCCCGTAGCGGTCGTCGATCTTGACCTTCACGGTTTCCGGCGCGGGGGCATACTCCCACGCGCGCCCGAAATCCAGGCCGGGATCGGGCACGCGAGCGGCGTGCGAACCGTTGGTGTGTGCTGCCAGTGCATGATCTGCGGCGTCGGAAGGCATAGCCATGCCGCAAGGGTATGGGGACTCGAACGATGTCGCCGGAGACAGATTTCCGATGCCTCGCGCCGCCGACAACAGGCGGTGCGGTCACGGAAATCTTTGAGTTTCGCGAGATAAAAGACCGGCCGCTTACGCGGCTCGGCTCTGATGGGTTGCAATCAGGGCGCACGCTGGATGGACGTGACACGGACCTGCTGGAAGGGCGTTCCGTCGCTGTAGCTGCCGGTTGTGAGCTGTCCGTGGATCATAACGCGCTGACCTTGCAGCGATCGTGCCGATGCGAGGACGGCGGTTACGTTGAGCGCGAAGCTGCGCTCCGGCTTGATCAATGTCCAACCGGAGAAATCGCCGTTGACGGCGGTGCGGAGTTGAAATATGTTGCCCGTGAGAACGACGGGACGGCTGGAGCGCAGGTCCGGAGTTACTGGTTGCCTTGGAGTTCCGATAGGAGTGCCCGCACTCGCGGCGACTGAGCAGACCAGCAGCATTGCGGCAAGAAGCAGAAGTGATCGCATGTGGAATTCCTTCCGCGCAACGTGGTGGCACGCCCGGGCGTGGTGCGAGAACAATCAAGCGGGTTCGAGATCGGTCACGATGAGGTACGGGATGCGCTGGCCATTGCGGATGTAGGTTGTCCAGTTGCCAGTGGCACGGACTCGATGGCCGCGGAAGTTGTTGAGCTTCGGCGTGACCTGCGAGACATCCACCTCGGATGTGTGGCCGTTCTTGGTGATCACCCAGTGATAGCAATCGCAGTTCACCAGGAATATCCGCTCGGAGAGAACTCCGGTGAGCATCCGTGTAGGTCCGGCCGCGGGTGTGGCGATTCCCCCGGTTTACGGATTCGGACCCGGCGCGGCGAAAATGACGATGAACATGGTGAGGAGAATGCGACGCATGGGTGAACTCCTTGCGGGAAGGGATCGCATGATGTGATACGCGATGATCGGGCGGCGGCTGCGAAGGAAATACGGGAATGGGCAGAGTTCGCAGGGGGAATCAAGGGGAGGCGGAAATGGGCGAGGGCGGTTGTGGGATTTTGCTTGGAGTGGCCACGGGCGCGCCACATTCCGGGCAGGTGGCAAGGCTGGAGATCGGGTAGCCGCAACTGATGCAGCGATAGCGACGACGCCGTCGCGAGCGTCGAAGCGCGAGCAAGAGTCTTGATGCGCCGAAGACAATGGCCGCGTAGAAGAGTGTGTTGAGCGCGAACGCGGGCCAAATGGGGCGCAGGGGAAGGTCGTCCTGATACTCTCGGCCAAGATGAATGAACCATTCTGGCCTGAGAACCCCTGGAATCCTGATCGCGGAAGGCCATGCAGGACTCGGGAGACTTCCGAACGCATGACGCGACGCGAGCTGCGATTCGAGCGTCTCGAACGGCCAGCCGACGCAGTACAGATGGAGCACCGTGTAATCCGGCGGCGGTTTGTATGTAATGGGATCGCCGCGCTGCATGAACTGCCACTCGGTGCGGCCGACGGCACTCCGACGGGCGATGTGATCAGTGGTGGGCCAATCGGCGGGGATATCGGTGATTCGCGCCAGAGGGCCCGATGTTGGGTTGTCCCAGATTCTCGGGTCGGGGTAAGGCAGCCAGACCGCAATAGCCCACGCAACCAAACCGTTTGCGGCGAGCCCCACGAACAGGCACCCGGCGATGACCAGCAATGCACGTTTCAAGGAGTGGCTCCAGAGCTGGCTCGGCAACCCTCGCTTGGGTTCAGTGTTCTGTTGCAACTCACGACTCACTAAAGTCATACCGCGCCGCGTACTTCCCGGTTTCTAGCCACGCGATCTGCCGCAGCAGGTCGTTCACCAGCGTGCTGGCGCCGAAGCGGAACCAGTCCGCGTGCAGCCAGTTGTCGCCGAGGGTTTCCTTCACCATGACGAGGTAGTGCAGCGATTCCTTGCTGGTGCGGATGCCGCCTGCGGGCTTCATGCCCACCATCTTGCCGGTAGACAGGTAGCAATCGCGGATCGCCTCCAGCATGATGAGCGTGACGGGCATGGTCGCGGCGGGCGTCACCTTGCCGGTGCTGGTCTTGATGAAGCCGGTGCCCGCGGGGCCGTCGCCACCGTCGGCGAGCAGGGCCTCGATCGCCAGATCGCTGGCGCGGCGCACGTTGTCGTATGTCTCCAGCTCGCCGGTCTCGAGAATCACCTTGAGATGCACATGCTTCTTGCCGCCCAGCGCGGACGATGCGTTGCAGACGCTCTTGAACTCGCGAATCTCGTGCGCGACCTCGTCGTAGCGCCCCGAGAGAAACGCACCGCGGCTGATGACCATGTCAATCTCGTCAGCACCATCACGCACCGCTTGCTCGGTGTCCGCGATGCGCACCGCGAGCGGGTACTGGCCGCTGGGAAAGCCGGTCGCCACCGCCGCCACCTTCACATGCGCTCCCCCGATCGCAGCAAGATTCTCGCACGCCACTTTGATCATCGTCGGATACACGCAGACCGCCGCGACACTTGGAATGCCAGTTCGTGAGGGATCCGGACGCACGGCTTTCTGGCACAGCCCTCGCACCTTCTCGGGAGAGTCCTTTCCTTCCAGAGTCGTCAGGTCCACCATTGAGAGCGCGAGCTTCAGCCCGGCGAGCTTGGCGCTGCTCTTGATGGAGCGCGTCTTGAAAGACGCGGCCCGCTGGTCGGCCATGATGGTGTCAACGGTGCGGGAGATCATGGGGGAGGGTATGAATGGCGGATGTGGGATGTGGGAAAGGAATGTTCGTGGCGCTGTCTCCGCATGAGACATACTTCGTTATCTGTTCTTGGGCTTCTCGAACGGGTCAGTCTCCGGCTTCGGGCCACTTCCAAGCGGCGGAGCATCCACCAGTTTCACGGATTCGATGGTGAGCGGCTCGCGGGGCTTGCCATCCGCGTCCACCGGCGTTTTGGCAATCGCGGCCAGCGTCTCCACGCCCGAGACCAGTTGCCCGAACACCGTGTACTTGCCATCCAGCTGCGCCGCCGCCTCGCGCCCGAAAGCGACGATCACCTGCGAGCCCGCGCTGTTGGGCTCGCTGGTGCGCGCGAAGCTGAGCGAACCGAAGCCGTGCTTGAGCGGGCTTGGCTCGTAGTCAATGTAGTATCCCGGGCCGCCCTGGCCGGTGCCCGTGGGGTCGCCGAACTGCATGATGTCCGGGAGCGTGCGCCCGCTGAGCGAGACGATCCGATGCACGCGGATGCCGGAGTAGAACTGCCTCTCGATCAGCGAGCGGAAGTTCTCAACGCTGTTCGGCGCCGCATCCGGCCGGAGCGCGAAGACCAGTTCGCCCTTGCCGGTTTTCACCACGGCCCGCTGGTCTGTGTACACCCAGTATCCCGAGAGCACACGCGCCTTCGTCGCCGGCGGCACCTGCGGCGTCCCGTCGCGTTCGGTTTTCGTGGCGTATCTCGGAGCAACCATCGGCACCAGCACCAGCGGCGGACCGACGCGCTGCTTGCCGGAAACCGCTTGTATAAGGAAGACCTGCCCGCTGTCGCTCGTCCACAGCCGCGGAAAGATCTCCGCCAAATCAACCTCGCCGGGTTTGACCGGGCGCGACTCGATCACCTGCGTCGTGGCCGGGTTGACGAGTTCGATGGACTGTTCCTGACCGCCGCTTTCCGTACCGTCCAGCGTCACCAGCACCGGTTGTTTGGAGAGCGCACACGGGCGAAGTACGTGCAACTGCGCGCTCGCGAGCGGCGCAAACGCACAGGTGGCCGTCGCAACGGTGAGCGCGACCGTGAGTGACCGAATACTTGATTCTGTGTCAATGATCATGGCATGAAGATGCGGCACACAACCCGGCCCACGGCAAGGCCTGTCGATCATGCGTTCAACCGCTGGCTGTGCGGAGGGGATCACGGCGCGTGCGTGGAACTGCCGGAGGCCGGGGTGTCGAGCAGTTGCCACGCATCATTCACCTTCGTCGCGGCGTCGGTGTCGGTTTCGTCCAAGGGGAGCAGCCGCGCGACAGAGCCACCAAAGTCCGGGATCCAGGCGACCGAGTAATCGGCCCGAAGTGCGTTGGAACCGATGTTGTGGTTGTAGTCCGAACGGGTCGCCAGACCATCGGTCACGAGCATCATGCGATCGGACTGCCCGGCCGCGAAACGCGCCGGACCGCGATACTGGAAGTTCACGACAATTCTTGACTGGTCTTCTCGCCAGCGCGCCCCATAGGTCGCGAGCGGATATGCACCGTGGTGCGACGGGCAATAGAACACTTGCGGAGCATTCAGATACTGCGAGATAAACAGGATTCCCAGCCCGTCAAAGGTTGCCTCGGGCTCATCTTTTCGCACAATGATCGTGTTCTGCGGCGAAGTGGTACCCCGCGAAAACTTCGGATCCCAGTCTGTGGGCGGAAGTTCTCCGTGCGAGTCGTCTTGGTACATCGACATGCACAACCCGACCTGCTTCTGGTTGGATTGGCAGATGACACGCCGCGTTGCCTCGCGGACGCCCGAGAGCAACGGCAGCATCAATGAAATCAGCAGCGCGATAATGGCGATGCTCACGACGAGATCAATGAGCGTGAAAGCGGGGATAGCACGGCGCGAGAAACTCGCTGCTCGTGACCGTCTTCCGCCATCAGTCGCCATGACCACCGGCATGGACCCTCCAAATGGGATCCTCCCCCGAAACACCTTCACGCACATTTACTCTATCAGAGCGTTGCCAAAGGGACAACCAGAATAAACCATTGCCGACAAGTTCTATTCGACCCGAACAAGACGCTTACGGGTATTCCCGGGCGGATTTCATCTATACGCGACGTTCTCGGACAATACCCGCACAGCATCGGCCCAATCGTGCGGCCCAGAGCATCCCTTCTGGTACTATCTACGTATAGCAGGCGGATTCACCCCCTGCCAAGAGAATCGCGGCACTCGACGCGATTGCTGGGATTGAGTCCGCTAGTGCGGTCAGTTGGTGTCAGTGGATCTCCAAGAGAGGCGTTGTGGCCATGGCCGGTCAGCAGCCCATCCAAGACCAAGACCTCGACCTGATGCGTCGAGTCGCTTCCGCTGCACCGGGAGCCGTGGATGAGATGTACGAGCGCTTTGCCTCGCTGGTTTTTCGTCTCGCGTATCAGGCAATGCCAACCCGGTCGGACGCGGAGGACGCGGTGCAGGAGATTTTCGTGCGGCTGTGGCGCACGGCGGATCGGTACGACCCGAAGCGAGCCGCGCTGGTGACCTGGGTGATGCTGATCTCGCGACGGCACCTTGTGGATCGTTTGCGCAGAACCCGGGCTCGCGTGAAGGCGATGACCCTTGATGAGCGGCAATCCGAGCCGGTGGGCGCGACGGCACCAAGCGGCTCTTCGATGGAATCACAGGAGCGTTTCGGCGAGTTGCTCGACCGGATCGCCAAGCTTCCGGAACTTCAGCGCACGGTGGTGACCCGCGCGTACTTGGGCGGACAGACGCTCAGACAGATCGGTGAGGAACTCAACACACCGATCGGCACCATCAAATCGGCACTCAGCAGAGCATTGGTTCGTCTCCGAGAACGGAACGCGGATGAGGAGTTGGCATCATGAACATGCAGAATCACAACAGCAGCACACACAACACGCAGAATCTCGCCGCCCACGAGCTGATCGAGATGGCCTCGCTGGACGCGATGGGCCTGCTTGATCCCGAGGAGCGCGAGACCTTCGAGCGTTCCTTCCGGGCCGCGGCACCCGCCGTGCAGGCGCAGCTGCGGCGCGAGCAGCTCCGCTTCAGCCGCTTTGAGGACACGCTCCCGCAGATCGAGCCCTCGCTGGGGCTGAAAGCCCGGGTGATCGCGGCGGTGCGCGAAGCGATGGACACCGTGGCGGCGCGCCGTGGCTCGGATGCCGCGCCCGCGTTGCGATTCCCGACTGGCGTCAGTCGCTTCTGGCGCGTGGGCGCGATCGGCGCGATGGCCGCGGCGATTGTGCTGGGCATGTCCACACTTTGGATCTTCAATGAGACGAAGGACCTGACCGAGGCGCGAACCTCCGTCGCAACAAGCGAGCAGATCGGCCGCGAAATGGGCCGCCGCTTCACCACATCGTTCATGAACGCGAGCACGCAGTTCGTCGGCTTTGTTCCCGCGACCGATGCCCCCGACGCCCGCGGCGCTCGGGCCCGGCTGATGTTCGACCCGACCAAGAAGCAGGCCGAGCTCTTCGTGCAAGACCTTCCCGCCACCGACCGCGACTACGAAGTGGTGGTCATTGACAAGAGCGGCAACATCGCAAATGCGATCATCACCTTCAAGCCCTCCATTGCCGGCTTCAACGCCCGGACAATCACGAACTTTGACATGGAAAACGCCAAGCAGCTCATCATCCGCGTGCAGGGCTCGGACAAGCCGCTGCTCAAGACCGAAGACATGTGATACATGTGATATTTGTTTCCACTCGAACCGGACCCTCTCCGGCTCTCTCACGATCAAGGCACACAGGCCCCGAGCATCTGCCCGGGGCCTGTTGCTTTTTGTTTCGCGTTCCCGGCGGCTTACGCCGCTCGGCTCTGAAACTTCCGCGTGCCACGGGTTCGCCGCCGCTTTGGGCGGCAACCCGTGCGAACGTTCGTGGATGTTCGGATACTCCCGCTACGCATCACGGGTTGCCCGCTCAGAGCAGCGGGCGAACCCGTGGCACGGCGAAGTGGAATGCAGTCGCATGGGCTTTCCAGCCCATGCGAATCCCCGCCTGATCGACTACCGCGTCTTCGGCGGCTTACGCCACTCGGCTCTGATGTGATGCTACGACTTCGCCGTTGCGTTCTGCTTGATCGACGCTTCGAGCGTCGCCCAATCCACCTCGCCCAGCGCTGCGTCCACCGCCGCGGCCTGATCAAACTTCTTCTTGGCCTTCACCAAGCGCGACCAGATGACCAACCCGGCAAGTCCTGCCGCGAGGGCCGCGCCAGCAAAGACGCTTGCCGCTTTCTCAATGCGTTTGTCCATCAGCGGCTCGGTGCCGGGCGTGGCCGCCTGTGCAATCACCACGCCCATGTCGTTGGTACGCTCGTCCTTGCCCTGATCGGCGACAGACTTGAACGCGGTGACCACGGTGTCAAGGATGAGCGCGGTCTTCTCCGCGCCCTCGCCGCGCAGCTCGACGGTGAGCGAGCCGGGCTTGGCACTCTGCACGTACATGTCTTGCTTGAGCCGTGATGACAGCTCGCCGGGAGAACCGAGCGCGGCGATGCCGCGCTGCTGCATGCGCTGCGCCGCGACCTCCATGAGCCGCGGATCACCGAGGAGTTCCGCGTGGTCCTTCTGCCACGCCGCGTAGTCCTCCGGCTTGGGCGTGCGACGGCCGGTGTCGGCGTCGATCACGGCGCGGGCGATGTACGTACCGGGCCAGACGCGCTTGGAGACCTCCCAGCTCATGACGGCGAGAATGCCGAGCGTGGCGGCGAAATACAGCACTGCGGCGGCCGCGCCGGAGCGGGCCTTGCTCGCGGTGATCTTCTTCTCGGCGCGTGAGAGCTGCTGGGCAAGCTGCGCGAGCTTGGAGCGGTGCGAGAGCACCAGCTCGCAATCGGAGTGACGACGCTGGATCGCGCTCTGAGCCGCAACGATCTTGCGGGCCTGCGATTGCAGCATGGACTTGTAGCGGCGGAGGCGGTCGCGCCGGCGATAGTCGGCTTCGGTAGGACCGCTTTCGTCGGAAGCGTCGGAGGACGATTCAGAGTTGCGCGACGCGCCGAGCGCTTCCTGAAGACGCTCCTTGAGTATGGTGATCGCCTGATCGCGTTTGGCAATCTCTTGCAGCGTTTCTTCGTCTGGCCCCGCGGGCGACGCGACGTGTGCGGGGCGAGTGGCCTTCTCGATGGCCTCATCGAGTTCGGTGCGAAGAGTCGCGATAGTGCGATCGCGCTCGGCGAGTTCTGCGGCGGGAACACGATTCGCGGTGGATTCCTTGAGTGCATTGATCTCCGCATCAAGCGCGGCGATCCGCTCATCTCGCTCACGCACCTGCATCGTGTGCGATTCGGAGACCTCTCCCGCGCCCTGCGTTGCCGCTTGTGTCGCGGCCTGTGCCGCGCTCCGCTCGGCGACTTTTAGTTTGTCAGCGAGTTCGGCGATGGCGGACTGGCCGGACTCGCGCTCCTGGCGCGCCAGTTCCGCCGAGTTGCGCTCGGCTTCCTTGAGGGCTTGTTCCAGTCCGGCGATAGCGGCATCACGGTTGCGGACTTCATCCGCGGACACACTCACCCGTGCGGCCGCTTCGGCCTGGTCCATCAACTCACGCGCGGCAGCCAGTTCGCGCTTGAGCGCATCGCACTCCTGGCTCGCCGCGCTGGCACGATCCGAGGTTTCTTTCTGGAATCGCTGGCCTTCCGCGATGGACCGATCGCGCGAAGCGAGCAGGTTCGTGGCCTCTTGCAGTTCCTGTGCCGTTGCGGAAAGCTTGGCCGCGGCATCAGCCGCCTTGGCTTCTACGGCCTTGATCGACTTCTCGCGGTCAGCCACTTCCTTGGCTCGCTGGGCTTCGGCGGTTGTCCGCTGGGATTCCGCGTTCTTGGTGAAAGTCGCGGCCTGCTCTACCTGCTGCTGGAGCATGGTGGTCATGGCCTTGTTCTCGTCGAGTTTAGCGGCGAGTTCGGCGATGCTGCGATCGCGCTTCTGCAACTCTTCGGCAGGCACGCCCTTGTTCTGATTGGCTTCGATGAGTTCCTGGGTGAGCGACCGCACATCATCGCGGGTCTGCGCCAGCTCCGTTTCCACGCGGGCGCGGGCCGCGTTGGTCTCGCCGAGGTCGATCTGGATCGCCTCGAGCCGGTTGGACCAGATAGCGGCGTTGTGCTCATCGTCGGAACGCTTCATCTGCTCCGCGAGCGTGCGGGCGTGCTCGGCGACGCCGGCGCGGTCGCGCTCGATCTCCTCGCGTTGCAGCTTGACATCAAACTCCAGTTCGTTGCGCTCCTGCTCCAGTCGCTGCTGCTCTGCGGCGAACGCAGCCCGCTCGCGCTCGAACTCGGCGTGCTGCTGCTCGTCCTGCTCGCGCTGCGCGGTGATCTGCTTGAGGGAATCGGCGGTCTGTGAGCGAGCGGTATCCGCCTCTGCGAGTTCGCGCTGAGCGCGGGTCATCTCGGCCTCGGCCTTTACCAGCCGCGCAGCGATGGAACGCTCGCGGTCAAGCAAGTCCTGTTCCCGCGCGGCGATCGCGGCTTCCTTACCGCTGAGTTCCATATCACGCGACGCGGCCTGCTCGTGCGCGTTCTTCATCGCGTTGATGCGCGACTCCAGGTCGGCCAGCGACGACAAAAAGCCGTTGTCGGTGCTCGCACTTTGAGCAACGGCGGGACGCTCCGGGTTGGGGCGAACGCCGGAGTTGGCTGGGGTTGGCTGGTCTTTGCTCATGGCGCCTCCGTGTGGGAATCCGATGGCAAGATCGGCCCCCAATCCGGGCGGAATCACGAGTGATGGGACATTGGCCAGCGGGCGCAGAGCACCGAATCGGCACGCGCCGAACACATCGCACAGCCCGCGCGGCGGCGCGGAATCTGTAACGACTATGACGATTACCCCCCACTCAATGGCTCAATCCCGGTTTGCTTTGCATTTCGGGTGGCCCGCCGCTCCGCGGCGGTGCCTTGAGGTCCAACGACCTCACTCAACGCCCGGAATGCACTCGGGATTGGTATCAATCCCGATCTCTGCTGTCGCTCTGCCGCGCCAATCGGAACCACAGAATGACTCCGATGAACGCCAAGATCAGCAGATGGGTCGGGCTGATCAACCCCTCGAAAATGGCCAGTGTCATGCGGTACCTCGTGCCATCGTACGTCGCTTGCAACGGCGGTACGCTTGAGTCATGGCCACATTCCTCCTCAAGACAGAGCCCGGAACATATTCGTACGCTGACCTTGTGCGCGAGAGGAAGGCCGCGTGGAGCGGCGTGAGCAACGCGGCCGCGCTGATCCACCTGCGCTCGGCCAAGCCGGGCGATGAGTGCTTCATCTATCACACCGGGGACGAAAAGTCGATCGTCGGCCTTGCGAAGGTTGCGTCCAAGCCATATGAGGATCCGGAGCAGCCGGGGAAGACGCCCACTGGCGAGCCGAAGTTCGCGGTCATCGACCTGACGCCGTTCAAGCGGGCGAAGTCGCCGCTCTCGCTCGCGGACATGCGTGCGAAAGTCAAGTTCAAGGAGTTTGTGCTGCTCAAGCAGTCGCGGCTGAGCGTGATGCCGGTGCCGCCCGCGATCGAGAAGGCAATTCGCACGCTCACCGGCTTGTAGCAAGCACGCCCCACGCGAGGCCACCGATGGCGCACACGATCAGCGCTCGCCCGGGCTTCCAGCGAAGCCAAAACATCAACCCCGCAGCCAGCAGCGTGAACACCGTTGCGGGGAGCGAGAGCGTCTGCCACTGTGGCGATGGCGCGTGCAATCCGTTCCAAGCCGCATCGTTCACTGTTCCGAACAACGTGTGGAGCGCGAGCCAGACGCCCAGATGCGCGATCGTGCCCACGACGGCCGCGCTCACGGCGGCCAGCACGCTCTGCGCTTTCGCGCTCTCGCGCAGTCGTTCCATATATGGCGCACCGACGAATATCCAGAGAAAGCAGGGGATGAACGTGGCCCAGAGAAAGACGGCCGCGCCGAGCGTGCCCGCAAGCATCGGATGCACGCCGCCCATCGTTCGATACGCGCCAAGAAAACTGACGAACTGCCCGACGAGTATCAGCGGCCCGGGCGTGGTCTCCGCGAGCGCGAGCCCGGAGGACATATCACCCGGGCTGAGCCAACTCTCCGCGCCCGCCCGCTCACCGATGTACCCCAGCACGGCGTATGCGCCGCCGAAAGTAACGACCGACGCTTTGCTGAACAGAATCGCCTCGCGCGACAGCACATGTTGCGGCGAGATCGCGGCGATCATGCCCGCCAGCGGCGCGAGCCAGATCGTCAGCCACACAAGCGCGACCAGTGCGGTGCCGCCGAGCGATGAGCGGCGCGAACCAGAATCTATCGCACCCGCTTCACCGCACGCGGCAAGTTGAACACCAAACGCCCGCTCGCCCAGCAGCAGGCCGACTAGAGCCGCCGCCGCAACAACAATCGGGAACGGAACGTGCAACACCAGCTGCGCCAGAAAAGCCACGATCGCAATGGAAACGGCGATGCGTGTGCGAATCACACGCTTGGCAATCCGCAGCAGCGCCATCGCGACTAGCACGATGACCGCCGCCCGGAGTCCGAGTAGCAGTCCGGAAATCGCGGGCACCGAGCCGTATGCCGCGTAGATCGCGGAAAGCACGAGCAGGCACGCCGCGCCGGGCAGGACGAAGAGCCCGCCCGCGATCAGCCCGCCGAGCGTACCGCGTTTGAGCCAGCCGACGTAGGTCGCCAGCTGCGTCGCCTCCGGCCCGGGGAGCATCATGCAGAAGTTCAGCGCGTGCGTGAAGCGGGTCTCGTCGATCCAGCGTTTCTCCTCCACCAGAACGCGGTGCATCACGGCGATCTGCCCCGCCGGGCCGCCGAAGCTGTTGAGTCCGATGAAGCCGAACGTGCGGACCAGAGCGCCAATGCTCTCGGGCTTTGCTGCACTCTCAGCTGGGATTGGTGCATCATCGGGCACTGCGGGGCTCCCGCTCGTCCCATCGCGATCGCCGACGAGAGACCTCCACAACCACGAGCGCGGCGAAGACCCCCGCGCCCAACGGGCGGACCCAGTAGTTCTTGTGATCCAGCGCGATCTGCGTGCTGAACTGCGTGCTGAGCGCGAAGAACGTAAAGAACGCGGCCGTTCCCCAGCGGCGATCCCGCAGTTCTCGCACCGCCCAGAGCGCGCCGGGCAGGCCGAGAATGATGTAGCTCAGCCCCTCGGTGCGGGGATTGAAGAGCGTGAGATAGACCGCTCCGAGCGTGTACAAAATCATTGCCCGCCCGAGATCGCCGAATCGCCGCGCGGCGATGACGCACAGCCCGAGCGTGAGCAGCGCCGCGATCGCCCGGACGATCGTGAGCACGGATTCCGGCGGCGTCTGCACGACGGTCGACGCGTGCTCGACGGTCGCGGCGACTTTCTCCACATGCACCACACCGAACTCGATGAGCATGCCCCGGATATCCTGGAACGCATCCCCCGGCCGCGACGCGGCGGACATCTTGGTGATGCAGTCTTGGTACTGCGTGCTCACATACGCGGGATTCGGATGTGCAAAAGGAAGCACCGCGAAAACAGCGAGGGCGATCGGCAGCCGCCACCACATCGGGCGTAGATAGATCGCGCCAACGAGCAGAATCATCACCACCGCCGTCGGCTTGCACGCCAGCGCGAGCATGAGCCAGAGCGCGACACGCCACCACTTCTTGTCAATCAGGTCAGCGCAGCAGAGCGCGAACAGCCCGGCCAGGTGGATGTTCGTCTGCCCGTTGGCCGCGCTGCCGAGCGCGCTGATGATGACCAGCGGCGTAGCGATCAGGAACGCAAGATCAGCGAATGTCTCAAAGAGCCGCCCGGTCATGCGGCGCAGGCCGATCACCAGCAACGCCAGCCCGATAAATCGCCACGCGATCTCCGACGCCGCGTCCGGAAGCCACGTCATCGGCGTGTACAGTATCGCCGCCTGCGGCAGATACAAAAATCCGTGTACGCCCTCCGTGTACATCGGCTGCCCATTCCACCAGAACAGCGCCGCACGCGCGTACTCGTGGGTCACGCTCCGCGAGTCGTTGCGAAGCAGGACGCTTGCGGCGATCCCCGCGGCAAACACACCCCACATGATCCAGGCGGATAGGGCCGGCTTGGGTGCAGCTGCACGCGGCACTTCGGGCTTCACTTGTGCTTCGGTTTCGCTCACGTGCAAGATGGTACTCAACCAGCTCGTGCCATCCGCAGAATCGTGTCCAAACTCTCGCCCTCGCCGGTGCGTGCGCTCAACAACGCGGCCCCGGTGGCCGCCAGCACCGCCGTGAGATTCGTCGGCGCATCCGGCGCGCGGTCCGAGTCCGCCAGTCGAGTGAGTTGGTCCGCCACGGCGCGAACAGCGGGGCTGATCGGTTTCTCCGTCGCCGCGGAGCCGCGCACGCGCGCGGTGTCGCGGGTGGCGTCGATGATGCGTCCATCGGGGCCGATCCACTCCAGCCCGTCATCGTAAATACGGACACGCCCGTTCTCACCTACAAGCGTGATCGTGCGGCTCCACCGACCGGCAAGACTGGACGCCACGACCGACGCAGCCCGTCCATCCGCAAACCGCATGTTGGCGCACAGATCACCCTCCAGCCCGCGGAGCGATTCGCCCGGAAGCTGATGGACGCCGCGCCCACGCGCCACGGGCGGCGCGACATACGCCGCGTCCACGCGATCCGGCTGGCCGAGCAGCCAAAGCACCAGCTCCATTGAGTCATACACGCGCGCACCCAGCGAGCCCTGCCCCGGACCAGAGAGCGCTTGCACGCTGACCATGCGCAGCGCACCAAGCTGCGCGATGACCTCCGCCGCGTCGCGTACCGATCGCGACAGCCGCGCCAGCGGAACGAACGACGCGAGTTCTTCGCCGTCATCCAATCCCGGCGCTTCCGCCGGTTCCGGCCCGAGCGAAAGCCCCATGCCATCCTCTTCGCCCGTGCCGAATGCCCCGACCCGCACATCCAAGATGCTCGCGGGTAGCGGCTCCAGCGAAGCGATCGACAGCCCGCGATCCACGCAGCCCAGCAGCGACTCGGATTCGCCCCTTGCATCCACACCCGCGGTAGTGCCGAGCACGATCAGCACATTCTCCACGCGAGCGAGCGAGGCGCGGAGATCATCAATCGGCTCCGCGCCCAGCAACTCCGCGACCTCGCGCGACTTGCCCGCGGCGGGCGTGCCCACATGCGCGATCGCCACACCCGCGGCATCGCACGCAGCGCGGAAAAACTCCGCCTGCTCGGGCTCGATCCAAAGAAGGGCCGCGGGAACGGGCATGGCCAGAGTGTACCGGAAGTTGGGTACGGGTACCTATTCGGGTTTTGGGTACCGCCACGCTCCGCGTGGCGTCCTCGCCAGAAACAAGACATCAGACCCCACACGCAACGTGGGGATACCCAGGGCCATACAATCGCCCGGTGTGTATCAGCGGCCGCCGGCGGGGAAACCCGTCCGGAGGAAAGTCCGAGCACGGCAGGACACGGTGGTGGGCAACGCCCACCCGTCCCAACAAGCAGGGTGGCCCGCCGCTCCGCGGCGGGTGCCCTTCACAAACGGACGCGGGAAAGTGCCACAGAGAATGAACCGCCGATGGCTTCGTGGCACGGGCTTCCAGCCCGTGAAAGAGTTGAGCGGCCCATGCCGCCCAGGAAATCACGGGCAGGATGCCCGTGCCACGGAGATCAGGTAAGGGTGAAAAGGTGCGGTAAGAGCGCACCGCCCGGGTGGTGACACCCGGGGCACGGAAAACCCCACCGCGTGCAAGGTCACGCAGTTTCTGCCTGGGTACCGCCACGCTCCGCGTGGCGTTGCCCGGTCGCCTTGTCCGGGCGTTCTCGCAAGAGACAGGAACGGGTAGACCGCTCGAGCCGGTGAGCAATCACCGGCCCAGAGAAATGGCCGCTCGTCTCGCGGTTGTCCGCCCCGGCGGATACGCCGCGAGCGAACAGAACTCGGCTTACCGATGCACACCGATTTGTGGCGCGGGCCCTTGGGAAACCAGGGGCCCGCGGCCGTTTTGGCGCCGCGTGCCGCATCGCACCCCGCTCACCGCTCCGCGCTACTCAAGCACAAACTCCGCGATCTCGCGCGCCACGTAGCGCTCGGTCTCCTCTCCCATGCGAAACCCCACGCACCGAAACCCGCACTTCTCCAGAATGCACCGCGACGAGGCGTTGCTCCGGGCCGCGGTCGCGTGCAGCGGCCGGCGGCGTTCCTCGACGAGGAACATCGCCAGTGCGCGCGAGGCGATGCCCTTGCCCCAGTGCTCCCGCGCGATCCAGTACCCCACGCAGTCCCGCCCTTCGGCCTGAAAACTCGCGATGCTGCCCACGATTTCTGGCCCGCACGCTCCGTCGATCTCGATCACCCGCGCGTTGACCCCCGGATCAGCGAAGTTGCGCTCCCACGCGCCGAAGAACATCTCACGCGACCGCGCCTTGGTCCCGGCCATCTCGTTGGATTCGGGGTCGCTCTGATGCTCGAAGACCGCAGCCAGGTCGCCCGGCCGCGTGGGACGGAGGCGGACGCTGAGCGCGTCGGCGCGCTCCTCGCGCCGTTCGTTGGGGTTGGCTGGGCTGGGGAGGTCGGCCGGGTGCATCGGGCATGCTAGCAATTCGAACGCCCGCTCCGCGCGTGATCGCGCCGACCCCCTACCCCCGCATCGCGCTCCTGCCCATCGGCATCTCAAACCGGTTCGCCCGCCCCCCCAAGTCTCCCGTCCGCACGTATCCGGTCCCTCCCATGCGCCCGATCGCCCGCAGCTTCGCCGGATCGGTATGGAACCCTTCGCTCAGCAGCCCATCCCCATCGCGCACATGCACACGCACCACCTCACCGATCACGATGTTTCCCGCTCCACCTGCCGCTGGCCCCACCCCGGGATTCGTGCGAATCACCCGCATCGTGCGGCACTCAAAGCTCACCGGCGATTCCGCCACCCGCGGCGGTCGCACCAGCACGCTCGGCACCGCGTGCAACCCCGCCATCGCAAACTCGCTCTCCCCATACTCCAGCGGCTCCGCACACGCCGCCATCTGCCGCTCGTACTCCTCCGTCGCCACGTTCACCACAAACTCCCCCACTCCCCCCTCGCTCACCGGCTTTGCGTTCCGCAGCGAGTCCTTCTCCGTCCCATCCGGCTTGTTCGCCGGGCAGAAGAGCAGTGTCATCGGGTTCGACCCGACGCCCGCGAAAAACGAGAACGGCGCGACGTTCAGCCGCCCATCCGGCGAGATCGTCGAAACCACCGCGATCGGCCGCGGCACGATGCAGCCGATGAGCAGCTTGTAGCGATCCGACTGCGCGAGTTGGGCGGGGTCGAACTCCATCACTGATCATACTGCGTTATGCAACTGCGTAACCGCAATCGCTCGGCCAGTCATGCGACGAACATGCCGCGCCCGTACCCTTCCGCAATGTCCGCCCCCAACCTCACCTGGCCCGCCCTCCTCGCCCACTGGACGGCCTTCGCCCAGTCCTCCCTCGCGCTCCCCAAAGACGCCGAAGGTGCCCGCTGGCGTGCCGCGGTTTCCTCCATCATCAATCTCCAGGCCGTCACCTTCGCGCTCGATGATCTGGACATGCTCACCGGCCCCGGAGAGCGGGCACTCGCGCTGGACAAAGCCCAGATCATTATCAAGTCCGCCACCGGCCAGCTTCACTCGCTTTGGCGCGAGGGCGATCTCCCCGCCGAACTCGTCGCGCTTATTCGCGACGCGGGCGTCGCCATCACCGCCAGCAAAGCCGGCGGCCTCTCCAGTTTCGATACCGACACCGGCGGCGGTGTGGAATGGCACGTCACCGAGGAGCGTCTCATCGCCGCGCATCCCGGCGAACTCGTTGATCGCCTCATCGAGCTGAACTTCGACGGCGACCTGTACGTACCCACTCCCGGGGTGCCGTTGTTTCAAGGTTCGCCCGCCGCGTTTGCCATACTGCCCACCGGCGCGCGACCGGACCAGCACGTCATCCGCGCCGTCAAAGAGTTTCTCATTGACGTCTCACGCCCCGAGCGCATCCCCGCGCTCCGCCAAGTCTATCGCCAGTTTAATTTTGCCAAGGGCGGCGCCGTGCGGGATCTGGTCGTACAGGAAACTGCGCATCGCTCCGGCACCAGTGGCCAGCCGCTCCTCGTCCACGCGATCCGGAGTGGCAAGCCCCTCCCCGTCACGCTTCCCCCTAAGAAAAGTGCCGACATTCCCGCCCTTCCCGTTGTGTTTCAGGACGTTCCGACCGATTGATTCCGGCCATGGCCACTCGCCCGCCCATTCAGTTTGTTCGACTGTGCGCGCGAGCTGCGGCCATCGCTCTCGCCGCGTTGCTCAGCGCGTGCGCCACCCGCCAAGCGCCGGACCCTTCGCGCGATCTCGCGGCAGCAACTTCACCATCCGACCAGATCACCTGGCCCACCCGCGATGCCAACGCTGTCGATCAGCGCATCTGGATGCGCCCCGGCAAGCAGCGGCTGTACGTCGCGGGCCTCGACGACCTCCGCGGCCACGTTCGCCCATATATATGGTCCGGTGATGTGCAGGTTCTTGACCGCCGCCACGCCGGGCTTGGCCTGCTCTGCGAGGTGCAGCGGGCCGACCAGCCGCGCGAGTGGTACGACCCACGCGTCTTCATGTTCTACACCTCGCAGACGCCCGTGATGTGCGCCGACCGCACGCCCGGGCCGCCCTCGCCCGCGTACGAAGAGATCGACGGCACGCCGATGGACGGCGTCATCTTCCGTCTCCGCCCCGATCCGCGCGGCGTAAAAGCCGAGCGCGGCATCGTGCTCGCCCTGCGCCCGCTCTCCGGTGCCACCTACACACGCTCCACCATCAACGAGCTCCGCGACCGCGGCTGGATTGTCATCGAATCCTCCCTCGGTTTCGGCGTCGCAGGTGTCGGCGACCAGCGCGATGCCAAGACAGACGCCGATCTGGATCGCTTCGGCACCCGCATCGGCGAGCTACTCAACGAGCGGCTCAGCGAATGGTCCTACGGCTGTGAAGCCATGGTGCAGATGGTGCGGCGCGAGCGACCCAATCTGATTGACAAACCAGTACTGGTAGTCGGCTTCTCCGCGGGCGCGATCGGCGCACCGACGGTGGCCGCGCGGCTGGGCGAACAGGTCAAGGGCGTCGTCCTCGTCGGCGGCGGCGTGGATGTCTCCCGCATCGCGCAAACCAGCGCACTGAGTGACTTCGGCCTCGGCGTGAGCTACAACGGCCAGCGCGTCACCGGCGACAAACTCAACCGCCTCAGCACCGCATATCTCAAAGCCGCCACACTCGACTCCTTCCACACCGCGCCCACCCTCCGCCACACCCCCGCGCTCATGCTCCAAGCCCTCGCGGATGACATCGTCCCCGTGCAAACCGGCCAGACCCTCTATGAGCGCATGGGCAAACCCGAACGCTGGCTCTTCGACGGCGGCCACGAGATGCTCTTCCTGCAACTCGGCTGGTTCGACACCAAGATCGCGGATTGGGTCGATGGGCATGTGGGGACGCAGGCAATGCCGGCTCAGATGCTCACGGGAAGGTGATCGAAACCTTTTCTACCTTCGCGTGTATACCCTCACATGCCCGCCCACTTTGGACATCGCAGACTCTTCCGCTTCCTGAAAGTGACTTCGTATGTCGCTGTCGCTTTGTGCATCATCGCGGAAGTCGTCGCCGCACGGTGGCCGGTGATGCTGCAACGCAACACGTCGGCACATGGCTTCTGGATTCTCTCCATCGCACGCTCCCAGTTGGAGTTCTACAACGAACCAAATATGGTGGGATACGCCGACGAAGTTCACATTGGCAGATTCCCAATTCAATTGAATAGCGTTCAGTGGAAGCCGCAAGTCTTTTGGATTAAGCAAACGAGCACCCTCATGCTGGGAATCCCCATCTGGATACCCCTGCTCGTCGCACTCACAGCTTCGTTCTTTTTCTGGCGAGCGTGCAGAAAGTCTTCTGTCGGTCGATGCTCCAAATGTGACTACGACATGACTGGCCTAAGGCCGCAGGCGGCGTGTCCTGAATGCGGCCAAGCACCAGCGCAGGCCGCGCCAACTCGCACCTTCACCATTCGCTGATCGCCCCCGGCTTGGCGTGGAGGTGATTCGAGTGAAGCGGGAATCGGAGGGTCTACACCCGCTTCGCATGAAACTTCTGCCTTCGCAGACGCTGCGTTGAGATCACATTCCTGCATAGGACCAGCGTTTGCACAGCATTTCTCACGTCTCAAGCCCTCCACATCCTTCGGGATTCGCCCTACCATCGCCCCCCCATTTTCCCCCCACATCACACCCCTCTCCACGAGATTCCCCCCATGCTCAAGCGTCCCAAAATCTCCGTCATCGGCGCCGGAAACATCGGCGGCGAGTGTGCCCGCTCGCTCGCCTTCAAGGAACTCGGCGATGTCGTACTCCTCGACATCGCAAACATGGACAAGCCCGAACTCCACATGCCTAGGGGCAAGGCCCTCGACCTCGCCTGCTGCGGCCCGATCGAGAGCTACGACGCCAAAATCACCGGCACCTTCGACTACGCCGACATCGCCGATTCGGATGTCGTCGTCGTCACCGCCGGCCTGCCGCGCAAGCCCGGCATGAGCCGCGATGATCTCGTGCAGATCAACGCCGGCATCGTCAAGAACGTCGCAGAGAACATCAAGAAATACGCCCCGAGCGCCATCGTCATCGTCGTCAGCAATCCGCTGGACGCGATGGTGTACACCATGTGGAAAGTCACCGGCTTCCACCACACCAAGGTTCTCGGCCAGGCCGGCGCGCTCGACGTCGCCCGCTACAAGACCTTCCTCGCGTGGGAGCTCGGCATCAGCGCCGAAGACGTCCAAGGCATGTTGCTCGGCGGCCACGGCGACGACATGGTTCCCCTCCCCAATCGCACCAGCGTCAACGGCATCCCCGTCACCCAGCTCCTCAGCGCGGAAAAAATCCACGCCTGTGTCGAGCGCGCCAAGGCCGGCGGCGGCGAGGTCGTCAAGCTCATGGGCACCAGCGCGTGGTACGCCCCCAGCGCGGGCACCGTCGAGATGGTCGAGGCCATCGTCCGCGACAAGAAGCGCGTCATCGCCTGTGCCGCCTATTGCGAATCTGAATACGGCCTCGGCGCTGCCCACAACAAGGGTCTCTTCGTTGGCGTCCCCTGCATCCTGGGTGCCAAGGGCGTCGAAAAAATCATCTCCTTCAAGCTCGACGAGACCGAGCAAAAGTTCATGAACGAGTCCATCAGCCACGTCAAGGACCTCATCGGCGTCGTCACCAAGCTCTACCCCGAACTGGCCTGATCCGCCTCATGGGTGGTCCGGCTCTCCGAGCCGGACGCATCTCCGCACTCCCCAAACCCCGGCCCTCGTCGGGGTTTTTCATTCTCCCATCACCCCCTCTCCGCACCGTACGATTCACCCATGAGGACCACTCCCCACATCCTCGCCGCGCTCGCAACCCTCGCGCTCTCGTTCCCCGCCCTCGCGCAGAACAAGAGCGCGTCGCCACTCGAAGCCGCGACCGAGCACGTTGCAGACAAACCATTGACCGCCGCGCCCAACCCGCCGGACCCCGAAATCGCCAAGCTCCTCGGCCCACTCACCGGCACCTTCCAATCGTCCGCCGAAACCGATCGCCCCGTCTTGCTCCTGCACGCCGCGCCCGTCTTGATCGCCGCGCTTCCAAACACGCTGCTCGTCGAGATCGCCCGGTTCGACTCCCCCGCCACCCCTTTCCGCCTCTACCTCCTCCATTGCTATCGCAAGCAAACCGAACTTCGCCTGCGCATCCTCGACCTCGCGACCGTGGGCCAGCAAGACGCACTCGCCGGTCTCTGGGCCGCGCCCGACCAACTGCCCGCGCTCGACCTCATCAACCTCATCCCCACCGCAGACCTGCGCGTCACCATCAACGCCGCCGGATTCGACGCAAGTACGCCGCAACCCGCCCCCACCACTCGCAACAGCGCGATCGAAATGACCTGCTCCATCTCCATTGCGAGCTCCACACTCCGCATCGCCGACACCGGCTTCGACGAGAGCGGCCTGCGCGTCTGGGGCCACAAGCCCGGCGAGTTCACCACCTTCACTCGCGCGGACGCCAAGCCCCTCGTCACCCGCGAAGACGACATCATCTCCATCACCATGCTCCCCCCTAAACCCGACGCCCCCAAACTCTCCCCCGGCGGTCAAGCCGTCCTCCACTACACCTCCTGGCTCACCACCGGCCAGCTCGTCGAAACCTCGCGCACGCCCGGCAAGCAACCCGCCACCGTCAACATCCCTGGCAACCTTCTCCCCGGTCTGAACAAGGGGCTCGTCGGCATCGCCGCCGGTGAACGGCGCAAGCTCATCATCTCCCCCGCGCTCGCCTACGGCCCCGAAGGCCGCGGCGTCATCCCCCCAAACGCCACGCTCATCTTCGATGTCGAATGCCTCAAAATCGACAACGACGCTCAACCATCTTCCGCGCCCGCCGCGCCCACCCGCATGTTCAATCCCCACGCCACCCCCCCCAGCTCCCACTAGCCGTGGCATGGGCTTACCAGCCCATGTTCGGGCCGCCGCGGCCCGAATGCCTTTGTTTGGCTTTCGCATCGCAAGCCATCCCCCGGCGGCTTACGCCGCTCGGCTCTGAAACTCGACTCTGTAACTCGGCTCTGATCCTCATGTCCACCACCCACTACCAACTCCTCAACCTCCCGCGCACCGCCACTCAGGAGCAGATCCGCCGCGCCTATCGCGCACTTGCCAAAACCCTCCACCCCGACGTCAACCCATCTAAAGACGCCGCCAAGAAGTTCGCCAAGCTCGCCGCGGCATACGAAACTCTCTCCAACGTCGAAACCCGGCGCGTCTACGACCGCAAACTTGCCGCCTCCGAAACCGCCGACCGCTCCATCCCCGCTGGCCGCGCCCACTACACTTGGGAGAACATCGCAGCCACCTCGCGCGGCAAGCCCATCGACATCTCCGAGATCGACGACCTCTACGACACCTTCTTCACCCGTCGCCCCGCGAAAAAGCCCCAGTCAACCCCGGCCCCGGCACCACGCGCCGCTCCCAAGCCGCGCCACTCCCGCGCCACCTGATCCTCCTCACCCTTCGTTTACGCCCGTTTCACGCCGGAACTCCCCCGGTTCCCGCTGGCCAAGTTGACATCCACCCCCGAACCGGCGACAGTGACACCCCCTGTCCTTGATCCTGCTCGCCCCAAAGTGGGCCGCGTGCCGATCCATGACTGCTCGCGGGGCCCCGGAACTTTTCCTTGCTCAAACAGCAGCACCAGTTTTTCGTCGGGTTGCTCGCCGGTGTGGATGCAACCGTGGTCGCCGGCGCATCCTTCGCCGCATGGCTGGGGCGTAAGGCGTATCTCAACGACCCGCACTACTGGCCGCTCTCCCCCGCCTCATATCCGAAGAACGCGCTGCTGCTGGCGACGATCCCCATCACGCTGCTGGCATTCCAGTTCTTCGGGCTTTACAAGCCGCGCCGCGATCGCTCCCTCACCAGTGAGACCGGGCAGATTCTCCGCGCCTGCGCCTTCGCGATCCTCGCCATCATCGCCGCACTCTACATCAGCGATGCCTCTATGTTCTCTGCCGTGCCAGATCCCGAGGCCATCCCGCGCTCGCTCTCGGTGCTCGGCCGCACCATTAACCTCGACGCCGGACGCCTGCAAATCATCCTGCTCACCATCCTCCTCCCGATCTCCATGTCCGTGGAGCGCGCCACCTTCCGCTTCGCGCTCCGCGTCCTCCGCCGCCGCGGCTGGAACCTCCGCCACGTCGCCATCATCGGCGTCGGCCGCGTCGCACAGATCACCTCGCGCACCCTCGAGCGCAACAGTTGGACCGGCCTCAAAGTCTCCTACTTCATCAGCCACTGGTCCCACCAGCGCCGCGATGCGTGCGACGGCCACCCGATCCTCGGCGGCCTCGCCGACATCGAGCGGCTCATGGCCGAGAAGAAGCCCGACGCCGTCTACGTCGCGCTCCCGGCGCGCCACGCCGCCGAGCTCCCCGCTGTTCTCGCGCGCCTGGAAAAGTTCCCCGTCGATGTCCGCATCGTCCCCGATGTCTCCCCACGCTATGTCCCGCAGAGCATGACCGTTTCCGAACTCGACGGCATGCCCATTCTCAGCTACCGTGAGTCCCCGGCCACCGGCCTCGGCGGCCTCACCAAGCGCGCCTTGGACATCGTTGGTTCCGCCGCCGCGATGGTCCTCTTCTCCCCCATCATGCTTGTCGTCTGGATCCTCGTCCGCCTCTCCGGCCCCGGCCCCGCCATCTTCAAGCAGCGCCGCGTCTCCCTCGGGGGCCAAATCTTCGACATCTACAAGTTCCGCACCATGCATCATCCCGCTGATGAGCAGCCCGGCACACTCCGCGACGCCGCTCGTGCCGCCCGCTCCGAATGGACGCAGCGTGACGACCCGCGCGTCACCCCCACGGGCCGCTTCCTCCGCCGCACTTCGCTCGACGAGCTCCCCCAACTCCTCAACGTCCTCCTCGGCGAAATGTCCCTCGTCGGCCCGCGCCCCGAGCGTCCCGAACTCATCGAGCGCTTCCGCGAGGACTGGCGCGGCTACATGCTGCGCCACCATGTCAAAGCCGGCATGACCGGATGGGCCCAGATCAACGGCCACCGCGGCGATTCCTCCCTCCGCAAACGCATCCAGTACGACACCTTCTACGTCAAACACTGGTCCCTGGGCTTCGACCTCAAAATCCTCTGGCTCACCATCTTCCGCGGCTTCATCCACTCCAACGCGCATTAGTGGCATTGGCTTTCCAGCCCATGTTCCTGGGTAGTCCGCCGCTCCGCGGCGGATTCGGGCCGCGGGGCCCCGGGTCGGCGCCGCGTGTGGCG
>JAYVRG010000006.1:0-88017 GCA_043776515.1 Phycisphaerales bacterium
TTTTCTTCTGCCTCTATTTGCGCTTTGCCATTTGCGCTTTGCCATTTTTCTTCGGAGCTCCCCCATGTCCCCCTACGCCACCGAACTCGCCTCCGCCCGCCTCGACGCCCTCCGCACCCTCATCGACGCGCTCAAAGAAGCCGAAACCCCCGACGAAAAACGCCGCTGCGCCGTCGCCATCTTCAACGCTCCAGACCCTTGCGACCTGGACGATGAAATCGAGCTCGAAGGTGATGAAGAAGCGGAAGATCCAGACGAATCCGACGACGATTCGGATGTGGACGAAGATTCAGAAGTAGATGGAGACCCTGAAGACCAGCAAGCAACGTCGAAACACGCACCCCATGCTCGCCCCACATCCGCCATCGCACATCCCCCATCCAACATTCCTACCCCCCCACTCCCGCCCGTATCAGCGCCAGATCATGCGCATGGTCATACGCCGTCCCCAGAATCGTCCAGTCAAACTCCCACGAGCTCCGCTCCACATCGTTCCGCAACTGAATCCGCTGCCGCCGATCCATCTTGCACACCTCCAGCAAGTGCCTCGACAGATCCGCGGCCGCCTCCCCGAACGTCCGACCGCGCCGCTTGATAATCATCAGCCCGCGTGCCGCGCTCGAAGTGCTCGTCCCGTCGCTCGGACTTGATGACAGCATCCCGCTCGCAAGCTCCGGGTGCGTGTCCTCCACGAACCTTCCGAACCCCGCCAGATCGCTCGTTACCGCCGGAACGCCCATCGCCAGGCACTCCAGCGGCGTGTATCCCCACGGCTCATATGCGCTCGGAAACACCCCCATGTGGCAGCCGCGCACGAACTGGTCGTACTCGATGCCCCACAGCGGATTGGTCGGGTTGATGAACTCCGGGTGGTACACGAGCTTCACCGGATCATCCGCGCGGTTGAACATCCAGACGTTGCGTATCTGGTTCAGCACATCGTCCTTCGCGTCGTCATCCAGGAGGTGCGTCACCACCATCGGGAGCTGATCGGTCTTGAACGCAAACTGCGTCCGGCGCACCCGCAGTTTCCAGTACTCGCTGATGAGATCATCCAGCTTCGCCGGAGGCCCGCCGCCGCCAGCCGCCGCCGCCAGCCGCCGGAACCACGGCTCGCGAATCTCGTCCACCGCCTTGCGCGCCGAGTCATCGAGTTGATCCAGCACCCCGCGCGATTGCAGTGCCCGCGGATGCAGCGACCTGGGATTCCGTGCCGTCACGATGAAGAACACCACCGTCCGGTCGAGCTTCTGCGCCTTCAGCTCCGCGTTCAGGCGCGCCATCGCCTCGATGCACAGATCAAACCCCTTGTTCCGCGGCTCAAACCGCCCGGAGGTGAAGAAGTAGATCGTCTTGTCCAGATCGAACGAATAGCTTGGAAAGAAGTGCCCCATCGTGAACCGATGGATCCGCTCCTTGAACTGCGCGTGATAGGTCTGAAAGTCGTGCCCGACGTTGTACGTATCAATCGAAAGCCCGTTCGGCGTCACCAGGTCCGGCGAGCGTCCGAGCAGGTGCGTGCACTCCTCGCCCGTGATCCCGCTTACCGTGGTGAACACATGCGCCCCGTGCGCGCACGCCTTCTCGGTGTAGTGCTGCGTCTTGATGTTCGTCCGGTGCGCCTCCGTGTCCGAATCCACGAATGGCAGGTGGTCGTAGAAGAACTCATCTCCCCACGCCAGCGTCCGGCCCAGTTGTGTCGCGTGCGTCGTGAACACCGTCGCGATCGGTGCCTGCTCCTGGCGCAGCATCGGTATCGCCAGCCCACCCATCCACTCGTGGAAGTGCGCCAGCACCCGCCGCGAGCCGCGCTGCGAAACACCATCTTCCTCGTGCTCGTGGTCCCCCGGCTTGGCCGCGGCCCAGTTCAAGGACAGCGACCACAGCGTCCGCTTCGCCGCCTCCGCAAACGTCACCACGCCGTCCGTCAAGTAATCACTGCCAAACTCGATTCCATGATCTTTCCATATCTTGAACTTGAGTGCATCCAGATCATGCCCCGGCATCCCGTGCTCGACCAGCAGCACCTTCGGTCGCCCCGGCACCAGCCAGTGCCCGTGATGCACGATCAGTCCGCCCGCCTTCAACTGCTCCAGCACCTTGGCAATCCAGGTGTTCGGCTTCGGCGGTCTTTCCTCAAACTCCAGCGCGGCCTTCGCCGCGTTGTACGGCCCGAGCATGTAGTACCGGTTCTTCCACCGGTTCACCATGCGCGGCGCTTTGCTCTTGATGACCTGATAGATGCCGCCGAGCTGGTTGCAGACTTCCCACGCCACCTCGACCAGCAGCGTCCCCGTTGGCGCGTGCTCAGGGTCCGAGGGCAGACGCGCGTGCGCCGGGCGCGAGGCGTGCTCACCCGACCGCGATTCTCCGGTCCAGTTGGCCATAGAACAACACTGTACCGTGCCGCAGGACTTCCGCACGCTTGGAGACCGTCTCGGCGCAAACTCTCAACGTCCGGCCTGTGGTTATTGACGGGAACCGGGGGCGATCGGCACCGGCGCGGCCTTGTTCATCGCCCCGTTCGGCAGGAGCGGCAGGCCCGCAACCGGATCATCAAAGGAAAACGCTGGGTTATTCATCGTCTTGCGGCACCATGCGAGCAACTCGTCCCGGCGCGCTGGCAATGGCAGTTCCGGGCCGAGTCTGGTCAGAAAATATCCGGCGTTGCCCGCGATGTGGCGGTCGTAGTAGCGAAGATCAATCAGTCGCACCTGCCCCTTGGCACCGGCCACCACCACCCATCGGTCGTCGGTGCCGGGGACAAACGCCGTCCAGGAGATCTCGGTGCCAGTGTTCAGCGATGCGAGCGAACGACCGGTGGCGACGTTCCACAAGTGCCAGCTCCCGTCACCCGCACCGGAGACCAGCGAGTTGCCGTCCGCGCTGAAGTGAACATCCACCACGGTGCGCGGATGTCCGCTCAGCCGTTTGATCGTCGTCAGAGTCTTCGCATCCAGAAGCACGATCTCAGGAGTCGAGTGCGCGATCGCGATCATGCTCCCATCGGGGCTGTATCGCGCGCGATAGTTCTGATACACCTGCGGGATCGCGCTCAGAACGCGCCCAGTCGCGACGTCGGAAACCGCCACGCCGGGGCCGATGCCCGCGGACACAAGCCGCTGGTCGTCCGGGCTGAAATCAAGGCAGAGTATGCGCCCCTGCGAGGTCTCCATCGAGCGCAGCGGCTCGTGCGTTTGGGCGTTCCAGAGCTTGATACCGTCTTTCGTGCCGCCCGTTGCCAGTGTCCGGCCATCGTGCGAGTAAACGATGCTCGACGCCTCGGATTCGTGCCCCTTCCACTTCGCAAGCGGCTCCGGACCGGATGCGCCCGCGTGAAACGTGGCAACGTTGCCAAGGCCGAACACCGCGGCAAAGTCGCGCGTGCCCGGACGCCAGGAGATCGCGTAGCACCGCTCGCCTTGCTCGCCGGAAGCGAGCTTGCCCAGCAGCGCGTGGCTGGAAACATCCCAGAGCAGAATCATGCCCTGATTGTCGCACCCGGCGATGATCGCTCCATCGGGAGATGGCTCGGCGCAGAACACAAACGCCTCCGGGGTTCCCAGCAGACGCTGCGCGCACCCCAGCGTGCTGGTCTCCCAGAGCCGAACGCACGTTCCCATCCCGTACATCAGCAGCGTGCCCGGGCGCGGCCCGGCGATGATCGTGTGCTGCCCGCTCTCATCGCCTGGAAAGGTCGCGCTCCGCGTGCGCGCCTGCGTGTCCCAGAGTTGCAGCCCACCCATGCCGGAGAGCGCGAGCGTTCGACCGTCGAGCAGCGCCATCGTTCTGGCATCGCCGACCTGGAGCGTTTCGTAGTCCTGCCAGTGCTCGGTCTCGAAGATCAGCACCCTGCCATCAGAGGTGAGAATGCAGCAACGCGAACCATCGCGGGTGAACTCGATGCCCTCGACGCCGGGAATCTTGATGCGCAGGTGGCCGGCATATGTGCCCTGTTCCAGGTCGATCACGCCGCAGATGCCGCCGAGATGGCCGACCACCAGCATCTGACCGTCCGGACTCGGCGCGAGAAATCGCACCGTGCGCGACTGGCGACTCAAGCTGCGCACGCGTTTGCCATCCGCCACGTTCCATTGCACAACCTCTCCGGCATAGTCTCCGGTATACAACGACATCCCATCCGGAGAGAGCGCGACAGAATAGAAGTCAGCGGTGTCGCTGGCAAATCGGCGCATGATCGCGCCGGTGCGCGGTTCGACGAGCACGATCTTGCCCTTCACGCCGACAAAGGCAGCGTACGACCCGTCCGCGGCCATCGCTCCCGCGTTGCAACTGGTGCCCTCTGGCGCGATGTGCCAGAGACAGCGCTCCAGATCCGAACTCCACGCCTCGATCTCGCCCTCCCTGCCGGTGCGCAGGACGATCTCGTGATCGGGCGTGAGCAGCAGTCGCCCGCCGGAGAGCCCGGGGCCGGACGTGGATCGCAGAATCGGTTGTCTGGCGTAGTGCTCCCAGAGCGACCAGTATGTCTCGGGCATCTCAGGTCGCTGCAATCGCTCCGTCCACAGCACCTTCTCGCCCAGATACGGAGAGCCGGAGAGTGTTTCGAGTCGGCCACGATCGGTGTTGGCAACTACCAACTGATCCGCAAGTGTCGCCGCGAGCAGCCGATTCTTGCGGGCTTGCCACGAAGAGACGATGCCGAAGGCGATCAGGCCAACGAGGATCAGCGAACCGATCGCCACAGCGGCGGTGTGGCGACGGACGAACTTGCGCAGCAGGTACACCGACGAATCGCGCTTGGCGGCGATCGCTTCGCCGGAGAGATAACGGCGCAGATCCTCGCCGAGTTCCGCGGCGGATTGATAGCGCCGGGCGCGATCTTTCTCCATCGCCTTGGCGACGATGGTTTCCAGATCGCCGCGATAGGCGCGATCAATGGTGCCCAGCCGCGACGGCTCGTGCTCACGCACCATCTGCACAGCGTCGGGGATGGACTTATCGGTGAGATCGTGCGGGAGTCTGCCGGTGATGAACTGGTAGAGCACAACGCCGAGCGCGTAGACATCGGTGCGAACATCCACATCGTCCGGCCCGGCGGATATCTGCTCCGGGCTCATATAGGCAAGCGTGCCGATCAGTTGCCCGGCGTGCGTGAGCATGGATTCGGTGTGAGCTTTTTCGCCAAGAGCACCGGCCTTGGTGCGATCATCGGTCACGCGGGCGACGCCGAAATCGAGAATCTTCGGGTGCGGCTGGCCGTCGCCATCTTCGCTCACGAGAATGTTGGCGGGCTTGAGATCGCGGTGGATCACGCCGCGCTGGTGGGCGTGGTGGACGGCATCGCAGACGGCGATCATCAGTTCGACGCGCCGCCGCGTGGGCAGGTTCTTCTGCGTGGCGTATGTCGTCAGCGGCGGGCCATCGACGAACTCCATGACGAAGAACGCATCATCGGGAGATTGCGGGTCCGATGCGCCCGCCTCGTAAATCTGCGCGATGCCCGGGTGCTGGAGGCGGCCGAGGATGTGCGCCTCGTTCTGGAAACGACGCAACATGCGGCGCGTGAAGAGGCCGGGGCGAATGGACTTCAGCGCGACGCGACGTTTCGGGAACGACTGCTCGGCCTCGTACACGATGCCCATGCCGCCCTCGCCGACGACGCGGAGAATGCGGTACTGGCCGGTGAGCAGCGGCATCGTGGGCGCGCTCGGTGCGAGGCCGAACATGGTGGCGGGCGTCGGCGATCCGCCGCCGTGCGCGCCGTGCATCGGCGAGGGCATCTGGTTCGGGTTGCGCCCGATGATATCGGGAATCTTGCCGCGGCCCGCGCCGGAGAGGGGCTTGAACCCGGCTTCCTCGAAGAGCGCATCAAGACCCGCGGCGGTGACGACGGGATCATCGGGCTTCTGGGAGTGCGAGAGGAGCGCGTCGAGTTCGGCACGGAGTTCGATATCGCCGTTGCAATGCTGGGCGAGAAACGCGGCGCGCTGGGATTCCGGGAGCGCGTTGGCACGCTCGAAGAGGTCGGAGAGGAGTTGGAAGCGGTCGGTATCCACGGGCCGGAGGGGGAGAACGGGGGAAAGGGTGAAGGGGTGAAGGGGTGAAGCGGAGCGAAGTGCGCGGCGATCGCGCGGGATGCTTGGGGCATTATAAGGGAATGCGACGGGGGCTTGATTGGGGGCCAATCAGACAGAGAAAATGCGGCGGGTTTGGCGGCCGGAGTGTGTGGTGGGTCTGATATCTCTCGTGAGCTGCACGGGAATCCGTGGCATGCAGTGCGTTTTCGCGGCCGACTCACGTCAGCGACAGCGTGGATTGCAAATCGTTTCTGCCCAAGGGTGAGGGCAGCGGTTCGGAACCATGCGCCAACCGCTGCGGAGGCCTGCGCTTGAGTGTCCAGCGACGAGTGGAAGAAACGCACGCGAGCAAAACGAACACAGCGATTCCGTAGATACAAGTGTTCACAGCGAATCCGGTCCACATGGGCTGGAGCGGGAGTCGGATTTCTTCGTTGCCGTCATGCACAAGCCATGCGTAACTGTGCATGTCATCAACTCGAAACTGCCGCTGTTGGAAAGCACCTGAACGTTCCAGCAGGTCATAGCGATTCCACGATCTGAGCGAGGCCATCGGCCATCCCGCAGCGGACCACCTGAGTCCGCTGGTGACATGCCAGCGATGATTTCCATTCACGGTTTGGAAATAGTCGAACAGTTCGCCGCTGACTCCGAAGCCCGAGGTCCACATCTGGTGAGTCGGTGAGGATGTATCGGTGGAGGGGGGAGCAACAGCGATGTCAAGTCTGTTTTTCCAGTTGCGGTAGGAGGGCTGGGTTTTCCAGCTAGAAGGAAACTCTCGCGGCCACTCGTGATCGCTGAATACCTCTAGGTACTTGCGATCTTGGCTGTCGCACGAAACGGTGCCGAATGCCACGCCGACGTTGATCGCCGCGCCGATGAGGAGGCAGAACGTCAGGACAACGAACAGGGGGAGTGTGCGTCTCATGGAAAATCATACGCAGAGCGGGGTCTTCGGTATGAATGTGTGTGAGTGGTGCGAAGGTCTGATATCTCTGGTGAGCTGCACGGTTGACCCGCTCAGAGCAGCGGGCGAACCGTGGCACGGCAGTGGGTGCCGTAGTGTGGTGCAGCGGGTCGCGGGATGGGTCGATTCGGGGTCATCGCACCTGCCGTCCAATCTGTAATAATGCCGCTCGTATCGGGCGTGGCGGCGGCCGCGCCGGGGCCGCTGGCGGCGGAGCATCTGGCGGCGATTGCGGAGGCACGGGTGCGTGGGAAAAAGGTGCGGCGGGCGGCGAACGTGGCGGCGATGAGCGGTTGGACGATGGTGGTGTTCGCGCTGGTCACGCTGCTGGGCGGGCTATTCGGAGATGTGGTGGCACTGGTGCTTGGCGTGATGCTGGGAGTGATTGCATTCAACGAACTGCGCGGCGCGGCGATGCTGCGGCGGTTTGAGATGCGCGGACCGCGGGTGCTGGGGTACAACCAGATCGGGCTGGGTACGCTGCTGGTGGTGTACGGCGTGTACTCGCTTGTGCGTGCGCTGACGCACCCGCTGCTGGCGAGCGTCGGACAATCGACGGGCGATGCGGAGATGGACGCGATGATCGGGCGCATCTCGGACCTCGCGGCGTACGGGCTGTACGGCGGCGTCGCGCTGTTCGGAATCATCGGGCCGGGGCTGACAGCGTGGTACTACTTCTCTCGTGCGAAACTTGTGCGGAAGATGGTGGAGGGGACGCCGGAGTGGGTGATCGGGGCGATGCGGGCGGTGGGGTGAGAGGCAAGAGAACGGGAGAAGGGGGGAAAGGGAGAAGGGGAGAGTTTGGGCGTATGATTGTTGGATTCAGTATGCAGGTCACACCAATGGCTTCAACACCGGACAACTGGCGCGGCAGGATTGCGGTTGATGCGGCCATCCATCACGGTGAGCCGTGCATCGCGGGGACGCGCATCTCGGTGAGCGTGATTGTCGGCAGCATCGCCGATGGTGATTCTGTTACAGATATTCTGCGGAGCTATCCGCAACTGAAGGCCGAGGATGTGAGCGCGGCGTTAAACTATGCGGCGGAGGCGGTTCGGGGGTATCGGGTGGTTCCGCTGCGAAACGCATCGTGAGCACAGCACGCTTCAAGATCGATGAAGACTTGCCTGCTGAGATCGCGCAGATGCTGCGAGCCGCGGGTCACGATGCGGCCACGGTTGCCGAGCAGCGCATGGTTGGCACTCCGGACGATCGGCTCTGAGACGTGATTGTCGCCGAAGGGCGGTCACTGATTACGGCGGATGTCGGATTTGCGGATGCGAGGCGAGTGGCTGCCGCGCCGGGCGTTGGGATCGTGTTGCTGCGGCTCACGAAGGAGAGCCGAGGAGCGTACATCCGAGTGGTGTCCGATCTGTTGGCGACATTCCCGATGGAGCGGGTGGCGGGACGTGTAGTGAGGGTGACGGAGGATGCGGTGCGGGTGCATGACACGCGAGCGGAACCGATGGGGTGATGGGGGCGGGCCTCTAGAATACAGAGTACTGAACGCCCAGAGTAAAGACAATCGCTCCGGCGGTAAGGAATCCGGTTTCAATCCATTGCTGAGCGGGTGTTCGCTTCACCCTGCGCTTCAACATGGTCGGAAGAAAGCAGACGATGACCGCGAGAGCGGCTGCGATTGCGCCCCATATGAGCTGCGTGAGCCAGTCGGGGATCTTGGTGAAGATCGTGACGACGATGAAGGTGACGAGTGCGGCGAGGAGGATTCGCATGGGGCGGTTGCTTTCAGTTGGTTCAATTCTGCTACAGGGGTGCCCGGGCTTGCGCCCGGGCCTCTGTTTTGGAGTCACTCCCGAATCACAAACCGCGTCGGCGCGAGGGTTTCAGTCACGGCCTTCAGGTGCTTCTCGTATCCCGCGCGGCCCATGAGGCCGAAGGTGGCTTGCTTGCCGAGCTCGACGGCGGGCTGGTCGTAGGCATCGATGTTGAGCATCAGCCCCGCGTACGCCGTCACCATTTCCCAGAGGTAGATGAACTGGCCAACGTGGTGGGCGTCGAGCTTTGGGAAGGTGATGGTGAAGTTGGGGCGCTGGCTTTCGACGCAGGCGTATTCGGTGGCTCGCTTCTCGGCGTGCAGGAGCGCGGCCATGGATTTGCCTTCGAGGTATTTGATGGCTTCGACGTTGAGGCCTGTTGGAATCATGACATCGCTGGTTGACCCACTGGCGGGCGAGCCGCCAGTGCCACCCGCTGAGTGAGCGAGTTCGACAAACCCGATGACCTTGTCGTTGGGACCCTCACGATACAACTGCACTTGCGAGTGCTGGTCGGTGGTGCCGAGGGCTTTGATGGGGGTGAAGCCGGCGTAGACGGTTTCGCCCTGGAGGTTGGACTTTTTGCCCAGAGACTCGGCCCAGAGCTGGCGGAACCAATCGGCGAGAAGGTACATCTGGTTGCAGTAGGGCATCATGACATGGTTGACCTTGCCCTTGGTTTCTCCGAGTTCGACGAGCAGATACGCGAGCATGGCGGCGGGATTTTTCGAGATGTCCTCGCGGGTGGTCAGCGGGTCCATGGCGAGCGCGCCGTCAAGGAGGGCTTCGATGTCGATGCCGCACATGGCCGCGCTGAAGAGGCCAACGGGGGAGAGAACGCTGAAGCGGCCGCCGACGCCGTCGGGAACCGGGAGCGTGGTGTAGCCCTCGGCGTTGCAGATCTGGCGCATGGTGCCCTTGGATGGGTCGGTGACGGCGACGACGTGGTCCGCGCCCTTGCGCCCGTGCTTCTTGAGCAGGTCGCGGATGACCATGAACTGCGCGGCGGTCTCGGCGGTTTCACCGGACTTGCTGACCACGTTGAAGAGAGTGCGTTCGAGTGTGGGGTCAACGGAGAGGATGTAGCTGAGGACGCCGCCGAAATAGGCGGGATCGACGTTGTCTACGACGAACATGCGGGGGCCGGGTCTGTGGTCGGACCTCTGGCTTACGCCAGAGGCTCTTTGGAGGAGGTTGTACGTTGAAGGATTCAGTGCGGACTGGAGGGCGATGTTGCCCAGTGCGCTGCCGCCGATGCCGAGGACGACGAGGTTGTCGAAGCGGTTGTGGTTGGCTTTGACGTAGGTGTTGATGGCGGAGAGATGCTCGGAGCGCATGGGGTTGACGTGCAGATCGCGCCAGCGTTCCCAGCCCCCCATCTTGCCGCGGGTGGAGTTGAGCTTGCGGGTCATCGTGACGATGCCCGCGGCGGCCTCGCCCTTGGGGTCAAGGTGTGCGGGGTCGATGCCGTGGGGGCCGACGCGATCGGAGAGCATGTTGGCGTAGTCGAGGGTGAGCATGGTGGGAGTGTATCGGGAATCCCGTGCTTGGTGGATCAACGAGCCCCGAGCGTCGGAAGTTGCGTGGGCGTAGAGATATCTCGCACGAGAAGAGCGAATGCGTTGCCGTGGGAGGTGCCGGTTTCCGATTGGCCCTTGCCGCTCACCACGGGCAGACGAGCTGCCCGTGCCACCCAGCATTGAGGGGAGCTGCCCGTGTTTGACACCGCTTTGTGTCCACCGTTGCTGGGTCAGGTCAGGGATTCGCTCGAAGACTCGCTCATCCCGGGCGTGTGTGCTTTGTGCGTTTGGTATCCCACTGGAATGCGTTCAGCAGCCGGCAAGCCAGGTGTTCAGGAAATCGAAGATGTCCTGCGCGTTGGTTTCGCCGTTGCCGTTGTAGTCGGCTTCGGGGCCGTGGTTGAACCACTGGCTGAGGAAGTCGTAAATGTCGCCAACATCAAGATGTCCGGAGTGGTTGAAGTCGCCGGGACAGCCGCCAGCGATGATGATCTGTGGGCAGGGGTTAGGTGCGCAGACGCCGACGCTCCAAGAGCCGACCGACGCGGGGCAACGGGTTTGGGTGATGCGGCGGCAGACGCCGGAGTTGCAACAGGCACCGGGCGTGGCGCAGGTGTTGGGTGTGCAGGTGCCGCCGGGGTTCCAGTCGTGCGCGGCCGCGCCGCAGGTGGATTGCAGGGTGATGGCGCAGGTGCCGGTGACGACGTTGCAACAGCGCCCGGGAAGGACGCAGGGGTTCGGCGTGCAGACACCGGATTCGGACCAGGTGTTGCCGCTGATGCCGCCGGTGCAGCGGGTTTGCGTGCGGCGGATGCAGGTTCCGGCGGCGGTGTTGCAACAGACGCCCGGGGCGGCGCAGGTGTTGGGCGTGCAGGTGCCGCCGAGGAACCAGTCGTGGGCGGCGACGGTACAGGTGGTCTGCGTGGTGATGGCGCAGGTGCCGGTGACGACGTTGCAGCAGCGGCCCGGCGGGGGCGGGCAGGGATTGGGAGTGCAGACGCCCGCGGATTGCCAGGTGTTGCCGGAGATGCAGCGGGCCTGAGTGCGGCGGATGCAGGTGCCAGCGGCGGTGTTGCAACACGCGCCGGAAATCGGGCAGGTGTTGGGCGTGCAGGTGCCGCCGCTGGACCAGTCGTTGTTTGCTACGTTGCACTCGAGCCGCTTGCGAAGGAAGCAGGTGCCGGTGACGAAGTTGCAACAGCGGCCGGAGGGTTGCGGGCAGATGTTCGGATTGCAGGTGCCCGCGAGCGACCATGTCGCGGTGCAGATGGATTGCAGCGAGATGATGCAGGTGCCACCAGTGGCGCAGCAGGCACCGGGCTGCGGGCAGATGTTGGGAGAGCAGGTGCCGCCGGTGGTCCACGCGCTGGTGCAGCCGCTTTGCTGAGTGACAGTGCAGGTGCCCGCGACGGTGCAACAGCGGCCGGGCTGAGGGCAGGGGTTCGGATCGCAAGCACCGTTCTGAGTCCAGGTTCCGTTACACGCGGACTGCGCGGTGATGGCACAGAGGCCGGACGTGGTGCAGCAGGAGCCGGATTGCGGACAGGTGTTGGGTGTGCAGACGCCAGCGAGCGTCCAGGTGCTGGTGCAAACGGATTGCAGTGTGACGGAGCAGGTGCCGGTGGTTGTGCAGCACGATCCGAGTTGCGGACAGGTGTTGGGCGAGCAGGTGCCACCCACGGACCACGCGCCGGAGCACGCGGATTGGAGTGTTGCGGAGCACGCGCCGGAGGTGGCGCAGCATCGACCGGGTTGCGGGCAGAGATTCGGATTGCAGATACCTGCGAGTGTCCATGTGCTCGTGCACGCGGATTGCTGCGTGACGGTGCATCCACCTGTGGTGGCGCAGCAAGAGCCGGGTTGTGAACAGGGATTGGGGTTACAGACACCGGCAGGCGTCCATGCGCTGCTGCACGCGGATTGCAATGTCACGGTGCAACTACCGCCGGTGGTGCAGCACGAACCGGGCTGCGGGCAGGGGTTGGGTGAGCATGTGCCGCTAGTGGTCCATGCGCCCGTACACGCGCTCTGTAATGTTGTGGAACAGAGGCCGGAAGTTGCACAGCACGTACCCGGTTGTGGGCAGGTATTCGGGGTGCATGTGCCGCCGGTGGACCATGCGCCGGTACACGCGGACTGAAGTGTTGTGGAGCACGCACCGGAGGTGGCGCAGCATCGGCCGGGCTGCGGACATGGGTTGGGATTGCAGACACCGGCGAGTGTCCATGTGCTGCTGCAAACAGATTGCAGGGTGACGGCGCAGCCGCCACTGCTCAAGCAGCAAGCGCCGGGTTGCGGGCAGGGGTTGGGAGAGCAGACACCGCCGAGTGTCCATGTGCTCGCACAGGTGTTCTGGAGCGTGACGGTACACGAACCGGCCGAGGTGCAACATGTACCGGGCTGCGGGCAGGGATTCGGGGAGCAGACGCCGGTCGCGGACCACGTACCACTTGAGCAGCCCGAGAGCAGCGTGATCGAGCAGGTGCCCGCTGTGACACAGCAGACGCCGGGCTGCGCACACGGGTTGGGCGAGCAAAAACCAAGGTTTGTCCATGTCGCGCTGCAACCGGACTGCAGCGTGACCGAGCACGCACCCTGGCTTGTGCAGCAAGAGCCGGTCTGCGGGCAGGGATTGGGTGTGCAGGATTGTGCGATGGTGAACGTCTGGCCGGTGGGGCAGGAAGATGTGCTGGCGACGCACGCGGCGGTGGCGTTGTCACAGCAGACCCCAGCGGCGGCGACCGCAATGCTGAGATTGGTCACGCCCGGCGTTTCGGTGCTGGGAGTGCCCAAGCCCCAGACACCGTTGGCGTATTGCATGAAGGAAGACGTCTGCGCAGTGGTATCGTGGACCTCGATGCTGAGCGTGCGGGGAGAGAAATCGGTGGTTGTGTAGCGAAAGCGGTAGACGTCTATCCAGTTGTGGTTGGCGCCGAAGTAGTTCTGGGCGATGGTCGATGGGATGCTGGCGAAGTCTCCGTTGGTGGGGGTCGCTCCGACGCCGTAGCCGCCCCAGGTGAACGGGTTGTTCTCGCCATTCGGGTCCATGCCCGGAGTCTGAATCAGCGGAGAGCCGGTCGCGGAGCCGGTGATAAGCCCGATCTCTTGGTTGCCGGTGGTGTTGGTAAACGTGCCGCTGGAGGTGTTGATGACCCCGTTGAAGTTCGGGCTCAGCCCGGCGAGATAGGTATATTGGGCCGCAAGGCCGCCGCGCCCGAGCGTGGAACTGGTGGCGATGGTCGTTGCATAAGTTCGATCGGTGCTCGAGATCAGCCCGCGCGCCAGCGTGCCGCGAGTGTCGGCCTCGCCGAGAATCACAACTGAGAAGGAGAACGATCCGAGGATGACTCCCATCGCCGGAGCGTTGTAACGCATCTGCACGGCGCAATCTAGGACGGCATCCGCGGACGATGTGATCTGGGTCTGGCCGGTACGTTCGACCACTCGAATTTCAACACTCTGTGCGTGGGATGCGCCAGTGAGCGCAAGCAAAGAAAGGGCCGATGTGATTCGACGACGCATGTGAAACTCCCTGAAGCGGCGGCGGATGGCGACGAGGCAACTGGATCGAGGCATCAATCTCGATCGGACGAACGCCGTACTCTCGTGAGCGAGGAACGCATGAGGGGGGGAAAAAAAAGGCGCAAGAGATGCCGATTTGAATCCCTACTATTCTGAGATACCTATCGCCTGATTCGGATGCGCCGACGGACTCACCATGCCCGATCCCACCCCAGACAACGCGCCCGCGCCGGACCAGCATCTGGTGACGCAACTGCTGGAGCAGGCCTCCGGCGGGGATTCGCACGCGGCGGCGGAACTGCTGCCGCTGGTGTATGACGAGCTGCGCCGGCTGGCCCGATCAAAGATGGCCGCGGAGGCGGGGGGCGGTGCGGGACACACGTTGCAGCCGACGGCGCTGGTCCACGAGGCGTATATGCGGCTGCTGGGGACGGCGGGAAAAGAGATCAAGTGGGATGGACGGGCCCACTTCTTCGGCGCGGCGGCACGGGCCATGCGCCGGATCCTGATCGAGCGGGCGCGATCACGCAATCGGCTGAAGCGCGGCGGCGGGCGCGACGGCGTGCGCGTGGAACTGGATGAGGCGGCGATCTCCGATGAGTCGCGATCGGAAGAACTGCTCGCGCTGGATGAGATTCTGGATAAACTAGAGCGGCACGACAAACGGAAGGCGGATGTGGTGATGATGCGGTACTTTGCGGGGCTGTCGATTGAGGAGACCGCGGCCGCGCTGGGGGTGTCGCCCGCGACGGTGAAGAACGACTGGACATTCGCGCGGGCGTGGTTGAACCATGAGCTCTCGAAGGAAAGGCCGGATCGCAAGGAGGCGTGAGGGGTGGGGGACGACATGAACATGCTCAGGAATCGCGAATGCCATTCAGATAGAAATGTTTTGGCTTGCAGGCCCGGAGGGCCGGGAGTGCATAGCCGTGGGCGCCCCTCTGGGGCGAAATCCAAATCATGGCCGCCTCTGGATGGCATTTGCTGAACAAACGCATGATTGTGGCACGGGATGGCACTGGAGTTGAGATGAAATGAGAGATTCGACAACGATCCGAGTTCAGGCGGCATCACGCGAGTACGACGCGGTGATCGGTGAGGGGCTGCTCGCGGGCGCGGCGACGCGTATCGGCGCGGCGGTGGGCGGATCGCGGTCGTTGCATGTGTTTGTGGATGATGGATTGCCGAAGGAGTGGCTGGCCGATCTATCGCGGCGGCTGGATGCGTCGGGATATCGCGTGACCTCCACGCCGGTGCGGGCGACGGAGGAGGGAAAGTCACTGCAGGCGTTGTACCACATGGTGCAGGAGCTCGCGCGGCACAATCTGGAGCGCGGCGACGCGGTGATGGCGCTGGGTGGCGGAATCACTGGCGATATGGCGGGATTTGCGGCGGCGAGCTACCGGCGCGGCATCGCGTGGATCAACTGCCCGACGACGCTGCTCTCGATGGTGGATGCGAGCGTGGGTGGAAAAACCGGCGTGAATCTGCGGAATGGCAACGAGCTTCAGAAGAACATGATCGGGGCGTTCTGGCAGCCCGCTTTGGTGCTCGCGGATGTCGCGACGCTGGAGACCCTGACGGAGCGCGACTTTCGCGCCGGGCTGGCGGAGTGCATCAAGCACGCGATGCTGAGCGCGGCGTTTGAGGACGCGGGACTGATGCAGTGGACGAAGGATCGGCTGCGGCTGATCCTGGAACGCGACGCGGCGACGCTAACGGAACTGATTGCGCGAAACGTGGCGATCAAGGCGCGGGTGGTCGGTGGAGATGAACGCGAGGAATCGGCGAATGCGGCCTCCGGACGTGCGATCCTGAACCTCGGGCACACCTTCGGGCACGCGATCGAGACGTTGCCGATGGTCGCGCCGGCGGTGGACAAGTCACTCGCCCCACTGCGGCATGGCGAGGCGGTCGCGCTCGGGCTGGTCTGCGCGGCCCGATGTGCGGAACTCATGAAACTCGTCGGCGAGGGGCTGGCGGAGTCCACCAAGCAGATGCTCAAGCACGCCGGGCTCCCGGTGACGGCGCACCACCTGCCGGGATCGGGGGAGATCGTGGAGCGGATGCGCCATGACAAGAAGGCCGCGGGGGGCAAGTTGCGGCTGGTGCTGCCATGCGGCGAGGGGCGTTGCGAAGTGGTGGCAGCGCCGGGGGATGAGGTGCTGTTTGAGGCGATAGATGCGGTGAGGGAGTGAGGGAGGCGGTGCATTCGCGCGAGAAACGCTCAACTCGAACCTGTGATGTCGTTGTTGCAACATGCACGGGTTGCCACGAAGCGTGGCCAACCCGTGGCACGGCCAACCACTCAAATCGGGGTGTCCGTTTCGCCGGGGCGGGCTGACGAAAACTTGAACTTTCGACCATTGAAGGGTTCGGAGCGGCGCATCCGATAACACGCGCACGACTTGCGGCCTGCGTTTGCGGGCACGGATGCCCCCGAACTACTGGCCGCGTTTGGGTATTCGGGAGCGCGCTCGTGCGCACGTACGCGGTAGTCAATCAAAAAGGCGGATGTGGGAAAACCACAACGGCGATCAACCTTGCGGGGGTGTTCGCCGGAAAGGGCTATCGCACGCTGCTGGTGGACACAGACCCGCAGGGTCACTGCGCCGCGGGGCTGGCGATTCCCGAGCAGCGCGTGGACCTGCACATCGGCGACGCGATGCTCGCGCCGGATGACAAACCGATCGACCCGCAGCGGATGCTGTGGCGCGTGAGCCGCAATCTGGACCTGGCGCCGAGCACGGTGCGGCTGGCCGCGCTGGAGGCGGCACGCGGCGACTTCGCGGCGATGGAGGGCGCAGAGACCCGGCTCAAGAAAGTGTTGGCGCGATTCGATGCGCAGTACGACATCTGCCTGATCGACTGCTCGCCGGCGATCGGCATGCTTGCGTTCAACGCGATGGTGGCGGCCGATGAGGTGATTATCCCGGTGGAAACGGGGTTCTTCTCCATGCAGGGGGCGACCAAGCAGATCAACGCGCTGAAGGCGATCGGCAAGCGGCTGGGCGTTACGCCGAATCACCGGCTGCTGGCGACGATGCACGACTCAACGAGCGTGCTGAGCCGCGATCTGCTGGAAGAACTGCGCCGTCGATTCGGTGCGCGAGTGATTCCGGTGGTGATCTCGTTCGACCACGCGTTGCGCGAGGCGGCGAGCTTCGGGCAGCCGGTGATCGAGTACGCCCGCGAATCGCAGGGCGCAAAGGACTATGTGCAGCTCGCGGAATGGCTGATCGAGCACACGCTGAGGCCGGGGAAGGCGAGCGTCTCCAGCGACGCGGCGGACACCACGCCGGGCGATGGCGGCGGAACCATCGAGCAGGTGATTTCCGGGTCTGGCGGGGGCGTGGCGATGGAAACACGCACCATCTCAATAGCGCCGACGCCCGCGCTGAGCCGCGCGGCGGATGTGGCGCAGCGAACCCGCAAGCTGCAACGAGCCGTGGCGATCGCGGAGGCGAAGGTGATGGCACCGATCGACCAGCACATGCCGATTTCCATTCCGATCGCGTCGATCTCGCGTGATCCGTTTGCGGTTGCCACCGTAACAGCACCAATCGCGCAACTTCATACACCCGTGGCGACTCCGACGCCGATCGCACTCCCGCCGGCAATCGAGCCACAGCGCCGGCTGTTCGGCGTGCAGTTCACGGCTCGCGGCGTGCTCTTCGTGCAGCCGCTGACGATCGGGCAGGATGTCGCGATCGCGGGCGAGTTCAACAACTGGACGCCGCTGCCGATGCGTGCGAACCCGCTGACGGGGATGCTGGAAGCGACCGCCGCAATCGCGCCCGGATACAGCCAATACCGACTCGTCGTGGACGGGAAGTGGATTCCTGATCCGTTCAATCCTGTCCTCGTGCCCAACCCGTTCGGCGGCTCCAACAGCGTCGTCGTCGTGCCCTTTGGTGGAACCGCCGCATGAGCAATATTCCTCCCTCACATCCACAGGTCGGCGGCACGATGCGAATCGGGCCGTTCTGGAAACGGGCATCGGAGATGTCTCCGAGTGCGCTCAACCCGTCGGGCGATGAGCCGTTTGATGCGCTGACCGATTTATTTCTCGGCGAGGTTGCGGGGGCGCGAATCCCCGGCGCACCGAAGACGCCGGGACGCACCGAGCCCGCGCGAGCGGCGAAGCCATCACGCCCCCCCACTTCTGCGACACCGCCCGCGCCCAAGCCGGGTGACGGGCCGATTCTGCGGCTGGCCGGGACCGACGATGATGTGGAGTATCAGCTCGCGCCCGGCCCGGTCGTCGCCAACGCACAAGCAATCACCACGCTCGCCGCCGCGCCGGTGCTGATGCTGGAAGATGATGAAGAGGGCGAGGCGAGGGCGATCTCGAATATCGTGCCGCCGCCGGCGCGGAACCCGGTGCTGGAACTGCTGGTGCTGGGCAACCTGCCGGTGGTCGCGGGCGCGTGGGCGAGCCAGTACGTGCGTGAGATCGCGGAGGCGGCCGGGAAACCCGTCGCGTATCTGCGGATGCAGGGGGAGTTCTGCTCGCTGGAAGTGATCGGTGCGCTGGCGGATGTCGCGGGCGCGCCGGGGCTGGATGATCTGGCTTCCCTAGATGACGCGATCGACGCGGCGGCGGAGATCACGGATCGGTGGATCGTGCGCTGCGACGCGGGGCAGGAAGCAAGCGTGGTTGCGTGCGCCATCACGCGAGCGGTGACGATCTTGACCGGAAGCGACCAGACCGCACGAGAAGCGTGCAAGGTTGCGCTCACGGGGCTTGCGGAACGGTTGTCCAAGCCGAGCGAGAACGGCCCGATGGTGCGGCTGGCCGTTATGGGTGGGCAGCACGCGAATGCAGGTGCGGAACTCGCGGCGATGGCGAGCGCGACGCTCGCGCGGCCGGTGGCGGCGGTTTCGTGCGCCGGGAAGATTGGCGGGGTTCGCCCGCCGCACGCGCTGTTCAGCGGCTCGACGGAACTGACGCTCAAGACGATTCTCTCGGGTGTGGTGCGGGCACTGGTGGCGGAGCCGGTTGGCGCGGAGATGTTCGCGCGGCCGGAGACGGCCGCGGCTCCTGCGCCGGTGGTGCGTGTGGTACCTGTGATTGAAGAAGTTGCGGCGGAGGTTGAGGTTGCAGATGCGTTGGTGCCGGTGGAAGAGACACGGGCGGGACGCCCGTGCCACGGACTGGGCCACGCAGAGATGGACATCGCGCTGCCCGAGCCGAAGCCGACGACGGCGGAGATTGCCGTTGGGCACGCTCCGCGCCCTGAGACGCCCAGCATTGCGGCGGCGGTGATGTCGATCTCCGAGCCGGTCGGTCCTGCTGCGATGCCCGCAGTCCAGATGTGGTCGAATGTCACATCGCAGGCGCGCGAAGCGGCTCCAAAGCCCGCGGCAGTGTTCGCTCCCGACGACACGCTCGCGTCGCACCTTGTTGATCTGCAATCGACCGCGCTGCGCTGCCCCTATGCGAGCGGCATCGAGGTGGCGATCGACGGAGCGGGGCGGCTGCACCTGCTGGCGAGGTCCAAGTCCGAGAGTGCGGAGGAATCGACGCTGGCCGCGCTGCTCATCGCGTCGTCATGGGCGGAGCAGCACTCGGGACTGCTGGCATCATCGCTGGGCAAGGTGAGTTGTGCGTCGCGTCCGACGCTGCACCTGTTCACGGACAAACCCAAGCACTCGCGGCGATTGCTGGAAACGAACCTGCGGGTGCATCTGCTGGCGGAGGTGCATATCGGGGCGGAGCGGGCGTGGTATTGCACGGATCTGAACTGAGTGGATGGGGTACCCCGCTGGTCCCCGGCGGGTTGAGGTTCGTGCGAGTAAGAAATCCCGCCGGGGACCGGCGGGGGTACCCGAGGCAAATGGAAGAACGAAAAAGGCCCGGACAGTGCGTCAGGGCCCTTTGTAGTTGTGACACGAAAATGCCTGGGCTTGCGCCCGGGCCTCTGTTTGGGCTCAGGCGGAGGCCTTGCGGTTCACGCGGAGGTCGGCGAGGCGGCGGGGCTTGAGGACATCGCACTCGTCGATGACGAACTCGATGCCGGCGTGATCGCCCTCGGGGAGGTCGTACATCAGCCCGATCATCATCTCTTCCAGCACGGCGCGAAGGGCGCGGGCGCCGGTGTCGCGCTTCAGGGCCTTCTCGGCGATCGCCCGGAGCGAGGCGTCCGTGAAGCGGAGCTTGGCCCGCTCCAGGTGGAACATGTGCTGGTACTGGCGAATCAGCGCGTTCTTGGGCTCGGTGAGGATGTTGATCATCGCCTCAACCGTGAGCGGCATGAGCGGCGCGAGGATCGGGAGCCGACCCACGAACTCGGGGATCATGCCGAACTCGATCAGGTCATCGGGGATCACCTGCGAGAGCACCATCTCGCGGTCACGCTCCACCATGGACACGCTGCTCGCCTCGACGTTGAAGCCGATCCGCTTGCGCCCGATGCGGCGGCGGATGATGTCCTCGATGCCCACGAACGTGCCGCCGCAGATGAAGAGGATGTGCGAGGTATCAACGTGGATGTACTGCTGCTCTGGGTGCTTGCGCCCGCCCTGGGGCGGAACGTTGGCAACGGTGCCCTCGAGCATCTTCAGCAGCGACTGCTGCACGCCCTCGCCGGAGACGTCGCGGGTGATGCTGACGTTGTGGTTGGTCTTACCGATCTTGTCGATCTCGTCGATGTAGATGATGCCGCGCTGCGCGGCCTCAACATCAAAGTCCGCGTTCTGCAGGAGCTTGAGCAGCAGGTTCTCCACATCCTCGCCGACATAGCCGGCCTCGGTGAGCGTGGTCGCGTCGCCGATGGCGAAGGGGACGTTGAGAATCTTGGCGAGCGTGCGGGCGAGCAGTGTCTTGCCCGATCCGGTGGGACCCATGAGCAGGATGTTGCTCTTGTCGAGTTCCACATCGTTGGCTTCCTTGTCAACGTGCAGCAGACGCTTGTAGTGGTTATGCACCGCGACCGAGAGCGCCTTCTTGGCCATGTCCTGGCCGATGACGTACTGGTCCAGAAACTCCTTCATGGTCCGCGGCGAGGGGACCGTGGTGAACATCGAGCTGGCGGAGGAGACCTTGCGCTTCTCCTGCTTGAAGATGTTCTGGCAGAGGTCGGTACAGTTGGAGCAGATATACACATCGCCCGGACCTTCGACCATCGGGCCGACGTCGCGGCTGGTCTTGCCGCAGAATGAGCAGGTGGTGATCTTCCGGCCCTTGAAGCCGGAGCCCCCATTGCCTTGGCCTCCCTGGCCTCCGTTTGCGTTGCCTTGGTTCATGTCGTTCCGGTTTGGGGGAATGGCCATTGAGCCGTCCTTGTATGCTCTTGGGAACAGATCCGTCAGTGGGCCCAGTGCGGCCAAGAGCGAGGTGGTAAACAGTGCGAGATGTGTATCGGCGGAACAGGTGGTCGTCTCGAGCGAAGTCCCCACAAAGGGGCGTATCCTTTGGCCGCTGGGGGCCGCGAACACGCGGGAAACAAGGCACGAGCCGGCGCATCGGTCGTCAGAGGATTCTACCCCACGAAGTGGAGACTGCTACGCCTTGAAGCATATGGAATTGCGAGTGGAACGTCCGTAACGGTTATTTCGGCTTGGGCGGCGGCGGCAAGGGCTGGCCGGTCAGGTCGTAGCCGGGCGGGGCACGAAGATCGCCGGTTTCAGGACGTGGCACCGTGCCCGGGAGTGCGTCGGCCTCCTCGAACGGAGCGCCGACTTTAGAAACCGGGCGCTTGGTCGGTCGCTTGGGATCGGGAAGCTCAAAGAGGCCGCCGGCGCGTTTGGTGTCCAGCACATGGGACATGCGTGATGCCATGGACTTGCGCGTCTGCTCGTATTCTTCGGTGGAGATGTCGCCTCTAGCGTGAACATCGCGGAGGTGGTCCATGAGCGAGCCGCGGACATCCATAGCAGACTGCTTGTCGAACATTTTTCTGCGGAGAAGGACCAGGAGCATTCCCCCGATCACGGCGCAGGCGATCAGTACGCCCACCCAGATGAGAACGGCCGTGGGCACGGGCTTGGCGGTTTGGGCCAAGAGGAGCATCACAGGTGGGAGCGTGGGACTGGTCATGTCGGAGAGTTCGGAACGCCGTGAGACACTCCTCCACAATAGGAATATCAGCGAGTTTCGACGAGCTACCTGTATCCACTATCCACGGGATTCGCTCGCCCCCCACCCGAGTCGCTCATCCCGGGCGTGTGTGGGCGTCACCCGCCGGTGACGATGGCTTCGCGGATCGGGGCGAGGAGTTTGGGGAGAACGACCGAATCCAGCAGCGCTTCGCCCCGGGTCGTGAGATCGGAGAAGACGGTGCCCAGTTCGCCGATGTCGGTGAACGGGCCGTATTTGCGGACGATCAGGTAGACGCTGATGGGTTCTTCACGCCCATCGCCGCCGGAACCACCACCGCCTCCACTGCTGCTGCCACCCGCGCCGCCGGATCGCCCCCCGCGCTGCGCGCCGCCGGGGGATCGCGTCTTGATCTCAAAGTGCGCCTGCACCTCACCATCATCGCTGAGGGTCACGCCGATCAGCGGCTGGCAATCCACGATGCGATGTTCGTGCTTGGACTTGGCGTCCATCCCATCAATCATCGCGGCCAGCGGCGAGCCGCCGTAGAGGGCATTGAACACGATGCCATCGTGGTTGCCCTGAGCCATCAGATCGAAACCGTACAGGACTTCGAGATGGTCGATATCCAGCGGGCTGATGTCCAGAAAGTACGGCGCGGATTCCAGTACGAGCTTGTGCAGACGGCAGCCATGCTCAGTGCTCTGCGGATTCACGCTTCCGGATCGCACGCTGGTCTTGCGCACCGCGACCCACTGCTGCGTCGCGCCGACGGACTCGGCCCCTTCCGGGCGCGACTCGAGCGCGAGTTCATCGGTGTACCGCTTGAACCGGTCCATCTGCGGCTGGTCTTTGCGGACGCGATCAAAGAGCGACAGCACCGTGTCGCGGCGCATGGACAGATCCATTTTCAGGTTCAGCCGCTGATTGATATAAAAATCGGCGGCTATGGCCGAGTATTCGTTACGCATGACTGCTCGCTCACGTCCTCGTCCTGTGGGAGAACATGGGCTGGAAAGCCCATGCCACTCAGAGCATGATACAGCAAGAGCGTGCTGTCGGTTCATGTCGGCGAGAAAGCGGCTGCTCCGGAGAGCAGATTCAGCACATGCGAAGTGCTCGCGAGGTTCGGAACCACAAACGTCGCGCCCGCGGCGGTGAGTTCCGTTTCGCTGAATCGCCCGGTGGCCACCCCGATGCAACGGCACCCGTTCACGAGCGCGCAGCGCACGTCATGTGGGGTGTCGCCAATGATGGTGACGTGTGCGGGCGGAACGCGCACGCCGGTGTGCGTCAGGTACCGAGTCATCGCAACCAGGGGAAGATGGTCACGAGCGGGCGGATCGTGCGGCGAGTCATCGCCCCACGCAGAGATCGGAAACCACGAGGGATTCAGGCCGCAGCATTGGAGTTTGAGGGAACCGGATTCGCGGAAGTTGCCGGTGAGGATGCCAAGTTCGTGGGACTGCGCCCAACGGAGCGCATCCACAAGCGTGGCCACACCCGGCAACGGGCGAGCCGTGGTGGACGCGGCGAGCCGCTTCTGGAGGTGGCCGTAATAGACGGCCCGAAAGTGCTTCTCGATCTCTGGAGTCCGACCCACACCGTTGAGAGTGAACAACTCGCGGAAGATGAGCGGGTCCAGCCGCCCTGCAAAGTCGATGCCATCGGATGTGAACTCTGGCCCGAAGAGTTCGCGGCCCGCGTCCGCCATGGCAGTCATGCCCGCACCATCGGTTTTGAGCAGTGTGGCATCAATATCAAAGAGGATGAGCGGTCGCAACGGGGGCTCCGGGATGTGAGAATGGCTAGTGATTGGGGACTTGGGGGCTATTTAGTGGGTGATCTCGAAGCGCCGTTCGCCCGGGAAGTCGTCGATCGGGGAGCATTCTTCGCTTTGGATATTGCGGCCCATCGAGGTGCGCAGGTCGGTCAGAGCACTCCGAACATGCTCATCCGCCCCTTGTACTTCCAGCAACACCGTTTCATCCGGCTCGTTTCGCACCCAGCCGGTGACGGGGAAGCGCGACATGATGGAACGAGCGGTGGCTCGGAAGCCGACACCCTGCACCCGACCGGCATATCGGACCCTCAGCCGCATGGTGCGGATGGTAGAGGAATGGATTGGTCCCAAGGTGGAGAATCCGCACTGGTTTCGGCATGAAAATTGCTATCACAGCAAAGTTGCCCATTTTCCCCAAGTCGTTTGACCATCATGCGTTGCGTGCTAGTCTTGCACTGAGACCTGAGCGGCCTCCTTGTTGGTCCCAAGTGTCCTGGCATCTGCCATATGGACCGGGACAAGCTCTCGCCGGACATCCGCTCAAGCCCCCGTTGGTCACGCCAAGTTGCGTTGGCCCAGTGCGTTCGGGACCCCGGTTCTTGCCGGTGGGGTCGGTTCAAAAATGGGTCAGTTCACCTGTAGCAGCTCGAAGATCTCGTGGTGGTTCCTCGTTCAAGAGTGTGCAGGCGATTGTTTTTTTACTCGCGCCCGCCTTGCCGGCGTGCGGCAGGATTCGTGAATGGTTGATCGGTGCTCCCGGCCGCGCGAACGCGTCGGGGGTTCTGGTCGCGGCGTGAATGGGGCACCATGCAGGCGATGCAGGGTCATATGTCCGGACAGACCGACGATCGCCAGCGCGTCATAGACGCGACGGACATCGTTCGCTTGATCGGCGATCATCTCGCCATCAAGCCGAAGGGGCGCGAGTTCGTCTCGCTCTGCCCGTTCCACGATGACCACAAGCCGTCGATGAACATCGTGCCGCACAAGCAGATTTACCACTGCTTCTCCTGCGGCGCGGGCGGGAACGCGATCAGTTTCGTGATGAACTACCACAAGATGGGCTTCGGCGAGGCGCTGAAGTATCTGGCGGAGCGCGCCAAGATCACACTCACGCCGTGGAAGCCGAAGCGATTGGCGAGTTTCTCGCAGAGCGGTGGCGAAGGCGGCGAGACAGCAGAAGGCGGTGAGCAGGGTGAGTATGAATCCGATGACTCCACCTCGCGCTCCGCGATGCTCGGGGCATCCGGCACGGCGCAGGGGTTCTTCCGGGCGATTCTTGAACACGATTCTCACGGCGCGCCGGCGCGGGCCATTCTGGAGAAGCGCGGCGTCTCGGCGGAGATGATCGAACTCTTCGGCGTCGGGGCCGCGCCGGATCGGTGGGATGGGCTGGTGCTCACGATCCAGAAGAAGAGCTTGTCCTTCGACCCGTATCGCGCGACGGGGCTGGTGAAAGTCCGCGAGAACGGAGGCGGATTCTACGACGGATTCCGCAACCGCGTGATGTTCCCGATTCAGGACCAGATCGGGCGCATCATCGGCTTCGGCGGGCGGCGCATCAACGATGAGGATGAGCCGAAGTACATCAACTCGGCGGAGTCGGCGATCTTCGACAAGTCCACGACGCTCTATGGGCTGCATCAGGCGGCGCAGGAGATTCGCAAGACGCGGGTCGCCATCATCACCGAGGGATACATGGACACCATCGCCTGCCACCAGGCGGGCGTGAAGAACGCGGTGGCCACACTGGGCACGGCCATGACGGCGGGGAACGCACGGGTGCTGCGCCGGCTCTGCGATACGGTGGTGCTGCTGTTTGACGGCGACACCGCCGGGCAGAAGGCGGCGGAGCGTGCGGTGGAGATTTTCTTCGCCGAGCCGGTGGATGTGCGGATCGCCGCGCTCTCGACACACACGGACGCGAAAGACCCGGATGAACTGCTCAAACGCGAGGGTGGGCGCGAAGTGTTTGACCGTGTGATCGCGGCCGCGACCGACCCGCTGGAACTGCTCTTTGCACGCGTGCGCTCGCAGGTCGGTGCCAGCGGCCTCTCGGCGCGGGCTCGCATCGTCGAGGACTTCATTGCGCGGCTGGTGGACCTCGGTCTGGAACGTGTGGACAAGATTCGCTACCAGCTCATCCTCAAGCGGCTCTCGCAGATCACGGATGTGGACTGGGAGACGATCGCGTCCCTCATCGCGCAGCGCCGCGCTCGCGTTCGCCCGGCGGGAATGATGGCTGGCGGCGCGGCGGCCAGCGTGCAAATCGAGCGCAAGCCCGTTGGTGCAGGTGAGATTCTCCTGGGCTGCATCCTGAACGATCCCGCGCTTCCCAACGCCCTTGTTGAAGATGACTGGGAACTCATTGAGCCCGAATCATTCGAGGACGCCGATGTGCGTCGGGTCGCGGGGACGATCTCCGGGCTGATTATTGATGAGACATCCCCCTCGCTCGCGGCGGTGCTTGCGGCAACCGAGGATTCCGGCGTGCAGCGGGCGGCAACGCGGCTCTCGGCGGAGGTCGATCGCATGACCAACGAGACGCCCGAAGGACTTGCACGGCTGTGGAACGATCGACTCAAAGACGCTCGCGCGGCCCGATCACGGGCCATTTCGAGTGGACCAAGCGCGGCCGCCACGGGTGCGGGCGGCGATTCCGGAGAGGAATCGCTGACGCAGCGCATCGAACGCTTGCGGTCCCTGCGATCGCGACACGGAGATGATCCGCGGGCGATTCCAAGGCCCGGAAGCTAGTTCGGAAAGATCGGTGAGACGGGCAGGTTTTTGCGGAAAGGGTTGCGGGGTGGGCGGCAATGACTGCCGCGGCGTACGGACGGCCACGTTCTGTGGCGTATGTGACGGACTTGTGTGTCCCCGGAGCGGGCCACCCAACTGCAGGAGGCATCTGTGATTCTTGATCTTCACCCAGCGCTCTCGGACCTGATCGATGTGAGCACGCGGCGCGGTTGGCTGAGCTATGAGGAGCTCAACAACACGCTGCCCGATGAGTGGGTTGATCCCGATCGCCTGCACGAACTACTCGTCTACATCGATCAACTCGGCGTCGAGCTCATCGACGAGATGGAGTACAAGGCACGCTCCTGGCGCGATGCGAAGAAGCCAACGGATGCGCTCGTGGGCGCCACGCCCACGAGTGCGGGCAAGCCCAGCCGCGCCATGAGCGTGGCCGGCGGTGATCGCTCGCACGCCGCGTCGTGGGCCAAGGCCTCCGGACTGGCCGTGGACGCCAAAGGCGATGAGGAACCATCCGACGAAGAGGATGCGCTGCTGCGCAAGGAGATCGACGAGGCGATCACCGAGAGCGCGAGCAAGCGGATCGATGATCCGGTGCGGATGTATCTGACGCAGATGGGCGACATCCCGCTGCTGACGCGCGAAGAGGAAATCCGACTGGCCAAGAAGATCGAGACCACACGGATGATCTTCCGCCGCCGCTGCCTTGAAAGCGATTACGTGCTGATGCAGGCCGCGGCGATGCTCCGCCAGGTGGACGCGGGCACGCTTCCCTTTGACCGCACCATGCGGATTTCCACCGCCGAGGAGAACGCCAAGGAGAAGATATCCCGGCGCATCCCGTACAACCTGAACACGCTGGACAAACTGCTCGCGCTGAACAAGGTGAACTGGGAGGAGATCATCAGCGCTCGCCGCTCCGGTGACACCGATGTGGAGCAAGAGTTGCAGCTTCGCATCGCCACGCGCCGGCGCAAGATGGCGACGCTCTGCGAGGAACTGAGCTTGCGCACCGGCAAGATCATCCCGCTGTTCAAGAAGTTGCGTTCGATCGCCAAGAAAATGAACGAGCTGGCCGCGGACCTCCGGCGCGCCGAACGGTTCCCCAAGAAGTTTGAGCTTGATGATGTCGTGGTGATGCAGGAAGAACTCGGCGGGCTTCGCAACCTCGTGCTGGAAGAGCCCGAAGACCTTGCCCGGCGCGTCCGCGATGTGGCGACTGTGTTCTGGGAATACGAACAGGCCAAACGCGATCTCTCCGGCGGCAATCTGCGGCTGGTGGTCTCGATCGCCAAGAAGTATCGCAACCGCGGGCTCTCGTTCCTGGATGTCATCCAAGAGGGCAACACCGGCCTGATGCGGGCCGTGGACAAGTACGAGTACAAACGCGGCTACAAGTTCAGCACCTACGCCACATGGTGGATTCGTCAGGCCATCACCCGCGCCATCGCCGACCATGCGCGTACGATCCGCATTCCCGTTCACATGATCGAGACCATGACGCGCCTGCGGAACATCCAGAAGCTGATGCTCCAGGAGCACGGTGTGGAGCCGACCATCGAGGAACTCGCCGAGCGCGCGGGCATGAGCGTCACGGACACCCGGCGCGTGATGAAGATCAGCAAGCACCCAGTGTCGTTGGACAAACCCGTCGGCGACGGCGCGGACAGCAGCATCAGCGACTTCCTAGAAGACACCCGCACGGAATCACCCGCGAACACGGCGACGCAGGACATGCTCAAGCAGCGCATCGAGCTGGTGCTCAAGTCGCTGACATATCGCGAGCGCGAGATCATCAAGCTGCGCTACGGTATCGGCGACGGATACACCTACACGCTCGAAGAAGTCGGGCGCATCTTCAAGGTAACACGCGAGCGCGTCCGGCAGGTGGAGGCCAAGGCCCTCAAAAAACTGCAACATCCCGTGCGAGCACGAAAGCTCGCCGGATTTATCGACAACGTGCCGGAGAACGGGCGCATCCCAGTCGCGGCGCTGCGCGAGTAGTCCCGCGGTCACTCGGCAACTCGCTCAGCCCAGCAGGTTGTATTTCAGAATGCACCACACCGCCCACGCGCCGTCGCTTGGGCGGATTTTTTTCCCCTGCTCATAGGTGCGCCCGCTATATGAGACGCCCACCTCGAATATCCGGCACTTCATCCGCGCGACCCGCGCCGTCAGTTCCGGCTCCACGCCAAAGCCGCTTTCCTCGATCGTGAGTTTCTTGGCCACCTCGCGAGTGAACGCCTTATAGCAGCACTCGATGTCGGTCAGGTTCAGATTGGTCATCGCGTTGGAGAACGCCGTGATCGCGTGATTCGCCACCGAGTGCCAGTAGTAAAGCACGCGATGCGCCTCGCCGCCGATGAACCGCGAGCCGAACACCACATCGGCGCGTCCATCCAGAATCGGCGCGAGCAGCCGCGGATACTCCGCAGGGTCATATTCCAGATCGGCATCTTGAATCAGCAGGATGTCTCCCGTGGCCGCGGCGAACCCGGTGCGAATCGCCGCGCCCTTGCCCTGATTGCGCTCGTGGCGGATCAGCCGCACAAGCCCCGGGTTCGTAGCGGCCAGCCGCTCGGCGATCTCGGTTGAGCCATCCGTGGAGCGATCGTCCACCAGCACCACCTCGCGCGAGTGCTCCCCGAGCGGCGCGCTCAGCACCCGCCGGAGAATCTCCTCCAGCGTCGCCAGCTCGTTAAACACCGGAATGACAATCGACACCAGCATGAGGAATAGTAGTGCGGAGTGCGGAGTACAGAGCCGAGCAGAGTGCCCCGGTGGTTTGGCTCAGCACTCCGCACTCCGAACTCAGCACTACTATTTACAATGCCCACCCTCGACTACGAAAAACTCGGCGTTTTCTACATCGGCAAGTCCTACGACCTGCCCAATCGCACACGCACGAAGGACTACGTGCTCTACGACTCCAAGGACCTTGTCACCCACGCCGTTTGCGTCGGCATGACCGGCAGCGGCAAGACCGGGCTTTGCCTGGGCATCCTCGAAGAGGCCGCGATCGACGGCATTCCCGCGATCATCATCGACCCAAAGGGCGATCTCTCGAACCTGCTGCTGACCTTTCCGCAGTTGCGTGCCGCCGACTTCCGCCCGTGGATCAACGAGGACGATGCCCGCAAGAAGGGGCAGACCCCCGATGATTTCGCCGCGTCGCAGGCCGCGATGTGGAGCAAGGGGCTTGCCGAGTGGGATCAGGACGGCGCACGCATCCAGCGATTGAAAGACGCCGCGGACTTCGCCGTGTACACGCCCGGATCCTCTGCGGGTCTGCCCGTCAGCATTCTGAAGAGCTTTAGCGCACCGCCGCAGGAGATCATCGAAGATGGCGAGGCGTTCCGCGATCGCGTCAGCGTCACCGCGACCAGCTTGCTCGGCTTGATGGGCATCGACGCGGACCCGATCCAGTCGCGCGAGCACATCCTGCTCTCGGCGATTCTCGGCAATGCCTGGACCAATGGGCAGGACCTTGATCTGGGCGCGCTGATCCAGCAGATCCAGCAGCCGCCGTTCGAGAAACTCGGCGTGATGGCGCTGGAAACCGTGTACCCGAGCAAAGAACGCTTCGGACTGGCGATGGCGCTGAACAACCTGATCGCCGCGCCGGGGTTCGGGGCGTGGATGGAGGGCGCGCCGCTGGACATCGGCTCGCTGCTGTACACGCCCGCTGGCAAGCCACGGCATGCGATCTTCTCCATCGCCCACCTCTCGGACGCGGAGCGAATGTTCTTCGTCTCGCTGCTGCTGAACCAGATGCTCGGCTGGGTGCGAGCGCAATCCGGTACGACGAGTCTCCGCGCCCTGCTGTATATGGATGAGATCGCCGGCTACTTCCCGCCCACCGCCAATCCGCCGAGCAAAAAACCGCTGCTCACACTGATGAAGCAGGCCCGCGCGTTCGGCGTTGGTGTGATCCTTGCGACGCAGAATCCCGTCGATCTGGACTACAAGGGGCTTTCCAACGCGGGCACATGGCTCATCGGTCGCCTGCAAACCGATCGAGACAAGCAGCGCGTGCTGGACGGCCTCGAAGGCGCGGCCGGAACCGCTGGCTCCCGCTTCGATCGCGCCGACATGGACCGCATGCTCTCCTCGCTCGGGCCGCGTGTTTTTCTGATGAACAACGTTCACGACGATGCCCCGCATGTCATCGAGAGCCGCTGGTGCATGTCCTATCTGCGCGGCCCGCTCACACGCCAGCAGATCAAGACACTGATGGACCCGGTGCGCGTGGGCGCGGCGGCAGTTGCACCAAAGCCCGCCTCGGCTCGCTCGTTCTCATCACCCGCCGCCGCGCCCACGCAATCGAGCAGCACAAACTCCACATCCCAGCCCGTGCTTCCCAGCGAGATTCCGCAGTATTTCCTCCCCGCTCGGGCGATTTCCGCAGGTTCCTCTCTCGTCTATCAGCCCATGCTCCTCGGCACCGCGCGCGTGTACTACACCGATCCCAAAGTCGGCGTGGACGAGACGGATGCGCAGTCGCTGCTCGTACACGTCAAGCCCGGCCCGGTCTGTGTGGATTGGGACGCGGCGGAGCAATCCGACATTGCCGAAGCCGATCTGGAAAAACAGGGCACGCCGGGCGGGCAGTTCGCATCGCTCCCCAGTGACGCGGCCAAACCCAAGAGCTATTCGGCGTGGCAGAAAGACTTCGCAGATGCCCTGTACAAGATCGGCAAGCTCGAGCTCTACAAGTACGCCGCGCTCAAGGCGACCAGCAAGCAGGGCGAGAGCGAGAAGGACTTTCGGCTCCGGCTCTCGCAGCTCGTGCGCGAGAATCGCGATGAGCAGAAGGAGCATCTGCGCCTGAAATACGCGCCCAAGCTCGCCGCGTTGCAAGACCGCGAGCGGCGGGCGCAGCAACGGGTGGACGCCCAGAAGTCGCAGTCAACCAGTGCCAGGATCGGCGCGGCCGTTTCCTTCGGCGCGGCCATTCTCGGGGCATTCATGGGCAAGAAGATGATGAGCGTGACGAATATTTCCAAGGCGGGCACCGCCATGCGAAGCGTCGGACGCGTCACCCAGGAATCATCCGATGTCGGACGTGCCGAGGAGAACGCGGGCGCGATCCACCAGCAATACGCCGACTTGGATGCCCAGTTCAAGCAGGATTGCGATGCGATCGACACCGCCGGCGACCCGATGACCGATGAGCTGGACAAGGTCACGCTCAAGCCCAAGAAGACGAACATCACGGTGCGGATGCTCTCGCTCTGCTGGGCCCCGCACGCGATGGACGCTGGAGGCAACGCGACGCCAGCGTGGTGAGGCGTGCGGAATGGTGAGGGTGCCGTGGTCGAGTGGATTTGCACTCGGCCACGTCTGTTGCAACATCGTGGCCGAGTCCAGAGCGGCTCGACCACGGCACCCGTTCCGATCTGTTTCTAAATCAGCCCCAGCCCCCGCAACTCCTGCACCGGCTCATCAAACGAGCACGAGCCGTACGAGAGCGCGAACATCTCGCGCGTCCGCTCCAGCGACTCGATCCCCACTTCTCCCGGTCCCCACGTGACAGACTCGGGCGTGATGAGGAACTTACGGGCGTCGGTCTCTTCGAGAATCTTCGCGGCCGCTTCGGCGTCGATGCGATACTCGCGTACCATCGCCGCGGCCACAAACACGTTCAGGAAGCCGTGCATCACCGCTCGCGCGCAGCCCGGCTCATACGTCAGCGGCTGCTCCGCCCGCACCGCGTGATGCAGCCCCGCCGTCGCCTTGAACGGCACATCCGCCTGCGCACACGCGACAATGAACTCCGCTACGGCACGCGACGAGGGAATGGCATCCGGCGTGATCCCGCCGGTGCGGACCTTCGCTCCCGCGTCCGCCCCAGAAAGCGCGGCGATCGCGCCGCGAACATCCGGGTACCCCGGATCTCCGAGCCGGGCATTCGCTCCTCCCGGCTCGGAAAGCCGGGCCACCCCAAGCTCGAAGAACGGATACACACCCTCCGCCATGATCTCCAGCGCGGCCTCGATGAACCCGAGCGACGGGGCCGCATCGGTCTCGCTCGTTGGCGGCACCTTGATCTCGATCGCGTCGATCACTGCCAGCCCGTTGCGCTCCTCCGCATGCTCGGCGTTGAACGCGAACACGGAGTCCAGGTCCTCATCCAGATCGCCATCGATGATCGCGGAGATCGGCCACGCACCGCCACCATCTTCTTCCTCCGACCATCGCTTCGCCAGGTGCGGCGCGGAATGCTTGCGGAACTCCTCGATCTTGGAGACCGGCAGAATGAACCGCCCGAGCATCCACGCATCCGAAGCCGCGGCGTACTTCGCGTAGTTCGCCACGCACTTCTCCATCGAGAGCTTGGCGGGCGGAAACAGCCCCGCGTAGTCCACTAGCCCGGACAGCAGCGCATGGATTGCGCCGGGTTCGATGATGGATTGACCGTTGGAGTTTGATGAGCCGGCAGGATTCATGGGCGATCTTACGCCGACGCCCGGGCTTCCTCTTCTTCCTCGATGGTCGCTTCCAGCGAGGCGTCCTGTTCTTTGGTTTTCGGTTCTTCCAGCCGGCCAAGCCGGCGCAGCTGCGGGATCGCCGCGGCCATTGCAGCCACAACCAACACTGTTCCAAATCCACCCACCACGACGCTGAACACCGCTCCGCCAGCCGCGCCAAGCCAAATCCCGGCAAGCTTTGCGACAGCGCCCGACTCAAATCCGCCGAGTTCGTTCGACGATTCGATGAACACGCTGTTCACGGCCGAAACCCGCCCGCGCAGCTTGTCCGGCGTGCGCACGCTTACCAGCACATGTCGCACGACCACGCTGATCCCATCCAGCGCACCAAGCGTGAACAGCAACCCCAGCGAGAGCCAGAAGTTGGTTGAGAATCCGAACGCGATGGTGCACAGCCCGAATCCGGCGACCGAATACAGCAGAGCCCGTCCCGCCTTCTCAAACGGTGGCCGGTGCGCGATGATGAGCGAGATAATTAGCGCGCCGACAAACGGCATCGCCTTCAGCGCGCCGAGCCCGATCGGCCCAACGTGCAGAATGTCTTTCGCGTACACCGGCATGAGCGCGGTCGCCCCGCCCAATAGCACCGCAAGCAGGTCCAGCGCGAGCGCGCCAAAGACCGTCTTCTCGCGCCACACATGGCGCGCCCCTTCGAGCATTCCGGGCAGCAATACGGAAGGCCGGATCGCCTGGAGCACTCCACCGGTCGCCCGCCGCGCGGCGGACCCGATGTCCTCATACGGCTTCACAAACGTACACGCCATCGCAAACCACAGGCAACTCGCACCCGCGATCGCGTACACCGGCCACGCGACGCCGTGCGCGATGCCTTGAGCATCCATACCCATGCCCAGCCGCGATGTGTAGTAGATCAACCCGCCCGCGGCAAATGGCCCTGCGGTCGCGGAGAGGTGGAACATCCCACTGTTCCAGGTCACGGCGTTGTGGAAGTGCTCCGGCCGCACAATCTGCGGCAGCAGCGACGACCGGCTCGGCCCGTTGAACACCCGCGCGCACCCCGTCAGGCCGACGAGTATGTAGATCCACCAGATGCTCACGTTCCAATACGAGCCGAGCGTCAGCGCGACGCTCGCGCACGCGAACGCGATCTGCGTGCCGATCAGCACCTTCTTGCGATCCACCAGATCAACGATCGCTCCCGCTGGAAGCGCGAGCAGCAGCACCGGCAACGCGCGGGCCAGCGACGCCAGCCCCAGCGAAAACGGATCGTGGGTTTTTTCGTACACCTCCCACAGCAGCGCGGTCCCCTGCATCTGCAAGCCCATGCTGGCAAATATCCACCCGGAGGCGAAGTACCGATAGTTCGGTTCACGAATCGCGGCGTATGGGTCGTGCTTTGGCTCTGAGGTATTGGGGGTGAGAGCGGTCAAGCGGGATGAGCGTATTCGCCCAATCAGAGTCAAGCGGCGTACCCCGACGGATTCCGCGCATCACGCACGCTTCCGACAACACACGTTTACTCAAACACAATCCGATCTACACCGCAACGCTCCACTTCCGCCCATCCTTGGCATCCCGCACCACCCGCCGATACAGCGTGTCGCGCTCGACCGGCTTGAATCCCGCGTCGCGGATTGCCTTTGTCAGCTTGCCGACCGTCACCTCCTGATGCGTCGATGCCCCGCCGACTTTGGTGATGTCGTACCAAACGATGGTTCCGTCGATGTCGTCCGCTCCGCTCTGGAGCATGAGCTGCGCCATCGGCAATGTCTGCATGATCCAGAACGCCTTGACGTGAGGAAAGTTGTCGAGCATCAATCGCGCGATCGAGAGCGTGCGGAGATTCTCCAGCCCGCCAGGGCCGGGAAGATGCTCGAGCTCGCTGCCATCGGGGAAAAACGGAAGGGGAATGATGGTCTGGAAGGAGCCACGGGACCGCGGGATCATGGGATCGTGGGATCGAGTGCGATCCTCAATCCTCTGATCCCTTGCTTCCTTGATCCCTTGATCCCCCGATCCCTCGATCCCTTGCATCGTTTCGTCCTGCGCCTTCCGCAACATGTCCATATGCACCAGCCGCTCGCGGCGTTGCTCGATGTGGCCGTACAGAATCGTCGCGTTCGTGTTCAGCCCGAGTTCGTGCGCCACGCGATGGACATCCAGCCAGACATCGGAGCGAATCTTCCCCTTATACGCCTCATCATGCACGCGATCGTCAAACACCTCCGCGCCGCCGCCAGGGAGCGAGCCGAGGCCGGCTTCCTTCAGTTGCGAGAGCACCCAGCGAATCCCCTCCCGCCGCGCCTCCTGCCCCTCCGGCCCCTGCATCGTCGCGCCCTTATACACCTTCGCGATCCTCGCTAGATGCACCACCTCCACCGCGGTGAACGCCTTGACGTGCAGCTCCGAGCCCAGCCGCCGCGCCTCATCACGAATCGTGGAGCACAGATCGGTGTAGTAGCTGAACGGCAGATACGGGTGCAGCCCGCCGACCGAGTGCATCTCCGTCGCGCCCCCCTCCACGGCCTCGCGCACCTGCTCCTTGACATACTCCATGTCGCGCGTGTACGACCCCGGCTCATCCTTCTTCCTGTAGAACTCGCAGAACTTGCACGAGAGCGCACACACGTTCGAGTAGTTCAGGTGCCGATTGATGTTGTAGTACGCCACATCCCCGTGCAGGCGGCGGCGAACACTGTCCGCCATCTCGCAGACGGACCAGATGTCCGGCGTGGCGAATAGGGCTACGCCGTCCTCGATGGTGAGTCGCTCACCGCGGGCGAGTTTGGCGCGGATGGGATCGAGCGTCTCTGCCGCATGAGACAATCGAGACTTCGCGAACACTTCGACTGTTCCAGAGCAATACATGCGAAATCGTATTCTGCCCGTGTCAGTTTTCAAGAATCACTGAAAACTGCTTCGGGATGGTTGAGGAGCGCATCAATCCTATCCGATTCCGTCGCATAGTCTGATACACTCCCGACTGCCATTCGGCTTTAGGGATACCTCAACCATGCGAACTCTCCTGTCGTCCTTGCTCGCAATCGTGCTTGTCATGCAGTCGAGCCGCACGCAGCTGAGCAATCCACAGCCTGCGATGGCGAAAACACCAACACCCATTGAAGTCTCGGTGGAGACCACAACGCAAAAGCTTCAACTCCAAGCAAGCGACTCGTTCATCAGCGTGAACTCGCAAGTGCTCAAGACGGATCTGTCTGTTGAAGTGATTCGGCGAATTCAATCAACAGATCGCAAAGATCTAGTGTTGACACTCTCGGACGGCACTGTATTGCGAGGGGAACTTCCTGCCAAGATGTTGCGATTCAACGACCGTGGCCGTCGAGTGGACATTCCAGTTGGTCAACTAAAGGACGCAAATTTTTCGAGTCCAGCTTTTAGTAGACCGCCAGGCAAGGAACTGATCCTACGGACTCGCGCAGGTGAGTCTCTGCGAGCTGTGATTCCATCCGGTGAGCTTTCAGTTCGGACGAAAGAAGGAAAAATCACTCGTCCATGGCTTGAGGTCAAGGGTGTTTCATTCTTCGGAACCGGCCAAGCATCTGTGACGACAACCACTGGGGAGGAGTTGAAGGGAATGGTTGAAGGGCTCGAGTTTGAGGTGATGATCGGCGATCGCAAAATACCAATCAAGCCCGCGTCTCGACTTCTGGAAACCATTTCAACAGCGGAAATACACGTACCGGCACCGGTGCCGACTATTCACCAATCAAATGGGCAGACACTGATGCTCGTGCGGATCAAGTCCGAAGCGGCATGGACCGAAATCGAGACGCTGCGAATGCCATGGACAATTGAGAAAGTGGAAGTAACCGAGGGCAAGGCCAGCATCGATTCGACTGCCACGTCGCGCGCCCAGCCCGCCATTCGCATTACAACTGAGACGACTCCGGCAACGATCGATGTGACCGTTCGAATCGTAGGTGTAGTCCCGGAGACCACCCCGCTCACCATCAAGAAGAGCAATCGCGGAAACGTGCGAGTTGAGATCAATCCGGATAAGACTCAGCGAGCGACGCAGTGGATCGAAAGCCAGGGCGGATCGCCACCCGAGGGAAGAACGTTTGACATCAGGCCATGAATGATGAACTTTTTTTTCGCGGCTGTTCGCGTTTGCATGTTCGACTTCCTCTCCCGCATCCTCCCCCTCCCTTATCCGCACTTCATGGGCTTCGCCCCGCTGGATGCGTGGTGGCGCGTGCTCACACGCGATCGGGCGTACGCGAAGATTCCCGCGCGATATTGGCCGCGCATTGCGGTCGGGCTGTGTACATCAACGCTCGGTACCGCTCTCACACTACCCGAGCGTGTGCTGCTCGCGCCGTTCCTGCCTTCCACGCGCCGGACTGTGCCGAGCACTTCGGGGATCGGGGCGGCCGACCGGCCGCTTACGCGGCTCGGCTCTGATGGTGGTCCCATCTTCATTCTCGGCTACTACCGCTCCGGCACCACGCATTTGCACTATCTGCTTTCGTGTGATCCGAATCTCTCCACGCCGCGCTGGTATCAGATGCTCGCGCCGCAGGGCTTCGCGCTCTCGTGGACGTTCCTTCGCTACTTCCTCGTGCCGTTTCTCTCTTCGAGTCGGCCGCAGGACGATGTGGCGTATGGCCCCGAATATCCCGCCGAGGATGACTTCGGCATCTGCAACTGGTCCGGCGCGTGCGCCATGCCCGGGCGCATGATCGTGCCCGCGTCGTGGGAGCACTACAAACGCTACCACACTCTCGAAGGTCTGAGCACAACCGAGCTCGAAGCATTCCGGCGCACGCAACTCGCGCTGACCTGGAAGCTCTCACGCTTATCCGGCGGGCGCACGCTCCTCCTCAAAACCCCCAGCCACACCGCCCGCGTCGCCGAGCTCGCGCGGCTGTACCCGAACGCAAAGTTCATCCACCTGCACCGCGACCCCACGCCCGTGCTGCGCTCCAACGTCGCGCTGCACCAGCGCTTCGCCCCCTTCCTCTTCCAGCCGTATCCCGGCGATGACGAGATTCGCCGCCGCGTGATCGAGGAATACGACCGCACTGAGCGCAAGTTTCTCGATGAGTCCGACGTGCTCCCTCCCGATCGCGTCGTCCGGCTCCGCTACGAAGACCTTATCGCCGATCCCCTCTTCCAACTCCGCGCGGCCTACACCCAGCTCAATCTCAACTTCTCCCCCGACTTCGACCGCCGCGCCCACGTCTACCTCGATTCCGTCCGCAACTACCGCGCCGCCGCTGAAAAGCCCAGAACCACATCCACCGACAATCGCGCCACCATGGCCCCAGCGCCCGAACTCTCCTGGATGCACGAAGCATTTGGCCACAACCAACCCGCTATCCCCCTCGCGCCTTCACATCCCACATCCGACATCCCACATCCCACATCCGACGCTCTCCTCACTCCTTCCACCGCCGCCCTCATCGCCGCTTGCTTCTCCTTCGCCGCGTGGATGGCCATCGCCGCCATCCTACAAAACCGGCTGGACTTCCTCGGGTGGCCGGTCGGCGTCGCTATCGGCCTCTCCGCGCTCAAGTCCGCAGGCGCACATAACCGGCGCGGCACCACCGCGCTGGGCCTGTGGTCGCTCCTGCTCACGCTGATCGTGATTCTCGCCGCCGCGTATCCCGCCACTTGGCTCGCCGTGCGCACCGTGTTCAGCCCGGACAACCTCTCGCACCACGTCTGGCTCGCCACCCGCCGCGGCGTACTCGCGTGGAACAACATCATCTGGATCGTGCTCGGCCTGACCACGGCGTATCGCTACGCGAGTCGTCAGCACGTGCGACCGCCGGGGCTTTGATTCACCGCCGCGCCGCCACCGGCTCCATATGCCGATCCACCATCGACCCGGCCCACACCAGCCCAATCGGCGCACCGACGAACGCCCCGGCGACCCAATCCAGCGGCAGCACCCGCGCCAGCACAAACAACTTTCCAGCCAACGCCGCGTGAACGAGTTGCCCTGTTCCCGCGTGTACAAACGACGCGATCAGCGGCGACACCGCCGCCAAAATCCCCACCGCCACAAACACCCAGACCGCCGACACCCGCGGCGCGACCACCCGCGCCCCAGCCGCGCCCGCGATCCCCGCGATCGCCGACGCCGCGAACGTCTGCCCCTTCTGCGTCTCCTGCGCGAACAGCCAGACCATCACGCCAGCCGCCGCGATCGCAACCCCGATCGCCGCGGGCACCGTCGAATCAAAGTAGTCCGTCGGCTCCGACGCCGGGTGATGGTGCCGATGCTCCGGGTCGCGCACCTCCGGCAACGCCGAGTGCATCGTCGGCACCCGCAGAATAATCGCCGCACCGATCACGCCCAGCACACCCACCAGCAGCCCCTCGATCGCGAGCATCGTGAGCGTGCCATCCGCGTGCGGCTGCGTCAGTATCAGATCCACACGCCCGGTCCCCCACGCCGCCCACGCCAGCACCAAGCCAGCCGAAAACAAACCGGTTCGCTGACTGATCACTCGCGCCGCGATCACGCCCATCAGCACCGCAAGCCCCATCACCGCCAGCGCGGCCACCAACCCCGACATCGGTGCCGAACACACCAGCAGCGACGCCTCCCCGCTCCCATCATGCCCGCGCAGCGCGCCCGTCAGCATACCCGCCACCGGGCCGATGGCAAACAGCGCAAGCAGCGGCACCAGATATCGAATCGCGGCGTTCAGCATGGGCGAAAGGATACACGCTGCCCATCATCGAAGCGTTCCCGCGCCCCGCGTACTCCGCTCTTTATTCACCTGCTCAATCGCCGGATGAAACTCCCGGATCAGTTTCAGCAGTTGGCTCGGCGAGCAGTTCAGCCGCAGCGACGCCGGACGCGGGTCCCACCCCGACGCGGCGAGCACATCCATCGCTTCCGCCAGCAACGCGGGATAATCGTGATGATCCGGATTTACCGCGATCATCCCCTCGCCGCCACCCTCCCACTTGGATTTCGGTGGCGAGCCGGCCGTCGCATTCTTCGGGGCGTGCTTCCGTCGCGACTTCCACAAATCCGATCCGACCGGACCTTCCGGCACGCCCACGCGAACACGCACCGCCAGCGCGAGCCGCAGCCGCCGCAGCGCCATCCGCTTGTTCTCCATCTGGCTCCGCCGCTCGCCCGCGTGCGATTCGACGCCCGTCGGCAGATGCGTCAGTTCGATCAGCGTCTCAACCTTGTTGCGGTTCTGCCCGCCCGGCCCGCCCGAGCGTCCCGTGCCCACGCGGCACTGCCCCAGCAGATGCTCATCAGAGAGACACGCCGGATGCCGCCAGGGTTTGAATGAACTCGGGTCCACGCATGAGGGTATTCAACTCTCACACGCTGCTTCGGCCCAGAAGATTCTCAAAATAGAATCACCGCTGAGACGCTGAGGTCGCGGAGAACGGCAGGAACAATGCGTGGAAATCGGATCGAAAGATCGGTTCTTTGCAGTTTGATCACATTCCTTCCGTGCCTTTCTCTCGCGTTCTCTCCGTCTCCGCGGTGAGCTTTGCCTTTGCGGCAAACGAGTGGCGTGCTGAGTCAATCTCCATCACTTGATGGCCCGCGCCGCCCCCACCCCCGCCGCATACCCGCTCGCCCACGCCCACTGAAAGTTGAACCCGCCGATCCGCCCATCCACATCGCAGATCTCGCCGCATAGATGCAGCCCCGGACAGACCCGCGACTCCATCGTGTCCAGATGCAGTTCACTCAGCGGCACGCCCCCGGCCGTCACTTCCGCATATGTGAACCCGCGATCCCCATTCACCACAAGTTCCGTCGCCACCATTTGTCGCGCGAGTGCTCGCCGATCATCCCGTTTCAGATTCCCCATCTGCATCGCGGCATCCACCGACACACTCGCGCAGATCGCCCGCGCCAATCGCTCCGGCAGTTTCTCCGCCATTCGCTTCACCGCGGACACCTTCGGCACCTGCGCCAGCCACGCATCCGCCGCGTCAAACGCCAGCCCGGGCGACCAGTTGATCACCAGCTTCGCGCCCGCGTCCGCACGCTTCGCTTCCGTGTAATACCGGCTGATATCCAGCACGCTCGGCCCCGACAGCCCGAAGTGCGTACACAGCGTCGAGTTCGTGAACGCAACGAGTTTCTTCCCCGTGCCCGAGTGAAGTTCCAGCGTCGTCTCCAGCGTCAATCCGGAAAGTTCTTTAATCCACGCCGACGCATCCCCCAGCACCAGCGGCACGAGCGCGGGAAATACCGGCGTCACCGTGTGCCCGAGCGCACGCACGAACTGATACGCCTTCCCATCCGAGCCGCTCTTGGGCAGCGCCATGCCTCCCGCGGCCAGAATCACCCGCCGCGCACGAATCGTGCAAGCAGCCGCCACCGACGCTGCATCCTCACCTTCCACTTGCCTCGTGAGCACGAACCCATCACCGTCGCGCCGCAACTCACCCACCCGCCACGGATGCACCAACTCCACCTTCGCCCGCTCCGCCGCCGTGAGCAGCGCACCCAGCACCGTGTGCGCATCATCCGTCGTTGGAAACAGTTTCCCAGTTTCCTCGCGCTTCAGTTCCACGCCCATCTCCGCGAAAAACGCCACCGTCTCGCGCACCCCGAACCCGCGCAGCACCTTGCGTATCGCGTTCCGCGATCCCCCCGCGTACGCCGTCTCATCCACCGCATGATGCGTGACATTGCACCGCCCCCCACCCGCCACCAGCACCTTCGCCCCAAGCTTCTTCGCTCCATCCACGGCCACAACGCTCGCGCGCGTCCCCCCCAACCCGCTCGCGCGAATCGTCCGCCCCGCCCAGATGGCAGCAAACAGCCCGGCCGCGCCGGCACCGATGATCGCGATGTCCGCCTGATCTGGCATGGCTCAGCACTTGGCCGACGCACGCCGCGGCGTGTCCGCTCGCCACCACATCGACATGCGAGCGAGCACCAACACGCGCCATCGGAAAAGAGCCACCTGAGAGATTTGAACTCTCGACCTATGCTTTACGAAAGCATCGCTCTACCGCTGAGCTAAGGTGGCCTGATTGCTCAAAGCACGCTTGCTTTGGCCCCTGTAGAAGGTCCAGAGTATCGGCGCGCCGCGGCTGATTGTCCACTCCGCCCCGCTTTACGAGCCCTTCACGCAAGCGAAGGAATCACCACCAGTTCCGCACATCACAGGCAGAAACCGCCTCTTTCACTCACTCGCCGACCAAACCGCTCTCAGTAGGGCCACACAAACTTCTCGCAACCGATCTCGTTATTGCCCCTGCCACTTCGCCCCCGGCTTCCCATTCAGCTCCACCACCGTGATCCCCCGCGCGCTCGACCGCAGCATGTCCAGTTGCCGCCGCCCGATCCGAACGTGCATCGTCACGCTCGTGCCCGTGTCGTCATACCGCCGCTCGATCACCCGCGCCCGGTTCTCCAGCCGCTGCATGGACTTGCCCTCGGACATCGGGATCGTAATCTCCGCCTCCACCAGTCCCTGCTGCGCCAGCCCGAGCACGCGCTCGTGCAGTTCGCGATGCCCGAGCCCATCCGGCCCCGGCTCGATCGAGGAAAACACGATCGCATCCGGCACCTTCTGCTTCCACACCAGCAGCTCGCGATTGTCCTTCAGCTTGTCCGCCTTGTTCAGCAGCAGGATTCGCTTGGGCGGCATCCACCCTTCCCCATCCAGATTCTGCTCCGGCAGATTCCCGTCCCGCTCCTCCAGCTCGCGCACTTCCTTCTCGAGTGCATCCAGCGTGTGGACAACCGTGTTGTACGCCAGCTCCGCCGCGGGGTCCGCCACATCCAGCATGATCAGCAGCACATCCGCGTGCGTCGCCTCTTCCAGCGTGGCGCGGAAGCTCGCGATCAGGTGGTGCGGCAGATCACGCACGAACCCGACCGTGTCGCTCAGCATCACCGTGAACCCGCCGCCAAGATTCCACTCCCGCGTGCGCGTCACCAGAGTTGCGAACAGCCGATCATCCGCATACGCGCCACCCTCCGTGAACGAGTTGAAGAGCGTGCTCTTTCCCGCATTCGTGTATCCGACCAGCCCAACGGTAAAGTGGTCCCGTTTGCGGTCCTGCACCATCCGCCGCTTCCGCGCATAGATCTCGTCGAGCTCCCCTTGCAAATCCAGCTTCTTCCGCTGCGCCAGTCGCCGGTCGATCTCAAGCTGCTGCTCGCCCGGGCCACGCGTGCCGATGCCGCCCAGGCCCGCGCCGCCCGTGATGCGTTCCAAGTGGCTCCACATCGCCCGCAACCTGGGCAGCGTGTATTCCAGCTGCGCCAGCTCAACCTGAATCTTCGCCTCATGCGTCGTCGCGCGGGCCGCGAAAATATCCAGGATCAGCTCACTCCGATCAATGATCTTCCGCCCCACCACTTCCTCGATATTCGCAATCTGACGCGGCGACAAATCGTGATCGAAAATCACCACCGCCGCGTCCAGCTCCTCGCACAACCCCTTGAGCTCGTTCACCTTGCCCGAGCCCATGTACGTCGCCGCGCGGACCTTGGTCGCCCGCTGCTCCAGCTCCCCCACCACTACTGCCCCCGCTTGCTCGGCCAGAGCGCGCAGCTCCCCGAACGGGTTGGCTTCGTCGTACACCGAATCCGGCAGCCGAAGCGCGGCGAGCACCGCCCGCTCCGTCTGCACCTTGATTGTCGTCCGTTCTTGTGGGGCTGGCATGGCGAGCCACGATCATAGGAACCGCCGACTGCGTCAGGATGTGGTATTTCGCCCCAGAGGGGCGCACAGTGCCTTGCCGTGGGCGTCAGCCCACGGAAAAATGGAAAACAACTGCAGCAAGAGCTTCTTTGTGCGTCAAGCCCTGAAAGGGCGACACTTCCGCCCTTCAAGGGCTCCGAAGGATGAGAATGCTGCGATCCCGAATCACTCTTTCCGTGGGCTGACGCCCACGGCAAAGTACTTGCGGCCCTCTGGGCCTGAATGCCATGTTGAAACACTCTGAATGGCATTCACTTCGTTCATTCTTTCTCCGCGCCGTCCGCGTTCTCCGCCATCCTCCGCGTTCAATCCGTTCTTCCAGCTTAAGACACAACCACCTCTCTCCCACCTACGATTCCCTGTCCATCCGGAGTACCCCCATGCGTTCGACCCCGTCCAGCCCCCGCCGCGCCTTCTTCATGAACCTCTTGCTGGTCTTTCTGCTCGGCCTGTTCGTGGCCAAGCTCCCCTCAACGCTCGCGCAGATGAGCGGCAAAGCCGAGAGTTGGGATCTCGTCGGCGATGCCCGCGACATGATCACGCGGAACTTCGTGGAAAAGCCCGACCAGCAGAAGCTCGCCAAGGGCGCGATCCAGGGCATGCTCGAATCCCTCAATGATCCCTACGCCGAGTACATCTCCGCCGAAGATTCTGCGGACTTTGAGAAAGCTATGACCGGCTCCTTCTCCGGCGTCGGCTGCCAGATTGAGACCAAGGGCGGCTGGCTCTACGTCACCTCTCCGATGGAAGATTCACCCGCCTTCAACGCTGGCATCCTCGCCGGTGATCGCATCTCCAAGGTCAACGGCACCACCACGCACGAGCTCTCCGCCGACAAGTGCATTAAGCTCATCACCGGCCCCGAAGGCACGCCCGTCAAGCTCGATGTGCTCCGCACTGGTCAGGAAATCACCTTCAACCTCAGTCGCGCCAAGATCGTCTCCAAGTCCGCCCGCGGCTTCCGCCGCCTCCCGGATGCCTCAGGCCACTGGGATCACCTCATCGACTCCGCGAACAAAATCGCCTATGTCCGGCTCAGCCAGTTCACCCCGACCGCGCCCGAAGAGCTTGTCACATCTCTGGAACAAGCGACCACCGCTGCGGGCGGCTCGCTCAACGGCCTCATCCTCGATCTCCGCTACAACCCCGGCGGCATCATGGATACCGCCATCGAGATCGTCAGTATGTTCGCCGATCCCGGCGAGCGAGTTATGTCCACCAAGGGCCGCAATACCCCCGAGGTTGTCTACAAGGCCCAGAAGCAGGACGCTTCGCTCAAGTATCCCGTCGCCATTCTCGTGAACGGCAGCTCCGCCTCCGCCAGCGAGATCGTCTCCGGCAGCATGCAGGAAATCCTCGGCCCCTCCGGGCGCGTCGTCATCATCGGCACACGCTCCTACGGCAAGGGGCTGGTGCAATCAGTCAACACGCTCCCCCACGATCAGAATGCGATCCTCAAACTCACCACCCAGCACTACTACCTCCCCAGCGGCAAACTGATTCAGCGCACCGATGATGCCAAAGTCTGGGGAGTTGATCCCACCCCCGGCTTCTTCCTCCCCATCACCGACGCCGAAGCCCTCGCCTCCGCGCTCACCCGCCGCAGTTGGGACATTCTCCGCAAGCCCGGCACCGAACTCCCCGAGGGTTCCGAGCCAGTCCCTGCCATCGCTGATCAGTACTGGGAAAACTCCTCGTGGATCGAAACCACCGCGAAAGACAAGCAACTCGCTGGCGCGATGTCCACCATGCAGGCCAAGATCACCACCGGCGACTGGAAGAAACTCTCCGACGCCGAATCCCAGAGCAAGGCCATCGCCACCAAGGAACTCAAAGTCCTCGAAAAAACCCAGGAGATGATGGGCAAGGAGTTCGCACGCATCGAGAAACGCATCGAGACCCTCGAATCCGCCACCTCCGCCGAAAAAGAAAAGCCCAAGGAAGCGGCTGACTTCTGGCCCGACAACCTCGACCTCACCGGCGGCATCGTCGAAGTCCGCGATAAGGACGGCAAAGTCATCACCGACCTCAAGATCACCGGCCGCGACCTCGAACGCTGGCTCGCCATCGCCGATCTTGAAAAGATCAAGAAAGACGAACCGACCGCCGCCACAAATCCACCGACGCCCGCGGCCCCCAAGCAGTGACCCATCCGCAGCCCTCCCTCATCCTCGGCATCGAAACCTCCTGCGATGAAACCGCCGCGTCCGTCGTGCGCGGCGGACGCGATGTCCTCTCCAACATCATCGCCAGCCAGAACGATCTCCACGCCGAATACCGCGGCGTAGTCCCCGAGATCGCCAGCCGCGCCCACGCCGAACGCATCCTCCCCATCGTCCGCCGCGCCACCGCCGACGCGGGCGTATCTCTCAGCGACCTCACCGCCATCGCCGTCGGCAACCGCCCCGGCCTCATCGGCTCCCTCCTCGTCGGCACCGCCGCCGCCAAAGCGCTGGCGTGGACACTCAACATCCCCATCGTCGGCGTAGACCACGTCCACGCCCACCTCCTCGCCGGCCTCCTCCGTGCCACGGGCGTCCCGCCCGTGTCTTCTCCCCGTGCCACGGGCATCCTGCCCGTGTCTTCGCTTCCCCTGCCTTCACATCCGACATCCCGCATCCCACATCCCACATCCTTCCCCTCCCTCGGCCTCGTCATCAGCGGCGGCCACACCTCCCTCTACCTCTGCGACTCCACCACCCACATCCGCCGCATCGGCGCCACCATCGACGACGCCGTCGGCGAGGCCTATGACAAAGTCGCCGCCATCCTCGGTCTGGATTTCCCCGGCGGCCCCAACCTCGACAAGCTCGCCCGCACCGGCCGCGTCCACTCCCCCGGCTTCCCCATCGCCCGCCTCTCCCCAGACTCGCTGGACTTCTCCTTCTCTGGGCTCAAGACCGCCGCCCTCTACGCCTTTCGCGGCGTCCCCGACAACGAGCGCACCCGCGCCAAACGCGCCGCCCGAGGCGAATCCCCCGCGCCCCTCCTCACCGCCCCCGACATTGCCGCCACCTTCCAGGATGCCGCCATCGCCGCCGTCATCCTCAAACTCGAACGCGCCCTCGATCGCCACCCCACCACCCGCACCCTCCTCGTCGGCGGCGGCGTCAGTGCCAACTCCCTCCTCCGCGAGCGCCTCGCCACCCTCGCCGCCGCTCGCTCCCTCGACCTTCGCATCCCCCCGCTCGCTTTCTGCCTTGACAACGGCGCCATGATCGCCGCCCTCGCCCACGACCTGCTCGAAGCCCGCAATGGCCAGGGCGACGACCTGACCATGACCGCCACGCCCACCACGAGCTTCTAACCCCGGGTACCCCGCCTTGGGTTCCGCCAGTTCCCCGGCGGGTCTTCGGGTACTCCGCCGGTCCCCGGAGGGTCTTCATCTCACTCCGACGATCCCTCGTCGCAACCCCATCGCCCGCTCCCCCACGCAACCCCAATACCCAAAACCCTGCTCGATTCCTCCCTTTTTCAGTCGATAACCCCATTCATCCCCTCCCCCGGGAACCAAACCACCGTTCAGGCGTCGTACAATGTGGTAAGGGCCGGTGGCGGCTCTGGGGCAAATCACGCGGGCGGCCGGACAACCGGACCACCGGAGACACACACATGGCTCGATTACAAACAGTTCGATCACAAACTGCTCGTTCACGAATGCTGATGACGCTTCTCGCCGCTGGTTCCGCGCTCGCCTCTGGCAACCTCGCCCTCGCGCAATCCACCCCGCCCTCCAAGCCGGAGATGAAGGAAGCCACCACCTCCCAGGCCGATCGCATCGCCACCATCAGCCCCGAGCGCGCCTCGCTCCTCCGCATGAACCGGCGCATCTCGCTCAAGGTCGAAGACACCCGGCTCGAAGACGTCATCAAGTTCATTCAGGATGTCACCCAGGCCGACATCGAGCCGCTCTGGAACACCGACAACTCCACCGGCGCGGGTCTGGACAAAGAGAAGAAGATCACCCTCAACATCCAGAATCAGGCCGCGCTCTACGTCATCGAAGCCGTCCTCGAAAAAGCCCGCAACGACTTCGCCGAAAACTCCTGGCAGATGTCCAGCACCGGCTCCATGCAGGTCGGCCCCAAAGAACTCCTCAACAAGTTCAAGCGCGTCGTCATCTACGACATCCACGACCTGCTCCTGGTCATCCCGCGCTACCGCGAGGTCCCGCAGATTGATCTCAACAACGTTCTGCAATCCAGCGGCGGCGGCGGCCAAAGCCCCTTCAACAACGCCGGCGGCACCAACAACCCGCTGGACAACCAGCCCACCCCCGAAGAGCGCGCCAAGAAGATCACCGACCTCCTCACCGCCCTTGTCGAATCCCCCCAGTGGCAGGACAACGGCGGCGAGGGCGCCAGCATGCACTACTTCAACGGCACCATCATCATCAACGCCGCCGACTACATCCACCGCCAGATCAACGGCTATTCCTACTGGCCCAGCGGCACCAAGCAGATCGCCGCCAAAGCCGGCACCCGCCGCTACGTCACCCTCAACATGGACCCCAGCATCGGCACCATCCAGAAAATCCGCCAAACCCCCATCACCGCCGTCGCCGGTGGCCAGGGCGGCGGCACAACCCCGCCAGCGCCCGCCCCCGCTCCGACTCCCGGTCCATAACACGCAGAATCAGATACACGCCCGGGATGAGCGACGCTTCGCCGCGAATCCCGCAGATACGAATCAGCAACGCGCAAACGCAGCCCTCCTCGCAGGGTTGCGTTTGTCTTTCTGCTCTGCAAATCACCCGATGACTCGACGCAGTTCAGACCGAAGCACAGCCAAACGCCGCTCAGCGACAGTTCCCGGGCCTGCGACGGCCAAGGATCGTTTTCGCCCTGTGGATTCTTCAATAAAAAGCTGCACATACTCACCACCCTTGAACGCGACCCGCTCGATCTCAATCCGCGCGATTTGATCTTTCCCAATCGTCTCAACCCTTGCAACGAAGAAGAACCAGACACGCTGCAAGAGCAGTCCGGGTGCCCCTTCATTCGCCGTTCGTGATACTCCCCACGACACGGTGAATGGGAACGACAGAAACGCCGGCACCACGGCGATCACAAGTACAGCAAGAAGCAGCGGCTTGGTCCCCATGAGCCCGACGCTCAGCATCGTTGTAAGCAGATGCACACCAAAGACGATCGACAGAATGGCGGCGCACATGCGAATCAAGCCCCTGGCTGCGACCAACCCGCTCACCAGATACACCATGTCGTCGTCGTTCACTACCACGCGGCATGAATCGAAGCACTCGCCCAAGCGCAGCGGCTCATCCTCGACGAGCCGCTGGAACCAGTCACCGAGCGCCACATCAAGTCGTCGCCGCGAACGCACCCACATCTGTGCCGCGATCACAGCAGCGATGATCCCTCCGACCAGTGCAAGCACGGAGCCCGGCGTGAGAAGGCCGATCCATACCCACCCCGCCAGACCCAACGGAACGCACGCTATGGCCACCGCTTTCCAAATAGCTACAGCCCGCAACGCCCGTCCCACCGTGTCTGCGGGAAGTTGGAGATTGTGCAGACGCGAATCGGCTTGCATACGCGGAGCGTATGCCATCGCCCTTCTACCGCTCATACTCGCTCATCGGCGGACACGTACACACCAGATTCCGATCCCCATACGGATTATCAATCCGCCCCACCGACGGCCAGAACTTGTGCTTCCGCAGATACCCCAGCGGCCAGCACGCTTGCTCGCGCGTGTACGGGTGCTTCCACTCATCCGCCGTCGCCACATGCGCCGTGTGCGGCGCATTCTTCAGCGGGTTGTCATCCTTGGGCAGCTTCCCGCTCTCAATCGCGCGAATCTCCTCGCGGATCGAGATCATCGCATCGCAAAATCGGTCCAGCTCCGGCTTGGGCTCGCTCTCGGTCGGCTCGATCATGAGAGTGCCCGCCACCGGGAAGCTCATCGTCGGCGCGTGGAATCCATAGTCCATCAGCCGCTTGGCCACATCCTCGCTCTTGATCCCCGCCGTCTTCTCAAACTCGCGCAGGTCGATGATGAACTCGTGCGCACACCGCCCGCCCGGACCCGTGAACAGCACCTTGTAGTGCTTCTCCAGCCGCTTGGCCATGTAGTTCGCATTCAGAATCGCCACCTGCGTGGCCTGCTTGAGCCCCGCGCCACCCATCATCGCAATGTACATCCACGAGATCGGCAGGATCGACGCCGAGCTCCACGGCGCGGAAGAGACCGGACCAACTGTAACAACAGGGGTGGCACTGGCGGCCTGCCCGCCAGTGGTGTGACCCGAATCAACAGGACTCCCAGGCAGAAACGCCGCCAAATGCTTCGCCACACAAATCGGCCCCATTCCCGGCCCACCACCGCCGTGCGGAATGCAGAACGTCTTGTGCAGATTCAGGTGGCACACATCCGCGCCGATATCACCCGGCCGGCACAGCCCCACCTGCGCGTTCATGTTCGCGCCATCCATGTACACCTGCCCGCCGTGCGAATGCACGATCTGGCAGATCTCCTTGATCCCTTCCTCGAACTTCCCGTATGTGGACGGATATGTCACCATCAACGCGGCCAGATCGTCCTTGTGCTCTTCCGCCTTCTTCTTCAAATCCTCAATATCAATGTCCCCGTTTTCCTTGTTCGCAACCGCCACCACATGCAGACCCGCGATCACCGCCGAAGCCGGATTCGTGCCGTGCGCCGAGTCCGGAATCAGGCAGATGTTCCGCTTGCTGTCCCCGCGCGAGGCGTGATACCCGCGAATCGCCAGCAGCCCCGCGTACTCCCCCTGCGACCCCGCGTTGGGCTGCAAGGATGTTGCGGCAAACCCCGTGATCTCCGCCAGCCACCGCTCCAGGTCCGCGCACATAGCGGCGTATCCCTGCTGCTGCTCTTGCGGAGCGAACGGATGTATCCGCCCGAACTCCGGCCACGTCACCGGAATCATCTCACTCGTCGCGTTCAGCTTCATCGTGCATGACCCCAGCGGAATCATGCTGTGCGCCAGCGACAGATCGCGCCCCATCAGCGTGTAGATGTACCGCAGCATCTCCGTCTCGGAATGATGCGTGTTGAAGACGGGGTGGGTGAGGAAGTCCGATGTGCGAAGAAACGGTCGAAGGCTGCTGCTCTGCTCCCCGTTGTCGCCCGCACCGAAGATGCCGAGAATCGCACGAATGTCGTCGATCGTCGTGGTTTCATCCACACAAATGCCAACTTGCTTTGCGTCGATTCTGCGGAAGTTCAGACCCTCTGCTGCGCCAGCGGCAATGATCTCATCAGCGTTTTCAACGCGCACTTTCACAGTGTCGAACACGGGCTTGTCATCTACGCCGAGGGCTGCGTCCTGCAGCGTGCCATGAAGTTGAGCCGCCAGAGCCTGCACTCTCCTCGCGATTCGCTTCAACCCCTCCGGCCCGTGATACACCGCGTACATCCCCGCGATGATCGCCAGCAGCGCCTGCGCCGTACAAATATTGCTCGTTGCCCGCTCCCGCTTGATGTGCTGCTCGCGCGTCTGGATTGCCATGCGGAACGCCGGATTCCCCTGCGCATCCCGGCTCACGCCGATGATCCGCCCCGGCATCTTCCGCGCGTACTCATTCTTCGTCGAAAAGAACGCCGCGTGCGGCCCGCCCGCCCCCATCGGCACCCCAAACCGCTGAGTATTCCCCACACAAATATCCGCCCCGCCACCTGTCCACTCCCCCGGCGGCACGATCAACGTCAGCGCGAGCAGATCCGTCGCGGCCACCACCAGCGCGCCCGCCGCGTGCGTGCGCTCGCACACATCCCCGTAGTCCTCAATCCTTCCATCCGTCGTCGGATACTGCACCAGCACGCCACAGATATCCGTACCCGCCGCCTCATTCCCGCGACAATCCCCCACCGTAATCCGCACCCCCAGCGACTCCGCCCGCGTCTTCACCACCGCGATCGTCTGCGGATGGCACCCCGCATCCACGAAGAACCGCTGCCTCTTGGGTGGCCCGCCGCTCCGCGGCGGCTCTTCACCTTTGGGTACCGCCACGCTCCGCGTGGTGTCCTGCTCATGCCCCCCCGCCACCGCAAAGCACATCGCCATCGCCTCCGCCGCCGCCGTCCCCTCATCCAGCAAACTCGCCCCCGCTAAGGGCAATCCCGTCAGATCGCTCACCATCGTCTGAAAGTTCAGCAGCGCCTCCAGCCGACCCTGAGAAATCTCCGCCTGATACGGCGTGTACTGCGTGTACCACCCCGGATTCTCCAGAATGTTCCGCAGAATCACCGGCGGCGTGATCGTGTCGTAATACCCCTGCCCGATGAACGACCGAAACACCTTGTTTCCCGACGCGATCTTCTTGAGTTCCACCAGCACCTCAAACTCGCCGCGCTCCCGCGTGCCGCCCGCGACGCCATCCAGCTTCAGCTCCCCCTTCATCCGAATCGCCGCCGGCACCGCCACATCCGTCAGCGCATCCAGCGACCCATACCCCAGCAACTTCAACATCTCCGCTTGATCCCGCTCATCCGGCCCGATATGCCGATGCACAAACGTATCCGACGGCTGCAACACCACCCCCTCCGCCGCGCCGGGCTTGCCGTGCGTGCCGTTTGTGGTTGCCGGAGTCTGCGTCGAGCCGGAAGCGGATGTGGTTGGCATGTGTTATCTGGTTCGGGGGAATGGTGCGATCTGAGTCAGTGAATCGTAGGAGAACGCCCCCGAATCACCAACCGCACCCGACCCACCAAAGCACATCTTCCCCCGGCTCCCCTCGTTCTCCCGGGGGTGTCGTAAAACTCAGCCGCGGCGGTTTCTCCGACAATCTCGCCGTTGTCACGGCGACGGCAGTGGCCCCTCACTGCGAATGGGCTTTCAACTCCACATCCGACATCCCACATCCCCCATCCGACATTTCACTTCAACCACTCCAACCTCCACATCCCCATCTCCTGCCGTATCCACACCTCCCGAAACTTCACTCCCTCGCTCGCCTGCCCCGTCAGCCGCAGCACCCACTGCCGATCTCCGGGCTGATCCACCACCACCGTCGGCGTCCGTTCCGCCATCGGCATCCGCGCCAGCGTTTTCGCAATTTGCTTCCGGTTCTGCCGCAGATACGTGATGTACTCGATCGGCTCCACCCCATGCGTGCGGTAGTGGTCCTTGGTCTTCTCGTCGATCAACTGATCGAGAATCACTTTGTCAGTCTCCGGCGTGTCCTCATCCAGCAGCGCTTCAACATGCGCCAGCAGAATCCCCGGCGACGGCGTCAGATACGTCTTCTTCCCATCCGGATGCTCAACGATCGTCTTGAACTCTGCGGGCGTCGCCGTCGGGTCTTGCCGCCCCTTCATCGGGTCCACCGGCCCCTGCCCCCCATACTCCGCCCCGCTCACCCCCGCAAAGAACGGCTTGTACGAAGTCACCCGCTCCTCCCCCGCACATCCCGTCAGCACGAAACCCACACCACAAACCACCATCGCCATCCGTGCCACTGGCATCAACCGTTCCACCACCGCTCCCCGTGCCACCGGCTTTCGAGCGCAGCGAGAACGCCGGTGCCCGCTGCAACCTCGATCCCACACAACCCCGCTGGCCCGCACTTCATCCATAACAACTCCTATTCGCATGTACGACTCGCCTCTTGCCCCTTTCTCCCCTTCTCCCTTTCCCCTCATCTCCCCTGCACCACCGCAATCCCCCTCGCCCCCACCACCCCACGCATCCACCGATCATGCACCCGATACTTCTCCAACGTCTCCGGTGTATCCATACGCAGATGCCCGCCACGGGATTCCTCCCGCCACAGCGCACTCTGCGCCACCAGCGCGGCCGCCAGCAAAAGATTCTGCGTCTGCCACCCGGGAGGTGAATCAAATATCTTATCGAGCGTGTACCGCGCCCAGAAATCAATCATCTCCGCTACATCCTTCAACCGCTGCCCCGACCTTTCGACCCCAGCGTTCCGCCACATCGCCGAGCGCAGCGAACTCAGCACATCCGACAAATCCAGCTCCGCATTATCACTCGGCCGAATATCCGAGATCACCGGCACCGGCGACGGCGGTGCTCGAAACCGCGTCGTCTTCCCACTCAACTCCCCATCCGGCCACACAAACACCGCTTCATCATGGTCCCCCGGTGCACCGATCGGCGCGTGCATCGCCCGCGCCATCCCCGCCGCCGCACGCCCCGCCGCTTCACCCACCACCAATCCCTCAAGCAGCGAGTTGCTCGCCAGACGATTCGCACCATGCAATCCGCAGCTCGCCACCTCACCCACCGCGAACAACCCCGGCACCGTCGATCGCCCTATCAAATCAGTCGCCACGCCCCCCACCGTGTAGTGCGCCGCCGGATTCACCGGAATCAGGTCCTTCGCCGGATCAAGGTCCACACCCTCGAGCAGCTTCGAGATTCCCGGAAATCGCCCCGCGAAGTTCGCAATGTGCCGCACATCCAGAAACACATGCGTCCCGCCATGCGTCGCCAGACGATGCACGATCGCGCGGCTCACCACATCGCGCGGCGCCAACTCCGCCTTGGGATGCACCTCGGTCATAAACCGGTGCCCAGTGTGATCCAGCAAGTGCGCCCCCTCGCCGCGCACCGCCTCCGTAATCAAACTCCGGGGCCGCCCCGCCAGATACAACGTCGTCGGATGGAACTGCACAAACGCCAAATCCTGCACCGCCGCGCCCGCCCGATACGCCATCGCCAGCCCATCCGCCGTCGCGCACTTTGGGTTCGTTGTTTCCCGATACACCATTCCCGCACCCCCCGAAGCCAGAATCGTGCTCTTCGCCCAGATCATCTGGAGCCCATACCGCGGATGATGCGTGATCGCCCCCATCACCGGTGCCCCCGGCTCATTGCTCGGTGTGATCAGATCAAGCGCAAAGCAATCCGTAAACAACCGAATATGCGCCGTCCCCGCCATCTTCATCACCAAACACCGCGACAACTCCGCCCCCGTCGCATCCCCATTCGCGTGCAATATCCGCGCCGCCGAATGCCCCCCCTCGCGCCCCAGCGAAAGTGCCTCTCGCGTAAGCGAGAGGGCCTTGTCCGAACCCGATATTCCAACCCCACCCGCCTCACTCTCGCTTACGCGAGAGGCACTTTGAACGCGATCAAACCGCATTCCCCATTCAATCAACTCCCGCATCCGCTCCGGTGCCTGCTGACAAATATACCGCACCGACGGCTCATCGCATAATCCCACCCCCGCCGTCAGCGTGTCCTGCACATGCGACTCCACCGTGTCGTCGCTCGCCATCACCGCCGCGATCCCCCCCTGCGCCCACGCCGTGTTCGATTCCTCCGTCCCATCCTTGCTCAAAACAATCACATCCCCACCCTCCGCCGCCGCGATCGCCGCGCGCAGCCCCGCCACCCCGGTCCCGATCACCAGCGTGTCCGTAAAAATCTGCGGCAGCAGCGATGACCGAAACGGAATCAGGTAGCGACGTTGATCAAAGAGTGGGTGCATATAGATTCCGCGGCCGCACGCCGGGGTAAACCGGCATAGTAGGAATCATCAAGTTCGTACCCCGCCCCACCCAGTTTCAATCCCGTGCGGCGTGCGCCCCGCGAAACACTGCCCCCAGTCCCCGCTACCCACCTCGCACCATCCGCCTTCCCGCCATTTGGTACACTCCTCGCGTGAATCCATACCTCCCAACATCCCGCGCCATCATTCTCGCCGCTCTCGCCGCATCGCTCCTCGCGGGCTGCAACTCGGTAGCCACATCTTCCCGCGAAGCGATCGTCGCCACCTCCCTCATCTCCCCCACCACCGCCCGCTCCGTCCCCATCTTCTCGGAGGACGACCGCCCCGCTGATTGGTCCGCGCTCCTCGCCGCGTGCTGCGATGCCGACTTCGTCCTCATCGGCGAGAACCACGGCCATCCCCTCGGCCTCGCTTCCGCCGCCGCGCTCTGGGAGGACATGCTCCCCCGCTGCCCCCGCGCCGCCCTCGGGATGGAGTTCATCGAGCGCGATGAGCAATCACACCTCGACGACTATCTCACCGGCATCACTGACGAGGCCACCTTCCGCAAACGCACCAATCGTGTGGACGGCAACTATCCCCCCGGCCACGCCCAGATGATCGCCGCCGCCAAATCCGCCGGCCGCCCCGTCATCGCCGCCAACGCCCCGCGCCCATATGTGCGGCTGGCCCGCATCGAGGGCTTTGATCGCCTCGCCGCGCTCACCCCCGAGCAGCATCGCCTCTTCCGCATCCCCGACCACATGCCCCCGCGCGGCACGCGCTACCGCGACGATTTCGACAACCTCATGCGCGAAGACCCCGGCCACTCCCCCGCCGCGCCATGCAACCCCACCGCCGAGGCCGAGCGCAGCGCAAAACTCGACGCCACCTTCCGCGCCCAGTCCATGTGGGATTGGACCATGTCCGAGAGCATCGCCCGCGCGTTCAAGAGCAACAACGCCCCCGTCCTCCTCGTCGTCGGCCGCTTCCACATCGACTTCGACGGCGGCCTCCCCCAAGCCCTCCGCCAACAAGCCCCCAACTCCAAAATCCTCCGCATCAGTTTCATCGACGCCCCACCGCCCACCACCAACACGCCGCGCGATGAGGACAAAGCCCGCGCGAGCTTCATCATCTACGTCGGCTCGCGCTGATTCACCCCGCGCACCCCCCAAACCACCCGCTCAGAAAATCAAAGATATCCTGCACGCTCAACACCCCATCCCGGTTGTAGTTCGCCCGGCCCACTCCCGCGAACCAATCCCCCAGATACGTAAAAATATCCGAGACCGCCAGCACGCCGTTCCGGTCATAGTCCGCGTTCGCCAGCGGAATCGTCCCCGCCGCCGTGCTCACGAACTTGTAGATGCGCCCCGTTCCCTGGCTCACCATGTACAACTCGCCATACGCATCCTCGCCGAACGACACCGTGTTGTTCGTCAGCCCCGTCGTGTACGCCGGAACATTCGGCGTCACCGCCGTTGATCCCACATACACCGGCGTCGAGGTCGGATTGTTTAGCAGCCCCGTCCCCGTGTTCAACGTCGTGGAATACACCACGCCGCCGCAATAGTCCGCAAACACATACTTCCCATACAGCGACGGAATCCGGCACCCGCGATACACATATCCGCCCGTGATCGAGCATCCCGTCCAGAACGTCCCCGTCGTCGTGTCGATCAAACTCCGCGGCGCACCGCTCGTCCCCGCCGCCGTCGAGTGCGGATACACCCCGATCGGCGCTGTCAGCACCGCATCGTTGAACGTCGCCGGACATCTTCCCCCATTCGTCTGCGGATTCCCCGCCGAGATATTGAACTGCAACGTCCCCTCAAAGCACCGCCACCCGTAGTTCCTTCCGCTGATCGCGCTCAGGTTGTCCGGCGCAAGCGTCCGCGCCGGTTGAAAGTTGATCTCCTCCCACAAGTCCTGCCCCACATCCGCGATCCACAAATCCCCCGTCAGCCGATCAAACGAGCACCGCCACGCGTTCCGCACCCCATACGCCCAGATCTCCTGCCGCGCCGGCGTCGTCCCGCCGCTCACCACCGGCAGCGTCGGATTGTCACCCGGAATCCCATAGTTCGCCACCCCCGGCGTCGCCGTCCCGCTCCAGAATGGCCCCTGCGGCGCAGGTCCGTTGCTGTTCACATCAATCCGCAAAATCTTCCCCAGCGGCAGCCCCGTGTCCTGCGCATTTCCAATTGTCGCGTTGTGCCCCGTCCCGCTGTCCCCGCTCAGCCCGCCATCGCCCACACTCAGATACAAATACCCATCCGGCCCGAACCCAATCCACCCGCCGTTGTGGTTCGTCGCCGTCGGATGCTGTATCCGCATCACCGCACGCACCGTCGCACCCGTCGTGTCCGTCGCCGCCGGTGAAGTCAGCGTGTACTCCATGATGTTCTGGTAATACCCCATCCCCGTCGGCAGCCCGCTCACCGCCGGATTCGTGTAGTACACATAAAACTTTCCGTTCGTCGAAAACTGCGGATGAAACGCCAGCCCCAGCAGCCCACGCTCATCGCCCCCGTTCACCGGCGTCTGCACCAGCGCGCCCAGATTCAGAAACGGCGCACTTGATGGCTGCGTCACCGGCGGATTCTGCGAGATATCAATCGACCGAATCTGCCCACCCTTCTGCACCACGAAAATCCTTCGATAGTCTCCCGGCGCGGAATACACCCCGATCGGCCGCACCAGCGCATCCCCCGCCGGATTCCCCGCTACATCCAGCGCCACAAACTGCGCCCGCGCGCCCGCCGTCATCCCACACACCGCCAGCACCACCGCGCTCGCGGCGGACAAAATCGTGTACAAACGCATGATTCGCTCCGTTCAATCTCGCGCGACCACCGAACTGCTGGCCGCATTCTCCACCCTCCCCCTGCTCCGCCAACATCTACCTCCGCTGGATACCCACAGTACGAACCCTTGATCGGCTCCGCACCATCAACATCCTCGCGGCCAATCCTCTTCGCCCCGCCCAAACCCCGGGTTCCCACCTCAATCCCCTCCGCACACGCTTATCGGCCTTCAATCTGTCCACTCGGCCCCCGCAAGCCACTCCCGCCCAAACATATACTTCCCACTTCGTACCCAACGGGACCACACCATGACCACCATCAACCCTGCCGCCACCACCACCTCCCACCTCGGCCGCGCCAGCACTCCGCCCACCAAACCCGTTGACCCTCAGACCGTCACCATCTCCGGCCTCGTCCTCGATCCCGCCTACACGCCAGACAAACCCGCCGAGTCCATCAAGCACTTCGCCCGCGACATCAACGCCCCCGGCAAATACCCCTTCACCCGCGGCCTCTTCCCCGACGGCTATCGCACCCGCCTCTGGACCATGCGCCAGTTCGCCGGCTTCGGCTCCGCCGACGACACCAACAAGCGGTTCAAGTATCTCCTCGAGCAAGCCAAGATGGGTGGCACTGGCGGCTCGTCCGCCAGTGCTGCCGCAAAGTCCAACACCGGCCTCTCCACCGCCTTCGATCTCCCCACCCTCATGGGCCGCGACTCCGATGATGAACTCTCCGCCGGCGAGGTCGGCCGCTGCGGCGTCGCCATCGACACCATCGAGGACATGCACCGCCTCTACGCCGACATCCCCGTCGGCTCCGTCACCGTCTCGCAAACCATCAACGGCCCCGCCTGCGTCATCTGGGCCATGTACCTCGCGATGGCCAAGCAGCGCAACATCTCCTGGAACGATCTCGGCGGCACACTCCAGAACGACATCCTCAAAGAGTTCCACTCCCAGAACGAGTTCATCTATCCGCCCGACCACTCCGTCAAACTCGTCGTGGACACCATTGAGTATCAGTCCCGCATGGTCCCCAAGTGGAACTCCGTGAGCATCTCCGGCTACCACATCCGCGAGGCCGGCTCCACCGCCACTCAGGAACTTGCCTTCACCCTGCGCGACGGCATGGAATACGTCGAGGCCTGCCTCGAACGCGGCCTACCTCTCGATAGTTTCGCCCCCCGCCTCTCCTTCTTCTTCAACTCCCACAACGAGTTCTTCGAGGAAGTCTGCAAGCTCCGCGCCGCCCGCCGCATCTGGGCCAGAGCCATGAAGCACCGCTACGGCGCAACCAGCGAGCGCAGCATGTTCATGAAAACCCACGTCCAGACCGCCGGCTGCTCTCTCACCGAGCAGCAACCCCTGAACAACATCGTCCGCGTCGCCTATCAAGCCATGGCCGGCGTCCTCGGCGGCTGCCAGTCTCTCCACACCGACAGCATGGACGAAACCCTCGGTCTTCCCACCGAACAAGCCGTCACCGTCGCCCTCCGCACACAACAAATCCTCGCCTACGAAACCGGCGTCACCAGAACCGTCGATCCCCTCGGCGGCAGCTACTTCGTCGAAGCCCTCACCGACAAAATGGAATCCGACGCCCTCGACTATATCGCAGAAATTGACCGAATGGGCGACCACCGCGCCCCGGCCTCTGCTTCCTCTGAAATTTCAAATTCGAAATTCTCTTCTCCCCCCGCTTCACACCCCACATCCCACATCCCACATCCCACATCCCTCGAATCCCACCCCGCCTATTCCCCCCGCCCCACCTACTCCCGCTCCGTCGTCAGCGGCATCAACCGCGGCTACTTCCGCCGCCAGATCGCCGAGGCCTCCTACCGCTTCTCCGAAGAGTGCGAAGCCCACGACCGCATCATCGTCGGCGTCAACGCCTTCACCGAGGGCGCGGGCGAACGCCCCATCGACATCCTGCAAATCCCCCACACCGTCGAAACCGATCAAGTCGATCGCCTCACCAAGTTCAAGTCCAAGCGCAACCCCACCGCCGTAAAGCACGCCCTCGACCGCATCCGCGAAACCTGCCGCAAAGGCGACCCCGCTCTCGCTTCCCAAAACCTCAACACCTTCAACATCATGCCCGCCCTCGTAGACGGAGCCCTCGCCAACTGCACCCTCGGCGAAATGGTCCAAGCCATGGCCGACGTCTACGGTCGCTACACCGGCGGCCCCGAGTGGTGACATACGAGCCCGACGCGCCAGCGAGGGCGTTTTTTTCCCAACAACGAACCCGACTCGCCAGCAAGGGCATCGCCTCATGTCCGCCAAACGAGCCCGACGCGCAAGCGAGGGACTCTCCTCATCCCCATCACCCCTGAGTGGCAACGTACGAGCCCGACGCGCCAGCGAGGGCATCCCCTCCCTCACCTGATACGCCCATCACCCCCATGCCTCCGCCTCTCGCCTATTTCCTCACATGGACTTGCTACGGCACCCGTCTGCATGGTGACGAACGCGGCACCGTTGATCGCGACCACAACATCCCAGGTACTCCCTTTCTCGCTCCAGACACTCCGCGCAAATCCCATTGTCTCTCCGCGATGAAGTGGCCCATCTATCTGCTCAACGACACAACCCGCCCCATCGTGGACGACGTTCTCCGCGAGCATTGCCAAATCCAAAAATGGGCGATCATCGAAAAAAATGTCCGCACCACACACGTCCACATCATCGTCGATTGCTTTGACTCCATCGACCCGGACTCCGCGATGGAACAGTTCAAGGCATATGGCACGCGACGAGTGCGCCAGAAGGGCCACGCCGCACCAAAGCAACAAATCTGGACCGAAGGCGGCAGCACGCGCTGGCTCAACTCGGAAAAGAGTCTCATCGAAGCCATCAACTACACGCGCAACTGCCAGTGACCCCCACGATCGGCAACGAGCCCGACGCGCAAGCGAGGGCGTTTTTCTTCCCAACAACGAGCCCCACACGCCAGCGAGGGCATCTCAAGTCCTTCACCACAAACACTCCCAGACGCCAGCGATCTCTTTCCCGCTTTCGTTCACCCCCGCCGCCGGTTTCTTCGTGCCCTCGCTCGCGCGTCGGGCTCGTCTACCCCATCCCATAAAACCCCCCCCCACAATCCTTGATCTTCCCCTGCTTCGCCAGCTCCTCCCAAACATCCCGCCCAAACTCCCGTGGCGGCACAATCCCCGCGATCTCGCTCTTCTTCCCCCCCGTCGTCGGCCGCCCGCCCCCCAGCCGCGACTCATCATCCAGCTTCGTCAGCTTGTACCGCTTCTTGAACGCCGTCAGCGCACTCTTGAGTTGCAGTTCCCGCGCCGGATCAGTTTCCATTCCCGCGTTCTCCATTTCCAAATCATCCCCACCACCCGCTACTCCGCGCCAACTCTACACCCCGCGCGGGCCCGACCCATCCATCAGCACCCCGCCCGCCACTCCCCGATGAACGTGAAGATATCCAGCACCTTCAGCACCCCCGACTGATCAATATCCGCCCGCAGATCACCCGCGAACCACGCGTTCAGAAACGCGAAGATGTCGTAAACCTCCACCCCGTTCACCCCATCAAAGTTCCCTGTGCAGCACGCGTTGAACGTCCCCACGGGCAAACACGCCACGCCATCTCCCCGATACTGCCCATGCACCTGCTCGCACGCCGCGCTCTGCATCAGCCCGCATGTATTTCTCTGGCAACACGCCCCAAGAATCGGGCACGCGTTCACCCCGCACGCACCACCAATTGACCACGTATTCACACACCCCGCCTGCGTCGTGAACATACACGCCCCCATCAACGTGCAGCACCGCCCATACACCGGACACACCACCGCCGCGCACGCCCCGCCAAACCACGTCCCGTTGCACGCCCCCATCTCCGTCAGCACGCACACTCGCGTCGTCAAGCAGCACGCCCCTGTCGGGCACGGTATCGGCGAGCACGAACCTCCAACCCATAGCTGGCCCTCGCAGTTGGGCCGCGTCACTACGGCGCACCCGCCCAGCCCGTCGCAACACGCCCCCGGCTGCGGACACGGATTCGGCGTACAGGAACTTCCCAGTGTCGCCACTCCCGTCGCGCACATCACCACGATCGCGCACGCCCCAGTCGCATCGCAGCACAACACCGGCTGCTGACAACTATTCGGCACGCACCCGCGCCCCAGCGTCCACTGCCCGCCCACACACGCGCTCGGCGCACCAATCGAACACGCCCCACCACTCACGCAGCACGACCCCATCACCGGGCACGGGCTGGGCGCGCACATCCCGCTCGCCGCAAACGTCCCGCCAGCGCACCCCGCCCCATTTACCATCGCGCACGCCCCCGTCGCCGTGTCACAACACGCCCCCATCCCGCCGATCGGGATGTCCAGCGTCGCCGCGCTCACCGGCGCCTCCGAAATCCCCTCTGGTCCCCACGCATCGCTCGACTTCCCCCAACTCGAAAACGTCTGCGCCGTCATCCCATTCAGCGCAACATGCAGCACCCGCGGCGTAGCAATGTTGCTCACCACATACCTGAACCTATACACATCAATCCAGTTCCCGTTCGCCGCAAAATATGTATTTGCCAGCCCCACATCCAGCGCGGCCGTCGCCCCTTGCCCCGACGGCACCGGCCCCGTGTACGTATCCGGATCTCCACTCGCATCCACATCCGTGAACCGCAACATCGCGCCCCCGATCGGAGCCCCCGTCACCAGCCCAATGTCCTGATCCGGACGATTCGTGTACGTGCCCGAACTGCTGTTGATCAATCCATTGAACGACCCGCCGCCGATCCCCGCCAGATAGATGTACGCCGCCGCCAGCCCCCCGCGCCCCAGCGTGGAACTCACCGCCTGCGTCGGATTCAGCGCATATGTCCCATCCGCATTGCAGATGATCATCCGCGCCAGCGCCCCGTTCGCTTCCGGCTCTCCCACGATCGCAATGTTGAAGTTGAAGTTCCCCAGCCCCCGGTTCGCCGCCCCGCCCACCACCCGCGCCTGCACCGCAAAACTCAACACCGCATCCGTCGTCGCCGTCCCAAACAGCGGCGTCACAATCGCCTGCTGCCCCTGCCGCTCCACAAACCGAAACTCCACCGTCTGCGCCCGCGCACCCACCGCCGCCATCGCCATCAGCCCGCACGCACTCGCCACACGCCGCATCATCATCGCGCCACTCCTTCATTCATGGAAACTGACCAGCCCAGAGTACACGCTCCCCACGAAAGTGCCCCTTCCTGTTTTCCACACCCCCATCACCCAAGCGTAAAGCCATGCCATAAATCAACTTACATAAATACCAAACAACTCCTTGACAGATCTCCCGCCGCGTGGTATCTTCCCCTTGCCGCCCATACCGGGCCGCATCGGGGGGTCCACACATGTCCAGGTACACATTTGCGGCGCAGCCGCCGCACGCGCCATCCCAACTCACCACTCCACCCAGCGCGCCCCACCACGCGCCACCCAACTTCGCACCCGCCGCGCCACACCCCGCGTCGCCCGCCGCGCCCTCCGCGCACGCCCCAACTCCGTTCACTAACCCGCTCGACGACAACGCCCCCATCGACCTCACCCAGCCCCTCCCCCCTCCGCCTCCTTTCACCTACAACCAGCACGATGACGTCTGCCAGCATTTCCTCAACACCTATCAGGATGTCCACGACGTCGCGCAGATGACACACATCTCCATCCGCGAGCTCGCCGCCTGGTTCTACTCTCCGCGCGCAGGCGAAATGCTCCACGCCATCGCCGACATGGAAGAAGTCCGCGCCCGCATCTCCGCCGCCCGCGCCCGCACCAAAGCCATGACCAAAGCATGGCATGTCATGGGCGACACCCACGACCCCACCGAACTCCGCCGCACCATCGCCACCGTCCTCCGCGAAACCCGCTCCCCCTCCGTGCCACGGGCGTCCCGCCCGTGTTCTTCGCCAACCTCAGATCACACCCCAAAGCCCCCTTCTCCCGCTTCAGCGGGAGAAAATGTCCGAGGGTCTGCGAGGACCGGAGAGGGCCAGTGCCTTGCACACACCCCCGCGCCCGCAAGTTCTCTCCCACCTCCCACCTCTGAAATTTCAAATTTGAAATCTTCAGCTTCCCCCTCCCCCTCCCGTCCTAATCCTGCTCCTAATCCTAATCCTAATCTCCCCGCTTCCTCTCCCCCTCTCACCCCGCAAACAACGCCTCCACAAACGCCTCCGGATCAAAACGCTCAATGTCCTCCGGCGTCTCCCCCACGCCCACAAACTTCACCGGTATGTTCGTCGCCGCGCGTATCGCAACCACTATCCCGCCCTTCGCCGTACCATCCAGCTTCGCCAGAAATATCCCCGTCACCCCCCCACCCCCCGCTCCCGTCGCGTCCGTCATCGTCCTCGAAAACTCCTCCGCCTGCCGCAGAGCATTCTGACCGCTCGTCGCATCCAGCACCAGAATCGTCTCGTGCGGCGCAGCGGGGGGGCCGGGAATCTGCTTCGCCACCACCGCGCGAATCTTCGCAAGCTGCCGCATCAGCGGATCCTGCGTGTGTAGTCGCCCCGCCGTATCCAGAATCAGCACATCCACATTCCGCGCAATCGCCGCCTTGCACGCATCAAACGCCACCGCCGCGGGGTCCCCCCCCTGCTGCCCCTTGATCACATCCACACCCAGTCGTTCCGACCATATTTCCAACTGCCGCACCGCGCCCGCGCGAAACGTGTCGCACGCCGCCAGCAGCACGGTCTTGTCCTGCGCCCGCAACATCGCGCACAACTTCGCAATGCTCGTCGTCTTCCCCGCCCCATTGATCCCCGTTACTAGAATCACAGTCGGCCCCGAGCCCGGCGCAGCAAAGTGCAACTCCCGATCCTCCGGCGGCCACATCGCCTTCATCTCCCGCTTCAGATACTCCAGCACATCCTCCCCGCGCGTCATTTTCCCTTCCTTGAAGTCGGCGCGAATCCCATCCACCAGCTTCTTCGTCCCCACCACTCCCACATCCGCCTGCAACAGCGCCTTCTCAAGCTCATCAATCAGCTGCTCATCCAGCTTTCGCCCCAGCAAAAGCGACTTGATCCCGCTCGCGCCGGAAACCAATACCTCGCGCGTCCGCTCCAGCCCCTGCCTCAACTTCGAGATGACCTTCCCAAACAGTCCCATGAAATCTCCAACCCCCAAACCCTACTCCGCCTGCCACATTCCCAACCCACTCTCACGCCCGCCCCACGCTCACCGTCTCTTCCCAAATCTGAAATTTGAAATTTCCAATCTGAAATCTCAAATCGAACCTCTGAAATCTCAAATCTGAACTCTCCCCTTCCCCCTTTCACCCCTTCTCCCCCTCCTTCTCCTCCTCCACCACAGTTTCACCCGCCGCGCCCGCCGCCCCCTCCCCCAACACCTTCTTCAACGCCTTATCCAATAGTCCATTCACAAACGCCGGAGACTTATCCGTGCTGAACTCCTTCGCAAGCTCTACCGCCTCATTCACCACGATCTTCGCGTTCGTCTTCCCGCTCATCATCTCGTGGTGCGCCAGCCGCAGAATTGCACGATCCACCGCCGCCTGCCGATGCGCCGGCCACCCCGGCGCGGCCTCCGTCATAAACGCATCCGCTGCCGCCCGATCCCCATACGCCTCCGTCGCCAGCAAAAACGCCTTCTTCCGCTCCCCATCCGTGAACTTCTCTTGCTGGTCCTCATCCTCAGTCAACGTCGCCAGCACTTGCTGCGCATCATCAATCCCATCGCCCCCGCGCGCATCAAGCTGGTACAGAATCTGGAACGCCAGCCGCCGAATATTCCGTGGTGTCGCCATAACTCAACCCTTCCCCTTCTTCCCCGCACGCTTCACTTTGTCCGGGTGGTCCGCCGCTCCGCGGCGGATTCCTCCAAACCCTGGTGCCCCACTTTTCTTCCCACCATTCAACGCATCAATCTGCACCACCGTATCCAAAAGCGCCGCCATCCCCTCCGCCCCCTTGTTCCCATGCGCCCCGCCCGCGCGCTCCTCCGCCTGCTCCGGCGTGTCAACCGTCAACACCCCAAACGCGCACGGCACCCCCGTCGCAAGCGTCACCGCGACCAGCCCATGCGCCACCGCTTCCGCGATGTACCGATCATGGCTCGTCTCACCCTTGATCAAACACCCCAAACCCAACACCCCCCGAAACTTCCCTGTCCGCGCCGCCGCGAGCGCAAGCGCCGGCAACTCATACGCCCCAGGCGCGGCGATCACCCGCAGCATCTCCACATCCCCACCATGCTCCGCATACACCTCTTTCGCGCCGCTCAACAACCGATCCGTCACGCTCGCGTTGTACCGACTCACCACCACCGCCAGCGCAGGAGCCGCGCCGGCAGCCAAAGAAGAACGACCTGTCCGCTTTCGAGCCATATGGCCCCGATCGTACCCCACTCCGTCGTGGCATGGGCTTACCAGCCCATGTGCCTCGGGTGGTCCGCCGCTCCGCGGCGGATTCGGGCCGCCGCGGCCCGAACGCCTTTTTCCTTTCCCAATCCCCACCCCGTTACCATCCCCCCCTCTCCCCCATGCGCCGCCTCCTCCTCCAAATCCTCCCCGCTCTCCACCTCACGCGCGTCACCACCGCCTTCGCGGCCGTCGCCAACGTCTGGTTCGTCATTCTCTGGACCCACGACACCAAGCTCGAGCCCGGCACCCAGGCCTTCCGCGATCTCCCGCTCTGGCTCCTCCTCCTCGGCGGCCTCATCAACGCGCTCGGACTCTTCGGCTTCGCCACCGCGCTCAACGATGTCCTCGACTGGCGCCGCGATCAGGCCCTCAATCCCGATCGCCCCATCCCCTCCGGGCGCGTCTCGCTCGACGGCGCGATCGCGCTGGTCGTCTTCACCTTCGGCATGGCCATCTTCGGCGCCACCCCGCTGGGCATCACCGCCGTCCTCCTCACTCTCACAGTCGCCGGCGCAATCCTGCTCTTCAACGCCGCGGGTAAATATGTCCCCGGCATCGGCCTCGTTGTCCTCGGCCTCATCTACGCCGGACAGATGGTCATCCCCAATCTGCATCTCCGGTTCGTCATCCCCGTCTGGCTCGTCATGTCCCACGCGCTGGTCGTCGCATCATGGGTCCATGTGCTCGGTCGCAAAGCCCCCGGTATTTCCGCGCGGGCCACGCTCTTCGCGCTCACCGGCTGGCTCTTCTGGTCCCTCGTCATGTTCTCCGTCGGCTGGTTTCGCAACAGGGGCGCGGGCGGCCTCTGGCCCGACTGGGTCTCCTGGACCACCGCGATCGCGCCGATCATTCTCTCCATCCTCTTCGCGATCCTCGTCTGGCGCCGCGTTCATCTCCTGGGCCGCGGCCCGCGCGTCGCCGAAAAAATCGCCCGCTACGGCGCGCTCTGGCTCGCGCTCTACGCCGCCGCCTGGCTCTTCGGCGAAGGCCACACCCGCGGCGGCTGGATCCTCTCCGCCCTCGCCCTCGTCGGCCTCCTGGGCATGACCGTCATCCGCGAAGTCGTCGCCCTGATCGAGCAACCCCTCGGATACCGCCGCTAGTTATCCTGGGACAGGATGATCACCGTGTACGGGCCGATGCCGATGTTAGCGTTGAAAGACATGCCGTCCTTCACGCCGCTCACGGCATTGGTGTCGTAGCTGTTGGTGTTTGCGAAATCGGTGGAGTAGCCGTTCCAGTCACTGTTGAAGCGGACCTTCCACGTTCCGGCGCGGGGGAAGCCGAGGTTGTAGCTGGCGTAGCTGGTGTTGGCGAAGTTGGCGATCACGACCACATCGTCCTTTGCGCCGCCGTTCTGCCAGCGGTGGAAGCCAATGAGCTTGTTGGTGTCGTTGACATGATGGACGTTGATGTTGTTGCCGCGCAGGCCGCGGGTGGTATCGAACCAGTTGCGGCGAAGACGAATCGCGTCGCGGTACAGGGTCTGGATGCCCGCGTAGGTGGTCAGCTTCGTCCAATCGACGGGATCGCTATCTGCGAAGAAGCCGTCTTCCAGGACTTCCTGGCCCTCGAAAATCATGGGGATTCCCGGCGCGGTCATCACGAGGGCCGCGCCGAGGGTGGAGCGTTTCTTGCTCGCCCAGCTTCCGGCGTTACCGGGCCAGATCTCTTCGGGCACGCGGGAGTGGCCGTTGGCGACCTCATCGTGGCTCTCCGTATAGATGACGCGCTGCACGGGATTCGCGTTGTACGCGTGAACGAGCGCATCGCGCACGGCGGTCATGCTGCGAGCGCTGTCGGTGCCGGTGATGATGGCGTCGCGGATGGGATGAACGAACTGGGCGTCCCACTGGCTGTCGAAGCCGGCACCGCCGCTGCCGGTGGGCTTGGTGAGAAAGTCGTTGTTCTGCAAATCCTCGGCGATGGAAATCTTCCAGCCCTGATACGTGTCCACTTCATTGTTCACGTACTGCATCACACTCCAGCCATCGGGAATATCCGTGCCGGTGCCGTTGTTGGTGTTGCGGATGTTGACGGTCGAGTCCCAGCGGAGTCCGTCGGCGCGGAACTCCTGGAGCCAGGAGAGGCAGTTGTCGCGGATGAACGAGCGCACCTCATTCCGGCCGTAGTCGGGGCGTGTGTCTCCCCAGGGCGTGCTGGAGCGATAGTCGTTGTAAAAATAAATGCCACCGAGATTATTCTGATACCAGCCATCGAAGCGCCACATGTCCAAGTCGCTCGGGCCGTAGTGGTTGTGGACGACATCCTGGATGACAGCGATGCCGCGGGCGTGGCACTCGTTGATGAAACGCTTGTACTCGTTCATGGCACCATACGCGGTCTCAACCGCGTAGGGGTACGCGGGGTTGTAGCCCCAGGAGAAATCGGTCGCGAACTCGCCGAGTGGAAGCACCTCAACGCAGTTCACCCCTAGCGTCTTGAGTTGGTCCAGCCGGGTGATGGCGGTGGAGAAGGTGCCGGGGTTGCCGCCGGCGGTATCGTTGAAGGTGCCAATGTGCATCTCGTAGACGACCATCTCGTTCCACGCGGGCGTGGTGAATGCCGGGGTCTTGACGCGGCCGGTGAGCGCGACATCGTCGATGGCGACGCCGTCGGCACTCAACGGAAAGTTGTCGTACTGCTGCCAGCGAATCTTGAAAGTCGCCCCGGGCACAAATCCCGCCGTGGCCGCGGCCTGGGAGATGTTCACGGTTCGCGTGGAAAACGTAGTAGCGATCGCCGGATATGTGTCCACCTTGATCCACGAGGTGCCGCTCGCGGAGATGAAGACGCCGTCAGCCGCGTCGGTCTCATCACCGACGTTGCGGACTTTGTAGCTCAGGGAGAGCTGGCCGTAGTTGCTGGCGTCGATAGTGAGGGTGAGCTGGCTGGTTTCGTAGGTGCTGCTGGCACTGGAATCAAAGGTGCAGCCGTAGGTACCGGTGGCTTTGTATGTTGAGGAGGTCTGCACGCGCCATGTGCTGGTGCCGCTGCGGGCCCATGCGGTGCCAAACGTGCCGGACTCGAAGCCATCGGAGAAGAGCGTGACGGTGGAGCCGTAGACGGACCAGTCGAAGGTGTCGCCGCGAATGATGGAGTTGCCGACGCTGCTGGTGACTTGCCGGGCGCGGGGATCGTTCTTCCAAACCGTTCCGCCCGCCGTGGCGAGAGCGAACTTGTACTCCTGCCCCTCGCCCGCACCGGCGACATCCACGGACCAGTTGCCGTTGCCTTCGCTATACAAGGGATTGGCGGTGACGGACCACGCATTGAACGTGCCGCCGACCCAGACGGCGGTGGCGTTGGGCGCCCAGACGCGGAAGGTGGTGCCGCCGGTGCCGGTCGAATAGGGAATCGCGCCGATACCCGGCTTGGTAGAGACCTGCGCGAGTGCCGCGGCCGGAAGCAGCAGAGCGTGAAGGGCGACGAAGGAGCAGAGAGAGAAGAGCGAAGTGAAACGGCTGTGTACACGCATGTGAGTCATCCTCGTGGCTGGGAGTGAATCGCACCTGGGGGTCTGCTGTCGAACACCCAGCGATACTACCAGCAAACGCGGACTCGTGCAACCGACGCGCCACGTATCCACTCAACAGTGGTGTGTGCTGCTCTGAGACTTACACTAATCACGATAGCAGAACGGGCGTTTGGCATGACGTTTGGGCGAGGAAAGGCAGCGCCGCGGAGCGACGGGCCACCCGGAAATCAATCCCAATTGGTACTAAAGCTAGCAACCTATTCAGGTGGCGGCGACGCCTTGCCAACGCGTGCAGTGGACCTATTTGCGTTCGATACACGGTTGCCGGCACACGTGCCGCTGCAACGCGTGGCAGGCCGAAAAAAACGGCCCCGCATGTGCGGGGCCGCTGGTTGAGCTTTGAGGGACGAAGAAAAGTGTGTTGCACGATCAGCAGCCGGTGAACCATGCGGAGAGGAAGGAGAAGATGTCGCCGACGGTAATACCACCGGCGTGGTCAAAATCGGCCCGGTTGTCCTGGGCAAAGAAGCCGGCGAGGTAGTCGAAGATGTCCTGGACGGAGACGGTATGGTCGCAGTTGTAGTCGGCGACGCAAAGGGAGGCGAGGGCGGAGCTGGAGTTCACTGTGCCGCCGCAGGTGCCGGTGACGACGCAAAGGTAGCGGATCGCATGAGCATACGAGAGGACCTTGCCAGCACCGACATCGGCGGCGATGCTGAGATTGGCGGTGTCGGCACCGGAGATAATGCCGCCGACACCCGGGATGTTGCCGTCCCAGCCGGTGGTTGAACCGTTGGCGATGTTGGTGTACACACCGGGGGTGGAGGTCTCACGCTGCCACTGATAGACGGGAGCAACGGCCGTTGCGCTGACGGACAAGCTCAGCGTGCCGATGGGGCAGATGACAGCGGCGGCGGGCTGTGAGGTGATGTTCGTGCCTGGGGAGCAACCGGGAACCGTTCCGAGGGCGTTCATGGATGTGGCGGGCGAGCCAGCGGTGGCGGCCTTCCAGAGACCGACGACTACGTTGTCATTCGCGGCGGCGGGGGCGACATCGGCATCAAAGCGGAAGTTGTATGTGGTGCCCCAGCGGATTGCGTTCGCGTTGGCGTTGGCGGCTTGGGTCTCGCAGGACCAAGCCACGGCGTTGCCGATCTTGGCTCCGGCCCAAGCGGTGCTTGCGAAGCTGGCACTGGCGGAGGAAGTGCCGCCCTGGCCATCGCCATAGCGATAGGTGACGCCGTGGAAACCGATGTTGGTGACGGTGGCGCTGGAAGGAACGGGAACGGTGAACGCGCCGCCGTTGCGGTCGGAGTTCATGTTGTAGACGGCGTACTCATAGTGCCAGATGCCGGCGCCGAGGGAAGTGGCTTTGGAGCCGACGACGAAGAGGCCGTCGCCCGGAACCTGCACGTCTGTCAAAGTGACGCCGGTTTCCTGGAGGGGCCAGGCGCGGATTGCGGAGAGGGCCCGCTGGGTGGTTCCGGTATAGGCAAACGAGAACTCGGTCGGTCCTCCGGTGACGTTCACGCCGATGTATGAGGCGTTGTTATTCTGATTGCCAATGGTGGCGTCGTCCTGGGTGACGTACTGGGACTCGCCGAAGTACTTCACGGTGGCGGAAGAGATTTCGAGTTCGGCGGTGGGAATCTCGATGCGGCCAGCGTTGCCGGTGGCGGGGTGGTAGGTTGCGGCTGCGGGATACACGCCGGTGTGGGCGTTGATCTGCCAGCGCGGACCCATGTTGGAGTTCTGGCCGCCGTTGCGGCTGGCGGTGTATGGATCGGAGCAGCCGACGCCGAGGACGGTACCACCTTGGCCGCTGCAGGTGCAGCAGTCGCTATTGGTCAGAGCTGTGAAACCGTGCTTGAGCCAGCTGAGGCCGATCTGCTCGAAGCGGCCAGAGCCGCTGACAGACTTGAAGCGATAGAGCTGTCCGCCGATGACGGGGTGCAGGTTGCTCGGGAGAGCGATCCAACTCACGTTTGCGGTACCAACGTTGCATGAAGTGGTGCCGATGGACATCGCGTCCAGGCCGCCGGTGGCGGTGTAGTTCTGGGGGCCGGTGAGGACTCCGACGATGACATCCGGGCCGGCCTTGCCGCCGCAGGTATATGCCTGCGCGAGCGCGTGGCCAGCGGAGGCGGAAACGATGGCCGCGCCGAGGAGGCCGGACTTGAGGGCGAGAGAACGCTTCATTCTGTCTACTCCATTCGAGGGTGAACGGGACGGGGCGAGTGCTAATCTGGGCCAGATCAGAACGATCCGGTGAGCGCAGTGTGCGAACAAGCAGGATGCCGAACGAACCACCTAGCAAATCCAGAATACCACGAGTTTGGGACGTGGCAACCAATACTGGATAGTTCTATCGGTACGAGGGCATTCACCCCACGGTTTCGTCTGTATATGAGTCAGTCTTCAGGTGTCTGCACCCATATTCAGGGGCTAGTGGCCATAACAAGCCAGCGCACAATGGAGAGCACCGTCGCGGCGTTGGCTTTCGGCGGTTGGAATCGGGATGACGGCGATGGAAGGGCTGAGGGCGTGGCGAAACGCGGTGGCGGCCATTTGGTCGAGTGGGGAGAAGAGGCCGCCGTATGCGGGCATGAGGTAGGTATCGGGGGTGTGAATGCCGTTGAAGGGGTTGACGCCGCGGGACTCTTCGGGGAGCGCGGGAACGGGGACGGGTTTCCAGCCGAGTCTTGTGAGGATGGTGCGGAGTTTGGCGCGGTCGGCGGCGCGGCGGTGGAAGGAGCGGAGGAGCGCGGCGAGGTTGGCTTCGGGGATCGCGGATATGGGGAGGATGGCCGCAACGAGATGGTCGAGCGCGAGGAGGAAGCGGTGCAGGTTGCCGATGCCGGAATCGGCGGGACCAGTGGAGAGGGCATGGGCCAGAGCGATCGGATAGGTAAGGTCCGTGGTGCGCTCGCGGCTCAGGGCGGTTGCTATGAGGGGCATCGCGTCGTTGCCTCGGAACGCGCGAAGATGAGCGAGCGCTTGCTCAACGAGCTCGAGCGGCCAGCGATCGGCATCCGCGAGCGCGACGAGGGAACTCTCGATGATGGCGATTGCGCCCGCGAGCGGCTCGGGGAAGAAGGCGAGCGTGGCATCGGGAGTCGAGCGGACGGTGACTTCCTGATCGATGTGATAGGACGCGGCGGGCAGCACTTCGCAGGTGTCGGCGGCGAACTCGGTCTGGAAGAATGCGAGCGTTTGATCGGTGGAGAGGCCGAGGGCGCGATTGCGATGAATTTCGGCCTCGCCGATGAGGAGGACGCGGCGCGAGCGCGGGAGATCGTCCACGACGAGCAGATTTCCACCTTGGAAGAGCAGCGGGGAGCGGGCGGAGCGGATGTGAGGCGGGTGCGACGGTTGCGACGGTTGCGCGGCGAGATCATCACCGGGGACGAAGGCGGGGTGATATTCGCCGCGGGAGGCGAAGCGGGGAGCGAGATGCGCGGGATGGGCGCTGAGCGTGCCGGGCTTAGCGTTGTCGGCGGCCCACTGGGAAACTTTGATCGGTTGCGAAGAAATGGTGGTGGTGGCAGTTCGCGGTGCGAGAGCCAATGCCTCGCGAAGGGGCTGGGCGTTGGGCGTTTCTGTAACGATGATGCAGGGTGTGCTGGGGAGCGCGGCGAGGGTGCAAGAGAGCAGGTCGAGATTGCCGCCATCGCCGGGCGCGGCGTAATACGTGGCGCGGGTGGCGTGGGCGCGGAGGAGGTGGATGGTGTCGCGGCCGGAACCGGATGTGGGGCGGAAGCCGGGAAGGGAAGCGGCAGGCAGGAACTTGGAGCGTTTGAGGGACTTGATGAGTTTGTCGAGCGGCTCACCTTGAGCGAGACGATCGGCGAGGGTGCGGATGATGTCAGTGGGGGTTGAGAGAGGAGGCGCGAAGTCTGGGCGAAAGAAGGCGAGCAGGTCGACGGGGATGCCGGCGGAGAGAAGGAAACATGCGGGAACGGGATGAGAGAGCACGCTCGCGGGACCGAGCGCGGCGATGACGCGGGCGAGCGCGATGAGCAGGCCGTCGCGGGCGAGGTGTTTGCGGGAGGTGCGCTGGGCGGTGAGCAGCGTCACATTTGCAACTGCAACTGCATCTACAACCGCAACTGCGGCATCGGGAGGATGTGTTCCTGACGCGGCGGGCGAACGAAAACTGGCGAGAGCGGGTGGTGATTCGGAAAAGGATAACCAGACCGCGACTTGATCGGGGGCAAGCGATGGCTCATTGATGACAACGTGCGCGAGCGGGGCGGGAGAGAGTGCGATCGAGGTCGGGGCAGAGATCGAGGTCGCGCCGGGTGGTGGCGTGGGATGAAGCGGCTGGGCGAGTTGGGGCGCGACGGGGTCGCCAACGACGGCGCGGAAGTTCTCATAGAACGAGGCGCGGAGGACGCGGTCGGCCAATCTCGAAAGAAACTCGTACGGGAGATTGAGGTCGGCGATGGTGCCGAGATCGGCATCAAGAGATAAGGGCTGCGCGAGGATGTTGGCGCGGGCCTGGGACTCGAAGTCGGGTGGCAGAGTGGTTGAAGAAATGGGGATTGGGCGGGAGCGGGACATGTGCGGGAGTTATGGTACACGCACGCGCAGAGTTTGAGCTTTGCTGGGGATCGGTGGGTGTGAGCAGAATTCGAGGATTCGGAAACCCTCATGCTCGGCGTGCAATTTCGCATGGAATGCGGATTGGGGGTTGTTCGCGCTGGCAACAAGGGGAACGATCAGGCGTGCCAAAGATGTCGTCACCAGGTTCGCAGCAACTGCCGATTCTCGGGCGACGCGTGGAGATTGAAGAAGCAATCCGGCGGCATCAGGTGGTGGTGATCTGTGGCGAGACGGGGTCGGGCAAGACGACGCAGTTGCCGCAGATCATGCTGGCGATGGGGCTGGCGGAGAAGGGGATGATCGCGCACACGCAGCCGCGGCGACTGGCGGCGCGAGCGGTGGCGGCGCGCATCGCGGAGGAACGCGGGGAGAAGCTGGGCGGAACGATTGGCGTGAAGGTGCGGTTTCAGGACACGACCAGCCGCGCGACGAGGGTGAAACTGCTGACGGATGGCATGTTGCTGGCGGAACTGACTGGCGATCCTAGTTTGCGGGCGTATGCGGCGATCATCATCGACGAGGCGCACGAGCGATCGCTGAACATTGATTTCCTACTCGGCTATTTGCGCGGGCTGCTGCCGAGGCGGCCGGATCTGAAACTGGTGATTACATCCGCGACGATTGATCCGAGGAGGTTCGCGGATTATTTCTCGGCGTCATCGAGCACAGCGGCGGTTCGCCCATCCGGTTCCGCGTCCACGCCGCCACCGCCCCCACCTCCCGCACCGTCATCCACTTCGCCGGTGATTGAGGTTTCGGGGCGTGGATATCCGGTGGACATTCGATATCGGCCGCACTCGGATGATTCGGAATCGCAGCAACGCCCGGAAGTGCAGATCGAGCAGGTCGCGGATTCGGTGGAGGAACTTATTTCCACACGCGCGGGCGGCGGCGATTTGCTGGTGTTTCTGCCCGGCGAGCGGGAGATTCGGCTCTCGGCCGATGCGCTCAGGCGACGAAGATTGGATGCGGATGTGCTGCCGCTGTTTTCGCGGTTAACGAATGAGGAGCAGGATCGCATCTTCCATCCGACGGGCCGGCAGCGGGTGATCCTCTCGACGAACGTTGCGGAAACATCGCTCACGGTTCCTGGGATTGTGTACGTCGTGGACACCGGACTCTCGCGGCTGAGCCGCTACGACCCGGCCCGGAAGATTCAGCGGCTGCCGATCGAGCCGATCTCGCGCGCTTCGGCGAATCAGCGAGCGGGACGCTGCGGGCGCACTGCGCCGGGCGTGTGCATTCGGCTGTATTCGGAGGAGACATACGGCGCGAAACCCGCGTTTACCGATCCGGAGATTCGGCGGACAAATCTTGCGAGCGTGATTCTGCAAATGAAGGCGCTGAGGATCGGGGCGATCGAGGATTTCCCGTTTCTTGATCCGCCGGACGCCGCGGCGGTCAAGGATGGATATGAGACGCTGTTTGAGTTGGGCGCGATCACGCAACCGGATCGTGAGGGTGTGGTGACGCCCACGGGTGAGCGGATGAGCCGCGTGCCGACTGATCCACGCATTGCACGGATGTTGATCGGGGCGGAGCGCGAGAACGCGCTGAGCGAAACCGTAGTGCTTGCGGGCGCGCTCTCGATTCAGGACCCGCGAGAACGACCCGGGTCGCGCCAGCAGGATGCCGATAGGGCGCACGCGGTGTTTCGAGATGAGACGAGCGACTTTCTCACGTTGTTGAAACTCTGGGATCAGTATCGCCACGCGACCGACAACATGTCCGGCGGTGAGTTCTTCTCGTGGTGCCGCGAACTGTTTGTCTCTCCAGCGCGACTGCGCGAGTGGACGGAGATGGCGCGGCAGATTCGCAATGTGGTTGAAGATCTGGGCATGACGCTGAACGACAAACCCGCGACGCCGGATGAGATACACCGCTCGCTGCTCACGGGGCTGATCTCCAACGTCGCGTGCCGGGAGGGGGATGGGTCGTTCGACTACCGGGGCGTGCGCGGCAATGTGGTGCAGATTTTTCCCGGTTCGGTGATGTTCAAGAAGGGGCCGAAGTGGCTGATGGCCGCGGAAGTGGTGCAGACGACGCGGCTGTTTGCCCGCACCATCGCGCGCGTGCAGGTGGAGTGGATCGAGGAACTCGCGGGGCACATGTTCCGGCACCAGTTTAGCGATGCGCATCTGGATGTGGAGACGGGCGAGCCGAGCGCGTGGGAACGGGTGACGATGAGCGGGATTGTGGTTGTGCCGCGGCGGCGGGCGAATATCGGCCTCCTGGGTACTCCGGTTCATCGACTGGGTACCCCGGTTCTCCGAACCGGATCTTCGCCCGACTCAATCGCGGCGAAGCCCGAACCAATCGCATCCCAAGCGCGCGACATCTTTATCCGCGAGGCGCTCGGCGCGTGCAAATGGAAGACGAATGCTCCGTTCATGGAGCACAACCGAGCGATACGTGCTCGGGCGGCATCCGCGGAGTCAAAGCTCCGTCGGCGCAATGTCGTGAAGGTGGATGCCGAGGTGGCCGCGTGGTTTGATGCTCGTATCGCGGCGGACGTTCGAGAGCCGATCGCGTTTGAGAAGTGGCGAGCGGACGCGGAGCAGCGCGATCCGGCGATTCTGCGGCTCTCGCTGGAAGACATCCTGACGGCGGACGCTAAGCCCGCGCTGGATGCTGGGCTTTTTCCAGATGAGATCGAACTCGGGCAGGGAGAGTTGGGCGCGGTGTGCCCGATCGAGTATGCGTTCGCACATGGCAAGGAAGAGGACGGCCTCACGCTGACGGTGGTGCTGGATGCGCTTCCGCTGCTCACGCCGGAGCGCGTGGAGTGGCTGGTGCCGGGGATGCTCGCGGACCTGATCGCGGCGTTGATACGCACGTTGCCCAAGCCGCGTCGCGCGGCGGTGGAGCAGAAGGGGGATGCGCCCGCGATCGCAGCGGCGAGCGCCGAGGCGATGACGTTCGGCGCGGGATCGCTTGGCGTCGCGCTGACCGAGGCGCTAGAAGTGCTGTATGGTGTGCGTGTTGAGCCGAGCGAATGGGCTTTTCGCGGGCTTCCGGCGCACCTGCGTATGCGCATCCGCGTGGTCGCAACGTGCCACGACCTTGCGGTTTTTCCGCAAAGTTGTGCGGCGCGTCCCGAACCTCGCACACTTGCAGAAGATCGCGACATCCCCGCGCTCCTGAAACGCCTCGAACCGCGGCTCAAGCAGCTCCGCGCTTCACAGGATCGTGCCGCCTTCGGCCGTCGCGGTCTCTTCACATGGAACTTCGGCGATCTCAAGGAGCGGATCGAGACTGAGCGCGACGGCGCGGCCATCACGATGTATCCAACTCTATCTGACGAGCATACTTCTGCCACGCTCACCCTCGCCGCAACAGTTCTCGAAGCCGAGACCCGCACCCGCGCCGGGCTGCGTCGGCTGTTTGCACTCGCGATCGCCGACGAGGTGATGTACTACCTTGAATCGCATCCCGCGTGGAACGACATGCGCACGCAGTTCGCGCAGCTTGGGACACCGGAAGAGTTGCGAGACCAGCTGACCTGCATTGTTGCGGAGCGCACGTTCATGGATGGCCAGCCGGTGATCCGCACGCAGGACGTTTTTGAGGAACGGCGCAGCGCGGCGTGGGGACGGCTCTCGTCGAACGCGCGGGAGACGTGCGACGCGGTGGCGCGGATTCTGGATGCCCGCGCCCAGATCGCGCGGCGATTCTCCGGGGGCACACCTCGGCTGTGGGCGGAATCCGTGGCGGACATCCGCGAGCAAGCCGCGTATCTGATGGCGCGCGGGTTTCTGGTGGCGGTGCGCTGGGAGCAACTTCGGCGATACCCGGTGTGGGTCGAGGTGATGCGCGAGCGGCTGCTCAATCTGCGCGAGGATGGATCCAAATCCGAGAGCGGTGCGCTCGCGGCGATCGCGCCGCACTGGAAACGATTTACGGGGTGGGTGGCCGTCGCTGCGAAAGGTTCAGCGAACGAACCCGAAGCGAGGGATTCTGGTCCAACTCCTGAGGCACCCAACAACAAATCCAAAGCCCCGCTCCCGCAAGCCAAGCGTGCCGCGCCGACGGTCAATCTTGATGCGGGCGAATGGGCGATGCGTCCCGGTCACCTTCCACCCGCGATCGAACGCTATCGCTGGGCACTGGAAGAGTTTCGCATCACGCAACTTGCGCCTGAAAAGGCCGCAAAGCCCGTCATTTCCGCTTCCGAGCTTGATAAATTCTGGCGTGCCGCCACATCTCCGTGACGGCCAAGCGGGAATGTCGATACGATCATCGCTGCGTCGCGTTCACATCCGCCATCCGACATCACCCATCAGACATTATTTTCCCCCCACCCCATGGCCGAAATCACACTCAACCGTGTTGACAAGATCTATCCAGGCAAGAAACCCGCTGGCGGGTTCCACGCCGTCAAGTCGCTTGACCTTGCCATCAACGATGGTGAGTTTCTGGTGTTGCTCGGACCATCGGGATGTGGAAAGTCCACGACGCTTCGGATGATCGCGGGGCTGGAGGAAGTCTCCGACGGCACCATTTCGATTGGCGGGCGCATCGTGAACGATGTGCATCCGAAAGACCGCGACATCGCGATGGTCTTCCAGAACTACGCGCTGTATCCGCACATGACGGTGCGCGACAACATGGCGTTTGCGCTCAAGATGCGTAAGCTCCCCAAGCCGGAGATTCAGCAGCGCGTTGCGGCGGTCGCGGACATGCTGCATCTCTCGGAGTTGCTCGATCGCAAGCCCGCCGCGCTTTCGGGTGGGCAGCGGCAGCGTGTCGCCGTGGGGCGCGCCATCGTCCGCGAACCAAAGGCCTTCCTCTTCGATGAGCCGCTCTCGAATCTGGATGCCAAACTCCGCGGCTCCACCCGCGCCGAGATCAAGTCGCTGCATCAGCGGCTGAAAACCACAACGGTTTATGTCACGCACGATCAGGAAGAGGCGATGACGCTCGGCGATCGCGTGGCCATCATGGCCGGGGGCGTGATTCGTCAGCATGGCTCGCCGATGGAGCTCTACCGCGCTCCCGTGGATCGCTTCGTCGCGGGATTCCTCGGCACGCCGCCGATGAACTTTCTGGATGGGCGCATCGAGATGCAGCGCGGCGCGCTGGTTTTTATTGAGGGCACGCCGACGGCGTCCCCGGCTGGGACGACACGCATCACGCTCCCCGCCGGGTGGGAAGACCGGCTGAACACGCACATCAACAAGCCGGTGGTGCTGGGAATTCGGCCGCAGGCGATGGAACTTGTGACGGAGACGCACGGCGCGGGCACGAACTCCACGGTGACGCTGCCCGTCGCGCTCGTCGAACCGCTCGGAGATCAGATGGACCTGACCTGCTTCACGCCCGCGCCGAACAACCACAAGCTCATCGCGCGCGTCCAGGCGCGAGACATCAAGGCGGGCCAGTCGATTACTCTGTCAGTTGACACGAGCCGGGGTGGGCTGCATGTGTTTGAGACGGGGGATTTTGGGAAGAATCTCACATGCGAACGTCTCACGACGTCTGACTGAGGCCACATCGGGAGTACCCGCTATGCACCACTCGCAAAAGCCCATCATGGCCGCATCTCTGTCGCAGGCGGGGAAGTGGCTTTGCTTCGCGAGCATCTACACGCTGGCGGCCGCGTGGCCGCTCATTTCCTACCAGTGGGCAAAGTCAGAGGCCAGCGCTCCGACCGAGCTTCCCACCATCGCGCGTCACGGGAGCGACTTGATATATGTAGTTGTTTTTCTCGGTCTGCCAGTGCTATTCGCTTTCAATGGGCCTCGCGCGATTCGTCTTGCCCGAGCGACCGGTGACTCCGAACCGTCGAGCAATTCTTCAATCGCCAGCACGTAAAACCGTTATCACCATCGACTTGCTCGCCGGCTGATTGCTCCCGGCAGCTACGCTCCCGATCGGCACGAGGACGTTCATTTCCGGGAAGTACCCCGCCGCGCACTTGCGGGGAATCTCATACTCCACAACCATGAACGACTTGGCGACGCGTCGCTCGCGGCCGCCCTCTCCGAACCAGCTCGTGATGTCCACGCGATCACCGGTGCGCAAGCCACGCTGGGCGAGGTCATCGCGGTTCAAGAAGATCACCCGCCGCCCGCCGGTGATGCCGCGATAGCGGTCGTCCTCGCCGTACACCGTGGTGTTGAACTGGTCGTGCGTGCGGATCGTCATCAGCAGCAACTGCTCTGGCGCGAGATTCCAGCGCGGGATCGGATGCGCGACGAACTTTGCTTTGCCATTTGGCGTTGTGAACGTCCCATCGCGCGGCCCATTCGGCACATAAAAGCCGCCCTTTTCACGCACACGCTGGTTGTAGTTCTCAAATCCTGGCACGACGCGCGCGATCCGGTCGCGGATCAGGTCGTACTCCGCGCTCATCGCTTGCCAATCTGTTTCTGACCTTGCGCCCAGCACCGCGCGAGCCAGCCCGCACACGATCTCGATTTCGCTGAGGAGATGCTCGCTCGCCGGCTCCAGCACGCCCTTGGATGCGTGGACCTTGCCCATCGAATCCTCAACGGTCACAAATCGCGGCTCCGCTTTTCGTGGCATGGGCTTACCAGCCCATGTCCTGGCGTCCTCGCCCGGATGATTCGTATCGCGTGCCACATCAATCTCCGTCCTCCCCTTGCATGGCAAAATCAAGGCGGTGCGTCCGGTGACAAGATGCCCCCGATTCAGCTTCGTGCTCACCTGCACCGACAGCGAGCACTTCCGCATCGCGTCTGCCGTGTAGTGTGTATCCGGCGCGGCCCCGAGCAAGTTGCCGCCCATTCCGATGAACACCCGCACGCAACCCTCGTGCATCGCGCGGATGGACTCTACCACATCCAACCCATGCTTCCGCGGCGGCGCGAATCCGAACTCGGCGCCGAGTGTGTCCAGAAAAGCATCCGGCATCTTCTCCCAGATGCCCATCGTCCGATCGCCTTGCACGTTTGAGTGCCCCCGTACCGGGCACAACCCAGCGCCGGGCCTTCCGATCTGCCCGCGCAGAAGGGCAAAGTTCGCGATCGTCTGGATGTTCCCCACCGCACTCGCGTGCTGCGTGATCCCCATCGCCCAGCAGACGATCATTCGCTCCGAGCGCATCGCCAGCCGCGCAGCTTCCGCGATCGTCACCCGATGCACGCCGCTCTGCTCCAGAATCACATCCCATGATTCCGCGCGAATATCCGCGGCAAACTGCTCGAATCCCTCCGTCCGTGATTCCACGAACGCCCGGTCGATCAATCTTTCCCCGCGGTCCTCATGCTCGAGCATCTCCTTCATCACGCCCTTGAGAAGCGCGATGTCGCCGTTGATCCGCACCGGTACGTGCAGCGAACTCAACTGTGTGCCGTGCCCGAGCATCGCCAGCACTTCCTGCGGGTGCCGGAACTTCTCCAGCCCCACCTCGCGCAGCGGATTCACCCCGATAATCACGCACCCGTTCCGACGCGCGGCCAGCAGACTGCTGAGCATCCGCGGATGGTTCGTCCCCGGATTCTGTCCGATGATCCAGATCGAATCCGCTTTCTCAATGTCATCAATCGTCACCGTCCCCTTCCCGACTCCGATCGACTCCGAGAGTGCGTATCCGCTCGACTCATGGCACATGTTCGAGCAGTCCGGCAGGTTGTTGGTGCCGAACTCGCGCACGAAGAGTTGGTATAAAAACGCTGCCTCATTGCTGGTGCGCCCGCTGGTGTAGAACGTGGCCGCATCAGGCGTGGGCAGCGCATTCAGCTCACGCTCGATCAACGCGAACGCATCGCCCCACGATATCGGCACATAGTGCGTCGCCCCTTCGCGCAACACCATCGGTTCCGTCAGCCGCCCCGCTTTGTCCATCCACGACTCGCTTCGGGCCAGCAGATCATCAATCGAGTGCTGCGCGAAGAACGCCCGATCCGCCCGCGCCCGCGTTGCCTCGCTCGCCACCGCCTTCGCGCCGTTCTCGCAGAACTCCGCGAACGATCGTTTCTCCTCCGGGTCCGGCCAGGCGCAGCTCGGGCAGTCGAAGCCCTCGAACTGATTGATGTGCCGCATTCCCGTGAGTGCCCGTCCGATTCCCATCGACTCCACTGTGAGTTCCACGGCTTTCTTCACCGCCGGAAAGCCCGTCGCGTAGGTCGGCGGTGCATTCACGCGCGGCGTGCCCGCGTCAATCGGCGGTTCACCATTCCGAAGGGTGTTCGCTTCCTCGCCGTCTGCCACGCTCAGCACTCCCGCAACATATGGAAGCCATCATCACCCAGTGGATGCGGATACGTTCCGTCTTCGATCTCGTCGCGCCGTGGATTCAGACACGCAAAGTCCTTCTCCACCAGCAGCCGCAACTCTCCTCCACTCTTCAGCGGGGCTGCGAACTCCAGCCCGACGATTGTTTCCCGCGCCCATCGCGTCACCGCATTCGTCGGCAGCCGCACGGTGAGCACGCCATCGGCACATGTTGCCGCTGGCTCTTTCGCAACGTCATCGGTTAGCAGTCGATACCGAAACTTCGCACCATCGGGAAACTCCGTGCGTTCCTCGACCGCCGCGCCCGTTGCCAGCGCGGCCACTTCCGGCTGTGTCAGTCGCAAGCGAATCGAGTTTCCTTTTATTCGAAGTTTCATCGTGTCCTGGGTGGTCCGGCTCTCCGAGCCGGATTCGGGCCGCCGCGGCCCGAGTCGATCGTTACTCCTCTGCACTAGTCACCGACGCTTGCTATCCAACTTGGTTCCGCTCGCCATGTTAGCAATCTCCGCCTCAAACCTCGCCACATCCTCCGCCCGATTCAGATTCGCCCACACCCACTCCTCCCACTCGCGCGGCACATCCCCAACTCGCACACCATCTTCCTCGATCAATCCCTGCATCGCCCGCTTCCCCGCACGCAATCGCGTCAACCCAACCTCCTCGAACTCTTTCCGATACAGTGACGGAAACGGCTCGATCCGCTCCACGCCATCTACCACTCGCCGCAGCATCACGCACATCGCATCCGGCACTTCTCGCGCCCGCTCCATCACCCACACCAGTTGCCGTGCCCCGATTCCTGGCATGTCAATCGGCACCACCACCATCGCGCGGGTTTGACATTTCTCAATAGCGGTGACGACTCCCCGCAGCGGCCCCTCCCCACTCATCTCATCGCGCACCACCACATCCACCAGCTCCTCTCCCTTCACGCGCGCTCCATCCGCCGCGCCCACCAGCATCGTCGGACCGCGCCACGCCACGCGCTCCAGCATCCATTCCACCAGCCCCTTCCCCTGCACGCACACCAGATCTTTTCGCTTGCTCATGCGCGAGCCCGCGCCACCCGCGAGCAGCACCAGCGTGACATCCTCGCAGCTCACTGCATCACCACCCTTTCCACTCCCGCGTACACATTCATGCGGTTCTCTCGCAGAAACCCCACAAGTGTCATCCCCATCTCCCGCGCAAACTCCACCGCCAGCGACGATGGCGCGGACACACCCGCAACGATCGGGACTCGCCCAGCCGCCGCTTTCTGCACAATCTCAAAGCTCGTCCGCCCGGAGACTACCAGCACCGCGTCCTTCAATACCACTCCGCCCAGCAGCGCGTGCCCGATCACCTTGTCCACCGCGTTGTGCCGCCCGATGTCCTCGCGCACCACGATCATCGTTCCTTCCGCGGCAAACAAACCCGCCGCGTGCAGGCCGCCCGTGCGATCGAACTTCCCCTGCTTCTCACGCATCTCGCTCACCATCCCGATCAGCATCTCCGCCCGCACACGCACGCCCGATGCCACCGCCGCGTGGCACGTTCGCACCTGCGCGATGCTCGCCTTCCCGCACAGACCGCAGCTCGACGCCGCGAACACATGCCGCGTCAGTCGCTCAAAGTCCACACGCACCATCGCCGCCAGCCGCACATCCACCACGTTTCCCCACTCGTTGCGCCCGCAATGTTCAATCCTGTCGATGTCTGCACGCGAACGAATCACGCCCTCGGTGAGCAGAAACCCCGCCGCCAGTTCCGCGTCTTCCGCACTCATTCCATCCGCGTCCACCGCCCCCGGCGTCCGCATCGTCACCGTGATCGCCCGCCCGCGCACGCGAATCTCCAGCGGCTCCTCTCCCGCGAGTTCCTCGCGCACCGTCACCGCGCGGCCCTCCGTCCACTTCACAACCTCCACGCCGATCTCACTTCGCACACGCTCACCCGCCATGTCGCCTCCAGTTTTCCCGTCCATCCTAAACCCGAGGTGGCCACAGGGTGTTCGCTCCTGAGAAAAGGAAACTCGGAGTGAGCAGAGCAAGCAGAGAACAGCGGAGGAGAAATCGCGGAATGTCGCGATCGGAAATGGCCCCATCCAACTTCTCACTCGCTCTGCTGTTCTCCGCTCCCTCTGCTTTCTCCGAGTTCCTTCTTCTCATACCCCACCACAAACCCGCTCATCCCACAATCTGTTACAATCTCGTCATCACCCATGGCCAGACTCCACGAACACCACGGCAAATCTCTCCTCTCGCGCGGCGGCCTGGCCATCCCGCGCGGCGGCCCTGCCGCGTCTCCCGATGAAGCCGCCACCATCGCCGCGAATCTCGCCGTACACACCGTCATCAAGATTCAGTCCTTCAGCACCGGCCGCGCGGCGATCGGCGGCGTCGCGTTCGCCGATTCTCCGCAGCAGGCCGCCGAGCACGCGCGCCGGATGCTCGCAATGTCCGTTGGCAACTTTCCGATCACGCACGTGCTCGTGGAAGAGAAGCTCGCCATCGCCGCTGAGATGTTCGTCTCCTTTTCCATCAGCGACCGCGATCGCGCTCCGGTCATCCTGCTTGCGTTCGGCGGCGGCTCCGGCATCGAGGAACGCGCCGCGAGCGTCACGCGGCTGCCGTGCGATGTCCACACCGGCCCGGACGCCGCCGCGCTCGCGGCCGCCGTCAACGCCATGCCCCTCGGCGCCGACATCAAACCGAAAGTCATCGACGCCATCCGCCGCGTGTTTGCGATCGCAAAGGCGAACGAGGCCCGCACGGTGGAGATCAACCCGCTCGTGGTCACCACCTCCGGCGCGGTCGTCGCCGCCGATTGCCGCGTCACCATCGACGACTACGCGGTCTTCCGCCATCCCGACCTGAACATTGAGATCGCCCGCGAACTGGATCATCCTCCCACCGAGCTCGAACGCATCGCGTATCGCGTGGAGCAGGAGGACCACCGCGGCACCTTCTTCTTCGCGCAGATGAATCGGGTGGCTCCGAGGGTGGCCCGCCGCTCCGCGGCGGATTCCCCTTCTGATTCCCACTCGGCGGATTCTTCTTCTGATTCCCACTCGGCGGATTCTTCTTCTGCAACACTAGAAGAAACCGCCGCGGAGCGGCGGACCACCCAGACCACCCAGGCCACCCAACGCAACCGCGGCCTCATCGGCTTCCACGGCGCGGGCGGCGGCGGCTCCATGATGTCCATGGACGCGATCACCAATGAAGGTTTCACGATCGCCAACTTCTGCGACACCAGCGGCAACCCATCACCCGCCAAGGTCTACCGCGCCGCCCGCATCATTCTTTCGCAGCCCATGCTCATCGGCTACTTTGGCTCCGGATCCGGCGTTGCGAATCAGGAACAGTACTGGTCCGCGTACGGGCTCGCCAAGGCGTTCTGGGAGATGAACCTGGACATCCCCGCAGTGATACGGCTGGGCGGCAACACCGAGGACCGCGCCGTGGACATCCTGCAGGGCGCGTGCCGCGCCGCCAATCTCCCCGCCACCGTGGAGGTCTACCGCAAGTCCGACTCCCCCGCCCAGATCGCCGCACGCTTCGCCACGCTCGTCGCCGAACATCAACACCGTGCCACCGAGACCCGTGCCACTACCTTGGCAGCTTTGGGCCAAGGTAGTGCGGGCTGGAACCCACGCCCCCCGCGCCGCCCATCGTTCGTCGGCATGAACACCGCCCACTCCTTCCCCCTCAAGGGCGGCACCCTCTGGATCGACCCCGCCTGCTGGCAACACCACGCCCCCGCCATCATCGCCCGCGCCAATGGTCTGCTCAAGAACCTCAACAACCCCCACCCCACTCCCACCCTCACCATCACCCCCGAGTCCTTCCTCAGCAAGGATTCCGACATGATCGCCTGCGAGGTCGAGTGCCGCCGCGATGGCATTGACGGGGTGTTCGTGGTGCTGGATATTCCGGGGCTGGATGCGCTGCGTGATCCTTCCCGTCCCTCCGCCGCACCCATCAACCAGCCCCGAGCGTGAGCGAGCGGGGTGGGCGGGAATCTCCCAACGAGCCCGACGCGCAAGCGAGGGAGTATTCACCGCAGAGACGCAGAGAGCGCGGATGAAGACGGGTGAGCTGGAGGCGCGGATGGCCCGACGATCGACGGCTCATCGTGCCATCACCTTCGGCGGCTTTGCGCCGAAGGTGATGCGGGGGAGTGGGGGGGCAAGGGGTGACCGGCACGACCTTCGGCCAAAGCTCCGAAGGTCGTGGCACGTCAAGGTGTGGCCACCCGCCCGGGCCACCCGTCCCCTTTCATTGTTCCTGACCACACGAGCCGATGATCGCTTGCAGCCGGTTTCAACAGCCCGCGCGACCCGGCCACAGGAGTTCCGCATGACCACCCAAACACGCCGTTCGTATCTTTCCGCCGCCACGCCCGCCGCACTGGTGGTGCTGGGTATGGTGGTCGGCTCGATCTGGTTTTCTGACTTCTTCCGGCCCAGCTCCGCGCTGGCGCAGGACAAGATTGCCCCCGAGAACACGCTCAACGCCGCCGAGCAGCGGAAGCAGATCAACCTGAACCTCGTTCAGATTCAGGATCGCCTGGGCCGCATCGAGGCGCAGCTCAAGTCCGGCATCAGCGTCAAGGTGACGGAGATGCCGCCGGTGACGATGAAGGACCCCGCCAGTCCCAAGGGCAAGTAGACCCGGCGAGCACGACCGGTTTAGAAGTTCCATTGCACCAGCAGTTGTGCGATCGGGTCTGGCCCGTCGTTCGCCGAGATGGACTTGCCGACCCCCAACTGCACGTTCCAGCGCTCGTTGAAGGCGTACGTCGCGCCGAAGTTGAGAATCTGCGTGTGGTTGCCCGAGCCGTCCATGGCGAACTCGTGGTAGAGTTCCGCGCCGATTTGCAGGTTGTCGGTGATGTTCCACCCGGCGACGACGCCCCAGAGGACCGTCTCGCCAGCGCCGCCGCTCCCGTCGAGCTTCTTGATAAGCCCGACCTCGGTGTACGCGAACCAGCGATGGTCCTCACCAAACGACTTGCCGAACGCGATCGGCAGTTTGACCTTGTACGAGCCGTCGCCCAGCCCCTTGTCCTTGTCGCCGGTCGGGAAGGTGAGCGTGGGCGCGATGCTGATCGAGGGCCGCCACCCTTGCGGGTCCTCATCCATGAACCGCCACTTGAACTTGAAGTCGGTGTCGGCAAGGCCGAACTGGTTGCGGTCGCCGTTCTTCCCGAACAGGGTTTTCTCCGCGAGCGTGAGATTCAGCTTGAATCCGGGCACAAACGTGTAGTTTATGTCGAGCGTCGGACCGACGAGAACATCGGGGCCTTCCTGGTGGTGCTCGAACTGCACAAGGGACTTCAACTCCCATCCCTTGTCGGTGAAGCCGGGATCGTCGGTGAGAAACGGCGGTCCGGCTTGCGCGGTGTTCGCACCAATCACGAGAGCGCACACGCCCGCGATGCACCAGAAGATTCCCTTCCACCCTTTCACCTTCGCGCGCCCCCGATACATCTTCCAGTACAGCCAGCCGCCGGTGATGGTCAGCGCGAGCAGCGCGGTGCCCCAGATCAT
>JAYVRG010000007.1:0-11613 GCA_043776515.1 Phycisphaerales bacterium
CCATCATCCCAGAGGGTCTTCTAAAGCGCAACTCTGTCTTTGTTCGCGCCGCACACGCGCCGTACATCAACCGGCGGTGGCTAACTGAATGGCATTCCCTCATGCGCAACCTCGGCGCGGACATGATCCGGCTCATCAAGGCCTTTGCGGATGCATCGGCCAACCCCGTCACCGTCTACAACGCGGCCCAGATTCCCGTGCCGCTGCCGCCCTCGCCGCCCGTCGTCCCCGGCACGCCGGAGATGGTCACGGTGGTGCTGAATCCCGGCGGCTCGCTCACGCTGAAGTGGAAGGCCAAGAACGCGGCCCCCAGCAGCGGCGCGGTGTTTGATGTCATGCGCCGCATCGACGGCTCCGGCAACTACACCAGCATCGGCCCGGGCAAGAGCGTCAAAGGCGGCCGCTTCGAGTTCACCGACAGCACGCTCATCAACGGCACCCAGACGGCTTCGTACATCATCGTCGGCAAGCGGGACAATCCGCCGCAGATCGGCACCGCCAGCGAGGCCATCACCGTGCAGTTCGGCGTGAGCGCGGGCGGGGGCATGATGATCTCGAATGCGAATGGCGCGACCATCAAGATGGCGGCGTAAACCAATGCCCGGCTCTGGAGAGCCGGGCCACCAATGTGCATCTCCAGCCAGCAAAACGCACGCGGCCCCGGCAATCGCCGGGGCCGCTGTCATTGGATGAACTCTCCGCGTGGATTGAGTTCTCATCCGGCGGCCGGTGCGTGCAGTGCATCGCCTTCCCTCCTTCGTTCCTCCATTTATCACTCAGCCGCTCGGGGCGGACACGCCCCGGCTCACCCAGCGGCGGCGAGAGTGCATCGATCCCGGTATCCTCGCCGTCGCCGCGCGGGGTGGTCCTGAACGGCAGAGTGCATCCTGTGATGAGGGATCAACCGTGAATATGCGTGCGAGTGTGTCGGGTGTGGCCGCGTTGCTGCTGCCGACGGGAGTGGCCTTCGGGCAACAAGGCGGAAAGGTGGACGCGACGCTCTCCAGCGGCGACGTGATCCGCGGCGTGCTGGTCTCGGACGATGGGACGACCGTCGTGCTGCAACATCCGGTACTGGGGGAACTGAAACTGGCCAAGTCGAGCGTGACGGCTCTTGCGGCGGTGCCGGATGCGGCGCCTCCGCCAGCACCACCACCGCCGCCCCCCCCCGCACCGACGCCACCGGAGGTCAAGCCCGATCCGGACTCGTTCTGGAAGGGCTGGGCCGGCTCGCTGGAGTTCGGGCTCAACGGTTCGGACGGCAACAGCCAGAGCGTGAGCATGCGGGCGGCGGCGAACGCCAAGCGCGACACCAGCACGATGACCACCACGCTGGGCCTGTCATACGTCTATGGCACGCAGGACGGCGACAAGAACCTTGAGCACGGAGAGTTCAACGCGCGGAACGACTGGAAGATCGGCTCTCCGTGGCGACTCTTCGCGCTCGGCAAGGCCGAGTACGACACCTTCCAGGACTGGGAGTGGCGTGTGAGCTTGTTCGGGGGCGTGGGCTACGAGTTCATGAAGACAGACAACACGCTGCTCCTGGGGCGCATCGGGCTCGGTGCCACCAAAGAGTTCAAGACCAGCAAGCAGCGCATCGAGCCGGAGCTGGACATCGGGCTGGACTGGGAGCACAAGATCGACGAGCGGCAAAAGGTGTTCGTGAGCGCGGACTACTACCCCAGCTTGCACCGCATGACCGACTATCGCGCCCAGCTCAAGGCCGGATACGAGGTCATCATGGACCCCGAGAACAACCTCTCGCTCAAACTCGGGCTTGAGGACCGCTACAACTCCAACCCGGGCGCGAATCGCAAGAAGAACGACATCCTCTACTTTGCCACCGTCGCGTACAACTTCTGACCAAACGCCCGTGGCATGGGCTTACCAGCCCATGTTCGGGCCGCCGCGGCCCGAGTGCCTTGGTGATTCACTATCAACACCCGGCGGCTCTGAAGTAGCACGGGCTTCCAGCCCGTGTCTTCAGTGGCATGGGCTTTCCAGCCCATGTTCTCGAATGACACGCCGCAACGCATTCGGGCCGCCGCGGCCCGAACACGGGCTGGTAAGCCCGTGCCACTTTCCAACCGGCGGCTTACGCCGCTCGGCTCTGATAATTTCACCACGGTCGGACCCAATTCCGTCCGATTGATTGGGCTTGCCGGGGCGGTTTCGGGTATGCTGCACACCATGGCCAGAAGGTTGCCAGCCAGCGCGATGGGTCTCCTTGCAGCACTCGCGGCCGGAACCTGCCTTGCGCGCGGCTTGGATGAGCCACCGGCAACACCTCCCGCCGCAGTTCCTGCACCGGCACCCGCTCCCGCGCCAGCCACGACCCCAGCACCTGCCGCAGCTCCGGCCCTCACCCCATTCGCGGCGGGTTCCGTCATTACCGTCACGCTCACCAACGGCGATGTCTTCCACGCCGCGGTGATAACCGACGCGGACCCACTGGTCATCGAGCACGCGCTGATCGGGAAGCTCTCGATCGCGCGGGAACGCATCCGATCGGTCGTGGCTGATGCCCCGCCCGGCGCGCCGGTCCCCGTGCCGCCACCAACTCCGCAACCCGTGATCCAATCTGCCGCCGCCGCGCCGGAAGTGAAGTACGTCGCTCCCGCGCCCGCTCCACCCCCACCACCACCCGTGGCGGAGGCCAAGCCGCCGCAGTTGCCCGCCGCGCCGCCGCCCGAGCCGGGCCTGCTGGACCTCTGGAAGTTCTCCTTCGAGGGCGGCGTGAACGGAACGGCGGGCAAGACGCCCGTCCAAAGTTTCCGCGGCGTGCTGAACGCGAACCGATCCACGCCCGAGATGACCACGACCTCCACCCTGGGCTGGTGGTACAGCCGCGCCGACGACACGGAAACCCAGCAGCGCGTGCAGCTTGATGCCCGGAACGAGTGGCCCAGCACCCCGAAGAGCTCATGGGGCTACTACGTCGCGGGCCGGACCGAGTACGACCAGTTCCAGCAGTGGGACTGGCGTCTCAGCGGCCAAGCCGGGCTTTCGTTCAACCTCTGGAAGGATGAAACGCTCACCCTGAACGCCCGAACCGGCTTCGGCGCCAGCCGCGAGTTCGGGGTGGAAAATCCGCAAGTCCACGCCGAGTTCACTCCCGCGCTGGACCTGGAACTGCGGCTAAACCCCCGCAACAAAATCTGCGCTTCCGTCACGGGAAACATGGACCTGGAGCACACCGACGGCTCTCGGGCCAACTTCAAGGCCTGGTACGAGGCCGTACTGGACCCAACCCACGGCATGAGCTTGAAGCTCGGCGTCGAGGACCGCTACGAACGCACGCCAGCGATCTATCGCGACAAGCACGAGATCGACTACTTCGCGGTGATCGTATTCACGTTCTGATTTTTTAGAACCGAAGCAAAAATCCGCGAGCCACGATCAAGTCACGCCCGAAGTGTGACGAAATCTGTAACAGTCGGACTCCTTTCGAGCAAGCCCCGCGAACGTCGCGGGGCTTGGCTTGTTTTGGGGAGGGGGACTGGCCACAGATGAACGCAGATGGGACGGATTCAAGGCGGGAGAAAGGGATCGGACCGCAGATGAATGCGAGATAGATGCAGACTCGAAAGGCGCGACGGAAGTTCCCGACCGATGAACCAAGGAAAAACGGATGGGAACTCTGAACAATCCTCACACCCTGCTTTTCTCTGATCTGCGCTCTTCTCGCAAACATCCACGGTTTGATCTCTCCTGCTTGGATCGAATCCGTCTCATCCGTGTTCATCAGTGGCCAATTTCTTCAGCTATCGCAGCGAGCCCATCCACTTCGCCCAGATGCTCAGCACCAGCAGCATGTACAGCCGCTGTGAGTGGTCGCGTTTTATCTGACCGCTGGGGCCGGTGCCGAGGTGCTCATCCAGCATCTGCCGAATGAACTTCATGTTCAGATCAATCCCCAGCGACGGCGGCCCGAAGGGCTCGGTGGAGTTCAGATGATCCAGCAGCATGGTGCCAAGCCCGCCGTAGTCGGAGCGGAACCACTCTCCGATGGGAATAGCAAAGCCCATCTTGGGGCGATCAACGATCTCGGCGGGAAGATACTTGCGGGCGACCTGGCGGAGGAGGCCTTTGCGCTGGCCGTGGGGCATGAGCGAGGAAAGCGGAGCATTCATGGCGGCTTTTGCGAGTTCACGCTGGAGGAATGGCGCACGAACTTCCAAGGCACTTGCCATCGACGCCGTATCGGTCTTTCGCAGAAGATCTTCTGGCAAGTAGAACATCCGATCGAAGCGCAGTGCAGTTGTGGTCGCGAACTCGTCCGAGATGTCTGCCTTTGCTGAAGTCGTCATCCCGAAATGATGCGTCGCACCGTAACCAGTCTCTCCCGGCCGGCAGAGCCCGAGTTGCCAAGACAGCGGTGATGGGAAAATAGCGACAAGTTCCTTGTACCCACCGAAGCGGGCCGCATCGATCAAGCGTGCCGCCTTTTCGCGGCGCGATCGTGCCGAACCGCCGCGACCGACGAGCAGGGACATGCTCTCAAGAACATCATCTCCCAGCCGCTCGAATCGGTGGAGCCACGGGAGGGCCGCGTGTCGCTGGTATCCAAGGAACATTTCATCGCCGCCGTCGCCCGCGAGAGCGACGGCGACCTCGCGGCGTGACGCGCGGCTCACCCAGAGCGCGGGAAGAAGTGAGCTGTCGCCGAATGGGAGGCCCAGTTGGGTGATGACCTGTTGCAGATCAGATGCGGGGCTCGAATGGCAGTCGAGAACCGTGTGCGAGACTCCGAGCGCGTGGGCGGTCGCTGCCGCGGCCTGCGATTCGTCGAAGCCGGGGAACGGCATGCGCACCGTGTAGGTACGAATGCCGGGGCGAATGGCGCGTGCGTGCGCGGCGATCAGGGCTGAATCGATCCCCCCGCTGAGAAAGCACCCAGTTGGCACATCCGCTTCCATGCGCGAGGCGACGGCTTCGGCAACGAGGGCATCCACGGCATCGGGCGTCAGCGGGATACCGGATGGATTCAGTGATGTCATCCATGGCTCGCCCGAGGCGTGCCCGGGATGTCCGAGACGGCTCGACATGCCGACATGCTCCGAACGGATGTCATTCCACGGCCCTGCCTGATTCCATCCGAACTGGACCCAGCCCGGCAACCAGAGGTGCGGGTCGAAAGCGTCAGGCGCGTGGCGGCCAATCCCCGATCGCACTCGAAGTAGTGCCGTTGGCGTGCTGGCGAACACACGGATTGCTCCGAACTCCGCGGTGTAGAGCGGTTTTTCTCCGAAGTCATCGCGTAGGACCGCGATCGAGGCGGAGGCCCTGTCCCAGATCGCAAGCGCGTACATGCCGTCGAGGTGATACCGCAGCGCATCCCCCCACTCCCTCCACCCATGCACCAGCACCTCCGTATCCGAGTGGTCGGTGCTGAACACATGCCCCGCCCTCTGCAACTCCGCCCGCAACTCGCGGTGGTTGTAGATGCAGCCGTTGAAGACGACGGCGATGCAGTCCGTGGCACGGGCATCCTGCCCGTGTTCCGCCGTCGGCCGCGCGGCGGCATCCGACCAGTCCTGAGTCGCCGCGCGCGCCGTGTATCGCTGCACATCCGCCACGGGCAGGATGCCCGTGCCACCCCCCCACCGTCCCCACACCATCGGCTGATGCCCACCCGCGTGGTCGATGATGCTCAGCCGCCGATGCACCAGCGCGACATCCACCACGCAGCCATCCGCGCGGATCGCGCGATCGCGGAATCGTCCTTGCCCGTCCGGGCCGCGGTGCTTGATGGAATCATCAAGGATGTCCAGCCAACTCTCAGGAATCGACTGCCCGTGCGGCGTACGCAGCGCGAGTTCGCGCTCAGCGGGGGTCCACACTTTCAGAATGCCGGCGATCCCGCACATGAGCAGAGGGTACAACAATCCCGGCGGCCACACCGGCTCCGGGCCAAAACCGCATATGCTGATCGCACCAACACCCCGAAATCCGCGGCATCGGAATCGGCCGAGTCCCCGGCCACGAAAGCAACGGCATGAGCACAGCCCCAAGCAGAACCGGCCAGGACGCGGATGGTCGGTCGTACCGCTACTACCCGCTGGTCATGGCGATGTTCGTCACCGTGCTGCTCTGCTCCAACCTCATCGGGCCGGGCAAATCCTGCGTCGTCCACATCTTCGGCTGGGCACTGGTCTTCGGTGCGGGCAACCTGTTCTTTCCGATCTCGTACATCTTCGATGATGTGCTGACGGAGGTATATGGCTACGCGCAGGCACGCAAGGTAATCTGGGCGGGGTTTGGAGCGATGGTCTTCGCCACCGTGATGGCGCAGATCATTATCCGCCTGCCGCTTGACCCCAACGAGCCGTTCAACAAGGTCATGCAGCCCGCGTTGCAAGTTTGCTTTGGCAACGGGCCGCGGATCATTCTCGCGTCCATCCTTGCCTTCTGGGCCGGAGACTTCGCCAACTCCTTCGTGCTGGCGAAGATGAAGATTCTGACCAAGGGCAAGATGCTCTGGACGCGCACCATCGGCTCAACCATCGTTGGCGAAGGGCTGGACAGCATTATTTTCTATCCGCTGGCGCTCATGTCCTGGGAGCCGATGATGCGCTGGTTCGGATACACCGTCGCCACCATGCCCGAGGTTTTCCGCGGCTGGACGGCCGCGACCACACTGCAAGTAATCGGCTTCAACTGGCTCTTCAAGGTCGGGTTCGAGGTCGTGATGACTCCCGTCACCTATGCCGTCTGTAACTGGCTCAAGCGTGCCGAGGGCGTGGACCACTACGACCGTGAGACCGACTTCTCACCGTTCTCGCTCAAGGACTGAGCCGGAGTGCCCGCCGCGCCGGAGTGCCCATTCGACGGTCGCGCGGTCGCGCCACCATCCGGAACGACTGTACACGAGGACGCATCGCCGGACTTGGGAAGGCCGGCGACGAAGCACCTGGCCCGCTGCCGCCGCTCCTCGCGCAACATCCAGAACGTGTGGATCGTGCGCACCACACCCATCGCTATGGCCAGCCCGATCACGGTCGCCCACGACGCGGAAACGTCGTAGTTGCTCATGAGCACAAACTGGATACCAAGGAACAGGAAATACAGCAGCGGCGAGAGTACCGCCCGCTGCATCTGAACCTTCACGGCGTCCTTGAAGAACGGAACGTGCTCGGCCGCGGCGTCCGCAACCCCCTCAATTCGATGCTCAACGCCAGCGATCCGCCGGGGCATGTGATGGGCCACCCAGTGCAGGGCGAAATAGATCGCGACATCAAAGAGGACGTCGGCCAAGAACGTGACGCCCGTAATGACCAGCTTGTGGTGCGTCTGGAGCTTCGCATTCTTCACCAGACCGGAGGTGAGCAGGTACTCGGCTATGCGGACGACCCCCAGCATCGGCACGAGCGCAAGCACAGCCGCAAGGATGATGTTGATGTTCACGTTGACTATGCGCTTGGCGTACCAAGCGACGACCTGTCCGAACATGATTCGATGGTAGCCGTGGCACGGGCTTTCCAGACCGTGTTCGGGCCGCCGCGGCCCGAGTGCCTTTGTGATCCACGCACCACATCCGGCGGCTTACGCCGCTCGGCTCTGAAACAATGTGGCACGGGCATTCACGTAGCCCCGATCGCCGCCAGCCGCGCCCTCACCACCCTCACCGCCGCCGCGCTGATATCCAGCCCAATCCCAGTCCTTCCCGCCATCGCCGCGGCCACAATCGTCGTCCCGCTCCCACAACACGGATCCAGCACCACTCCGCACGGCGGGCAGCACGCCCGCACCAGCAACTCCAGCAGCGCCAGCGGCTTCTGCGTCGGATACCCCGTGCGCTCCTTGGCCATGTTGTTGATGGACGGAATGTCCAGCACATCCGTCGCCTTCTTGGTCTGGCCCCGCATCTTGTTGCTCGTCGCCGCCACCCGCGGCGGCTCAAACCAGTACCGTTCCGGTTCCAGGCAATACAGCAGCAGATCATCATGCTTCCGCGCAAACCGCCGCGGCGATGATCCGCCCAGCCCATACGACCAGATCAGATGATTCACAAACCGATCCGCGCCGAGCAGCTCATCCAGCAGCAATCGCACATGGTGCGAGGTCCGCCAATCCACATGAATACAGATCAGCCCCGTCGGCTTGATGAGCGGAATCGACGCGAGCAACCGCGCCCGCAGCCACGCGATAAAATCTTGCGCCGATCCGAACGAGTCGTCATACGCCGCCTCCGCGTGCCGCGCCAGTTTCTTCGCGTTCGGGGGGGTGCGCTGCGTGCTGCCGGTGTTGAAGGGGGGGTCGGCGTAGAGAAAATCCACGGACACATTCGCCACCGCTTCCGCGGCGTGGAGCCAATCCGAACATCCGACAGTTTGGACGACTCCCGCCACGGCGTACCTCCAATCCCAGAATAGCCGAAGCGACATATACTTCCCGCAGTGGTCGTCGCACTCACTCCATTTGAGCAGCCAGCCCCGCTCTACAACGGCCTGCGCATGACCGCAGACGAATATCTCGCGCTCGAAGATGACGGCTTTCGCTACGAGCTTATCGACGGAGTGGTAGTCACGACGCCAAGCCCGACACTTGAACACCAAGATGTTCGCGGCGAGATCGAATGGCAACTCCGCACCTTCGTTCGCAAGAACCGCCTCGGATGGGTGATTTCAGAGGTCGATGTCAAACTGGGCGAGAGCTTGGTCTATCGACCCGATCTCATCTTCCTGTCCGGATCGCGACTTTCTCGCCTTCCCAAGCGGATCACCATCGCTCCCGATCTCGCCGTCGAGGTGCTTTCACCCTCCAGCATCGCACTGGATCAGAAAACCAAGCTCGCTGACTATCAGCGCGCTGGCGTGATCGAGTACTGGATCGTTGATCCGACCTCGGGCTCCATCATGTTTCTACGTCTGGGCCGCCTCGGATATACGCATGAGACACACTCGCGCGATACCTTCGAGAGCACGGCCGTTCCCGGATTCACGCTCGACCTCGCGGCGATCCGCGCAACCTGCGATCCGAATCTGCGCGAATAGCCGACGCGTCACTGCGGATGCACCGGCGCCCGCCCCACCGAGTAGTAATGGAACCCCTGCTGCCCCATCACGCTCGGCTTGTACAGATTTCTTCCGTCGAAGATCGCCTTGCCGTTCATCAGCGCACGCATCCGGTCAAAGTCCGGGCTCTTGAACTCGTCCCAGTCCGTTGACACCACCAACGCATCCGCGCCCTGCAGCGCGCTGTACATGTCCTCGGTGATCGTCACCTGCGAGCCAAGCCCCTCGCGCGAGGCGTTCTCGTTCGCCACCGGATCAAACGCGCGGCACGCCGCGCCGTAGCCCAGCGCCTTGCGCATCAGCGTCAGCGCCGGTGCCTCTCGAATGTCATCCGTACGCGGCTTGAACGCAATGCCCCAGAACGCGATCGTCTTCCCCGTCAGCCCACCATCTTTCTTGAAATGGCCCTGAATCTTGTCAAAGAACCGGTCCCGCTGCTTCTGGTTCACAGCGTGCACGCTCTTGCTCAGCGTCGCCTCGATGCCCGCCTTGTCGCCCATCATGATGCACGCCAGCGTGTCCTTCGGGAAGCACGAGCCGCCGTAGCCCAGCCCAGGATACAAGAACGCGTTGCCGATGCGCTTGTCGCTGCACATCCCCTCGCGCACGCGGCTGATATTCGCCCCATACGCCTCGCACAGGTTCGCCATCTCGTTGATGAAGCTGATCTTCGTCGCCAGAAAGTTGTTCGCCGCGTACTTTACCATCTCCGCGCTCAGCACATCCATGATGAAGATCGGGTGCCCGTTCCGCACGAACGGGTCGTACAGATCTTTCATCGACTCACCTACCCATTCCTTTTCCACGCCCACCACCACGCGGTCGGGCTTGTTGAAATCCTCGATCGCCGCGCCTTCCTTCAGAAACTCCGGATTGTCCGCCACCTCAAAGGGAATCTCCGCCCCGACCTTCGCGCGAATGCGATCGCGCACGCGGAAGGTCGTCCCCACCGGCACCGTGCTCTTCACCACGATGATCTTGGGCTTCTGCGACGGGCCGAGTTGCCGCAGCGTCTCCGCGATATCGTCCGCCGCGGAGTCGATGTATTTCAGGTCCGTGTGCCCGCGCTCATCGCTCGGCGTGCCCACGCAGATGAAGATCATGTCCGCGTCCTTGTGCGCCGACTTCGGATCGGTGGAAAACTTCAGCCGCCCCGCGGCGATGTTCCGCTCCATCAGCTCCACTAGCCCCGGCTCGTAGATCGGGCACTTGCCCTGCTTGAGCATGTCGATCTTGCGGTGGTCCGTGTCCAGGCACAGCACATCGTTGCCCGTGTTGGACAAACAGACGCCCGTGACCAGACCAACATACCCAGTGCCGACCATCGTGAGACGCATGACAACTCTCCATTGCGGCCGCGACAGGGCGGCTCGTGATTTTCAGGGGTCGGACTTTAGGCGTTTGTCTCCCGCCCTTCGTCCGTGTGCCCAAACCTTGAACATTTATCATCGACCAGCCAGCAATCCGACTTGGCGCGCCCATCGCCAACCGGCGATATCTCCATACACTCTCGCCCGTTTCCCGTCCTTTCAACGCCCCTTTTTGTCCGACTTCAGGATCACACCCTGCGCATGCCTGCCAAACACCGCCCGAAATCAGTGGGTCGCCCGCAAACTCCAAAACGCGGCCAGAAGCAGCCGCTCGCCAAGCGTGCCGACAGGTACGACTGCTACCAGCGCGCCGTTCAGTGCGTCGAAGCGGAAATCGACTTTGTCGACGCTACCTACAAAACCCTCCGCGGGCGCAAGGCCACCATACTCCGCGAGGACTTCTGCGGCACGGCCAACTCCTGCTGCGAGTGGGTCCGCCGCCGCCCGACCAACATCGCCTACGGCTTCGACCTCGATCCCGTCCCGCTGGACTGGGGGCGCACGCACCTGCTCTCCAAACTCAAGCCCGCGCTGCGCGAGCGCATCAACCTTCGCATGACCGATGTCCTCGTTGAGCATCCGGACATGGCCGGCACGCTCGATGTCGTGCTCGCCATGAACTTCTCGTTCTGGATCTTCCACAAGCGCGAAGTGCTGCTCTCGTATTTCAAGCGCGTCCGCGAAGACCTCGCCAAAGACGGCATCTTCTTCCTCGACTTTTACGGCGGCTCGGATGCCATGAAGGAAATGACCGAGCGTCGCCCGGTGTATCGCCCCGGCCGCCAAGACAGCGAGCCCAGCATGGTCGGCTTCAACTCCCCGTTCACATATATCTGGGACCAGAACAAGTACAACCCGATCACCGGCGAGCTGCTCTGCAAAATCCACTTCGCCTTCCCCGACGGCTCGAAGATGCGCGACGCCTTCACCTATCACTGGCGACTCTGGGGCTTGAAGGAAACCCGCGACATCCTTGAGGAAGCGGGCTTCGCCAAGACCACCGTCTACTGGGAAGGCGACGACGGCGACGGCGGCGGCAACAGCGAGTTCACCGCCAGCGAACAGGGCGAGGCGTGCGCGAGCTGGGTATGCTATATGTCTGCGGAAAAGTAAAAAGTGCCACTGACCTGCCGCCTTGGGCAGGTCAGTGCATGTTGCAACCTGCACTGACCTCTCAAAGCAGCGGTCAGTGGAAGTCAATCACGAGTGTCCCTCCGGGTCCG
>JAYVRG010000008.1:0-2941 GCA_043776515.1 Phycisphaerales bacterium
CCCCCCCCCCCCTCCCCTCGATCCAGCCATGTTCCCGACTGCCCGCACAACCGGCAGAGTCCGCCGCGCGGACCATCAACTCAACCCATCTTCCGCCGCGCCCTCCCCACATCCGGCGAAGCGTTTGCCCACGCCGCACAGACCACGCGATTTTTAGCGGTCGGAAAAACTCGCGCACGGCCCCGTAGAACTCGCGCACGGGTCGGAAAAACGCGCGCACGGGTCGGAAAAGTTCACGCACGGCCCCGAAAAATCAGCGGACGGACCCGCACAACTCGCGCACGGGGCGGAAAAACTCGCGCACGGGACGAAAAAACCGGCGCACGAGGCCGTTGTATATTGAGAGAATCAGTGCGGACAACACATACGAACCGGATAGTGCATGTGGCGCAGCCATGCAAGGGCATCCCGCATCACCTTCGGTCAGAGCACCAAAGGCGATGGCACGGCTTTGAACTCAATGGTGCGGCCACCTGCCCTCCAGCAGGAGTTTGTTGGACCACTGGTTGTGGGCGAGCAGGATGTCCAGGGGATCGGAAGCGGTTGGGGCGGAAGGGGCAGGCGGGGTGGGCGGGACGGACATGGAAGGCCTTTCGGAAACTGAATGAGAAGCTGGGCAGGGGGCCGATGGATGGGAGGAAGCGGGGAATCGTGAGAATACCGCGGCGGGGCGGGGAAGGTACTGCCCCGAACGGGTGGTATCAGATATTAGATTTCATGTGGATTCTGGGGCTTGCATGAAAGAGTGGGAGTTGGCATACTGGGAGAAGTAAGGGGCGTGCCAAGAGGCGCGTGTGGGGCATTGAGCGTTCTGCTTGATGAGTTGAGCGATGTGTTGGGACAGAGTGGGAACTGGCTGCGGCGGCGCGTGATGCGCCGTACGCGATTGACTTGGGAACAGGCGTCATACTCGTACGGGCATACACGGGTTTGGACAAACAAAGGAGTCGGCCATGATGAGGACCATGAGGACCATGTTGAGGACGGGCTCGATGCTTCCCTGCTCGTTGGTTGTCGCGCTGCTGGCGGCGGCCGGCGCGGTGGCGGCGGTGGATGTGGACAATCAGGCCAAACTGCTGGCGGACACCGCGGCGGGCACGGCGAGCGGGATGACCACGAACTCGACGTTCACGGGAATGAACGGGCAGGCATATTTCCGAGCGACCAACGGGACGACGTTCCAGCTGTGGCGTTCCAGCGGGCGGGCACGCGGCACGTTTGTGATTCCGGGCTCCGAGGGAATCTCATCGGATCCGGTGGCGATGAACGGGGCATCCTCGGTGATGTTCTTCACGGGCGCGGGGACGCTGCGGCCCTTGAAGGCGTATGACACGGTGAACAAGCAGGTAGTGACGATCAGCCCGCTGGCGATGGCACCGCTGCCGGCGGTGGGTGGCGTGGATTCGCCGACGCTGCTGATCGCCGCGCATCCGGGCGGGTTTCCGATGGCGGGCACGCGAGCTCTCTTCATCGCGCCGGTGGGGACGATCAACACGTTGTGGGCGACCGACGGCACGGTTGGGGGAACCGGGCCGGTGGCGGACCCGACGGTGGGAACGGTCGGGAACATCACGCCCGCCGGGCAGTATGTGTATTACACAACGCGATCAACGGCGAATGTGTACACGCTCTGGCGGACGGACGGAACGCCGATGAACCCGATGCGCATCGCGGACCTGCGGAGCGCGCCAACCTGGTCGGTGGAATCCAGCGGGATGCGGGCGATCGGCGAGCGCGTGCTGTTCTCGCAGGCGGTGGTTGGGAACGCGACACTGACGGAGGTGTGGGTCTCCGATGGCAGCAGCGAGGGAACTCACGCGGTGGCCCAGACGCCGGTGCAGACCAGCGTGCTGCCGTTCGCATTTGACGGCAACGGGCTGTTCTCCACGCGCATGACGGCGACGGCGATGGAGATGTGGCGGATGTCCTCCAATCCGGCGGAGTGCGTGAACCTGATGAACTTCGCGCGGGCGACGCGGTTCATGTCCTTCGGTTCATACGGAAACATGTCGCTCTTCGGCGACTCGGGCGGCTCGCAGTACAACACGAACACCAACAACGCGGTGACCATCTGGGTGACCGACGGCACGGCACAGAATACGCTGGGGATTCCCAACTTCCCGGGCGCGCCCGCGAGCTCCTCGGTGTTTGGCACGCAGAGCGGCACGCCCGCGAGCGTGATGGCGGGCGACACGCTGTATGTGGATTCGGCGGTCGGCTCCGGCGGGCACGAGCCGTGGCGCATCAATCTGACCACGGGCGCGATCGGCGTGCTGCGGGATATTCAGCCCGGTGGGGCCTCATCGAACCCGACGAAGTTCTTCACGCTGGACCACAACCGCGGCGCGGCGTTCTTCGCCTACGACACGCCCAACCACTACGCGCTGTATGCCAGCAACGGAACGCCGGAAGGAACGCGCTTGGTGTCGCGGCTGACGGGCGTGCCGAACCAATACTCGCCCAAGTCCATCGGCAGCCGCGTGTTCATGGTGGGAGGCGTTTCAACCAACGGCTACGAGCCGTACGCCGTGGACCTGTGCCCGGCGGACTATGACAACTCGGGCGTTGTGAACGTGGACGACCTGTTCGTGTATCTGACGGACTGGTTTGCGGGCGCACCGGACGCGGATGTGCAGGGCGCGATCGGGCTGCCGGATGTGGCGGACCTGATGGCGTTCATCAACACTTGGCTGACGCCGTGTGAGTGAAGCGGTAACGCCGGAAAATATGTGTCTCTTGCCGGGGCGACGAGTGATCGCTCATCGTCCCGCTTTCGCAAACCGGCAATGGTCCAATGGCTCACATACAGCGTCCGGCAGGGTATTAATCTTGGTTCATCCGGGAATTCCGGGGAAGGGTTTCTGACGGCTCGGGCTTTTCCCCGAACAGATTCCGGGTTGGACACCGCCCATTCTGGGAGAGCATTTCAGCGGGAAACCAG
>JAYVRG010000009.1:0-2929 GCA_043776515.1 Phycisphaerales bacterium
GTTCCGATCGTCGCTTGCACAGCGGCAGCGGCGGCTTTCTCGGACGTGCCACCGGATGTCGCGGCTCTGAGCGACTTCAGGTGCGGGCGCGCGGGGACCGCGAGGGTATCCAGACCCGCGCTCGAGCGCAAGCAGCCGGGCCAAGCGCGCAGGCCGGAGTTTTACGCCTCTCCCGCCCTCATCGCATACAGCAACCGAGTGTGCTTGACCACCACCTGCACGGCGGACCTTGCCGCCCCCTCGCTGCAGAAGCCCAACTCCTTCGCCAGTGTGTGCAATCCCGGCGACTTGCCACCCGAGCGAGCCGGAAGTATCCGATGGGCTTCGTACAACCTCCAATGGTCTTCCATCCCCTTGCCGACGAAATGCTGCTCGGTGCTTCGCCACACGTCATCCAGATGCCCCGCGTCAAACACCCGGTCGAAGACCTGCTCGGGGGTGGCGCCGTCGGCGACGAGCGAACGCTCGAGCCACTCGAAATCCAGTGGTTCGCGGCGCATAGACCCCCGGGCAACCGCGCGACGGTGCAGGTCGATCCGAAATCTCTTGACCGACTTGCGGATGAGCGAGCGGAGTTTGCCTCGCCCTTCAGCCGCCTTCTCGAACAGGTCGCGTTGCAGGACCACATCCGTGAAGAAGGCCTGGGTGATCTCCGCTGCCTGATCGGGCGAGTCGCCCATGCGACGAAGGAACGCGTACACGGGCGAGTAGTACAGGCGATACAGCGTGTCCAGGCAGCACCGCTTCTCCTCCGGGGTGCCCTGCCCCAAGGAGTTGACGATGGTCCAGCAGGTGGTCCTGAACTCGGCGTAGGCATTGTCAAAGTTCATATCTCACCCTTCTTTGCCGCTTTGCCCCGATCCCACCCTGCGCGAGTCCCGCCGATCCGTATTCTACAGGATATGGACTCCCCGTCCAAACCCCACCCATCCCCCCCCAATACCCCAACCGTGCCCTCGCCCCGCTCGCGGTTGACCCCCGACGAAGCAACGCGGGTGCTCGCGACCATCTTTGAGGATGAGCCCGAGCTGCCGGGCGGCGAGGGCCTGCCCAACATCAAGGGATACCGGCTGGAACGCCTCCTGGATGCAGGGGGTCAGGGCGAGGTGTATCTGGGCTGGCGTCACGGCTCGGAGCAACAGCTCGCTATCAAACTTGCGCGGCACCGACTCGGGCCGGGGCAGGATGCGCAGGTGGCGCTGCGCGAGGCCGACAAGCTCAAAGACCTTTGCCTGCCCTGCCTGCCGAACTTTGACGGCCGGGGTATTCACGACGGGAAGTTGTTCCTCGCCATGGGCTACGTGGAGGGGCTTCCCGTCGATCAGTACTGCGAGAAGCATTTTCCCGATCGGCAGCGCGATCGCAAGGGCCGCGCGGCCTTGCTCGCCGAAGTCGCTCTTGCCGTCTTCTCGCTCAACCAGCGAGGTGTCATCCACCGCGACCTCAAGCCCGCGCATGTGCTGGTGAAGCGCAACGGCGATGTCATGCTGCTGGACCTGGGCATCGCCAAGTCCCTCTCGAAGGACACGGGCGCGACACTCACCGGCGGTGGCAACCTTCTGGGCACACTCGACTACATGTCGCCCGAACAGGCGCGGGGCGAAGCGGCGTCGATCCCCAGCGATGTGTGTGCCCTGGGCGGGATCGCGTACCTCGTGCTGACGGGGCAGCGGCCGCGCAACCTGGGCACCGACGCGGCCGTTGCGGCGCGGCTGGTCAGCGATACGCCCGCTCGCCCGCCGAGCGAGCTCGACCCGAGCATCCCCGATGACCTGGCGGCGGTCCTTGTCAAGGCCACGGCAATCCAGTTGAAGGACCGCTACGCCACGGCCCGCGAGTTCGCCGACGATCTAGAGAACTGGCTGCACGGTCGGCCGGTCTCGGCCGTGCCACCGACACGGTGGCGGAAAGCAACGGCGTGGGCCGGGAGACACCCCTACTGGGTCACGTCGAGTGTGTGCGTGGGCATCGCCGTTCTCACACTCGGAATGACGTTTGTTTCGGTGTGGTGGGTGAACAGTGTCCCGAGCAATCTCGACAATGTGGAGGGACCACGAGATGCATACGGCAGCCTCTCAATGCACAGTGCTCGTTTGCTCTCCAGGTCTAGCCGCATTCTGCACGAGTGGGGTGGTGGAAATCGCTGCATGTTGCCCAACGAGCTGGGTAAGGTGGTGTCTCAGGAAGTCCAGGAGGTCTCGTTCGCAAAGATGCTTGATCGCCCCGGCGGTGGGAAGATTGTCTTGATGAAAATGCAGACGGGGCGCAACAGCCAACTGTGCGCGTTTGACCCGAACTCTCCGGAAACCCCCCTCTGGTCCACCGGGTGCGGACAATCCGGGAACTTCAACGCCCCCGACCGCCCCGGAACGGCGGTCGCGCCCTCGTATGCGGTGCGGAGTGTCGAGTACGCCGATATCTTCAAGGAGCACCCGGGCAAGGAGATCATTGTGCTGCACCACCATCTTGAACTCAGCGCCGCAGTGGTGCGGGTGTACGACCTGGATGGAAACGTGCTCTTCGAGTGCTGGCACAACGGCTGGCTCTATGGCTCCTATTGGCTGGAAGGCCCGGGCACGCTGCTGCTCGCGGGAGTCAACAGCGACGCCCTCTGGAAGTGCCGCGGCTATCCGGTGAGCGTGGTCGGGCCGAGCTGCGTGTGGCCGTTCGTGGTCATGTCCGTCGATCCCACAGCGGGCCAGAAGCGGGGCTGGATCAGCACGCCGGAGTTCCCGGGCGACCTGGAGCCAAACTGGTACAAGTGCATCCTTCCCGCGTCGGCGTACGCCGCCTCGCAACAGTTCGTGCCGCGAGTGGGTCGACCTCAGTTTGGATTTGATTCCAAAGAGTTCGCGGGAGTCAGTATGGATGATGCGCTGGTGATCGTTGATCGAGCCGGGCAGTTCGTACGGCCCTCGATTCCGCTCGC
>JAYVRG010000010.1:0-11343 GCA_043776515.1 Phycisphaerales bacterium
GGCGGCCAAACCCCCGACTACACCACCGGAAATCTCACGTTCAATCCCGGAATCCCGGTGATTCTGCGGCCAGAGTTGGGTACTTCAACAACCTGCTAGATGCGGTACTGCATTGGAAAGTTCAGCTGGATCTATTTGCTCCGACATTCAGCTGCCTCCAAAACGGAAAGCGAACAGGGTGAACTTCGCGCACTCCGCGACCCTCTGGGGCAAATCCTACCTCGCTTGCGCGTCGGGCTCGCCTTCTTCTCTGCGGCCTCTGCGCCTCTGCGGTGAATCCTCTTCTCCGCGGTGAAACCTCTTGCTTACGCAAGAGGCTCTCGGGGGTCACGCCGGAACCAAGGTGGTCGCGATCGCCTTGCCGTACGCCTGCACGCACTTCTGGGCCGCGCCGTCCCAGGTGAGCTTCCGCAGCTCGAACGATCCGTGCTCGCGCAGCGTCGCGCCCAGCGGGGGGTGGCGCAGCACCGCGACGATCTTGTTGGCCATCTCGTCGATGTCCCAGAAGTCCACCTTCAGGGCGTGCGTCAGCACCTCGCTCACGCCCGACTGCTTGGAGATGATGACGGGGACATCGTTGCGCATGGCTTCGAGCGGCGCGATGCCGAAGGGCTCGCTCACGCTGGGCATGACGTAGACATCCGCCATGCGGAAGACGCGATCGACATAGCGGCCCCGCAGGAAGCCGGTGAACAGCACGCGGTGGCCGATCCCCAGATCCGCCGCCTCCTCGATCATCCGCACCGCCATGTCGCCGCTGCCCGCGACGACGAACTTCACATCCGGGACTTTCTCGAGCACGCGCTTGGCGGAGCGGATGAAATACTCCGGGCCTTTCTGCATGGTGATGCGGCCCAGAAACAGCACGATGCGGTCCTTGCTCTCGATGCGGTCCCCACCCTGCTCGACATGCGGCTGCACCTCATCGTTGTCGATGCCGTTGTAGACCACATCCGTCTTCTTCGGGTCCACGCCGTAGCGGCGGACGCAGATCGACTGCGTGAGGTTGGAGACGCAGACGATGCGGGCCGCCGCGTGCATGCCGCGCCGCTCGATGTTGTAGACCCGCTGGTCGATGTGCTCCCCGGAGCGGTCGAACTCCGTGGAATGGACATGGACGATGAGCGGCTTGCCAGAGACCGCCGCGAGGGCGATCCCGGCGGGGAAGGTCATCCAGTCGTGCGCGTGTACGCAGTCGAAGCGTTCGTTGCGCGAGAGCGCGACGCAGAGCCGGGCATAGTGCTCGGCGTTCGTGAGCATGTCGCCGTCGTAGCCAGCACCGCCACTTCCCGAACCATCGCCCGCGTTCCACGCGCCGCGAGCGTGTGTGGACTCACCGCCCATGGCGACGTTGATGGCGTGCGTGTCGGGGGCGTGCGGGAAGCGGGGAAGGCCATCGGGGCCATCGGGGAAATCGGGATGCCCGCCGCCGCCGCCACCCCCAGCGCCGACACCGGAGATGCCGAACATCCCGCCCCCCCCCCCCCCCGCCGCGCCGGGCTGGAAGGAGCGATATGGGGAGGTGATCGGTGATGGGATGCCGCGGAAGGTGGCGTGGGCGAAGCCGGGGATGGTGTAGTGCTCGGCGGTCAGTGCGCCGCTGGGGTGCGGGGCACCTTCCACTGGCAGCAAGCTGCCAGTGCCACCCTGAGCATGGTGCGGCTTGGAGGTGGGGTGCGGCGGGATCCAGTGCAGACTGCGGATCGCCTCCGGGGAGAGCAGCCGGATGTGCGAGGCGTGGTGGGAGGGGGTGCGGTCCACGGGCTTGGGAAGCACGAAGACAACCTCATGGCCGAGGCGATCCAGCGCCTTGGTCAGTCCGTAGCACGCGGTCCCGAGGCCGCCGGCAATAAAGGGTGGAAACTCCCACCCCAGCATCATGATCCGCATGGTAAAGTCCGGCCAAAGTGGCCGCGCCAGGAGCTGCAAAGCGGGGCGCGGCCGAGGTGTGCAAGGTTCAGGGCGCAAGGGTAGACCGTCTAGGGCGGTTGCGACCCAGAGTGCGGGGTTCGCGTCGGGAATCGCCGGGAATGCACCTATGCTCACGGCCCATGCCCATTGCGAGCCGCAGCGTGACCACACCCGTCCCGAACATCTCGAATGTCCTGACCCCTGCGATGCTGGCGGCGGTGGCCGCGCGAGCGACGGCGGAGGGCGTGTTCGGATCCGTGCGCGTCGAAGCCGCGGCGGTGCGCTGCGATGCCCTCGCCAGCGCGGAGCCCGCGGAGTTCCGGCTGTTTGCCGATGGCGGCAAGGTCTGGGTCGCCCTGTTGACGGCGGATCGCTGGCTGAGCCAGTCCATCGAGGCGGACCTCGTCCACACCGGCGACAAGATCGACGAGCTGATCGAGGAGGAACTCGTCGATCTGGAATGGAAGAAAGAGTGGGGCACGACGCGGTTCGCGTACGAGCACTTCCGGGATGATCGAAAGATGTACATCTTTCGATCGCCGGTGCCGGTGGGGACTGGCGCGGACGCCGCTGAACGCGCGGCGATCGCGCTGCTGGCATACGAGCGGGCCTTTCGGCCGCTGGGGGATATGCAAGCGGATGAGGATGAGTGAGGGCGGCACGCGCATGTGCGTGTCTAGCGTGATGCGTCGAGTTTGGCCACGAAGAACTCGCGGATGCGCTGCTTCACTTCGGGCTTGAATACGTTCAGGTGCTTCGCGCCCGCGACGGTCATCAGTTCGACGGGTACTTTGGCGGCAGTTGCCACCTCATGAATGCGTTTGCTGTGGGAATAGCCGACGATCTCGTCCTTGTCGCCATGCACGAGCAGGAGCGGGCGGTTGCCCAGCAGCGCGGCGGCGTCTTCGGCGGCGAGGCCGGATGGAATCAGGATGCGACCGAGCACGGGCGCGAAGTCGCTGGCGACGCACGGCCAGGAGCAGAACGCGGCGACCGAGCCGACGCACTTGATCTCCGGGTGGCGAGCGGCGAGTTGCAGGGCATAGACGCCGCCGAGTGAGTACCCGAACGCGCCGATGCGGGATTGATCGACATCTTTGCGTGTTTTGAGATACGCGTACGCGGCCTCCGCGTCGGTCATCAGATCATCGCGCGAGAGCATGGTGCAGGGAGTGGACTTACCGAAGCCGCGATAGTCAAAGAGCAGCACGCTGATACCGACGCTGGGGATGTACGCGCTGGTGGAGGCGTGGGCCGCGATGTCGCCCTCGTTGCCGTGGCAATGAATGATCGCAGGTGCAGGCCCCGATCCCTCCGGCCGATTCTTCGCCGGCATGAACCAGGCGTGCAACGTCTTGCCATCGGGCGTTGCGAACTCGACCTCCTCGATCCCCGGCGGCGTGGCGTAGTTGGTGGTGCCGGGATGGAAGAACGCGATGCGCTCCAGCACGCTTGTCCAGCGCACCGCGGCGAACACGACGACCAGCGTTGCCGTGAGCCAGAGGACGAATCGCAGCCGCACCGGTGAGCGGCGGGCTTTCAGGGGCGCGGGCACAGTGACAGGTTGCGATGCAGCGATAGACATCTGTCAAGCTTGTACGCCCAGCCCCCATACCAAGCTGTACTAACTTCGTACCGTTCCCCGATTCCCCCCCACTCCCCATTGCCCACTCCCTCCCCCTACTGCTGCTCCGGCGACTCTTCCCCAAACCCCATCTGTAAGTTGAACTTCTTGCTTTGGCCGCGCGGGATCGTGATGACCTCCCACTTGTCCTTGGCCATCAGCCGCGACGTGAGGACGATCTGGCCGCAGTGGTAGCTGGTGTGGGCCAGTGAGCGGGCGAGCGCGCCGGGGACGTAGAACGGGTCGCCGCGGATGAAGACCTGCCAGTCCAGATGCTCTGGGCGGAGCGAGGCGAACGTATCGAAGAGCGTGTTCCAGCCACCCTCCCAATACGCGATGACCTCGGAGCGGTCGCGGAAGGTGTCGGTGAACTCCGCGTCCCGGTCGCGCCAGGGCTTCTCGCCGTCGGTGGTGAGAAACTCGGTGAAGCGCGAGATAAGGTTCCCCGCGACGTGCTTCATGATGATGGCGATGGAGTTGGTGTTCTCATCCAGCGCCCGCCGCAGGTCCGAGTCGGCGACTTGCGCGACGGCCCGATCCGCGAGGGACTTCTGGGCGTGGAAGGCGTCGAGATATCCGTGGAGAATATTGTCGGCGAGGTACATGGGGGAAGGGTAGGGAAGCGATGTGGGATGTGGGATGGGCGATGTGGGATGTGGAGGCAAGACGCGCGGTCACGCTGGCGGCTGACGCGAGTGTTGGTACACTCATTTGATGCCTGCCAACGGGAAACGGGGATGGCGGTGGATCGGCGCGGCGGTGAAGTACGCCGCGCTGCTGTTGACTGTTGCGCTGGTGGGGCTGATGGTACTGGATTGGCGCGGCACGGGCGTTTCGTGGAAGCCGCATGTGGGCGACTCGTATGTGCAATGGGGATACGGCGGTTGCATCGTTGTACTCGCACAAAAGAAGCCGTTGTCTTACACCGCACTTCCGGTCCAATCGACGATCGAAATGGCTCCACCGATTCTTCCGCGATACCCGTATTTCACATCGTCCACCGGCATGGACTTCGGCTGGTGGTGCTTCCATGTGTTCCACGTCGGTTGCACGGTGCCGACATGGTTCGTGGTGCTTCTCGCGGCGATTCCGACGGCGTTGCTCTGGCGATCGTGGTGGCGGAAGCACCGATTCCGCCCCGGCAGTTGCCAATCCTGCGGCTACTCCCTCACCGGCCTAACGCCTCTCGCGCCCTGCCCCGAATGCGGCGCGCCCCGCGCAATCGCGTCGGCCGTTCTCAACGAACACAAACACCGCGAGCAATCGTCATCTTGACCTCAGCATCCCGCGAACCATGCACCCAGAAACGCGAAGATGTCCTGCACGGTGATGCCGCCAACCCCGTTGAAATCCGCGGCCCGCGCGCCCGCGAACCACGCAGCCAGAAAATCGAAGATGTCCTGCACGCTCACGCCCTGCGAGCAGTTGAAATCCGCAGGACACGCACGCAGCTCTTGCTCGTAGTACGAGGGCAGCGTGTCGTACGGGTTCGGCAGCGTGTCGCTGGTGATATACACCACGCCGACGTGGCGGCTCTGGGCCAGCGCGAGCGTCTGCCGCATCGCCGCGGCCGTGGAGATGTTGTAGATGATGTGGCCGAACCGGGCCGCGGGATACGCGCTGGCCCACGCGGGTGGCGTGGACGCGGCGTACGGATTCGCTATGTCATCGGCGGCATCCTCATAGGTCACGATCACATCCGCCGCGTTTGCACTCAAGAACTGCTCGGGAACCGAGGTGCCTGGATTGCCGATCACGATGCTGCCGGGCATGAGCGTGTGGATGGACGATGTGAGCGACTGGTAGTACGCCAGTGACGCGGGCTGGTTGTCCATTTCATCCAGAAACACGCCGCGAAGCGGGCCGTAGAGCGATTGATAGGTTGCGACCTCCGCCAGCACTTGTGTGGGCGGACGCGCGCCGTAACTCGTGAAGACGTATCCGTACAGCTTCACGCCCGCTGTTCGCGCGCCCGTTACTGCGGAGACATACGACGCATCGGCCACGGTGCCCGGGCCGGAGCTCGGATTCAGAATCACGCCGATATTCGCCCACGCGGGCGTCGCGGCGATGCGTGCCCACATGTCGCCGACGGTTGGGTACTGGTACGCGGGGATGAGAATCTCCGGGCAATCACCGCGAGCGGACGGCGCGAGCGATGAAAGCAGAACGAGCGCGAGGGGAGCGAGAGCAAGGGCCAGACGCATCGGAACTGTTGCTGGCATGGGGTGCTTTCGAGAGTGCAAGAAACACATGGCCCCGGCGGCTTACGCCGCTCGGCTCTGAAGTGGCCCGCCGCGGCGGGTTCGGGCCGCTTCGGCTCGAATGCTTTGGTTGCACGCGACCAAAGGCCGGTGGCTTACGCCCTTCGGCTCTGATTAGCAACCCCCAAACCATGCCGCGAGGAAGTCGAAGATGTCCTGCACGTTGATAAGTGTGTCGCCGTTGAAATCGGCGCTCGGGCTGCTCGCAAACCACGCGGCGAGGAAATCAAAGATGTCCTGCACGGTTGGCGAACCGCCGGAGCAGTTGAAGTCCGCGGCACAGTGCGTGAGCGTGACAATCGACGACGATGTTTGGCCGCAGGGACCAGTGATGGCGCAGTAATACTGCCCGGTGTCCCCCGCCTTGAAGTTCGAGATGCTGAGCGACGCCGTCTGTGCCCCCGAGGCAATCGAGCCGGTGCCGGAGACGCCGTTGATGATTGGCGAGAAGATCGGCGCGGCGTTGGTGTATCGCCACCACTGATAACTCACCGCGCCGTAGTTGCCCGGCGCGAGCGCGACGGAAAGATTCGCGGTTCCGTTGTGGCAGATGGTGCCGCCCACCGGCTGGGTGGCGATGACCAGCGGGTCAAGCCCGAAGGCATAGCGAGCGAAATAGGTAGAAACCGCGCCGCCCGCGAAGACACCCAAGCCGACACCACCGACATGATAAAACTGACCGCCAAGGGCGACATCGCCGTTCTGCATCATCGTCAGTGCGAGCACACTCCCGTTTGTTCCCGCACCCGGGCTGCCGAGAGACGTCCACCCACCCCCCGGGCCCGTGTATCGGGCGATGTACAAGGCGGGCGCGCCACCAGCGGTGGTGAAGTCTCCGCCCGCGATCACATCGCCATTGGCCCGCACCGCCAGGGCGTGGACGGTGGTATCTGTGCCACTGCTCAGCGGCACCCAGAGCGTGCCGTTCCAGATCGCGATATTGTTATAACCGGGGCTTCCGCCCGCGGATGTGAAGGAGCCGCCCACGGCGATATCGCCGTTGGGTTTGAGCGCGAGCGCGTACACCGGACCACCCGTGCCGCCACCGACGGCGCTCCACACCGAGCCATTCCAGCGCGCCAGATACGGCGCGCTCACCGGCGTTCCGAACACCCCGGCATTTGTGAAGTCGCCGCCGACGATGAGATCGCCGTTGGGCATCACCAGCAAAGCGCGGACGATCCCATCCATGCCGCCCCCGGGCGTGCTCCAGGATGTTCCGTCCCAGCGCGCGAGGAAATAGGAGAGAATGCCGCCGGCGACCAGAAAATCACCACCGGCGTAGACATCGCCGTTTGGCATCGCAGCGAGCGCATCCACAATCGGGGTGGTGTTCTGAAAGAACGGGGTCATGCCGCCGTTCATGTCCACATAGCCGGAGCCGTTCCAGCGCGCGATGCGGCTGACGGTGGCATTGCCCGCGGATGTGAACTCACCGCCGACTATGAAGTCGCCATTGGGACGCTGGCAGAAGGCGCGGACGCGTTCGTTCATCGCGGGCTGGGCCGCGCCCCAACTGACGCCGTTGAAACTGGCGACGCGATTCGCATCCAGATTGCCGGCGTGTACAAACGCGCCGCCGACGAGCACATCGCCGCTCGCGGCCGTCAGCAGGCAATCAACCTCGGACGGATACGTCATCCCCCCCGCCATGGCGGACCACGCGGAGCCGTTCCACTGCGCCACCCCCACCGCCACGCCGATGCCCGCGTGATCGAACTGGCCACCCGCGAAAACATTGCCGCTGGGAAGCTTTGTCACGGTGTAGACCGTGCTGTTCACGCCCAAATACAACGCGCTCCAAGAGTTGTTTGTCGGGTTCCACTCGGCGATGTTCGAGGCGGGCAGGCCGCCGACATTGGAAACAAAGGTCCCTCCCGCAATGATGTGCGAGTTCGGCAGCGTGAGCAGCGACCGCACCGGGCCATCCAGCCCCACGCCCACCTGGCTCCACGTCGCACCGTTCCAACGAGCGATGTTCAAGGTGGGCGCACCCCCGGCCGTGGTGAAGTTGCCACCGGCAATAATGTCGCCACCCGCCGCCACCATGAGCGCAAGCACAGTCGAGCCGCCGTTTCCGTTGCCCCCCACCATGCCCGTGCCCAGCGGACTCCACGACACCCCGTTCCACCGGGCGATATTGCTCGCGGGCACGCCCCCGGCATTAGAGAACAATCCACCGACGATGATGTCGCCGTTTGGCAGCGATGCGAGCGCGCTGACACGATGGTCCACGCCCGCCCCGAGTCCCGACCATGTCGAGCCGTTCCAGCGCGCGACGTGCCTTGCAGGCACGCCACCCGCATTCAGAAAATCACCGCCCACGACCACATCGCCATTTGGCATCACCATGACCGCCCACACCAGCCCATCCAGAGCGCCCCCCAGTTGCACCCATCCGGACCCAGTCCAGCGAGCGACATACGGCACGCCGCCGCCGGGTATGACCAGCCACCCACCGACATAAAGCTCGCCGTTTGCTCCAGCCGCGATCGCGTGCGGGTTGAGCCCGCCACCAAATGGGGAGAATCCGGGACCGAGCGTGCTCCACACGCCCGTGGCCGGATCCCATTGTGCGATGCCGTCGCCTAAGGCATTGCCAGCGTACGCGAAGATGCCCGCGATCACCAGCCGCGGCTGCTGCGGCCCCGGCCCATCCGGATCCCACATCGTGGAGCACTCGACGATGCCTCCCGAGATGCCTGGGAATCCCTCGCCGGGAAGCCAGCCCGACGTGCATTGGGCGCGTGCGGGCGCGGCGAACATCGCGCACGCGAGCAGCACGCACACCGCCACGGCCACCGCCGCGCGGCCAGCCCGGAAACAAGTTAGAGCGAACACGCGAGCGATCACCATGATGGTCTCCATTCCAGTGTCAACAGCCAGCGAACCACGCGGCGAGGAAGTCGAAGATATCCTGCACGTTGATCCCGCCCACGCCGTTGAAGTTGGCGTTTGGGTTGCCCGCGAACCACGCGGAGAGGAAGGCGAAGATGTCCGCGACCGTCACCACGCCGTCGCAGTTGAAGTCCGGTTTGCAGTACGTGACGTTCACCACGGATGAGAATGTCATCCCGCAGTCGCCCATCGCCTTGCAGTAGTACTGCCCGGTATCGCCGGGTTGGAAGTTGGAGATTGTGAGCGTCGGCGTCGCCGAGCCGGACGCGATCGAGCCGGTGACGTACGTGCCGTCGAACACCGGCGCGAAGATCGGCCCGGCGTTGGTGTATCGCCACCACTGGTAGCTCAGCGTGCCGTAGTTTCCGGGCGCGAGCGCGATCGTCATGGTCTTGGTGCCATTCGGGCAGACCTTGCCGCCCACGGGCTGGGTCAGGAAGAAGGGCGTCTCCACGAGAGCAAACTGCACATCCGGGCTGGCGCCGGGAACTCCGCCGCACGGGCTGGTGACCAGACACCGATACGGCAGAAACGTATCAAACAGGTCGAAGCCGGTGATGGTGAGCGTGGGCGATTGCGCGCCGGAGAACGTGCCGCCGTTTCCGGTCGGGCCGTTGTTCACGTTCTGATAGCAGAGGATGCACGGCCCGATGTACTGCTGCCACTGGTACGTGCTGCCCGCCGGAGTCGCGGTGATAGCCAGAGACGCGGTGCCGCCTTGACAGCCGCCCGTCTGTATCGGACCGGAGGTCACAACCGGGTTCGGGGTGGCCGAGAGCACCGCGCCGTTACTGGTGGCCGCAAAGCCGCAGGGGCCTGTGGCGACGCAGCGGTACGCGTCGAAGTCGCCGCCGAAGGGCGTGGAGATGCCCAGGAACGATGTCTGCGCCCCGCTTATGGTGCCGCCGAAGCCGCTCGGGCCGTTGTTGATGTCCACATACACATTCGGGAACGGCGGCTGGTGGCGCTTCCACTGGTAGGTGAAGCCCTGCCCGACCGGCGCGGCCACCACGGTGAAGAACACGAAGCTCGCGCCCGGGCAGACGGTCTGTGGCATCGGATGGACGATGATGCTGGTGTCCGGATTGATGGTTATGAGCGCGCTGGTGGTGAACACCTGCGAGGACGTGCCGCAGACGCTGTCTGCGATGCGGCAGCGATAGCGTGTGCTGTCGGCGACCTGGGCCCCGAAGATGCTGAACGTGGTGGTGCCGGCGCCGAAGAACGTGGAGCCGTTGCCGGTCGGGCCGTCGAAGATGTCGGCGTACACGTTCGGCGCGGTCACAAGTTTCTGCCAGCGGTACTGCGCCGAACCGACGGCGGGGTTGGCCGCGGCGAAGAGACTCGGGCTGGAGTTGATGCACGTCGAGACATCGCCGGGGTTGTTCAGGATCGTCGGGCTGGCGAAGGGATTGGGAACATTCAGCACACCGCTGAGCGTCTCGCACGCCCCGGCGGAACTCACGCCGACCTGATAGTTGCCGACATCGCCGATGCTGTGGTTGGTCAGCAGCATCGTGCTGGTCGTCGCGCCGCTCACGACCGAGCCGCTGGGCTGCACGCCGTTGTTGATGGTCACGCCGTTCCTCAGCCAGCGCCACTGCACGCCCGTGCCGCCAGTGGCCGTCGCGCCGAAGTTCAGCGTCGAGCCCTGGCAGTTGGTCGCGTTGCCGTAGCCATAGCCCGTGAGCGTCGGGCACGACAGCCCACTCACCACCCACCCGACGGACTGCCCGCCGAAGATGCCGATGCCGCACATCGCCGAGCCGTCGGCGCTGATGCCCGTGGCATCGCGGAGCTGCCAGCCCGCAAGGTTCACGCCGCGTGCGGCCAGGTGCGGTGCCAGAATCTGCGTTCCCAGCGCGGGCGTCCACACAAACGCCGTGAACCCCGCCACGCCATCGACCACCTGCCCGATGATGACATTGCCATCACCACTCGCCGCCCGGGGCCGCAGCGCGAGCGTGCCACCCGGCGACGCCGGCAGCGCGACCATGCCGGTGCCCGACGTCCAGCGGAAGCCGAGTTCACTCCCCGCCTGATATCGCCCGGTGATGACCGAGCCGTTGCTGTTGATCCCTTCGCCGCGAGCACTCGTCTGCCCCGGCAGCCCCGCGCCCAGCCCGACCATGCCGCTCCCGGTCGTCCAGCGCATCGGGAGCACGCCGCTGAACCCCGTCACCGTGGTTCCATCGCCGCTGATCGCCAGCCCGTCCGAGGTGGATTGCCCGGAGACCACGCCGAGATTCGTTACCGCGCCCGGGCTGCCCGAGTCCCACAGGAACGCGAAGTGGAAGCCGCCGATGCCGCTGGTCCCGCTGACCCGCGCTCCGCTGGTGCTCAGCCCGAACGCCTGCGCGAAGGAGGTTCCCGGGATCAGCGGCAGCACCTGAAAGCCCGTCATGGTCGTGGCCCGAAAGGCCCGCGTGTTGCCGAGCGAATCGCCATACCCCGCGAGGATTGTCCCCGTGCCGTCGATCGCCTGGGTGTATGAGTTCACGCCGCCGCCGGGCAGAAAGCCCATGCTCAGCGAGCCGCCCGGGTTCAGCCAGCGCATCCCGGTGTCCGTGCCGCCCGCGTTGTTGGAATATCCCGCCGCCGCCGTGCCGCTCGAGTTCACCGAATACACCGCCGAGTTGGACCCGC
>JAYVRG010000011.1:0-37759 GCA_043776515.1 Phycisphaerales bacterium
GATTCCCTGGCGCAGTGCCGGGGATGCATAAAATTTCAATAATGTAGATGGCTGGAGAGCGTTGGTGGACAGGGGTTTTGGTGTGCCATCGGCCGGAGATGGCGCAAGCCCGGGCACCCGACGCCCATTGACACCCACGCTGCCCGGGCTTGCGCCCGCGCCTCTGAAAAACAACCTCTGTCAGACAGGAACACCCATGGCCAAGGGCCAGCACCTCTCCTCACATCAGAAGAAGATCGTCAACCGCTACTACGAGCATCTGGACACGATCACGCTCAACAAGCTCGCCGAGGCCGCGACCGAGCTATACCTCTGCACCGAGCCGAAGAAAGCCGAGAAGCTTTGGACGACCGTCACCAAAGCCCTCGATAAAACCGCCGCCAGCGACAAGCAGGTGCAGCGCATCGTCCAGACCAAGGACATCAAGGGGCTGGCGGAGCTGGTCAGCAAGCTCTCGAAGTAGCGCGTGGCATGGGCTTGCCAGCCCATGTTCGGGCGCTTCGCCCGAACTGCTTTGGTTGATGGCAACCGACAACCGCCGCGCAGGTGCGACAAATAATGGGCTAGTAAGCCCATGCCACGGCGGACATCACTTGATCTCTGTGATCACCGACGTCTTCGCGACAAACCGCACGCCGGACCAGTACTGGTCCATCTCGTGCGTGGAGTTGTCCACCAGGCCGTCCTTCTGAGCGATGACCCGCGCGCCCTCCATCGTCACGTCGCAGGAGAAGCCCGAGGTCTTGCTCGGCCACGCGACCCACAGCGATCCCGAAGGACGCATGAGCTTGGCGAGCTGGCTGAAGCGCCGGCTGAGCGTGTTCTGGTTCGGGACAAACAGCACCGCCAGATCAAAACCGGCCCCGCGCATCGCGGAGTGGCGCAGCTCGACCGTCTCCGGGAGCGTCCCGAGCTTGTCAGGGAAGTATGACGGGGCGTCGATCAGGACGACGACCTGCGTGCCGCCGATCCCGAGCTTCTTGGCCAGCGCGCCGACCGGGGTCGCTACCACCTTGGGGACAGCCACCTTGGCGGCGGCGGGCTTGGTAACGACCTTGCTCGGCTTGGCAACCTTCGCTGGCTTAGCGACTGCGGTGCGGCCGGCGGGCTTGGACTTTGCTTTAGTGGTGGTTGGCATGGGGAGGGATTTTATGCCGCTCAACGCAGCCCCGCCCGACGCAGCCGAAAAATCGTTTCCTCACGCTTTTGGGGCTCGACACCCCCCGCCAGCTCCGCCGCGGGACGCACCCAGACCGCTGTTTTCGGGTCCGGATCGCGGGGAAACGCATATCTCGGGATCACATGCCAGTGAATATGGGCAAGCTGATTTCCGAGGCACTCATAGTTGATCCGGCGCGGCGTACACGCCACCGCAATCACCGCGGCGGTCCGGGCCACGTCCTCCGCCAGCCGCGCCTGCTGCGCCATCGGGAGCAGGTGCAGGTGCTCGCGGTGCTCCTTCACCAGCAGCACGCACCATCCCTCATACGGCTGGTGGTCGTGCAGCACCACGAACGACTCCGAGAGTTCGGCGATGAACGAGGGATTGGTGCCAGCGCGAATCTCGGCAATCCGCTGGCAGGCGGGGCAGTCGGTCATGCCCGGAGAATACGGGCGGCGACGACCGGGAGTCGGGTAGGAAAATCTTGCAGGAATCAGCGGGCGGGAGCCGATCTGGACGATTGAGCGCAAGAACCGCGCGGCGTCCTGATCGAGGTGGGAGAGGGAACTGGCCGCGCAATCGGGTACTCGTTTGACGGATGCACACCCCATGAGCATGCGCGGATCGACTGCAAACGGATCGACGCTGAACAAGCACAACGGCACACAGCCCATAGCCGAGCAGGACGCGGCGGTGAACGGCGTGTTCCTCTCGCCGCGCGTGGTGGACCGTCGCGCGTACGGCGAGCTGGCCGAGGACCTGCGCGATCTGGTGCGTCAGGCCTCCAGCGAAAGAGCCGCCCTCACCGGGATGCTCGACCAGGCCGGAAAGGCGACCCAGGACCTTCGCCAGCGCGAGCAGGCCCAGCAGGGGAACATTGAACTTACGGCGCGTGCGCTGAAGACGATGGACGACCGCTCCGCCCGCATCGAGCGGCTGCTGACGCAGGCGACCGAGCAGTCCAAGGTCTTCGAGAAACTCGAGTCACACGCCGCGACCCTGATCGACAGCAAGATCGAAACGCTCGAATCACGCCTGCAAGCCGTGACCGCAGGCGCGACATCACAGGCCGAAACGCTCGAAGAGCGGGTGCGGCGCGCTTCGCGCGAGCTGGAGCAACGCATCGAGGCCATCCGGCGCGATGCCCAGTCCATCGCCGGGCCAGCGCAGGAAGCGCTGGAGCGTGCGTGCGATCGGGCCGTGAAGATGGCTGGCTCCGGCGCGGGTTCCCTGGGAGACCTGATCGCCCGCGGCGAGCGCGTGACCGAGACCGCCAGCGGCATCGCCAGCACGCTGGAAACCGCCGCCGCGCGTGTGCAGAACAACCGCGAAGCGATCACCGAAATCCAGCAGAAGGCCGAGCAGGTCGAGCAGAACCTAAGCGCGGCCCGCACGCGGCTGGACCAGCAGCAGACCGAGAGCGTGAACAGGTCGCAGGAAGCCATCGACGGCGTGCAGCTCATGTTCGCGCAGGTCCGCGAGCAGACCAGCGCGGCCCGCGGCGACGGAGCCAGCGCGGTTGCCGAACTCCGCGCCGTCATCCAGCAGTCCATCGACGCCCACAATACCACCTCGCTGGCCATCAAGGTGCTCTCCAAGACCATCGAACAGGCCAAGGGCATCACCGATCAGCTCGAACCCTGGCGCGCCGTGCTCGGCGGGCACGAGCCGGGGCAGATGCCCGAGCCCATCCGCAAGCTGATCGAGGGCGTGCGCGGCGAGCTGACGGGCGAACTCTCCAGCATCGCGGGCGCGTTGCGATCCGCCGCGGAGAGCGCGGACCGCACAGGTCGCTCGCTGGCGAGCGTGCCGATCCAGACCTCGCAACCGGCACCAGTTGCCCCCCACTCATCGCCCGCACCGAACGCCCCGCCGCACGCGGCTGTTCCGGGCGCATCCGCGCTTTCGACGACTCCCGCCACCACTTCCACTCCGCCCGCCCGCGCCGAGCGTGCCGCCCCGGTCGTCGTCTCGGGCCATCCGCTCATCGCCGCCCGCGTGAACGCGCGCCCGAACCTGCCGGAGTCGGACCAGATCATCGGGCGATAGCCCGGACTCGATTCGGCGTGGCATCCGCGCAGCGCACCTCGCTCAACTGAAAAGACCCAGGGACGAGTCCCTGGGTCTTTGTGTTTGTAGACGCGGCGTGCCGGATCAGGCACGGTTGAGAACGACCCGCTGAATCAGAGACGCGGAGGACTGGGTGCCGAGGTAGAAGACAGTGTTGGCGGCGTTGTCCGAGAGGCCAGCGAGGTTGCGGGGCGCGGCCGTGAAGGCGTACCCGCCGGTGGTGGCCTGGGCGACGGAGTCGGACGCCATGACCGGCACGGGAACCGCGCCGCTGCTGACGGCGGTTTCCAGACGGACGCCGACCAGCTCGCCGATGCGGCGGGCGACGGCGCCTGTGAGAGCCGTAACGAAGCGATCCACGCCGGTGTTCGAGGGCTCGAAGCCCAGGTCGGCGAGCGACGAAACAAAGACAACGGCCTGATCGTTCTTGTCCACGTTGAAGAAGTCGGCCTTCTGGCTGGCACCGAAGGACCGGTTGCCGAAGAAGGCGTTGGGCTCGACGTTGCCCGCGAGGATAACGGTCGAGAAGTCCTGGTGGGCGAAGTCGTTGGGGTTGGTGGAGATGGTGATCGAGACGTTGGCCGCGGTGAAGATGGCGTTGAGATTGGCGACCAGGTTGGTTAGCACGTAGCTGTCAACGGACTGCCCGTTGATCTGGCCGGTGAAGCCGACGACAGACGTGGTGAAGGCCGAGAGCAGGGTGGTGAGCTTGTCGCCGGCTTCCAACCAGTCGATCAGCCCGCCGGTGGTTTCCAGCAGCACGTTCTGCGATGTGGTGACGATCGCGCCGGTGCCTTGCTGGAGCACCTCGAGCGTGTAGTCCGAGCGGATCGCACCCTGGATGTAAAGCGCGTACGAGGCGGGCACCACCGAGGGCACCCCCTGAGCGCCGGGAACGATGAACTCCATGAAGAAGTCCCCGCTCGCGTCGTAACCGTAGCTGTTGCGGCCGTCGGTCAGCGTCTTGGCGGCCTGACCGCCGATGGGGAGGAAGTCGCTGGTGGACGCGACGAGCCGGGCGTTGTTGAAGCCGGTGCCGGAGGGTGTCTCGAAGATAGCGAACTGGGCCTGGCCGGTAAGGTCCTGGCCGATCGTGATGGCACCGGCGCGGTTGTTGGCCGCGATCTCCGGGGAGAGGCCGATGTTCGAGCCCGTCCGCGTGAGCCGGAGCGTGGCCCGGACCTTGGTGCCAGCCGCGATCGGCAGGCCGTTGTTCAAGGAGAAGATGTCAACGTCGGGCGAGACCTCGTTGGGCGTGCCGGTCGCGCCGGGGAGGCCGATCGAGGAGTTGATGGACGTGAAGATACGGTCGTTGGCGGAACCGAACGTGCCATTGGGGGCCGCGGAGCGGGTGACGGTCCAGCCCTGGCTGTTCACGCCGCGGACGACGGCGCCCGTGGTGTTGGGGCCATTGGGACCGGCGGTGAGGGTGAAGACCCAGTCGCCTTGGGTGAAAGTGGCCAGATCGTCGGCGTTGCCGAAGCGGCCGTCCACTCCGGCGAAAACGATGGGGGTGGGAGGCGTGACCAGCGGCGCGGCCGTGCCCGAGCCGGTATCACCGACAAAGCCGGTGTTGCCGTCGTCGAAGACGAGCAGCGAGAATGAGTAGAGCCCGAACGCGCCCGCGACCGGATCGTTGTTGGCGATGGCGTCTGTGTTTGCGATGTCCACGCCCGCCAGCGTGCCGGCAATGACAATGAAGTACGTGCCGGTCTGGGTGATGAGGTATTGGTCCTCGCTGGTGGTGGCGAGATCGGTGGTGATGTTGTTGGGCAGGCGGGTGACGGCAGAGCCGGAGCCGCCCCCGGTGACACGGTTGATGGCCTTGGACGCGAGATTCACGCCAGCCGCGCTGTACACGGCGCGAACCGCACCGAGGGCGGTGCCGGACATCTGGCCCATGCGAAGAATCTGCCCGGCGCGGAGCGTGATGCGATAGACATCGACATCGCCGCCGAGCGCGAAGATGTCCGGATCGGAGTTGGGGTGGTCGCCGATGCTGCCGCGAACGGAGAAGAACGTGTTGGTGTCCGGGAGTGAGCCAACGCCCGCGTTGGTGTGCAGCACCAGGTCCAGATCCGTGGGACCGTAGAAGGAGATGGCGGGATCACCAGCGGGGCGACCGGCGGTGATCTTGTCGCCGGCATCGCCGACGACCACGTTGCGAGCAAAGTCATCGCCGGGGCGACCATCCGCGTTGCCGTCCAAGATGGAGTCCTGCGTGGAGCCACGGAGAACCGCCGCGTTCAGAATGAACTGATACACGCCGGGGCCGGGAACGCCGGGCACCTGCGGCAGAGCCCGCTCCGTCACGTTGCGGGAGAAGATGACATGGACGGTGTTCTTGGGCTTGTCGTAGTCCAGGGTGTAGTCGGTGCCCTCGGCAAGGCCGATGGTTCTGGCCCCGCCGTTTCGCAGTTCAACGACAGAGAGCGCGGTCGAGAGCGTGGAGACGTCGATGGGCTGGTTGAAGACGATCGACGCTGTGTAGATGCGGCTTTGCTCGTTCACGAACAGGTCCAGCACGCGCACCGGAACGGCGACGGCTGTGAGCCGCTCGACCTTGAAGTTCGAGGTGCCCGTGAACGGAACGCCGCCCACGGTGACAGAGCCGATAGTGCCCGTGGAGAGCACGCGATACTGCTGTGAGTTGAGGTTCGAGCCGGTCTGCGTTCCCGTGATAATCACGGTGCCGATGGCCGACCGCCCCGCGGCCGTCACCACGTCGGGCGCACCAAGGAAGCCGCTGGCCCCGCGAAGAACGCCCGCGCCCACGTCGGAGCGGCGGAAGTTGCCGTTGACCGTCAGCGCGTTCACCGAGCCGGAGCCGACCACGTCGGCGTTGCGGCCGGTGCCGCCGAAGTTCACGTCGTGGCCCAGATCGGCGCCGCCGAGGAACTGCGAGTCCGTCACGTCGCCGTTGACGACGATGGAGTTGATGGAGGTGCGTGCGGAGATACGTCCGCCCATCATCGCGCCGGTTGTCACGGACCCGATGGAAAGACCGGAACGAACGCCGCCGTTGCCGAAGGTGCCCGCGGTCAGTGTCGAGATGCCCCGGTCGCTGGAGACGGCACCGGCGATGGTCCCGACCACGCTGACCGACGAGACGCTGAGGAAGTCCACGAAGGCATCGTCGTCCACGGTGGAACGTCCGATGTCCCCGCTGACCGAGAGCGAGCCCACGGCGCGCCCACGCAGGGTGCCCGCCAGCAGATTTCCCAGCGTGATGGAGCTCACGTTTCCGCCGGAGCCGAAGATGCCCCCGAGCGCGTCGATCGTGCCAAGAGCGATTGTGCTCACATCGCCGTTGATGAAGACAGTCGAGTTGCCACGGAGCGTGCCGCCCACCGAGAGCGTGCCCAGCGCGGAGCCGGCGTTGCCAAGCACCGTGAGGGATGTGAGGAACGTGCCGTTGGGGACGATGGTGAGCGTGGACGCCGCGGTGGTGTTCGCCAGACGCAGACGCCCGGTGGCGGGGTCGTAGAAGGCGCGTCCGGGGCCGGTGATGGTGGCGCGGCCGCGCTCGCCGGAGGGGAGTTGGAAGAGGAACGAGACGCCGCTGGCCAGTTCGACCTCGGTGCCGGTGCTGTTGGTGGCCACCGTGGCCGGGTCCGACGCGGGCAGTGTACCGCCACGGATAATGCCGGCCGAGGTCGTTCCCAGCGTGCCCGAGGCATACGCGGAAACGTTCACGATCGCGCCCGCGGCGAAGACGTTGTCCACCGAGGAACGGCCCGCGGCGGAGAACGAGGATGTGGTGTTGTACTCGCCGGTTGCGCTGGGGGCGATACCCGCGCCCACGACGGAGTTTACGACTCTCCGCCCGTTGAAGTTGACGTTGCCGATGGAGCCGCTCTTGACGGTGTCGGTGTTCGCGCCGGTGCCGCCGACGCGCCCGTCGGCACCCAGATCAATCACACCCGCGAGAATGGCGAGCGCGCCGGTGAAGCCGCCGAGCACGACGCTCTCGATGCGGTCTCCCGCGACGATGGCGTTGTGCAGCCCGGTGGTGAGCGAGTCGTTGCGGGTCTGCAGCGCGACGTTGACGGAGCGAATGGTGGTTCCGGCGATGATCTGGCTCTCGGTGAACGAGCCGCGCTCCACGAACACATGGTCGATCGCGCCGCCCGCCTTGATGGTCACGCCGTCCACACCGGGCGTGCGGATGACATCGGGGGGGAGTTCGTTGCGGAGCGTGTCGCCCGACGCGGGGCGGAAGTTGCGCCGCCAGGAGGCGATGCCGATCTGGCTCTTGAAGCCGAAGGCGTCTGTGAGCAGGTCCAGCCCGCCGATGTCGCCGTCCACCAGCACATTGCCCAGCAGGTCGCCACCGATGAATGTGAGCTGGCCGAGGTTGCCGTTGTTGACGGTGATAGCGTGGCCGGGGCGGAAGGAGCCGCGGTTGAAGGTGATGGCGCCGATGCCGCCGGAGCGCGAGATGATGTTGCCGTTGAAGTCGGAGTTCAGCACCAGCGCGTTGATGCGCCCAAAGACGAGTATGTCGCTGGTGGCGACCTTGTCAAAGCCGGGACGCATGTCCACGCGCCCGGTGGTGACGGCGCCGGTGATGCTCTGGCCCACGAGCAGGTCGGAGTAGATCTGCCCGGTCTGCGCCGTGATGTTCGCAAGGTTGCCGCGCAGATCCAGGTCCGGGTTCACAAGACTGATGCCGCCGATGTTGCGTGTGGCAAGGATCGTGCCAACATCGCCGAGGATGGAGAGTTCCACCAGCAGATCGCGCCCGGCGCGGATCGCGGCTAGGCCGCCGTTGTTGGCGCGAACATCGTCGTTGCGGGTGATGAATGTGCCGGTCACGTCGCTGGTGAGCGACTCGATGGTGCCGATATCACCGGAGGAAGTCACGGCCGCGTTGAGCAGATTCGTCGAGCGGACCAGGTCCACCCGACCGTCGGGGCCGGAGGAGTTCACAAAGAGCTGGGTGATCTCGTCGCCCGCGGTGACGGACTCCACGGGACCGGCGATCCGCAGCGAGGTGGAGCGGATGCTCTGCCCAGCGCTGAGCGCCGTGATGCGCCCGGACTCCACGCTGACGGAGCGGATGTCGTTGGTGGCGCGGATGGCCGCGGTGATGTTCACCACCGAGAAGTCGGCGCGCTGGATGTTGCGGGCCGCGATCTGCCCGGTGAGCGAGCCGCCCAGCGAAACGGAGAAATCGGAGATATCCCCCGCCAGCCCGTTGGTGGTGAGGGAGCCGAGATTGTTGGTGGCGATGACGCGGCTGCGGTAATACTCGCTGGCCACGCCCAGGCGCGTGGAGTTCCTGAACTCGTCGGCGGTGATGGACCCGATGCTGTTGGTCACCTCGGTCAACGTCGCGTCATAGGCACCGCCGGTGAGGGCGATCGCGTTGATGTTGGCCGCGAAAACTTCGGAGCGGAACAGGTCCGAGTTGGTGCCCACAACGGTGTCGATGTTGGAGCTGCGAACATCGTCGTCCATCACTCGGATCGAGTGCCAGAAATCGTCCAGCAGTCCACCGTAGATCAGCGCGGTGTCGTACCGACCGTTGGTCACTTCAACGCGCCCGATACCGAAGATCGGCGGATTGACAGGTATCGGCGTCGCGATGGTGGTGCCCAGTTGCGTCAGGAACGCACCGCCACCGGTTGCCAGGATCATTCCCTGAATCTTGGCGCCAGAAGTGCGCGTCCCCGCGATGACGCGGACGATCGAGGTGTCCGCCGCGATGCTCGCCTGTGCCAGCGGGCCTGGGCCCGAACCCAGCAGTCCATCGCCCACGTCCACGGTGCCGATGGCGATTGAGTACACGTTGCCGACGATTCCCTCGAACCCGCCCTGCGGCGTGAGGCCGTCGGCGTTGGCGACCAGGTTGATCAGATGCCCACCGGTGACGAGCACATCGCCCACCGTGCCGTTGACGATGACGTTTTCAAGATCGCCGGTGCGAACGATGATGCCGTCCAGATACGGATCAATCGGCGAACCGATCTGCTCGAGCGGGCCGGTCGCCGTGCCCAGCGGCGTAAAGGTCACGGTGTCGTAGAGCGCGCCGTTCCACCTATTGACTGAGTTGGTGTTGAGCGGAATCGGCCCGCCGACACCGCCGGCGCCGCCAGCACCGCCAGCGATGCCAAGGAAGGGACCGAGCAGCGACTTATTAGCGGCGATGGTCTGCGTGCGCCCAAGATCGCCGGAAACCGTAACGAAGCGCACCGCATTGGCATCTATCGCGACCAGATCTCCGCCGGGAGTGGAGTTGACGATCGAATCCAGCGCGCCCGCGATCACGTCGATCTGGTTGACGTCGATCTGGGTGCCGCCGGTGATGAGGATGTTTGGCGAAGGGGCGGGCGTCGCGGGGCCGGGGCCGCCCGGGGCACCGGAAGTCGCGTTCGTGATGATGATGCGCCCGATACTGACCACGCCGGGGGTGAGCCCTGTGATGACCAGGTTCGCGCCGCCGAAGAGTTGCGCCGTGATGAGCGAGATCGCCACGCCGCGCGAGCCGTTGATCTGAAGCGTGCGGATCCGCGCGAGCGATCCGCCACGCAGGTCCATGGTGGGATCGACGGGAACGGGCCCGCCGGAGACGGAGATGTTCACCGTCGCGCCGGCGTCGTCCACGAAGTTCAGGGATTGGCCGAAGGGGATGTCGATGAATACATCCGTGGTCGGACCGTTCTCCAGGCGCGCGAACGTGAAGAAGCGAACGTCGGATCCATCACCAACGGAAATGGTCGGTGCCGCGTCCCTGATGACGCCCGGCGTCTCGCTGCCCGCGCCGCCGTTGTTGGAGCCGATGATGAACTGATCAAACTGCGATCCCGGCGAGGTGCGGATCGAAACATTTATCCCGCTCATGTACGCGCCGACGAGCACCTGCCCGATATCGCCGCGCCTGCCAAAGACGGTGCCCGTGATGATGCTGACCTGTCCGCCACGCCCGTCCGGAGCGCCCGCCGCGTGGATCTGGTTGATACCCAGCCCGCCCTTGATATCCATAAGGGCGATGGCCCCGCCAACGCGGATGTCGGCGTTGAAGATATCACCGTTCAGCACACCGCGGGCCAGGGTGTCCGCCGAACCAGTGACAAGGGTGCCCAGGTCGCCGCGGATGAGCAGCTGCGCGCCGTTGATGCTCGCGCCGACAAACACGTTGTAAAGCGTGCCGGGAACGCTGACGGTGGAGTTGCGCCAGCTCAGCAGATTGCGCGGATCGCCGTTTCCGGCGCCCAGAATGACCTCGGAAGTGTTGCTCTCGGTGCCATCGGATCGGAAGTAGCCGGTGCCGATGCGGACGGTTCCCATGTCTCCGGCCGCGAGAGTAAATACGAAAGAGTTTGTGGCGATGACGTTGTTGGCCCCGCTGCCCGAGCCGATACGGAAAGAGCCGAACGTGACGGGCGCCATGCCCGAGACCGTGACCTGATAGTTCGGCTCGCGCGCGGGATTGTTGGGGCTCGCGGCCTGGGTTGCGTTGCTGATGACCAGGTAGTATGTGTCCGCGTGGTCGGGGGTGAAACGCATGATGGAGGAGATCGTGTTGTTGCCGCTCACGCCGCGCCCCGCGCCGCCCGCGCGATCCAGCGCGGCGATCACGCGCCCGTCACGATCCACCACGCGCACGTACGCCGTCAGAAGAGTCGGAGCCGCGATGACAACCTCTCGAGTGGGATCCGCCGGGAAGGCGTACACATCCGAGGAGTCGTACGCTGTGCTGACCGGGTCCCAGCCGTTGATCGCGCCGAACACCCGAACCGAGGTGCCGTTGTATCCGATAAACTCCGCGCTCGAGATCGAATCATTGCGGTAATAGCCGTTGCCGAAGGGGATGCCCTGGCCCGAGCCGCCCAGCGAAGCCGCCCAATCCGCGCCGCTGTTGATGGTCCGAACGACCGTCTCCCGCCCGCCGTTCTGCTGAACGTTGAAACCGTACACCGCTTCCCGGGAGACAAAGTCGCGCTGCACGATGCGGGCGCGATTGATGTTGTTCACATCCGCCAGCACCGAGATGGTCGCGAGGTTGCGCCCCGCAATGTCCATCTCGCGCACGGTTCGACCGAAGGTGAAGCGAGCGCCGGTGGCTTTGAATGGGTTCGGGTCCGGGTTCTGGCTGTACCACCCGCCCGCGTCGGTCTGAGAGATGAATGAGCCAACATCCCCATCCACGCGCAGCGAGCCCGCCTGATAGCCGGCGGAATAGCGATTCACCGCGCCGTCAATGCGGCTGGACCCGAAGATCGCGCCCGCGAGCAGCACCGACCCGATCGACGAGGAGTTGACGAACAGCCCCTGATCGGTGCGAACAAAATCGAGCACACCCGCTCTCGCGAAATAGGCCCCGGACGACGAGTTGTCTCGAACAAACGGCGAGCCGAGCGTGAACGACGCCCCCACCGGCGGCAACCCGACCACCATCGGCGGAGTGCCGATGGTCTCAAATCCGAAGTTGGTGCCGTTGAGATTCTGCGTGAACTGGTCCGGCCCATCGGGCAGCACGATCAGGCCGGTCATGGTGTCGAGCAGACCGCCGACCATCGTGATCGAGCCGCGCTCGTTGGAGCCGTTGATGATGACCCGCCCAATGCCATCGTTGAACTCGGGCATGCCGTCTCGATTGCGGTCGATCGGGCTGGTGCCCGAGCCGCCCATCGGCGGGCGCAGACCAAGACGCTGCTGCATGTCGCGCCCATACAGGTCCAGCAGCTGCGCCGTCGAACCCGCGGGGCCGGTGAAGGTCACCACCACGTCGCGCAGCTGTCCGACCACAAACGTCCCGAAGTCGTTCGCCGGAATCGAGCTGTTGATCGACTCGACCACGAAGTTGTCCGCGTAGGTCGCGTTGTTGGGCGCGACGGCCACGCTCGAGAATCGGATCGCGTCAAAGCCAGCCGCGAAGGTGATCGCGTACTGGAACGTGTTGGGAAGTCCGAAGGGCGGAACGAACACCTGGGTGCGAATCGCGTCCAGCTGCGCGCCCGAGAGCGTCTGCACCACCACGCCGTTGTTCAGCAACTCGATCTTTGTGCCGGTGTTCGGGTCGGTGTTCAGATCGCCGCCATCCGAGGGCAACCCGCCGGAGTTGCGACTCAGCGCGATGTTCGCGGCTCGGACCAACTCCGGATTTCCGTTCGTCACCGCCGGATCGAAGAACGTGAACGTCAGGGTGTCGGTGCCCGCCAGCGCAACGCGCAGAGCACGATCCGTAACGTTCGCACCGACGCGCGTGATCGCCTGCACCGGCGTGCTGGACGAGGAACTGTAGGAAATCCGAATTCGAGAGCCGTCAAACGCCAGCCCATTGGGCGGCACCGGCGGAACGTTATTGATCCATGCGCCCATCTCGTCATCGAAGTTCTCGGCGATCGCGGTCGCCGTGCCCGCCTGCGGCGTCGGCGGGATGAGGAACGGCACGAAGTATGTAAAGCCCACGCTCCTGGTGCCCAGGCCCGTCGCCGGGTTCACATCCGAGGGACCGATCGAGAGCGTGAACAACAACTGCCGCGCCTCGAGTTGCTCAAGGGTGTGGTCCATACTCGCATGATCCAGCGGCGCGTGCCCGGCGGTGGACGCAAGACGAGCCGCGGGCTTGTCGTTGCGAGCCAATCCGTTCCGGAGCGTGCGGCCGAGGCGAGCGATGCGTCGAGACATGTTCATTCCAAACTCCCGCGTAAAGATCGTGCGTCCGATGCCGGCGAAGGTCGCCGCCCGCGGACGCGGGGTGTCAAGGTATGGCCCGGATCGCTCCGTCTCAAATGACGGACGAAACCCTTTTGGGTCCGGGCGTGGGCGGCCTCACCGTGGATCCCCTCCGGACGGCCCGGCGAAAGGAGTTTGCTGGCCGAATACGGCCGACGGCAAACCCGATGCCTTGGCTTAGATGACCGACCCCGGGGGCATGGCTTGGTCGCATGGGGGGCGGATCGTCCTGTTTGCCGTCGAAATCATCCCTGATTCGGCGGCAGACTGCTGCTCCACTGCGGCAGACTAACGGAAGGGTCGCCCCGCCGCAAGTTCGTGTCCACACATGGGTTCCGAGGTGTCAGAACCATCGCGCAAGCGAGTCAGACGTCTCAGACTGGCCCGATACGCCCGGGCCTGCACATCGGTTTCACCCGATTCGCTCCATGGTCGTGCTTGGCTGATCTCAACTACCGCCGAGCCGCACATGAAACCACGCCCGGATGCCAGCCACGAAGCCAAGAGAAACGATCCCTATTATACACCGAATACCAATTCATCATACCTGCAAGCGCAGCCACGGCGGGCTCACTTGTGCTCGGTAGATGCCGGACTGACCACCTCAAACGTGAGCGAGGCCCAGACACTCTCCCAATCCGCCTCAGCACCCGCCGCGGCGGGGAACATATCCACAGTATCAATCACCCATACCCCTGAACGTGGGAGCTTGAAAGCGATCCGCCCTTGCTCATCAGTCCGAGCAGCAATACCCGAATCAGGGTGGTCTGCATTGCGTGCCTGGACCAGCGCGTTCGCATAGGGCTTCCCCTCGGATCGAATCACAAGCGACAAGCTATCACCCGGTTTGAGCGTGGAAGGATCGGTTTTGGGGACAACTTCCACTCTGAACCCCATGTCCTTGCTCGCGGGCCCATCGGAGGGCTTGTCGCCGATGCGGAACACGGCCTTAGCGCTTCGAGAGAAGTTTTCCTTGCCCGGCGCGGCGGACTGCTTCAACTCGGCCCGCTTGGCGACGATTTTTTCCAGGCCTTTTTCTTTCAGATAGGTCTCGAACTTTTCCGCTTCGAGCGTGACGGGCGTGGATTTGGAGCGGTACGCGATGAGATAGGTGCCCGGCTCGGTGGAGCGGTAGACGGCGGCGATCGGGTCGGCGTCGCGCCCGACGGCGGGTTTTTCGATCTCAGCAGTCGGGCCGACGACCACGAACTTCTCGATCTTGCCATCGTTTCGCGGCACGATCTCCCCGGGGAAGGTGTCGCCGACGTGCAACTGAATCTTCAGGATGTCGCCGGGCTTGGCGTGAAAGGTCGCGGGTTGGACCCAGAAGACGTGGGCGAGCGTGGTGGCCGCGAATGAGAGTGTCGCGAGCGCGGCAAAGGTTCGTCTGTGGTGTCGCATGAGTGCTTTCAGTATAGGAGAAAGGCCGGAGAGTGACCTCCGGCCTTTGTATTCAGATGAGATGGGCCACGGGATCAGGGAACGGCGGGTGAGGCCGAGAGCGGACGCTTGAGGTAGGGGAACACGGCATCGAAGAAGCTGTCGTCGATGAACGCGCCATCGGTGAAGGCGAGATTGCCGACCGGGGCGTTGCCGCCGGGCACGCCCGCGTCCGGATAGAGCGCACCCATGACTACACGAAGCGCGATATCCACAACGTCATCACCGGGGCGGCGACCGTTGGGGAAGCCAGCGTTATCGCTGGCGATCACGCCCATGCGATTCTGCGTGCCGCGAGCACGCGGGGGTATCGCGATAGTGTCGGTGTTGAGTCGCAGCATCTCGGAAGCGACAACACCGGCCGGCTTATTCAACCCGGGCACACCGGTGAGGAAGACGGCGACGAGATCGTTGCGGGGCAGAGTCGGGGGCGTCACACTGAAAAGTGAGCCGAGAATAGTCGGGAGCGTCGGATTCGTGACATACAGAGCAAACTGACTGTCGTTGCGAGGGCGGGATGCACCAAACTTGTCCTTATCACGGAGACCGATGACCAGTTCGTTCACCAGCGGCATGCCCAGCCGCGAAACCTGGCGATAGGCGCCTGTGGAGTCGGCCATGTTTCCGAGGCCGGAGTCGGGCGTGAAGTTGAGGTTGCGCACCTTCGGGAGCGATGCGCTGGTCCAGCCACCGATGATCTTGTGGTTCTGGTCGCTGCCACGAAGAAACGCCGCGGAGGCCTCGATACAGATCGCGGTGACATTGGCGTCCGCGAGCGAATCGGGCTTGCCGGTCTCGGGGCCAAGCGGGTTGTTGTTCACCAGATCGAAGGTTTCGCCGAGATTGACGACGAACGGATCCTTACGCTGGCCGACGAAAACGCGGGCGGGCGTGGCCACGCCGGGGAGGCGAACGCGGGCGATGTGGTTGCGGGCATAGGTCTCGTAGTCACTGAAAGTCTTGGCTCCGACATTGTCAGCGGGCTTCATGAAGATCTGCGAGCCGGTATCAAAGTTGGTGCAGCGGAAGGTCTGCCCGGTGTAGCGATCGCCGTAGGTGACATCAACGGTGAAGGTCTCAAGGATGTTCAGCGCGGCGTTCTGATTCGCGGCGGGGCCCAGCACGTTGGAGTTGTACAGGGCAATGGGCACGCTCACCAGATTGCCGGGATTGATGGCGATATCGCGGAGCGTGTTGGTGAAACGGAAGGTGAAGGTGATGTCCTCGCGGGCATCGCCGTCATTGTCGATGTGGATCTGGTACAGGGCATCCGGGTCCATCTGGAAGAAGTTCGGGCCGCCATAGGGCGTCTGAAACGGCTGGTAGTTGGCGATGATGGTGACAAACGCGCGGCGACCGGTCTCGTAGCTGTTGAACATGTAGAAGTCGGTAGAATCCACCTTGGGCATGCCGGTGATGCCCGGGGCTTCGCGGTGGCTGGAAGGGGTGGGAGCTGCACTGACGTTCATCGAGAAAGCCAGCCCCGCAAAGAGGGTGAGAGCGACGAGTGGGAGCGTTCGAGATGCCATGGAAGTGTTCCTTGTGCGAAGTTCTGTGAGTGGAAGAAATTAGTCGTGCTGAGATAGCATGAATCGAGGATGAATCCCGGTGTGGTCTTTTTTTACCCAGCACAGAGACAATCACGACGAGCTACGGTGGAGTTCGCAAGGCGGGGCAGACTAGTTTTTGACGCTCAGATTTATTTCGACGCGGGGCGACCAGTGCCGCCTTGTGCTCGCGGATCAAGAGCCGCGCTGCAGCAGCCAATAGTCGCGGAACTTCAGGAGGCCGTTCCAGCGGAATCGCTACTCACGAACGGCCATAGCCGAGCCATGAGTGAAGATTGTCCTCGCACCACTTGCGATACTCGGCCATGCTCTCGAACGACCTGTACTTGGCATCGTCCAGCACCGGCTTGATAGGTCTTGATGAAGGCGTAGTTCCAGCGTTGTTCCAGCGTCCGCTTGGCTGCCGCCTCAAACTCGGCGTGCCACTGGCGCACATCCGCTTCGCTTGGTCCGGCTGAGGGCTGGTGGGTCCGCTCGATCATCGCTTGGATTGTACGTCGAATCACAGAATCCGCTTGGAGCGGGGGAAACTCCCCAGCACATGCAACTCGCGGCACAGCCCCTTGGCCTGCTGGATGGCCGCGGCCAGAAACGGCGGCGAGGCATCGTCCGGATGCCCCTCGGCATCAATGAAGAACGTGTACTGCCAGTTGACGCGCCCCGAGGGGCGTTTATCAATGTGCGTCAGGTTGATGCCGGCGCGCTGGAAGACGGCGAGCACGTTCACCAGCGCGCCCGGTTCGTTGGTGGTCGTGAACATGATCGCGGTTTTGTCGGACGAGGTGCCGTCGGCGTTCTTCGCGCTCGGCTGCGCCTTCTGGCGCGAGATGACGTAGAACCGCGTGATGTTGTGGATCTGGTCCTCGATGTTCTCGAACAGGATCGAGACACCGTATATCTCCGCGGCCAGTTTCGATCCGATCGCCGCGAGGCCGACCTCCGGCCCGGCATCCGCCGCCATCTGCACGGCGCGGCTGCTGGACGCCTCGGGAATCAACTTCGCCTGCGGATATTGCGTCGCCAGCCAGGTGCGACATTGCGTGAAGACCTCGGGCTTGGAATGGATCGTCTTCACCTTGCTTGGCGGGCAGTTGGCCAGCAGCGCGTGATGCACCTCGATCTGCACCTCCGCGTACACGTTCACCTGGCCGTGGAACTCCTGGAACGCGCCCATGGTTTCGGAGATGCCCCCGCCGATGGAGTTCTCGATGGGGACCAATCCGCAATCCACATGGCCACGGGCGACTTCGGTGAAGACACCCGCGATGGCGCGGAGGTCCTCAAAGTCCACACTGGTGCCAAACTGCTTGACGGCGGCGAGATGCGAATACGAACCGGGCGGACCGAGATAGCCGACGCGCATGGGAAGCTCCAGCCGGAAGGAGCCGGACATAAGTTCGCGGTAGATGCCCTCAATGGTGCGATCCGGGAGCGGGCCGCCGCAGGACTTGTTGTGGCCGAGCACCTTCGCAAGCACGGCCTGCTCTCGGTGCGGCGCGTACACCGGCGTGCCCGTGGCCCGCTTCACCTTGCCGACCCGCACAACCAGCTTGGCACGCTTGTTCAGCAGCTCGATGAGCTTGTGGTCGATCGAGTCGATCTTCTCGCGGATGCCCTTGAGCTCGACGGGTTCCGGCGGCGGCGAAGTGGCCGCGGCGGAGTTCTTCGCGGAATGCCCGTTCAGCGCGCCGCCGGGATGCGAACGCGGCGCTGGCGCGGCCGCGCCGGGCTTAGTCGCGGCGGTTGCTGCGCGGTTCGCTGGGGCAACGCGGGACGCGGGGTTCGCAGAAGTGGTCTTTTTTCGCTTGGGTGCGGGCATGGGATGGTTGATTGTTGGATGGCAGCGCAGGGAAGATCGGCCGCGAATGGGGGCGGGGGGGAGCGGAAGTGCGATGAGTGCCGCGAGAGACGTGGGCCGGAGAGGCCACGGGGCCGATAATCGCTGATTCTGTGGAGGTTTCGCGTACTCTTTGATCGCTGCGAGCGTGCGCGAACGGTAGAAGTGAAGCCCGGCTCGGAGAGCCGGGGTACCCGGAAGCGGGTTCCCAGGACCATGCTTCATTCAGCAACCGGCGAACCACGCGCCGAGGAAATCAAAGATGTCCTGCGCGGTGATGGTGCCGGAGGAGTTGAAATCCGCGGCGGGGCTGAGGGCGAACCAAGCGGCGAGGAAGTCGAAGATGTCCTGCGCGGAGAGAGTGCCGGAAGTGTTGAAGTCGGCGCGGCAGGGGTTGGGGATGTACTCGAAGCAGCCGAGATCGAGATACGCGACGGAACCTTGTCCATTGTTGAAAGTCTCAGGATCGTCGATCGGGGCTTGGCCGCGCCGGTCCAGGTGGATGCCCAAGTACGCCGAAGAAGTCGCGTTGCCACGATCAATGCACGGAGAACCCCGCATCAAGCGATAGTCATTGTCCTGCCATGTGAGTGGGTCGCCGTCCGGGCCGCTGGCGCTGACGAATCCTGGGGCACCGGATATGAAGTCGGAATCCGCCAGGAGCGCGGTGCCAGCGGCGAGATCAGTTGCGCCGTGCTCAAGCGAGCAGGAAACGAGCCGAACGCCCCCGTTGAACGCGAGCTGGCGGGGAGTGACCCCGATCGACGACGGTACGTTGCCGAACAAGATGCAGTTGGAGAGCGACGCGGTGTATCCGCGCACCACTACCCCATCCGGTGAGCGATTGTTCGCGAGCGTGCAACTGAACATCTCGAAGTCGCTATACACCGACGAGATGCCGCGCTCGCTCACATTGGCCGCGATCAAACAGGAGTCCATTCGTGATCCTGAACCATTGAACGCGAGAATGGAGAACGGACTGGCACCCTGATTGACTTCGTGAAGCGAGCGATTCCCGACGATTGTGCAGCGTTGGAAGAGCACAGTCGCGTTCGCGTAGATGCAGGGGAGGATCGACGAGACGTTGCCTACAAACGTGCAATCCACCACGTTCGCGTATTGCAGCACCACGATTCCCTGCTTGGAGGAGTACGGGTCGTAGCTCAGGGCGTTGAGTGTGCTGGAGACATTGTCCGTGAATGTGCAGCGTGAGAGCGCGAGCGTCCCGTAGCCGACGCGACGGAGCGCAACCAGACCGCCACGAATCGAGAAGCCGTCCACTGCGCCCGGCTGCGATCGGATGTCCAGAACGATCTGGGAGTTGTCGGTTCTTGAAGTGGTGGTGCCCGGCACGTCATTCCGGGCGAGGTCGCCGGACAGGACCGACACGAACCGGGTTGGATCGTTCTCTGATGGATTTCCAGACAAAATACCCGCGAAGCCCCCGAGAAGAGACACCCCGCTCTGCAAGACGAACGCCAGTTCCCGGTTGAAAGTTCCCGCGTCTGGTGTGTAGAACCCCTGCGCGACTTTGATCTGCATCGGTTGCGTACGGTCGGGCCGCGTGTTTGCGATGAACATCGCATCCTGCAAGTCTCGCAGCGCGGATGTCCATAGTGCCCCGTTTCCTCCCGCGGGCGCGGCCGCGTCCACGTAGATGACTCTCGGTGCTGGTTGCCCATGCACCACACTCGCCGTCCCCAGCGCGGCCAGCGCAAACCCGATGCTCGCGGTGTGGATACCCGACTCAAACGAACGTGCTGGCGTGCGCGACATGGAACCCTCCCTGCTCGGCAGCCGCGATTCATAGCGGGCCGAGGAGTCGGGGGGTTATCGGGTGGGGTGCCGCATGGGCTGCAAAGGGAGCGGGAAAGGGCTGGGAGTTGGGGACTGGCCGGTGGCATCACGGGCGCGGCGATCCTGTGCATTCGTTCGCGTTCTTCACATAGTGTGAATACAACGCGGATCGTGGCGCAACACAGCGAAGAAACTCCACGCGGAGCGTGGAGGTACCCAGGGCATTCAGCAACCAGCAAACCACGCCGCCAGGAAATCAAAGATGTCCTGCAAAGTGATTCCGTTCACATGGTTGAAGTCCGCGGTGGGTGTGCCCGCGAACCACGCGCCGAGGAAATCGAAAATATCCTGCACCGTCACCGTGCCCGAGCCGTTGAAGTCCGGCCCGCACGGCGGGGCGGTGATCGTGAAGGAATACAGCGTGGAGCCCTGAGCCGCGCCGTCGCCCGAGGGGAGCGCAGCGGCGGTGTTGGTCGCCAGTTCGCCGTCCAGCCGCTGGCTGTTGGCGACGGCGGTGATGGCATCGGAGATCGCCACGTTGTACGTCCCTGCGACAAGCGGGCTGCTGAATGTCAGCGTCGCGGTTCCCGCCGTCGCGTTGTATGCGAACGCGAACGGCACGCTCACCGCGCTCCGCGTGATGCCGATGTTGGCCGCGGCGATGTTCACGTTATCGCTGAACACGATCGCCAGCGACGCGGGCGCGCTGGCGGCCGGAATGCTCGCCCCCGGCGCGATGCTCAGCGAGACCACCTTCGGCGGCCCCTGCACATACGTTGCGGAGGTCTTGCCATACTCGAGAATCCAGCCACTGGGGTCGATCGCCACCGCGCTGGCGGCAGCAGGGATGGGGATCAGGAAATCATCCGATGCGCTGCGCGTGCGGACGCTCGTGTTCGTCGTGCCGGATGTCGTCGTGATCCGCACATCCATCGGCATGGTGAAGATCGGTGCGGGCGAGGTCTGTGTCTGCGAGACGTTCAATCGCAAGTAGTTCTGCCCGTTGATGAGTTTCGTCGTGAAGCCATAGGTGTATGTCGGCGCGCCGGGCTGATACAGCCACGGATTGAAGAACCACGAGAGGTCCTGCCCATACACACTGGTCATGATCGCGGTGAAGTCCGCCGTGGTTGGCGCACCGAGCTGGAACGCGCCGCGATATGTCTGCAACCCGTTGAAGAACGCCGCGTCGCCCATGATCTTGCGGAGCATGTGCAGCACCCACGCGGGTTTGCGATACGAAAAATCCGAGTTGAAGATGCGGTTCGGATCACCAGTGGTGTTCGCGGTCACGCCGGAGATCGGGTCATACGCCGTGATGTACACGGTGCTGGTCGCGCTGGCGATCCCGCCCGCCGACGGCTTCCGCGCGGCCATCGCCGCTTGCAGCGTCGTCGTCGGGCTGGGCTTGCGCTCCTCCCAGATCGCCTCGGTATAGGTCGCGAACCCTTCGTTGAGCCAGATGTCCGACCAGGTCTTGCAAGTAAGATTGTCGCCCCACCACTGGTGGCCGAGTTCGTGGGCAGTGATGTATTCTAGGAACGCGCCGCCGCGCCCCTGGCCCGTGTACGTCTGGTGTTCCTGTCCGCCGCCGAACTCAAACTGGTAGATGCCGTACTTCTCGTTCACGAACGGATACAGCCCGTACACCGGCTGATACGCCGCGAGCATGTTGACGGCGTTCTCCCAGACGGCGCGATTGCCCGGCGTGTCCGAGGATGGATAGATGCTGAACTGCACCGGCATGTTCAGCCCGGGGCCGTAGTTGTAGTTCACCGACCACTGCGTGAACTGGCTGGTTGCGAAGCAGGCGAGATACGTCGTCAGCGGATACGACGTGGACCACCGATACCGCTTGCGATTACCTGTGAGCGTGTCCACGCCCACCAGCAAACCGTTGGAGATGCTCGTCAGCGTGTCCGGCGCGGTGATCGCCATGTCCATCGTCGCCTTGTCGGAGTTGTCACCCGCGAGCCGCACATCGCCGTCCTTGCACGGCCACCACGCGGCGGCGTAATACGGCTCCGAGAGCGTACAAACCGCTGTCGGCGCGCCGGCCGTGCCGTTCTGCGTTCCCGCGTAGAACGCTCCCAACCCGACGTTCGCGGTGATGCCATTGTATGAAATCGAGATCGTGAACGTCTGCCCCGCATTGATCGGGCGGGTGAACGTGATCGTCCGCTGATAGCTCGAGTTGTTCACGGGCGGCGTGGTCGGCGTCACCGTGTACGCGCCGATGGAATCCGTCACCGTGCAGTTGGTCACCGCATATTGCGAGCGCAGCTCGAACGCGAATGAGGAGAGCCCGTTCACCATGCTGCGGATCGTCATCACGTTCGTGCCCACGATGCTGGCGCTGGGCGAGGTGACGCTGAGAATCTCAATGGACAGATTGTTGTTCAGCACATCGGTCGGATCGGTCCCCGGGCCGCGGGTACCGAAGCGCGCGCCGGGAATCAGTTGCCCGGGCGTGAAGCCACTGTTGATTGCCGCGTGGAAAGCGCACGCCTTGCCGCAGCCGACCTCGGGCTGGAAGAACATGCTCGGCATGTCCAGCGACGCCGGAGCCGCAGGTTGTTCCGCATCTCGCGTGAGTACGGATTGAGCAGCGCCCATCGACGCGGGTAACCCCACGCAAGCGGCGAACAGAGCGAGACGGAGCGTGGTACGGGGGGTGCTGGGTCGCATGATCGTGGAAGACTCCTTGGTCTGGCACTGACGTTCTGGCATCCAGAGTGCGGATACACCTGCCGATGCACACGCGCCCGGAATCGGACGCACCTACACCATACCGCCGCTTGCGCGGCTGGCCATTGGTTCTCTCCGCCGCCGCGATGCGTGCGGTTGCAGTTGGGGTGTATTGAAACGAGTCCGTCCGGTAAGCCGCGGCCACCGCTGGCCAGATTCGCCGCGATTGGTCGGTTCAAGCGATTATTCGAGCCCCATCGCCCGCAGAATCGCATCCAGATCATCGACAACCCTGATCGGCCGATTCGCGCTCCGCCCGCGCGGCTCGCGCCGATGCTCCGCGCCGATGTGCTCCTGCGCCGCCTTGGTGTCCACGCCGGTGTGATACGTCACCGTCGCGTCCGGATCCTTCAGTTGGTGGCCGGTGAGAATGCAGACCACGGATTCGTCGGGACGAATGACGCCCTCGCGCAGCAGCATGGCCGCGCCCGCAACGCTCGCCGCGCTGGCGGGCTCGCACCCGTACCCATGCCTGCCCACCAGCGCCTTGTGCTCCAGAATGTCCTCGTCGGTCACGGAGCGGACGACGCCGTTCATCAGATGCAGCGCACGCAGGGCTTTGGGTAGATTCACCGGCCGGTTGATCTCGATCGCGGAAGCGATGGTGTGCGCGTTCTCGCGGGCCGCGTCCATGCGAGCAAACTCGGACGCGACGGCGGCGCGATCGAACGAGCCGGAGAAGGAAGAAGTGATGGAGTGACGAAGTGACGAAGAAGATGCAGCCGCAGGCGACCAGCGGATGCCCAGTTCATTCACCATGCGATCCAGCGTCCGCGCCCCGCTCGCGTTGATGACCGCCAGCCGCGGGATTCGGTCAATCATCCCGAGCGCGTGCAGTTCCGCGAAACACTTCGCGAACGCCGAGCAGTTGCCGAGGTTGCCGCCGGGCACGATGATCCAATCCGGAATTTGGGTGGCCCGCCGCTCCGCGGCGGCTCCGAAACCGCCGCGGAGCGGCGGACCACCCAACCCCAAATCCCGCAAAACGCGGCACATGATCGTCTTCTGCCCCTCCAAGCGAAACGGATTCACCGAGTTCAGCAGATACACGCCGCGCGACGGCTCCGCCGCGATCTGCCGCACCCGCGCCAGACACGCATCAAAGTCCCCCGCGATCTGCAACGTCGTCGCCCCATAGTCCAGCGCCTGACTCAGTTTGCCAAAGGCGATCTTGCCATCACCAATAAACACAAACGCCCGCATCTTCGCCTGCGATGCGTACAGCGCGAGCGATGCACTCGTGTTCCCCGTCGAGGCACACGCGACGATCTTCGCCCCCACCATCTTCGCGTGCGTAAAGCCCGCCGCCATCCCGTTGTCCTTGAACGACCCGGACGGGTTCATCCCCTCATACTGCAAATACAAGTTCGGCGCATCACCCGCCGCGCGCCCGCGAAACCCGAGCACCTCAGCCAGCGTGCTCGCTCGTTGCAGGATCGTCTTTCCTTCACCGACTGACACAATCTCCGACTCATCGCGATAAAAGGGAAGCAGATCACGAAACTGCCAGACGCCCGAGCAACCCGCCCCGGCCTCCGGACGAAGAAAGTGGGCAAACCCGTCGCCCAGCCCCCGATCCCGCAGCGCATCCCAGTCATACACAATGTCCAGCAGCGACTCGCCCCGCCCCGCGCTCGCGCACGTCGGGCAGCACGTCAGCACGCGCTCCACGGAGAACTCCGCGCCGCACGTATCGTCCATGCACTTCTGCACCGCGATTGACTTGTGTGCCGACATCGTGGGATGCTATCGGCAGGATTGCGCCCGGGGTTTGCAATCCGCATCGCGTCTTGGAGTACTGTTTGACTCAGCCGCCACCAACCGAATCCGAATCCGCCACCCATGCGCTGCACAAATGGCGGCTCATCGGATGGTTCTGGCTCGCACAGGCGGCCTTTCTCATCCTCTTTGTTCCGTTCTGGGGTCTGCAGGGTGACAGTGTGAACGGGCAGGAAAGGCGGCCGCTTGGCGAGTTCAATCTCGACAAGTTGGCGCGGATCATTTCCGAGCCACAACTCTGGGTTGGCATCGTCGTCGCGCTCGCCATCCTGATGTCTCTGCAAACCATCCTCATCTGGCCGGTGCGCAAACCACGCCCGCGCAACCAGCGCGGCTGGCCGCTTCGGCTCAGCATCGGTGTCGCCGCACTGGTCGGAACCGCGCTCGCCGCAGCACTTGGCTTTGGTTTTGCCACACTCCTCCAACTGCTGGAGTGGCGTCCGCCACGCGGCGAACAAAGTGCATCTGTCTATCTGTACTTGTTTCTCGCTTGCCTCATCCTTTCCTACATCGGCGGCTCCACCCTCATGTACCGCTTCTGCATCCGCAACCTCAGCCGCGGCCATCGCCACGAAGACCTCCTCGCCCGCATCGCCTCCACGCTCTTCATCGGCACGCTCGTTGAGGCCGTCGCCATCATGCCCATTGACATCATGTTCCGCAGGCGGCAGGACTGCTACTGCTTCGCGGGCACGTTCTGGGCGTACATCCTCCTGCTCGCCTCCGGGCTCGTCACACTCGGCCCCGCCATCCTGCTTCCGATCCTGACGCGCCGCCGCAAACGCTGGTACGCATCGCGCTGCGACTGCTGCGGCTACGACATGACCGGCATCATCAACGCCCGTCGCGCCATCGACCGCTGCCCCGAGTGTGGCGCGGGATGGAAACCCGATGCACAGCACACGCCCGAGCCGGTGTTCGAGCCAGACGATCACTCCTCGTGATCGCCCCGCGCCCGCCGCCTGCCACGCTAAAAACCCCCACTTCCGACGTACCATTCCCCGTGCCACGCCCCCCCCTCAATCGTTCCACCAGCCGCCCCTCCACCCCTTCCGCTCGCAGCAGCCGCTCTGTGCGCCCAACATACAAAGCCAACCCGGAACGCCAAGGCCCCGGCGGCCGTAAGCCCGTCCGCGGCCCCAAGTGGGGCAAACACCCCACGGTTCCTACTAAGCCCGGCCAGTCGCGCCCGGGGCCAGCACGACCAGTAAAGCCCACCGCCAAACGCGCCCCCAAACCCTCCGACTTCAAGCCCAAACCCGCTGCTGATTCCGATGGCCCTCGCGCATCCGGAATCCGTCTGCAGCGCGTCATGGCCGATGCTGGCGTCGCCAGTCGGCGCGATTGCGAGAAGATGATCCAGGACGGGCGCGTCGAGGTGAACGGCTCCACCGTCACCGAGCTTCCCATCTTCGTCAACCCCGGGACCGACCGCGTCACCGTGGACGGTCAGCTTCTGCCGCGCTCCGATCGCGCCGCCAAGCGCGTCTACGTCATGCTGAACAAGCCCGACAACACGCTGGGCACGACGCGCGACGATCTGGAATACAAAAAGGGCGGCCGCCGCACCGTGAACGATCTGGTCGAGCACCCCTCCGGCGCGCGGCTGTATCCCGTCGGTCGGCTGGACTTCCACTCTACCGGCCTGGTGCTGATGACCAACGACGGCGAACTCGCCGAGCGGCTCACGCACGCGCGCTACGGCATCACCAAGACCTTCCGCGTCTGGGTGAACGGCTTCGTCCGCCCAGACATTCTCGACATGCTCCGCCGCCGCATCGGCAAGAAGGACGCGACGGACTCGCAAGGGCGCGTCACCGGAGGCGTTCACATCGTGAACGACGATGAGGAGCACCACGGCCGGCGCACGGCCCGCCCCGTCCGGATGCGCGCCGAGCGCGCGACCGTTACCACCATCATCGAGATACAGATCCGCGATGGCAAATCCGACCCGCTCGACGAGATGCTGCTGACCGCGGGTTGCCGCGTGCGCCGCATCGCCCGCACCGCGATCGGTTCGCTCCGGCTCATGGGCGTCCGCCCCGGCGAGTGGCGCGACCTCACCAAAGACGAGGTCCAGACGCTCAAGGAGACCGCCGGGCTGATCGAAGCGAAGCCCGCGCGCCCGCCGCGGCAGCGTGCGCCGCGCCCCGATGCCGACGCTACGTCGCCCACGTCCGAGCCAGGCGCAGCCACCAAGCCCGGCGCGTCCGACGAAACCCCCGAGGAATCCGAGTGAGCCGGACGACCCAGATCAAAGCCCTCTTCCGCGACCCCACCCGCACCTCCGGTGCCATGGCCGATCCCGCCGTTCGCGCCCTCCGCGATGCCGCCACCGATGCGCAGCGTTCCCGCCTCCCGCAGATGGCCGCGGCCCTCAGCTACCGCACCATCTTCGGGTTGATCCCCATCCTCGTGGTTGCGCTCGTGCTCGTCCGCGCGTACACGACCAAGATCGATCGAGACGCAATTATCGCCAAGGGATTGGAATACGCCGGCGTCTCCGCGATCACCATTGCAGAACCCGCGGGACCGCCCCCCGCCGACTTTGTTGGTCCGCCCAAACCCGAAGATGTCGCGCTTGGAGCCGCCAAGGCCGCCCTCCGCGAGAACGATCTCAACCTTCCTCAAATCATCCGCCGAACGATCGAAAAAGCCGAATCCACCGTCTCCTTCCAGGCCATCGGCTGGATCGGCTTCGTCACGCTTCTCTACGCCGCCATCGCCATGCTCGTGGAGATTGAGCTCGCCTTCAACCAAGTCTTTCGCGTCCCCCGCGGGCGTTCCTGGCTGCGTCGCGTTGTAAACTACTGGACACTCCTCACCCTCGGCGGCATCGGCCTCATCGCCACCTTCTACGTCGGCATCCAGTTCCAGACCTGGGCCACGCGCCTCACCGAAACTCGCGGCTGGTCCCCCGGCTCGGGCACGCTAACGGTTCAACTCATCGGCTACACCGTCACCGTCTTCATCAGCACGGCCATGCTCACGCTGCTGTACGAGTCCATCCCCAACACCCGCGTCAAGCCGGTCCCCGCGCTGGTCGGCGCGTTCATCGCCGCGCTGCTCTGGGAGGCCGGCAAGTTCGGCTTCGGCCAGTACCTCGCGTACACCAGCGGCTACGCGAAACTCTACGGCTCACTCGCGCTCATCCCGCTCTTCCTGCTCTGGGTGTACTACACCTGGCTCATCGTGCTCTTCGGCCTCGAAGTCACCTTTCAACTCCAGCACGGCCGCCTCAAGACCCGCCCGCAGCCACTCTCGGATTCCGGCCCCGTCGTCGTCGAGCCCACCGGCGGCCTGCTCGTCTTGGCCGCCATCACACGGGCCATGACCGCGGGCACTCCGCAATCCGTCCCCTCGCTCACCCTCGCCACCGGGCTGACCGAGCCCGCAGTGTCGCTGGTCGTCTCCCGCTTCTGCGAACGCGGCCTGCTGCACCGCGTGGAAACCCCCGGCCGGCAAGACTCCGCCGAACCGCTTTACACCCTCGCACGCACCCCCGGCTCCATCCGCATCGCCGAAATCCTGACCATCGGCTTCGAGCTCGCCGGCGGCCCGGAGAGCAACCAGACCGTCATCAAGCTTCGCAAGGCCCAGATCGACGCCGCCGGGGCGGAAACCCTCGCGGACGCCGCGGGCCTCTCCGGCGACTCCCCGAATCGCGTTCTCAAATCCGTCCAGAACCCTGCCGAATCGGTTACGCCGCTGCTCACGCCCGCTCCCGAAAGCAGCACGAATGCGGGCCGCCCCGCTACCCTTCCGAGTTGAGTCCCGCATCTCGGCTTCGGTCGTCCTTCCCATGCTTCCCTGCGTATGGACCAGACCGACCTACTCGCTTTTTCCCGGAGCTTCCATGCACCGCCGCACCGCCAGTCGTCTTGCCATCTCCACGCTCGCCCTCGCACTGCTGGCCATCGCCGGTGTGCAGCAGGGCTGCTACAAGCGCGTCGTCGGCGTGCGCGGCCTCGGCGGCAGCACCTACGACGTCAGCGAGCCCTACCAGCAGAACTCCAAAATCGACGACTGGGTCTTCGGCCCGCAGTCCGACCCCAACAACAAGATCAAACCCGCCCCCGCCCCGCGTGATTGACTCTCTTCGCGTGCAGAGGTGGCACTGGCAGCTTGTTTGCCAGTGATGAGCACCCCGAGCTACAGTCCCTCAGCAACCTCCGCCAGCAACTTTCGCCCCCTTTCGAGGATTTTCATGGGTCTCGAATCCGCGCTCCCCGTTGATGGCTTCATGACCACGCAGCTCCAGCGCGTCATCAACTGGGCGCGACGCTCCAGCATGTGGCCCATGCCCTTCGCCACCGCCTGCTGCGGCATCGAGCTCATGGCCACCGCCTCCAGCCGCTACGACCTCGCCCGCTTCGGCATGGAGCGCATGAGCTTCTCGCCGCGCCAGGCCGATCTCCTGATCGTCGCCGGGCGCATCGGTATCAAGATGCTCCCCGTCCTGCAGCGCGTCTATCTGCAAATGACCGAACCCAAGTGGGTAATCTCGATGGGCGCGTGCGCCAGCACCGGCGGCGTCTTCGACACTTACGCCTGCGTGCAGGGGTGCGATCAGTTCATCCCCGTGGATGTCTACGTTCCCGGCTGCCCGCCGCGCCCGGAACAGCTCCTCGAAGGCATCATGGCAATCCAGCGCCACATCGACACCATCGGCCTCCCGCCCCCGGGCGTGAAGCGCCAGCCGCTGGGCCTCGCCCTGACCCCGACCCACGCCGTCCGGCCCCAGCCAGTGGGGCTGACGGTCGGGGGGATGTGAGCCACGCGCGGCTCGCCCATACCACTGAACAAAAGCAAAGGCCCGCCAACGTTGGCGGGCCTTTTTAACTTTCATCTTTGTTCCGGTCAAGACGTTATTTCTTCGGCTCCGGCGCCATCGCCGCGTCTTTCAGTGACTTCACCAGCACGGCCTTGTCCGCATCGCCAATCTTCGCGCTCGCCGAGAGCGCCTTGATGAACGCTTCGATCTCCGCGTCCGTCTTGGGCATACCGATGATCTGCCCCGCCGGGCCGCCAGCTGGCTTGCCATCCGCGTCCAGCGTACACATGAACGGCGGCAGCACCGGCTTGCCCGCCGCCTCCGCCAGCATCTCGCGGGCCCCGATCATCCGCTCCGTATCCACGCGCAGAACCGTAAACGTATTGCCGATCGCCGCCGCCACCTCCGGGCGCGATAGCCAGCCGGACATCTTCTCGCACGCATCATCGTTCGGGAACGTGAACAGCGCGAGGATCTTCCGCGAATCGCGCTTCGCCACCATCCGCGCCTCGTTCATCGCCCCCGTCGCGGGCTTCGCCGCCGGGCGCCACGTCACCAGCCATTCCTTGATGAGCTTCTCATCGAACATCCGCTGCATCGTCAGCGGCTTGGCCACCATGTCGTTTCCGCCCATCACCCCCGCCGGACACTCGCGCACCGGGTCCATCGGCCCGACCGTCTGCCCCGTGAGCGGATCGATGATGCACAGAGCCGGCGCGCCCATTCCCTGCCCGCTGGCCTTGCGGGTCTTGAGCTGTTCCACGCCGTACGAGTCCGCCATCGCCTGATGCTTGATGATCCCCTTGGAGAACCCCTTGCCAAAGTCCACACGCACCCAAACATAGTCGCTCTTCACAACCGGCGCAACGCCCGTGTCGTTCTGCAGCACATCCTCCAAGAACAGGCAGAACTGGCACCAGTTCTCTCCCCACATCACCAGCACGCGCTTGTTCTCCGCCTTCGCCTGCGCGATCGCGTCCTGAATCGTCTTGAATCCGTCCGCGTTCTCGTCGTACACCTTCAACGGAAACGTGTGCTTCTCGCCGTGCGGCCCAAGGCACGTCGCCTCCTCAGCCGGAGGCGCGGCCGGTGGTATAGCGGCCGGCGTCGGCTGTGCGGCTGGAACCTGCTGCGTCGCCGGCGCGGCTTGACCCGAAGGGGCCGCCGCCGGCTGCTTCGCCGGAACTGGTGCCGGATCGCCGCAGCTCACCCCGCACAGTGTCGCACACGCCAACATGCCCAGCACCATCGAGTTCGTCATCTTCATCGTCACACTTCCCTGGCAAAGGTTCTCTACCGCGTTTCCACCCACCCCGGCACGCGCGGCCTAACAGCCACCCGCGAACTCCGATCATATGGACCAACCCCGCTCCGGTTCCGCTCCACGGAGCTTGAACTCCACAACTGGATTGCCACCTCAGACGCGCTCTTTTCGACTGATTGCCGCGCCGCAATAAAACACCCGGCACTCACCCAGCACCGCTCACGGCCACCCAGTTCTTACTTCTTCCCCGTCCGGTGTTCGACCAGCGAAGCACGAATCGCCGCGGAATCCTCCTCCTTGATCCCCGGCGCGGCCTGCTTCAACATCCCAAGCAATACCCCGATTTCCCCATCATCCGTCGGAAATCCAATATTCGGCACCTTCTCGGTCTGGCTCGCCACGATCGGCTTTCCATCCCCGCCCACAAACACAAACCACGGCAGCGACTGCACATGCACGCCGCCAAGTTCCACCATCAGGTCCGTCCCTTTCTTGTCGCGCAGCAGCTCGATCGGAGTGACCACGGCATACGCCCCGATCGCCCTCGCCACTTCCGGCTGCGTCAGCCACTTCGTGAACGCCACCGACCATTCATCGCCAAACTCGCCGAAGGTTGCCAGCACCACCCGCTTGCTCTCCTTCGCCCGCGCCAGTGCGCCACTGAACAACTCTTTCGCCACCGGCGCGGGTGCCTTCAGCGGATTCAGAAAATCCTGCAACTTCAGCACGCTGTACGCGCGCCCGCGCTCCGCATCCACCATCTCCTCCGCGCTCTTGCTGCCCAGCACCTTGCCGCTCCCGTCCAACACAGCCAGCATCGAGTGGGCGTCGGCTTCCTTCACCTCCACCTCGAACGACTTGGCAACTTCCCGGTTCGCCGCGCCCCGCTCGCTCTTGCCGCACTCCGCCCACACCGTCTCAAACTCCATGCCCAGCAGTCGGCGCATGTCGTTGGTTTCCGTCATCTCCACAAACAGCCGCGTCGTTTCTTCCTTCGGACCCGACGCCCAGATCGTCAGCACCCGCACGCCGCGCGTCGTCGCGCGCTGCTTCGCGCCCTCGATCATCGCTCGCACATCCCCCGCACCATCCAGGGGCGACGGCGGCTCCTTCGGCTTCGGCGGCAGCGCGGGGATCGCCTGTTTCGGCGAACCAACCGGATGCAACTGCTGCGGCGGCACCACCACCGGCCCACCCGGCTGCGCCCCCACGGGCGCTCCACCCTGCCCCAGCGCACGACCCCCGAGCATCATCGCTCCCGCGACCAGCCACACGCCCGTCGTCCAACTCGTCCCGGAATATCGCATGCGCAGTGTTCCCATCAGGCAATCGGTCAACAGCAGCAACGCGACACCCTCGCGCTCCCGCCGCACCAACTCCTGATTTTACAGCCACTACCGCGCCCAGTTCGGCTTTTCGTCCCGAATCCCGTAATCCCGGTCATCCCATGTATCCACATTCTCCAAATCCGCGCGCTTCATGGTCAGCGCGTGTCCATCCAAGAACGTCGCGTTTCCGGCCCCGGAGTGCCGATTCGCCCCGATCCGATACTGGCTGGATTGCCGCGTCAGATGCAGCACATCCCAGATGTCATACGGCTGCGACCAGACCAGATCCTCCTGCGGCCTGCCCTGCAACTGGTTCCACACCACCGAATCCGCGTCGTCCGAGAACTCCGTCATGTACAACGTCCCCGATGGGTGCTGCAAGCGCGACAGCGGCTCCGGCCCGCGCCGATGCCAGTAGTAGTTCCGCGCACCCACATCCACCACCCCGCGCTCCACCATCGGCATCGCGTTCACCACATAGTGGACCTTGTGCCCATCCCGCGGCCGCGACGGATCGCTGTAATACGGCGCATTCGCAAACAGATCGTTTGGATCCTCATTCACCGAGACGCGATCATCCAGAAACGGGCGCAGCGCCACCGGCCAGCAGATCCGCGACCGGCGCTGCACCTCGTTCTGCGCCTCCACCACATCCGTTCCCTCGCGCGGGATGAACTCTTTGCTGGAGTTCGCATACGTTGCCATCGCCGAAGCAATCTGTTTCTGATTGCTCAGGCAAATCGTCGTCCGCGCCGCCTCCCGCGCCCCGCGCAGCCCCGGCAACAGCAGCGAGATCAGGACCATGATGATCCCCAGCACCACCAGCAACTCGATGAGCGTGAACCCACGCCCTTGCAAACTCGCGATGCCCATGGCACCGCCACACGCTCGGCTCCGCCGCGTCCGGCTCGTGCGATCCCTGCACGCGCCCTCAACAGATTGTGACCGGACCATGGCGTGAAGTTATCAGCCCCGCTCACCCTGTCGAGGTCCGCTGTCGGTTATCCGTCCGAGAATAAATATCACACCACACCCAAACGGGCGGGTCGAACCAATCGCTTTCATTCCGCGTTCGTATCGCGGCCGGTTGATGCGCAACACCCGCGCGAAACCATCCGATCAGGGCTTGGGCTCATCCATCGGCGGTACCGGATTCTGGCGCGGCGGCACAGCCAGCAACGGCGGGCGCACCGTCTGCACCTTCGCCGGCGGCAGCGTTCCCTTCGTCACCGTCACCATGTTCTCCGGCAGTTCCGGCGTGGTCCGCAGCGCGGGCTCCAAGCGCCGACTATTCGCCGGCGGGCAGGGCAGCGAGTTGGTGATCGAGATAAACGTCTCGCGATCCTCATCCACCACCGCCCACTTCATCACGTCCGGCGTGTATTTGTCATTCGAGCCGGTATTTTCCGAGAACGAAACGATCAGCTTCTTGCCGACCGGAACATCCATCGACCAGAACTCCTGGCCCGTGCGGGTGTCGCGCAGCGTCACCGTCCACGGCTGCCACGGGCGGCTCACATACACATGCTGATCAATGTTGAACCCAAGCCCGCCCTCGGTATAGCACCCCGCCAGCAGCAACAGGCCCAGCAAGGGAAGAAACTTGACGTAGCGAAGAATGGACATGCGGGCTCCGGTTCGAGTCGTTGATGTGACCTATGACTTCCGCCGCCCTTTTGTTCGCGAGCTGCGAGCCGGGAGAGTATCGTCCATCCTTGAATCGGGGCCTGACTCAACCCTGAATCGAATGGTTCTGGTCGTTAGAATACCACCCTCTTTCGGGTGTAAATCTCGCGGTTTAGTGCATAGACTCGGAGGATCGTGCATGTCGTTTGAGCTTGGATCAATGCGTGTGGGCCACGGATATGACCTGCACCGGCTGGAACCCCGCCCGCCCGCGGGTGGCGGCCGCCCGCTCATCATCGGCGGCGTCACGCTCGATTTCGAGCGCGGCCCGATCGCCCACTCTGATGGCGATGTGCTCTACCACGCCGTGGTGGACGCCCTCATGGGCGCGCTGGGCATGCCGGACATCGGGCAGATGTTTCCCGACAACGCGCCGGAAAACCACGGTCGCGACTCTGCGGACTTCATGCGCGAGTCAGCGCGCCGTGTCGAGCAGGCGGGCTATGTGGTCTCAAACATAGACGCAACGGTGATCCTCGAACGCCCGCGCATCGGGCCGGTCAAAGAACAGATGCGCCAGAACATCGCCCGCCACCTCGGCATGGCCGCTTCGCTTATCAATGTGAAGGGGAAGAGCCACGAGAAGGTGGACGCCGTCGGCGAGAGCCGCGCCGTGGAGGCGCATGTCGTGGCCCTGCTGGTGCGCAAGCCATAGGCCGCGCGGCCTCATCCGCAACCCGAGGTGTTTTATGGTGGCACACTCTGCCACCACGCTATATACTTCCCACATGGCAAAGCGCACCCGAACCACCATGAACATCTCCCTTCCCGCCGCGCAGAAGCGGTACGTTGAGAAACTGGTCAGTTCGGGCGACTATCAGTCCACCAGCGAGGTGGTGCGAGAGAGCGTCCGCCTCTTGCGAGAGCGCAAGGAAAAACTCCGCACACTCACTGAGATGATCGACGTGGGGCTGCGTGATATCGAGGCGGGGCGTGTCGTGCCAGCGGATGAGGTGATGGCCGAATGGCGCAGGCGTGACGCGGCAGCGATCAAGCGCCTTGCTTCTCGGCGAAAGTCCGCATGAGCAATCCGACTGTTTCCGTCGAGTTCGCGTACGCCGCTCGCGACGATCTGTACGAGATTCGGTCCCATCTGGAACTGAAGAGTCACGCCGCGTCGATGCACTACGAACGATTATTTGCCGACGCGATCGCGATCTTCAAGAAGTTCCCGCGTGCCGGTAGAGAACGCCCGGACCTTCCCCGTCCGGGCGTGCGGAGTTGGCCCGTCACGCCGTACATCATTCTGCACACCTACGAACCCCCGATCGTTGAGATCGTCCGCGTCGTCCACGGCGCACGCGATCTTCCCGATATCTTCTGACTCACCGCACACCCTTCATCCGCCGCAGAGCCCAGTCCGCCGCGCCCGGCATGATCGTCGCCAGCCCCATCCCCGTTCGCACCAGCACCCCCATCCCCGTCCACACCTCGCCCCGTGGCCGGCGCAAGCACTTCACCGTCATCTCTGCCACCAGGTCCGCCGACTGATACATGCTCGACGGCATGGTGATCGTCGTGCGCTCCGCGCTCCCGGATCGCTTCTGCACCTGCTCGAAGAACTCCGTCCGCGTGCCGATCGGATGCACGCTGGACACATGCACGCCCTGCCCGCGCAGCTCGTGACGCATCGCCGTCGCGCTCATCGCCTGCGCCGCTTTGGTCGCGCAGTAGACCGAGTAGTTTGGTATCACCATCCGCCCCAGGCACGAGCTGCACCACAGCACATGCCCCCGGTGCGGCCCCGGATTCCGCAGCATCTCCGCCAGCGCGGGGCGGATCACATTCAACGAGCCGAAATAGTTGGTCTCGAACATCGCCCGCACCGACTCATCCGTCATCGTGTGCAGCGGCGACTCTTCCCCGTACCCCGCGTTGGCGTACACCGCGTAGATCGAGCCAAACTCGCGCACGCACGTCCCCACCAGCGCGGCACAATCCGCGTGGCTCGTCACATCCATCGGCACGCACACCGCCCGCCCGCCCGCGGCCCGAATCTGCTCCGCGACCGCTTCCAGTTTGTCCACCCGCCGCGCTCCGAGTGCCACCGGCATCCCCGCCTTGGCGCACGCCATCGCCGTCGCGGCACCAATGCCGCTGGATGCGCCTGTGATCGCAATCGGCCGCCCCGTGAGGTCAATCCTCGTCATGGGGTCAGCATACGTCGGGTGGGTCTGGTTCTCCGAACCAGAGCTCAACTCAGAAACATCAGTCCGGCTCGGAAAGCCGGACTCACCATCTCATGCTCCACACACAAAGACAATCACGCTCGAATCCTGCCGCGACACAACCGCTTTGGCCTCGCCCGCAGACCGGGGGAACACATCGGGCGGGGCCACGCGATCTCGCCGCGCACGACTCAGCGCGTCGCTTTGCCATCAATCATGTCCTGTCCGCCCTGGCCCATCGCCTCCACATCGCGACCCAGGCCCTTCACCGTGTTGCAACCCGCGAGATGAATGATCAGCAGCCCCGCGGCGACCAGCACGCTGGATGCGATCAGCACTCGACGAACTCCCGCGCTGAACATACGTCTACCTCCATGCACCCAAACCCCTGAGCGTGCGATCCTGCACGCTCACGCACTCTTCACTATTCTCGATCGGCCCCTCATCCGCCAAATCGTGAGTTTTCTCCCCCCTACCATCACCTCCCCATGGCCTTCGACCCGGTCCAAATCCTTTCCGAACGCTTCTCCGCCGCCATCGCCGCGGCGTATCCCGACCTTGCCGGCGCAGAACCCCACATCTCCGCCAACCGCAACCCCAAGTTTGGGGATTTCCAATGCAACGCGGCGATGAACCTCGCCAAACAGCTCGGCACCCCCCCACCCCAGCCCCGCGAGGTGGCGAAAGCCATTCTGTCCAAGGTCGATCTGGCCGACATCGCGCTGCCCCTGACCGAGCAGAGCATCGCCGGTCCCGGGTTCATCAACATCACGCTCCGCCCCGATGCGCTTCCCAGACTGCTGAGCGCGCTGGACACTCCGGGGCTTGGTGTTGAGAGCGTCGGCGCAAACCACACCGTCGTCGTCGATCTCTGCGGCGTGAATCTCGCCAAGCAGATGCACGTCGGCCACCTGCGCGCCACCATCATCGGCGACACCCTCGCCCGCGTGTTCACCCGGCTGGGCTACAACACCATCCGCCAGAACCACGTCGGCGACTGGGGCCTGCCCATCGCCATGGTCACGGATCGGCTCATGCTGCTGGCCAAACGCGGCGAGGACATCTCCAAGCTTGATCTTGACGCACTCGAAAAGCTCTACAAAGACTCCAAACGCGAGGCCGATGCAGACGAGCGCGGCCTCGCCGCGGTGCGCCGCTTCAACCTGGGCCCCAAGGCCGCGGCCGAACTCGAAGAACAAGTTGAGGGCGCAAGCGAAGCCATGGCTCGCGCCAAGCAGACGCTCATCAAGCTGCAAACCCACGATCCCGAGACCATGCGCTTCTGGCAGCGGATCGTGGATGTCACCATGACCGAGTGCATCCGCGCCTGCGAACGGCTCAACACCATCGTCCGCCGCGAGGACACCGCGGGCGAGTCCTCATACGCGGAAGAACTCGCGGGCATCGTCGCGGATGTCGAGAAACGTGGCGTCGCCGAGCACTCCGAGGGCGCACTGGTCATCCGCGTGCCCGGCTTCGAGGAGCCCTGCCTGATTCGCAAGTCCGACGGCGCATACTTGTACGCCACCACCGACCTGGCAGCGATCCGCCGGCGCGTGCAGAAGTTTGGCGCCGAGCGCGTCATGTATTGCGTGGATGCGCGTCAAGGGCTGCATTTCAAGCTTGTCTTCGGCGCGGCCGGCCGCGCCGGCTATACCACGCGCATCGGTGCCGCATCACCCAGTTCGCTGGAACACGCCGCGTTCGGCATGGTGCTCGGCGAGGACGGCTCTCCATTCAAGACCCGCAGCGGCGACAACGTGAAGCTCAACGACCTCATCGACGAGGCCATCCAGCGCGCCGCGCGGGTGGTGATGGAGAAGAACCCCGAGCTATCGGAATCCGAGCGCAACAGCGTTGCGGAAGCCGTCGGCATCGCCGCGCTCAAGTACGCCGATCTCTCCAACGACCGCGTGAAGGATTACATCTTCTCGTTTGATCGCATGTTGGCATTCGAGGGCAACACTGGCCCCTATCTGCTCTACGCGCTGGTCCGCGTCCGGCAGATCTTCCAAAAGGGCACGGCTCAGGGCGTTCGCATTGATGCCAATGCGCCAGTCGTGATCGCCGCGCCCGGCGAGAAGACGCTCGCGCTCACGCTGCTGCGCTACCCCAGCGTGGTCCGCGCCGTTGCGTCATCGCTGGAGCCGCACCGGCTCTGCCAGTATCTGTACGACGTGGCGCAATCCTTCAGCACGTTCTACAACGAGTGCCATGTGTTGAACGCCGAGGATGAGCCAACGCGCCAGTCCCGGCTGCACCTCTGCCGCGTCGCGGAGCGGGTGCTGGCGGATGGGCTGGGGATGCTGGGGATCAAGACGCTGGATCGGATGTAGAGCCAGAAAATACCACCATCAAGTGCCACCGACCCGCTGCTCGGAGCGGGTCAGTGCGGTTGCAACATGCACTGACCAGCCCAAGGCGGCTGGTCAGTGGCACACAAAAAAGAAGCGG
>JAYVRG010000012.1:0-37066 GCA_043776515.1 Phycisphaerales bacterium
ATTTTTTCGCAAAGGGCGGAGCATTTGCGATGTCGAATGCTCTCCAGTTCGTCGTCTGGGGAGCATTTGCGATGCCGAATGCTCCTCAGGTCGTCGCATGGGGAGCATTTGCGATGACCTGGAAAGCATTGGTGACCTCAAATGCTCTCCAGTTCGTCGTTTGTCGAGCATTCGCGACCGCAAATGCTCCTCAGTTCGTCGTTTGGGGAGCATTCGCGACCGCAAATGCTCCTCAGTTTGTCGTCTGGCGAGCATTTTCGATGACTTGGAGAGCATTGCTCGCGTGGGCGGAGAGTTTTTTCGCCGGGCGGGGAGCATTTCCAGCGACTTGGGGAGCACTTGCGAGGGCTTGGTGAGCGTCGGCGAGGGGTTGGAGAACGCCGGTCGCGGTTGGGGGGCGCGAGATGCGGCTTGCATCAGTACGTGAAGTTGGCGTTGGGGTCGGTAGAGCCGGGGGCGACGCCGCCGGTGTTGCCAAGAACTGCTCCGGCGATGCCCGCCTGCTCGACGAGACAGACGTTGCCAGCGACGACATCCCAGTTGGTGGTGTTCGCCGAGCAGGTGTTGCGGACGATGAAGTTGCCGCCCACATCCACGTCAATCCCTCGGTCGGCTCCCGTGCAGTGGTTGCTTTCGATCCGGTTGTTCGCGCCGGTGGCGTGGATATTGGCGCCATCCAAGACGTCACCGTTGAAGGTGCAGGTGTTCCCGAACACCAGACAACTGAAGGTGACGGCGATGCCGTCGGTCCTGTTGGACGAGACATTGCACCGATTGATGGTGCAACCACCGGCGGCGGTCATCCCCTTCTGGAGGTTGCCCACGGCGCTGCAGTCGATGATGCTGGAGTTACCGTTGAGGGCGCTGAAACCATCGACGCTGTTCTGCCGTGCGGAGCAACCTCGTGCGAGCGCACCCAGGCCGAGAGAGATTCCCGTCTGGTTTTGCCGGGCAGAGCAGTTTTCGACCAGCGCACCGGATTGAGCGAAGATGCCGGCCAACACATTGGCGGACGCCGTGCATCCGCGGACAACACCGGAGATGGTGCAGACGATCCCGTTTCCGCCGTTGGATGATGCCGTGATCTGCTCAACAAGTGAGCCGGAACCTTCGCCTCTGATGCCATCAGAACCCCACGCCGTCACGCTTCCATTGCGGATGGTGACGTTGTTGTGCGAACCGTCGGTGCGGATGCCGACCAGCGAGCCCGGCACGCCGCGAAGCGTGAACCCGCACAGGTCGATGGTGACATTCGCGGTGCTGACCTCGATCCCGTGCTTGCTGGCAACGCCGGTGAGTTCGCCCGTGAGGTAGTAGCTGCCCGACTGCGAAATCTTGAAGACGCTGTCGGCGTCGCCGGGGGTGCTCGTCAGGTTGATGGCGATCCGGGGCTCGACCTCGGTGAGGGTCTTGTAGGTGGGCGCGACCGGCCCTGCGGGCGGGTCAATGGGGCCAGCAATGGCCGCAACGGCGCCGAGCAGCGTGGAGAGTGCGGCGATGGGAAGAGAGACCCGACGAAGTGCGATGCGATCCATGGGAACTCCTTGTGAGCGAGAACCGCCCCTTCAATGAGCGACGTGGTGGCGAGTCGGTCACGCGGAATCTGGGAAAGTTCCATGGACTGCGATTTGGACGCCTCTCACGAGGCAGAGGAGCCAATCACGATCCGAACGCCCATTGCAATGCCAATAGAAAAGCCCCGGAACGCTTGGGTCTCGGGGCTTTGAGTTTCGTCACTTTGTTACCCACTACCGATCGTTGCTGACCTTCTTGATCTCCACCGAGCCGATCCATGCCTTCTCGCTGGTTTCCAGATCAGTCAGGTCAAGGTTGACCTGGAAATACTTGACAGTGGTGCGGCCGTTGAGGGAGCGGTCTTGCACATCGTTGATGTCGCCGATGAGCATGAGGTCCGCACCGAGTTCGTTCTTCAGCACCTTGCGGGTGGCGGCGGAGTTCCACTCCTGCCCTTGCAGGCGTTCATCGCGGAGGTCGCCGCGGTCGTCCTTGGCACCGACGATGCGGACGCGGCCGGAGTTCAACATCTCGCGCTCGAAGTTGCGGGTGAAGAGTTTGGTGTTGATGTAGTCCTGGGTGTTGTTCTTGACGGGGCCGACGATGATGATCGGTCGCTGGCCGTTGTGCTCGGCCATCCAGCGGTCGATCCAGCCGCGGAAGGTGGATTGATCCACCATGCCCTGCCAGACCTGGCGGGCGTCGGTGTCGTTGAAGCGGTAGTCCACATCGACGACCGCGCCGGGATCGACGCGGGTGACTTCGCGACGCGTGGGGCCGCTGTTGCAGCCCGTGAGGAGGGCGAGGGAGGCGAGGGTGGTTGCGGTGAGCGCGATGCGCGTGATGCGCGTGATGCAAATGACGGAGTGCATGGGGTGTTCCTTGACTGGGGCGAAGCGAGTGTCGAGCGGATTGAAAATGCGGGGCCGCAGAGAATCGTGAGGATATGCGGAGGAGGGAAAAGAGTTTTAGCCACAGATGAACACGGATAGGCACAGATCAAGGCAGGCAAGCGAAAGAGAACATGGCAGGGGGCGATGTGCGTGCTGGATCCGAATGCTCCGTTCTGATTCCGAATCCGTGGTCATCCGTGTTCATCTGTGGCTCAATCTTTTCCCGGGCTTTCTTCATGCGCGACGTTGGGATCGTTGATGGGCAGTGGCGTTGCTGCGGGTTGGGTTGGGAGCGTCGGCTTATCGCCAGAAGTGTTCGACGATGGTGGAGAGGTCTTTGCTGTTTTCGCTGGCGGTGATTTCGCGGGAGGGCGATGCGTAGAGCAGCCCCCCACTACGCGACAGATACTCGATGTGTACGCGATGTTTTCCGGGGGGAAGTTTGAGAAAAGCGACATCGGCGCGGCCGGGGAGAAAGGCCCAGCAGCGGAGATCGGCCTTTTCGGTGCCGCCCACGAAGAGCAGGCCCGCGAGGATCATGCCGATCTGGGCGACGTTGCGGTCGGTGCCGCGGTTTTGTGAATGCTTCACGGCTTCGGTGGCGGCGAACGCGGTGGCGGCCTTGAGCTGGCTGCGGAGAATGGTGCGGGCGGTGATGAGGGGCAACTGGCGGCGGTGATTTTCGGCGGCGACGACGCGGAAGTCCTCGATCTTGTCGAGTGATTGAGAGGTAGCGGCGGGCGGTGAGGCGACGACGTTCGGATTGGGAGTCCACTCCCGCTCAACTACAACCCGGGCGCTCCCGACCTCCTCGCTCCCCCCACGCAGTTCGGGAAGCTCGAAGTAGACGGGCCATTCGTAAACGGGGATCGGGCCGATCTTGTTGGCGACCATGGTGGGGCCGCGACCGGAGAGGCCGACGATCAGGACGTTGCCCTCTTCGGGGCGCATGGTGCCGATGGTGGCGAACTTAGATTCGTCCACCTCTCCGCCACCCCCGCCACCCCCCCCACCTTGCAAACCGCGTTGCAGCGCGATCGCGCTGGCGAGGCGGCGGCCCGCGACGCTCTGGAAGTCGGCATCGCCGGACTTCATGAAGGTGATCGCGGAAAGATAGTCACCGAGTGTGCTCTCGATGAACTCGCCCCCCCCACCCTGCTCATTGACGCTGACCTCGCGTGTGGCGGTGGCGAGCGAGGCCTGGAACCTGGCATCGCCGCTGCTGAGGACGCCCTGGCGCGTGCGGATGTAACGATCGCGGAGGACATCGGCCTTACCCGCGGCGCGGCGGGCCTCGACGGTGGCGCCGCCTTCAATCTGACCGGCCTGCAACTGCGCGAGCATCTTGAGGACGTTGACATAGATCTCTTCGTACGGTTGCCCGTAGTAGGTGACGACGGTGTCGTTGAGGAGCCAGCGCGAGAGCTGCTCGCCGCCGCTGGGTTCGCGATCAACTTCCATCGTGCTCTCGGCTTTTTCGAGCAGGTCGATGGCCTTGGCGTTGTCCTTCTGCGCGAGGGCCACCGCGCCGCGATCGAGCCAGTAGAGCAGTTTGTTGCGTTCACCGTAGTCATCGCGGACGGCGGGGGTGTCCAGCATCTGCGCGGCGGCGGCATAATCCCCGTTTGCGTGCATGGCTTCGAGGGTGACGCGGCCGCGATCGAAAGCAGTCGTGCAGCCGGGGAGTGCTGCGGAGAGGCAGAGGAGAAGAGAAAGCAGTTTCAACACGGAGAACACGGTGTACACGGAGAAAACACGGAGAAGGGAATGGGAGAGGGGCGAGGCGATGCCTCGATTTTGCTGGATATTCAGATGCACCGCGCGCTTGCTCATGCCTTTATCCAAGTTCCACTCTTCTGTGCTTTCGATCCGCTACTTATTTTCTTTGCCTTTGCCCAACTCCCTCTGCTCTTCGCCTTGACCCCGTTCCCTCTTGTCTTTGCCTTGACCCCGCACTTTCTTCTCCGTGCTTTCTCCGTGTACACCGTGTGCTCCGTGTTTCAATCTTCTTCAGGATACGCTCCGCCCATGTCAACCCCCACTCCCTCTCCGACAACTCCCCTCACCATCTACGCCTTCCAGCACCTCATCCGCGACCGGTACTACGCGACGGATTCGGCGCGGGGCGCAGCGGGGACGTTTCTGCTGTTTATGGAGGAGGTTGGGGAGCTGGCGACGGCGTTGCACGACAACCGGCCGCCGGTATCGGCGACGAACCCCGGCGGCAAGAAGCGGGCGATCACGGCGGAGGAGCGGGCGAACCTGGAAGAGGAGTTCGCGGATGTGCTGGCGTGGCTGATGACGCTGGCGAACATCACGGGGGTGGACTTTGAGAGGGCGCTGGGGAAGTACACGGTGGAGGGGAGGGTTGAGGGGACGAAGGAATGAAGCACGCCCCCTTCCCTTTGTCCTAATCCTAATCCTGCTCCTCATCCTATTCGTCCCTTCCGGAGGATTAGGATTACGATTAGGATGAGGATTAGGACAAGGCACGGGCGAGGAAGACAGCTACGCCGGTTTGCCTGACTGTGGCCGCACCCTCAAGGCGGCTGGAAGAACCGTCGGGGCTACTCGCCGCGAGGTGCGGGAGCCGCCCCGTCAACATCCACGCGGATGCGAGACTTGTGCAGCGGTGTCTCGATCACTCGGAAGTGTTTCTTCGGGGCGTTTGGCTGATCCGGGGACGCGAATATGGCTTGGGCTAGGCGTTGGGCGCGGGGCGGGTGGATCTCCAGGGGTCCGCCGTTGAGGGGTTCGATGGTCAGAGATTCGACGATGTGGACGGTGGCGTGCGCGTCGATCCAGAGCGGGACGATTTTCGCCCACGGCGTTCGACGCTCTCGCTCGCCGCGCTCGGTTCGCTGGATGGAGAGTGGTTTGAGTTGATCAATGAGCAGGGTGCCGCGGCTCCAGAAGACTGCGGGGATGAGCTGGATGTCGGTGCGGTGCATCGACCTCCTTGCGAATGTCTCCGCGCACCAGCGGGCTTCGAGCGCGGTGTGGAGTGCGGCGTTGTACACCGGGCGGGAGGTGGCCGCGCCGCGATGGTCGGCGGCGAGAATCATGAAGACGGTGTCCGGCTCGACGTGGGGAGACATCGCGGCGAGCTGGGCGGCGACGCGGGCATCCTGACAGAAGTTGGTTCTGAACTGTGTCTGCATACCCACGAGGCCAACTTGGCCCGCGATCACCAGCACGCCGACGAGGAGCATCGCGATCACCCGAGCGAGTGTGCGCCGGCAACCCGTGAGCGTGGCCATCCGGCGGCTGAGCCAGTTGCCGAGCGCTGCGATGAGGAACGCGACCCCGATGAGCGGGACGTAGAGGGATCGCAGCTCGAAGTCGTGTGCGTGCTGAGCGATGAAGGGGAGCCAAGGCGCTGTGAACAGCAGCATCCCGAGCAGGAGAAGTTGGCCGCGCGGCATTGTGGCGGGTTCTTTTGGATCACAAACGGTTGCGGGCTTTGCTCGCAAGCCGTTGCAAGCGACGACCACACCGACGAGCGCGGTTGCGATGATGATCGCGAGTACGATGGGGTGCTCGCGTGCGGCGCTCAGCCCTTGCTCGATACTCCCGAGCAGTATGTCGCGCCCCTTGGAACCGGCGAGCATGTGGCGGAGGGCTCGGGAGAGGTCTTTCACGTTGTCAGGAAAGGATTGCACGTTGCCGACGGTTTTGGCCGAGCCGCGTTGGCCGGGCGGAGCGGTGCCGAGGAGGATAGCGACGTAGAGCACGCACGGAAGCCCGGAGGCGAGTGTTGCGAGGATGGTTCGGTGCAGACGGACGCCGCGGCGCAACTCGCGTGGGCACGCGGCCCAAACGACGATGGGAATCGCCGCGAGCCCGGCGGCCGCGGGCTCGTAGAAGCAAGCGGTGGCGAAACTCATGAGTGCGATGGCGATCAGCCCGCGCGTGGTATGTGCGGGATGAACCAGAGCAGATACGTCTCCGGCTTGCGGGGTAGACAGAGCCGAACCGAAGCGACATCCCAGATCGAGCGTGATGAGCATGAGCAGCGAGCCGATGGCGTTGCAGCTCGCACTGGACCAGCCGATGGCTTCGCCCAGAAGCGGGCAGGTTCCGTACAGGAGCGCGGCCGCGATGGCCGGGGCGAGGGCAGAGCCGAGCCGCACGAGCAGCCGAAACAGCATCACGCAGAAAGCGGCGTGTACGAGCGCGAGTTCAAGGTGCGGCACCCAGTCGTGATGCCAGAAGATGGTGTTCATCATCCAGGCGTGCGCGAGATGAAGCGGACGCCAGAAGTATGGCCACGATTGCCACGGGTGGCTGGACCAGTCGATCCCCTCGCGCTCAATCAGACGACTCGCGGCCCAATAGTCGTCGGAGTGCTTGCCAGTCTCGCCGAAGTAAACGAACGTTGCGCCCAGCCAGAGGAGGGCGAGGAAGAGGAGGAGGAACCAGGAGATGCGGGGGCGAGCGGGGGGCAAGGGGCGAGGGTAGGGATGAGACGGGGAGGGTTGGCGGAACGGAAGTAGAGTCAGCAATCGAACACTACAAGAGCCCCGCAGTTTCCTCGATCCCCAGCATCACGTTCGCGTTCTGCACCGCTTGGCCGCTCGCGCCTTTCACAAGGTTGTCGATGGCGGCGACGATGACGACGCGGCCGCCCCCCCCACCGATGACGCGCGCGTTCACATGGACTTGGTTCGAGCGGTTCACGTCGCGGAGGGTGGGGGCTTCGGCGCGGACGGTGATGAAGGGTTCATTGGCGTACGCACGGGTGAGGATGTCCATGACGCGGGCGGTGTCAACGCCGGGGGCAGGGGTGGCGTAGATGGTCTCAAGTATGCCGCGCTCGATGGGGAGGAGATGGGGGACGAACAGTGCTTCCTCCGCTTGCGCGGAGGGCTCGTGATGCATGCGCAGCGTCTGATTGATCTCCGGCTGGTGGCGGTGCGTGCCGATGCCATAGGCGGAGTAGTTTTCGCCGGCCTCGGCGAGGGTGGTGTGGGGCTTGGGCTCGCGGCCTGCGCCGCTGACGCCGCTGGCGGCGTTGATGATGATAGATGACGACTCAATCGCGCCGGCTCGCAGCAGCGGCAGCAGGCCGATCGCAGCGGCCGTCGGATAGCAGCCGGGATTCGCCACGAGCGTCGCGTGCTTCACCTTCTCGCGGGCGAACTCCGTGAGGCCGTAGACGGCGTGGGCGAGATTGGCGTGATCGGTGTGCGGATGCCCGTACGCCTTCTCATAGGTCGCGACATCCTTGATCCGGTACGCGGCGGAGAGATCGACGACTTTCAGGCCTCGCTTGAGCAGCTCGGGCGTGTGCTGCATCGCGGCTTCATGCGGCAGGCAGAGAAACGCGACGCCGCCCTTGCAACGTGTGGCGATCGCGTCGTGGTCGATCGGTTCGCACTGGGGGTTTGCGCCGCCCCCCCCACCCATGCGGCCGCGAAGGCGGGGAAACTCGGCGTCGATGCGCGGGCCGGGCGTGCGCGCGGAGGCGAGATACTCGATGCGCATCCAGGGATGGCGGGCGATGATCTCGATGAGTTCGAGGCCGGTGTAGCCGGTGGGACCGAGGATGGCTGCGGGATGTTTCAAGGGATGTTGGATGTGCGATGTGCGATGTCGGATGTGGAATGCACGGGACATTCCGCCGTATCAAACTGAACCGGATCAAGCGGAGATTGTTGTGCGCTGCCGCGTCGCGTCAATGGCCGCGCCCGCCTGCGAGCCGGAAACTTCGAGGGCTCGCGTGATTTCGACGACCAGCGTGTCGTCCTCGGTCGGGCCGTGGCGGTGGCTTTCCACGGCGGCGAGCACCACCGACGCGAGGCCGGAGCGGCCGGCTTGCTCGGCGGTGTGGACGCTGGCGAGGAACTTGGTCAGCCCTTTGACACCGAGCATTCGGCCCTGCTGATTGCGACATTCGAGCGCACCGTCGGTGTAGGCGAGCAGCGTGTCGCCGGGGACGAAGGGGCGGGATTGCACGGCGGGATCGAAGTCGGCGGCGGCGGCCGCGCCCAGGACGAAAGAGGTGGAATCGAGCTGGTCGATGGTGCCACTGGCGGCGCAGAGGAACGCGGGCGGGTGGCCGCCGCTGGCGTATTCGAGGAGGTGTCGCTCCTGATCCACGCGGATGCAGAGGGCGGTGACGTACACCGAGTGGGTGGCGAGCGTGAGGTGGACGTAGCGATTGAGCGCGCTCAGCACCGCGCCGGGGCTGGCGTACGGGTCTTCGGCGAAGAGACGCTCGACCTCGCCGTAGAGACGATTCACGGTGAGCGCGGCGGCGATGCCGTGGCCGGTGACATCCAGTAAGAGGAGGTTGAACGCGGGTTGGCCGTCGTTCACGGGAGGCGAGAAGCGGGCGTAGAGATAGTCGCCGCCGATCTGGAGCATGGGGCGGTAGCGGTACGCGAAGCGGAGCGGGCCGGTGGGGATCGGCTCGGGAAAGAGGGCCTCGTGGATGCGCTGAGCGTCGAAGAGCTCGCGGCGCATCTGGCCGTAGCGGGTCTGCAACATGCGGACGCGGAAGCCCTCCACGCGCCGGCTGTGCTTCACCCACGCGATAAATATGCCGGGAGCCATCATGAGCAGCGAGGCGATGATGAGGAAGGCCTTCATCGCGGGTTCGCTGGTACCGAAAACAAGTTCCGCTCCGGCGTTGAGCAGCAGCACGGGGAGCATGGGGCGGAGCGCCTGCATCGGCGTCCACGGAAGAAACGCGCAGGCGAGCACGTGGTAGACGCAGAGTTGCCAGGGAAAGCCCGTCGCATCCAGCAGCACGGCGACGCAGATCTGCGAGAAGCCCAGGAACATGAAGATATTCTGCGTGAACTTGAGAAGATCGATTTTCCTGCGGCCCGCCTTGTGGATGTAGATGCCCGACCAGACAATCAGCCCGAGGTCCAGGAACGTGAAGAGCAGGACGAGCCACATGCCCACGCGCCCCAGGCGCACGGCGTCCACAGCTTTCTGCATCGAGTTGGAGCCCGCAATGTTCGCCGCGGACATCACCATGATGGTGGCGAAGCTGGCGAGCGCGGCGACTCGAGCCATGATGTAGACGACGCCGACGGAGACGATAAACCAGATGAAGCGACGACCGAGGAGTTGGCCCGTTTCGGACTCAAACTCCTGCCGGAACTCGCTGGTGACTGGTGCGTGTGCCATTGTGGACGAAACTGGTGGGACGAAACTGGTGGACGAAGAACTGCGTGTGGATTTGCGTGCCCGGGCGGAAGAACTCCGGCGGGTGCTTGGTGAGATTGTTCGCGGGTTAGCCGTCGCGGGTGGCGCCGGGTTTCCATTTGACGTCTGCCGCGCCGTCGTCGTTGGCGACGCGGGCGAGGACGAATAGGAGATCGCTCAGGCGGTTGAGATATTTCACCGCTTCGAGATTGGTGGTGTGCGGGTGCTTGGCGTGCAGCGCGACGGTGCATCGCTCGGCGCGGCGTGTCACAGTGCGGGCCACATGCAGCGCGGCGGCGAAGGGTGTGCCGCCGGGGAGGATGAAGCTATCCAGCGGGCGGAGCCGCTCGTTGTGCTCATCGATGGCACGCTCGAGGCGCTCAGTTTGCTTGGCAGTGATGCGCAGTCGCTCGCCTGCTTGCTCCGTCGCGGCGATGGGGCAGCAGAGGTCCGCGCCGACGTCGAAGAGTTCGTTCTGGATGCTGGTAAGGAGGTGGGCGAGTTCGCTGGCGCGCGGATGCGTGTGGGCGCGGCCCGCTTCGACGACGCAAAGCCCAAGCGTGGCGTTGGCCTCATCGACAGTGCCGTAGGCCTCAACGCGCAGGTCGGTCTTGAGCGAGCGCGAACCGTCGCCGAGGCCGGTGGTGCCATCGTCGCCGGTCTTGGTGTAGATCTTGCTGAGGCGGATCATGAGGACTCCGAGGGGCGACCAGAAAATGGGCTATGTAAGTGTATCGCGCGGGGGAGCATGGCCCCATTGGGAGCGGAATGCGAGTCGGAGCGAATGGAGGGCGAATGGGGAGTCTAGAAAAGCAGCACGCGGAGGTTCGCGGGAGTCGCGCTGAGGTTCGCAGGAAGAGGGGGAGAGGGTTGATTCAACGGCACAATCCACTCTTCCTCCTCCGCGATCCTCCGCGCGACCCCCGCGAACCTCTGCGTGCTGCTCCCATCTGCGACCTCAATCGACGCCGCACATTCTCATTGGGAACCGCTATGCTGGCCTTCCGTGAACGGACTTACCGCCAGATGGTCGTTTCGCCTCAATCGCCTCGGCGAGCCCGCGCCGGGGCCGGGGGAGCCCTTGCCGTTTGCAACACACGGCGCTTCGGCGCTGGCAACGCGGCTGCTCTGCGTGCGCGGGATCACCAACGCGACGGACGCGGCGGTGTTTCTTGATCCGAAGCTCAACCAGTTGCACGACCCGTCGCTGATTCCCGATCTGGATCGCGCGGCGGAGCGTCTGGTCGCGGCGATTCGCGCGGGTGAGCGGATCGTGATCTACGGCGACTACGACGTGGATGGCGTGACGGCGACCGCGATCCTGTATCACCTCTGCAAGCACATCGACGCGAACGCGAATGTACACACATATGTGCCGCACCGGCTGGATGAGGGGTATGGGCTGAACTCGGATGCGATCCGCGAGATCGCGGGCGAAGGCACGCGGGTCATTGTCACCGTCGATTGCGGCGTCACGGCCGTCGAGCAGGCGCGGGTGGCGCGCGAGCTGGGTATTGATCTGATCATTACAGACCACCATCATCCGCCGGAGCGCGAGGAAGATTTGCCACAGGCGTTCGCTGTCGTCCATCCTCGACGACCGGGGTCGCGGTATCCGTTTGGCGAGTTGTGCGGCGCGGGGGTTGCGTACAAACTGGCATGGCGGATGGCGACAGTCGCTTCCGGCGCGGCCAACGCCCCCCCCACCCCGGGATCGAAGGTTGGCAAGGAGACGCGCGAGCTGCTTGTCGAGCTGCTGGCCTTCGCCGCGCTGGGGACGATCGCGGATGTTGTGCCGCTGGTCGGTGAGAATCGCGTGCTGGCGCGGTTCGGGCTGGTGCGGGCGAAGCACTCGCCGTTCACGGGGCTGAAGGCGCTGGTCGAGGCGAGCGGGCTGACGGGCGCGGACATCGGGGAGATGGAGGTCGGCTTCGCACTCGGGCCACGGCTGAACGCGGCGGGGCGGATGGGGCACGCCAAGGACGCGGTGGAACTCTTTACCACAGCGCAGGGCTCGCGGGCGACGGAGATCGCCACGCTGCTCTCCGCGCAGAACACCAAGCGCCGCGCCGTCGAGAAGGCGATCTTCGAGACCGCCTGCGAGATGGTGCTGCGCGAGGGGATGGATCAGCCGGGCCGCCGCGCGATCGTGCTGGCGCATGAGGATTGGCACGCGGGCGTGGTCGGCATCGCCTGCTCGCGGCTGGTGGAGAAGTTCCACCGCCCCACGATCCTGATGCAGAAGAAGGATGGCGTCTGCCACGGCTCCGGCCGCTCGATTGACGGCTTCAACCTGCACGCGGGCCTCACGCACTGCGCGGAGCATCTGGAGAAATACGGCGGGCACACCATGGCGGCGGGGCTGCACGTCGTCGAGCCCAAGCTCTCCGCGTTCGTGGATCGCTTCACGGAGTACGCCAACGGCGCGATCGCGGCCGATCTCATGTGCGCCAGTGTGCAGATTGACTGCGAAGCGATGGCGGAGGAACTCACGCCGCAATCCATCGCGGAGTTGGATATGCTCGGGCCATTCGGGGCATCCAATCCCCAGCCGCAGGTGCTGGTGCGCAATCTGCGGATCGTCAAACGCGCCGCGATGGGCGCGGGGGGCAAGCATCTGCAACTCTGGCTGCGCACGCCGGATGCTCCGGGGAGGGGGGTGAGAGAATGGCGTGCCGTTGCGTGGAACTGGGGGGACAAAGCCGAGAAGATTCCCATCGGCGACGCGGCGGATGTGGTCATGCGGCCGCGCCTCTCGACGTTCACGGGATCGGCGATGGTGGAGCCGCAGATTGTGGATGTGGCGTTGCGATGAGAGAGGGGATCTGTCTCTCGCAGAGGCGCAGAGGCGCGGAGGAGAGGCGCGGGGAGTGGCGTGTGCTGGACATCAAGCACCTCTACGCGGCACACAACTTTGTGCGTATCGCCGTGGTTCCAAAGTTCACGGTGTATCGCCCGGGCGTTCCCGGCCCGGTGGTGCGGCTCGCGGTGATCTCATAGGTCGCGTTCGTGGTGCCCGCAGGGATGGTCCCGTCGATGATGTGTTTCACGCCGCGCGTCTGGACATGCTCGAACGCTGAGGTATCACCGATGCGTCTCCGCACGATGTATGTGGTGCCGACGCTTCCCTTCGGATTGTCGCACGCCCACTTCAGTTGCACCGAACCATCCGCAAGGAGCGTGCACGTGAAGTTCCTGGGTGTGCCCGGCTCCGCGATGCGGCCGCGCGTCTTGGGCACGGGCAGCAACGCTTGCGAGAGTACATCCACCGGCTGCGTCGTGAGCTTCGCGGTTATCTTGATGGTCCGAATCGACGCCGAGGCCTGCCGCACGAGCTGGGCGGTCGCCTGCTCGAATGCGCTGGTGGCGGATCGGGCCGCGTCGCGGGCGTGATACGCCGCGAGCTGGGCCGCGCGGGCCTGATCCAGCAGCGTTTTTAGCTGGGCGACACGCTGCGGCGACAGCCCGATGGCATCCTGATGCTGGGCCCAGGACGGAATGAGCGTGGTGAGCCGCCGAACCTGCTGCGCCGGGGTTTTCGGGAGGATTCGCATGATGCTGCTGAGTATCGGCAGCCCCCGCACGCAACTTGAGCCCGTGCCAACGCCGCGTCGGCACGGTGTTTGCGCGTCGTTGCGGCGTGAAACAGGAACAACCATCGTGCCGACACCGCGTCGGCACGATCTTCGTTCTTGTTAACGGCATGAACAACAAGAGAACATCGTGCCGACGCCGCGCTGGCATGATGTTCGTTGATGTTTCCGGGCTGCACGAAGGGAGAAAACCGTGCCGACGCGGCGTTGGCACGACATTTGATCTTCAATGGGTCATCACAGGGCGAGTGACGCTGGCCTGACATGCCCCGACATCGCGTGGCACCCGCCGATCACCCTTGCACCCCCACCCCCCTGCATCACCTTCGGCGCAAAGCCGCCGAAGATGATGGCACGATGAGCCGTCGATCGTGAGGCCACCCGCATGAGGATGATTCGGTTCAAGGGTGGCTCCCAGAGGGTGAAGAATGCGGCACGACGCCGCGAGGGTAAGGGGGCGGGGGGAGGGGGGGGCGGCGGAAGGAGAACCGCGAGATGAGGGGGACCGGCTTGCCCTCAACCTCCAGCAGCGGATACGCCAGGAAGTTGATCGGCCCCGACGCCGGCCCCGCTGCTCCGGCAAACTCCAGGTCGCGCCCGCGGCTGAGCTCCAGCCGGTTGGCGGGCTGGTGCCCGAAGTAGTACGTGGAGAGCGGCGAATACTTGTTGGCCTCGGAGAGGTCCACCGGCCACCACTTGCCCTCGGCGAAGAACTCGGCCCAGCAGTGGTACCCGTCGATCCCGCCGTCGTTGCGCTCCGAGGGGATGGCCGCGCCGATGGCGAACCGAGCCGGGATGCCCGCGGCCCGCGCCAGGGCGATGAAGTAGGCGTGGAAGTCGGTGCAGTTGCCGCTCCTGGCGTCGCAGGCCCGCAGCGCGTCGCCCTTGCCCCAGCCCACGCCGTAGCGCTGATACTTGAAGGTCTCGGTGGTGTGGTCGAAGATGGCGCGGGCCCGGGCCAGGTCGCCGGTCTTCTCTTTGGTGACCTCCGCCGCGAGCGCGGCGAACGCGGGCGCATCGGGGACAAGCTTCTCGGGGCTCAGATTGGTTTGCGGGTTCGAGTCGGGCTCGGCATACGGACCCGCCTCGCGGCGCTCCACCTGGAACCGCACCGAGATCGGCTTGCCGCTGTCCTCGGGGCCCAGGTCCAGCACGAGCACGCGGTTGCCGCGGTTGTCGGTGATGGGGAGCGGGATGGGCTTTTCGCGCCGGGCGGGGACGGTGATCTCCTTGACCTCGACGGTCTGGAACCGGTCGCTCCGAGCGATGGGGAGCCAGACCCGAGCCGCGCCGGTGAGCGTGGGGAGTATCGCGTCGTAGCGGAACTCGAACACATCGCGCTCCCGGACCACGCCCATGAGCGCCTCGGGCGCGCCCGCGACCGGCTCGCGCACCCAGGTGTCGTCGTCCTTCTGCTCCCACAAGTAGTAGGGCACGCCGTTGAGCTTGTGGACGGTGGTCTCGGTGACGGTCATCGAGCCGGGGGGGGTTGGGGGGTCACTCGCGAGGAAGAAGTCCACGTCGTAGACATTGCCGTCGATGTTGGCCAGGTCCACGCAGGCAAAGTGCCGCCCCGGGCCGAGATTGGCGAGGTACTCGGTGTGGACGCGGACGAGCTTGAGCCGCATCTCCTTTCCCTCGTACATCAGGGGAAAGTAGCCGCCGTTGCGGGCGGCGGTGTCGGCGATGTGCTTCTCGATCCCGGCCTGGATGTCGGCGGTGAGGACATTCGATGCCGCGCCCGCCCCGCCCGGTGGCAGCGCGGGTGATGAAGCGGGTGATGAAGCGGGTGATGAAGCTGGTGATGAAGCTGGTGATGACGCTGGTGATGACGCGGCGGCGGGCACAACGCTCCACGAGCCGCTGGCATCAGTCCGACATCCCGCCAGCGCGGCGGCGAGCACGATGCACGCGACAGCCGCCGTTGATCGAGCCACAAAGCGAACATGCGTGTGCGCGGACATACCTTCCCGCCCTTTCGCGAAGAACCTCAGAGCCAATCTAGCAGCCCGCACGGCAGCGCCCGCGTGCTCACCTAGGGTGATCGGCCTTGGGATGGTCGGCCTTCTTCTCGGTAGCGTTGTCGCTGGCGCACCCGCCGAGGCAGAGTGTGAATCCGGCAACGACGAGCACGGCGGCGAGCAATGCGAGTGGCTTAGACATGCTTGATGGTCCTTTCCAGACAATGCGATCGTGCCCCCAGACGCGACGATCATGTGATGAAACGAGTGTAGCGCGCCCGTCTGTCCCGACATTTTCCGGCGGGTGGCCCCACCTTGGCGTGCCACAACCTTCGGAGCTTTGGCCGAAGGTGGCACCTGTTACCCCTTGCCCCCCCACTCCCCCGCATCACCTTCGGCGCAAAGCCGCCGAAGGTGATGGCACGATGAGGCATCAATCGTGAGGCCACCCGCCGGCAAGGGAGTGGCACGGCGTGCGCCGAGCGCGTCAACGAACCTCGGTCATCCCGCGCTCAGCGCGTTGTCAGCGCGTTGTCATCGCGTGGTGAGCGGGTCTGGCGCGCCGCCCTCGGCCACGATCAGCTTCCAGCGCACCAGCTTCTGCTGCGCCGTGTGCGTGTGGTGGCTCGCGCCGGGGAGCGGCGTGGGCAGGAGCGTGGTGATTTCCATGCCGCAGCCGTCGCAGCGATAGATGCCCGAACGCGGCGCGGGCGTGCCCGCGGGCAGGGGCTTGTCAAACACGGCGTCGTTGGAGTGCTTCAGAAACCGCTCGAACTTGTAGACAGACATCGGGGCCTTTCTGGGCGGGCCTCTGGGCGCGGAGGGTTGTGAGGAGTGGGTCTGAGCGGGTGATCGTATGCGCTCGGATCGGGCGGCACGCGGCGGATGCGAAATCAGTGCTCGGCGGCGAGTTCCGCGCGGACGATGACGTGGAAAAGACGATTTGGATTTGCAAGAGGAGTTCGGAAGAGGATAGAGCATGGAGAAGAGAATCAAACTGCGGATGAGCGCGGATGGACGCAGCTCGGACAGGAGGCACGATGGTGGGCAGGGTCAGTCGCGCAGGGGAGCGCGGAGGAGAAGTTGTGGAGTTCGCCCTCGAATCCGCCCTCTTTCTGCGAGCCACTGCGGAACCCCCCCACCCCCCACCCCCCACCCCCCGCCCCCCACCCGCGAACACCCACACGCGTGCTGGTCTTGAGGACTACATGTGTGCCCTACGCAGGGGTGCCAGAATCATGCTCCGCTTGCGGGGGGTGGAGGGCGGGGGGCGGGGGGTGGGGGGTTGGTATTCCCGTCTACTCTTACGCCCCGTGAGCCGCATTCCGGACATCTTCCACGCACTCCGCGCCGCCAATCGCAAGGCGCTCATGCCCTTCATCTGCGGCTCGCATCCGCGAGCGGGCGACACCGCGCGTCTGCTCCCCGCAATGGCCGCGGCGGGCGCGAGCATCGTCGAGATCGGATACCCGTTCAGCGATCCGATCGCCGACGGCCCAGTCATCGCCGCCGCCATGCACGATGCCCTGCTCGCCGGCGCGACACCCGCGGGTGTCCACGCCGAAGTCGCCGCGGCCCGCGCCAAGGGCTGCAACATCGGTATCGTCGCGATGGTCAGTGTCTCCATCGTCACCAAGATCGGCGCGGATCGTTTCATCGCAGATGCCAAGCGAGCGGGCATCGACGGGTTCATTCTCCCGGATGTCCCGCTCGAAGAATGCGACGACCTGCTCGCGTGCGTCCGCGATGCCGGGCTGACCACCACGCTGCTGGTCGCGCCCGCCACCGACGCCAAACGCGCCGAGCGCATCACCCGCGCCTGCTCAGGTTTCGTCTACGTTCTCTCCCGCGCCGGAATCACCGGCGACACCAGCAACGCGGCCATCGCCACCGACGCGCTCGCCAGCCGCGTGCGTGAACTTCGCACCCTCACCGATCTCCCACTGGCCGTCGGCTTCGGCATCTCCAGTGCGGAGCATGTGCGGCAAGTCGTCCACGATGCCGGTGCGGACGCCGCCATCGTCGGCAGCGCACTCGTCCGCCGGCTGTCCGACGCCGCGCGGGCGGGGCAGGATGTCGTCGGTGCGGGCGAGTCCTTCGTCCGCGACCTTGCCCGCGGCCTCGCATGACGCGAATGCCAATCTGGCCAGCAACCACCACCAACCGACATTGAAAACGTTACAATGAACGAATCAACTGCAAGACTTCCGGTGCTTCCCCCGGGCTTGGCTTGCCCCCGGGTTCCATCCCGCAACAATGCTGGATACGGGCGAAATCCACGTTGGCGCGGTCGGTGCAAGCAAGCGGCGCGAGAAGCATCGGTGCATGGGCCACCGGTGATGCGATACGGCCGAGCGCGCAAGCTGTGGATGCCTGAACGAGGCACGAGATGGCAGGCACGAACGGGTATGGCAGCGGCGCGAACGGGCACCATGGAACCAGCGGCACCACCCTGCACTCGGTCCGCGAGCAGGCGGTCGCCTCCACCATGGATTGGAACGCAAAACTCAATGGAAACGTCGCGATGACCACATCGAACGCGAAGCGACTGGACGCACTCTTCGGCGCGGATGTTTTCAGCGAGAAGGTGATGCGCCAGCGCCTGCCCAAGGATGTCTTCAAGCAGTTGATGGACACCATCAAGCGCGGCGCGCGGCTGGACCATCATCTCGCCGGCGTCGTCGCGGCCGCCATGAAGGACTGGGCCATCGAGAGCGGCGCAACGCACTACACGCACTGGTTCCAGCCCCTCACCGGCTCCACCGCTGAAAAGCACGACTCCATGATCGTCCCGGACGGCCACGGCGGCATGTTGTTCGAGTTCTCCGGCAGCGCGCTGGTACAGGGCGAGCCCGATGCGTCCTCCTTCCCATCCGGCGGCCTGCGCGCCACCTTCGAGGCCCGCGGCTATACCGCGTGGGACCCGACATCGCCCGCGTTCCTCACTCGTTCGGACTCGGGCGTGGTGACGCTGTGTATTCCCACCGCCTTCGTTTCCTGGAACGGCGAAGCGCTCGACAAAAAGACGCCGCTGCTCCGCTCGATCGATGCGCTCAGCGAGCAGGCGATGCGCATCCTCAAACTCTTCGGCACCGATAAGGGCGTGAGCCGCGTGAACACCACGCTGGGCGCGGAGCAGGAGTACTTCCTGATTGATCGCTCCTTCTACTTCGCCCGCCCCGATCTGCTTGTTTGTGATCGCACGCTCTTCGGTGCTCGCCCCCCGAAGGGCCAGCAACTTGAGGATCACTACTTCGGTTCCATCCCATCACGCGTGCTTGCGTTCATGGATGAGGCCGAGCGCGAGATGTATCGGCTGGGCATCCCCGTCAAGACCCGCCACAACGAGGTCGCCCCCGGGCAGTTCGAGATCGCCCCGATCTTCGAGCAGGCCAACGTCGCCTGCGACCACCAGATGCTCGTCATGGAGACGCTCAAACGCGTCGCCCCGCGTTATGGCCTGCAGGCCATTCTGCACGAGAAGCCCTTCGCCGGCGTGAACGGCAGCGGCAAGCACAACAACTGGTCCATGTCCACCGACACCGGCGTGAATCTGCTCGACCCGCGCGACGAGACGCACACCAACTCGCAGTTCCTGGTCTTCCTCTGCGCCACCATCCGCGCCGTTGATCTCTACGCCGATGTCCTTCGCGCTTCCATCGCCAGCGCGTCCAACGACCATCGTCTGGGTGCCAATGAGGCCCCGCCCGCGATCATCTCGATCTTCCTGGGCGACATGCTCGAGGACATCATCGGTCAACTCGAAACCGGCAAGACCAGCCGCACGCTCAAGGGCGGCAAGCTCGATCTCGGTGCCCGCACGCTCCCGATGCTCCCCCGCGATTCCGGCGACCGCAACCGCACCAGCCCCTTTGCGTTCACCGGCAACAAGTTCGAGTTCCGCGCCGTCGGGTCCAGCCAGACTTCCGCGTGGCCGCAGACGGTGCTGAACACCATCGTGTGCGAGAGCGTGGACTTCATGGCGACGCAGCTTGAGAAGAAGGTCGGCAAAGCTCCGACCGACGCGAAACTCCAGGCCGCCGTCAGCGATCTGCTCCGCCAGATCATCAAGCAGCACAAGCGCGTCATCTTCAACGGCGACGGCTACACCGAGCAATGGCACGCCGAAGCCGCCAAGCGCGGCCTGCCAAACTTCAAGGACACCGTCGAGGCGCTCCCGGTTCTCAAGTCCAAGAAGGCCATCGACCTCTTCAAGAAGTACAAGGTGCTCTCCGAGGCCGAGAGCAAGAGCCGCGCCCACATCCACATCGAGAAGTTCTGCAAGCAGGTCGCCATCGAGGCCGACACCATGGTGCAAATGGCCCGCACGCAGATCCTTCCCGCCGCGATCCGCCATCAGAAGTTGCTTGCCGAAACCGTCGCCGCCTCCGCCGCGGCCGGGACGGATTCGGATGTCGCCCGCGAGGAGCTTGACCGCTACGCCGAGATGGTCCGCACCCTCCGCGACAAACTCGAAACCCTCGAGCACGTCCAGGAACACCACGATGAGGATCCGTGGAATCACGCCGCCCACATCAAGAAACTCGTCCGCCCCGCCATGGCCGAACTCCGCACCATCGTGGATGAACTCGAAGGCGTGACCAGCGCGGACCTCTGGCCGATGCCGACGTATCGAGAAATCCTGTTTATCAAGTAGGAAGAAGTGACGAAGTGAAGAGTGACGAAGTGACGGAGTAAAAACACAAAAGGCCCCGAACCGCATGGTTCGGGGCCTTTTCACTTCGTCACTCCGTCACTCCGTCACTTCGTCGCTTCCCCCCCCACTCACGCCGCGATCTTCATCGGCTCCGCGTGCGGCGTGCTGGCGATGGTTGCGATGCTCATTCCACCACCAACCACCGATCCAAACTGCACGACGAAGATATTGCTCTGCGGCCCGACGGCCATGCCGCGCCGGGGCTGCACGATGTACTCGACCTTGTCCACGCCCACGGGGAGTTCCTTGTCGGTGTACGACTTGTTGGTGCCCTCGCTGGAAACCAGCGTGAACGGCCCGGCCGCGTTGTTCACGCGCCGCGACACGAGATAGCCGACGCTGGTGACGCCGGTGGGCTGGGTGACTTTCCACTTGATGGTGAGCGAGCCGTCGGGGTTGACGGTGGCGCCGAACTTTTCGGGCGCAACCGGCAGCGGCACGGTGCCGGGCGGGCTGCTGGGCGTGACGCCCGCGAGCGCGTACACGTTCACGTTGTGCGTGGTCTCGGCGAAGGCCTTGATCATCAGGATGTACGCGTTGCCCAGGGCGCGAACCGAGTCGATGGAGTTCTGGAAGTCCATCGTGGCATCCTTCGAGGCCAGCCGCGCGTTCTCGGCCTTGGAGTTGTTCACGACCATCGCGCCCACGAGTGTCTTGAACGCAAGGGCTTGCGGCCCGGAGAGTCCGATATTTGCGCTGTTCTGCTGCCAGAGGTCCACGTGAGTGTTGCACCAGTTGAGAAGTTCCGGAATCGTCGTCGGCATGTTTGATGCCATGATCTGATCTCCATCTATGGCCCGTGCGTGCGAGCGAAGTACCCGCACATCGCCGGACGGAGTTCCGGATCGACGACGCGACGCGCGCACTTGACCACGCGGCACGTTGCACAAGAACATCGAGCGTTTTTTCCCGTTTCTCGCGCCCCATAACGGGCATAACCGCGCGGCGGACGCTGGCGGAAGCCCTTTCCACGCACGCAGAAGCTCCATCAACGCACGTAGACACTCCATCCACGCACGTAGAAAGAGCATCCACGCACGTAGAAACTCCTTCCACGCACGTAGAAGCTCCTTCCACGCACGTAGAAGCTCCTTCCACGCACGTAGAAGCCCCATCAACGCACGTAGAAAGAGCATCCACGCACGTTGATGCTCCTTCCACGCACGAAGATGGAGCATCCACGGACGTGGAATGATCGCCTTGCCCGCGTCCCGTGCCACTCCCCGTGCCACCACCATCAGACCCCCCCCACCCCTTTGGGATGGTGGTGCGTGACGCGCAGCACGCGCACCGCGCGACACACGCTCGGGGTGGCCCGCACCACCTTCGGCGCCGCGCCGAAGATGGTGCCACGTCCTCATCGGTTCAGGGCCGCGAAGGTGAGGGCACTTGCCATCCCGTGCCACTTCAATCGCAGTCGATACCCAGAATCAAGACTGGAACGTCGATGTTCGCCACGCCGCGAGCTTCAAGATCCCAGACAAACTGCTCGAAGTACGAGACACCGCTCGACATCTGCGCCGAGAATGCCTTGACGGGAACGATCTCGATTCCCGTGTCGATGTGGCCCAGGTTGCGAAAGATCGTCATCTTCGCGCACACGTTGTACACCATGAATGAATACTTGCCAAACTGGACTTCGACGCCGAGTTTTTCCTTGACAAAGTCCATCTCCCGAAACGCGCCCTTGTTGCTCATCCTGATCTTGTAGTCGGGAGCATAGTGACTGGTGGCGTACTCGCAGGCCACGCGAACCGTCTTCCAGTCATTCGGGTAGAGCGCGGCCTTGAACGCTTTATTGAGCGTCACCGGCGAGTAGAGTAAGTCGCCCGGCATTGTCAACTCTTCACTCACCTTTGTGCGGTGGGTGGAAGCATCGATGCCCTTGATCGCGGCATTGACCTCTGGAAGCAGATGTGGATACTTCTTTGTGACGGCCTCTTGGCCGCCGTTGAACGAGTAGACGGCGGCAACTTTCACGCGTGATCCTTTTTCCATTCTTCTGGGAACTGGGAGACACGTTCTCGTCCGCTCGGAACATGGACGGGTCTGCCCAATGGCCGGTACGGAAGACTGCCCCCGTAGAACGACTCTATCCGCGCTCGCGCCGCCGCGATGTAATCCAGATCAAGCTCGCATCCCATCGCCCGCCTGTCGTTCTTCAACGCGGCCAGCATAGCCGAGCCGACACCGGAGAATGGATCGAGCACCAAGTCACCCGGGTTCGTGAGACCAAGCACACATCGTTCCACCAACTCGATGGGAAACTGGCATGGATGGATTGTCTTTTCCGGATGGTTGGACTTGACGTTTGGAATATCCCACAGACAGGTTTCCCAATCTCGCAGCAAAATCTGCCAGATGTCGGATGGGTTCTTTCCCAGCGGATTGCCCGATAGTTCGCCCGCCTTCTCACCCTTGAAGTGCCGTTTCCCGGGATACTTTGACGGAACCCGGATGCTGTCCAAGTTGAACGTGTAGTCGTCGCCTTTTGTGAACCAGAGCAGCACCTCGTACCGACCAGACAACCGCTTAGAGGCATGAAGGCCGTGAGCGAAATGCCACACTATGCGATTGCGAAGTTTGAGGCCGTGGCGCTTGAAGAACGGGTAGTAGTAGATGTCGAGCGGAAACACCTCCCCGTTTTCAACGTAGTTCCCGACCTGCCAGCACAATGAACCTCCCCTTCGGAGTGTGCGAACGAGTTGGTCGACGATCGGCTCCAGGGCGGACAAATAGCGGCTCAAGTCAGTCGCCCGTTCGTATTCCTTGCCGATGTTGTAGGGTGGCGATGTCACGACCAACTGCACCGACGCGGGAGGCATGGCGCGGAGAATGTCACCCGCATCCCCATGGGCGAGGACAATTTCTGCCCCCTCGCTGTAGTGCGGGGAAATGTCCGGCTTCGAAAACATCAGTTCCGTCTGTTCGGCCATACGTACAGTATATCTCTTGGCATGTAGCACCGACTCCGCCACGGCTCTCGCCACCCATACACTCCCCCCCACCCCCCGCGGCCCCGTAGCTCAGCGGTTAGAGCGGCGGACTCATAATCTGCTGGTCGCTGGTTCGATTCCAGCCGGGGCCATTGACGCGGGTGCAGAGGAGCGATCCGTCTGCTCTGGTACCATGCCCATTGATGGATGCCGATCGGACATCAACCGCTTCTCTCACCCGCCGCGCGGCCGTCGCCGCCGCGCTCGCCGCCGGTGCCGGCGCACTCCTCTGGCCCTACGCCGGCGGCAGCCGCGCCCGCGCTCGCGTTCCCGCTGGCCGCGCCGAGCTGCAATACTGGGAAAAGTGGACCGGCATCGAAGGGCTTGCGCTTCAGAACGTCGTCGATCGGTATAACGCCACGCAGGGCGAACAGGACAAGGCGTGGATTCACCTCGTCCCCGTCAGCGATATCACATCCAAAGCGATGGTCGCCATCGGCGGCGGCGATCCGCCCGATCTTGTCGGCCTCTATACCTACAGCGTCCCCGGATACGCCCAGGCCCGCGCCGTCATGCCGCTGGATCAGTTCGCCGCGCTCGGCGCGCTCGATCAGACTCGCTATCTCCCCGGCGTTCGCGCTCTTCTCCACCATGAGGGCCAGCAGTGGGCGGGCGTGAACACCTGCTACACGCTCGGGCTGTACTACAACCGCGCCATGATGCGATCCCTCGGTCGCGATCCCGATCGCCCGCCGCGCACCATCAGCGAACTCGATGAACTCTCGACCGCGATGACCATCAAAGAGAAGAACGGCGACCGCATCGAGCGTGCCGGGTTCCTCGCCAACGTCCCCGGCTGGTGGAACTACTTCTGGCCGCTGATGTTCGGCGGCTCGCTCTACGACGAGCAGACCCAGCGCGCCACCATCGCCTCTCCCGCCAGCGTCGCCTCCTTCGATTGGCTCCGCGCCAGCGCCGCGAAGCTCGGCGAGAAGGCAACCAGCGCGTTCGCCTCCGGCTACGGCCGCAACATCCACTCCGCGCAAGACCCGTTCATCTCCGAACACATGGGCATGATCGTGCAAGGCCCGTGGCTGGCGAACTTCATCCGCCAGTATCGCCCTGATCTGGACTATGCCGCCGCCCCGGTGCCCGTCGCCGATGCGCTCTACGACGCCAACCAGCCCAGCGGCCTGCTCGAAGCCGACATCATCATGATCCCGCGCGGCTGCCGCCACCCCGAGCAGGCGTACAAGTTCCTCCTCTTCATGCAGCGCACGGATGTGCAGGAGGAGCTCGCCACCGCGCACTGCAAGCCCTCGCCCTTCCGCGCCGTATCCCCCGGCTTCATGGAAAATCACCCCAACCGCAGCATCCGCGTGTTCGATGCCATCGCCAAGAGCCCGAAGGTGCAGGTGCTGCCGCGCACCACCGCGTGGAAGCAGTACGCCGACCTCATCAACACAGCGTTCGACGCCATCTGGCTCGGCGCGGACGCGACCGCGACGCTTACCGGGGTACAGTCGCGGGCGCAACAACTCATCGACACGGCGATTGCGCGGAAGAAGCAACGCCGGGGACAGTCCGAATGACCGACGCATCCCGCCAGCGTCTGCACGGCCTGCTCTGGATCTCTCCGTGGATCATCGGCACGCTGCTCTTTCTCGCCATTCCCGTCGGAATGAGCGCGTACTACTCGCTCACGGACTACTCGCTCATCGAGTCGCCCGTCTACATCGGCCTAGACAACTACAAGGAGATGGCCCATGACACCGTCTTCTGGAAAGCTCTGCGAAACACCGGTACTTATGCACTTGGCTGCGTCGTCCTCGGCACGCTCGTGTCCGTGCTCATCGCCGTGCTGCTGGAGCAGCGCCTCCGCGGCAGCGGCCTGGTTCGCGCCATCGTCTTCCTCCCCACGCTCATCCCCATCGTCTCCGCGTCCATCGGCTGGCTCTGGCTCTACAACGGGCAGTATGGATTGTTCAACTCGTTGCTGAGCGTCATCGGAATCCGCGGCCCGGACTGGCTCGGGGATGCACAGTGGGCCATGCCTTCGCTCATCATCATGGCGATGTGGGTCGTCGGTTCCGCCGTGGTCATCTGCACCGCCGCTCTGCGCGAGGTGCCGCTCTCGCTCTATGAGGCCGCCGATCTGGACGGCATGGGTCCGATCGAACGCTTTCGCCACGTCACGCTGCCCATGATTTCCCCCGCCGTGATGTTCAACGCCCTCATGGCCGCGATCTGGGGCTTGCAGGTCTTCGCCGTTCCGCTCATCATGACCAAGGGCGGCCCGCACGATTCCACGCTCGCGTACTCCATGTACGTCTTCCGCCACGCCTTCGAGTATGGCCACATGGGATACGCCAGCGCGCTCGCGTGGGTGCAGTTCCTGCTGACGGTGACCGTCACCACGCTCGCACTCTGGTTCGCACGCCGATTCGTCTACTACAGGGGAGCATGATCCGCACGCCGCGCACATCCTCGGGTACAAGCCGCCGCAGCCCCCTCGCGCGCCCGCTGCTCTACGCGCTGCTCATCCTCGTCGGTCTCGCCTATGCGCTCCCGCTGGTATGGATGGCATCAACCTCACTCAAGCCCGCGAACGAAGCCCTTTCTCAGTCAATTGGTTTGCTACCGAAGCTCGCTCCACCTCTTGCCCCCTCCCCCGCTCCAGCGGGGGAGGTACCAAGCGAAGCGAAGGCGGAGGGGGCGCGTTCGTACCCAGCACGTTTGATCAAACAAGTCCGCCAGAACTACTCCGACGTCCTCAACTCCCCCGTCGCCGACTTCCGCAAATATCTCCGCAACTCCCTCGTAGTCTCAACGCTCAGCGTGCTGGGCATGACGCTCTCCAGCGCGATCGTCGCCTATGGCTTCTCGCGCATCCGCTGGCGCGGCCGCGACACCACGTTTCTTCTCGTCCTCGCCACCATGATGATTCCCTTCACGGTCATCATGGCCCCGCAATATCTGCTCTTCAAGCACCTCGGCTGGATCGGTTCGCTGCGCCCGCTCTGGGTGCCCGCGTGGTTTGGTGGCGCGTTCAGCATCTTCTTGCTCCGCCAGTTCTTCATGGGCATCCCGCGCGATCTCGACGAGGCCGCGCGGCTGGACGGCTGCTCACACTGGGCCACTTTTCGCCACATCATTATCCCGCTCGCCCGCCCCGCGCTGATCGTCGTTGCGTTGCTCCAGTTCATTGCCACATGGAATGACTTCGCCGCGCCGCTGGTCTTCCTGAACCATCAGGACACCTTCACCGCCGCGCTCGGTCTGCACATGTACCAGACCGAGCACACCACCACCCCCTGGAACCTGGTCATGGCCGCCAGCGTCATGGTCATCGCCCCGGTGCTGATCGTCTTCCTGCTAGCCCAGAAAGCGCTGATCGAAGGCGTCGCGACACAGGGACTCAAGGAATAGCCCCCCTACGAGCCCTCCGCGCAAGCGGAGGGTGCCTCGGTTCGTATGCAACGCGTCTTGATGGACTACACCCCAACTTCCCGATAGAAATGGCACATCCGTAGGATTCCCCATGCCGCGTTTCTCTCGATCCCAACTCTTCGTTCTCGTTATCCTCGTGATCGTCGCGGGGCTGACGGTGTATCTCGTTCGCGCTTGCGGGCCGGAGGGCTGGCTGCGCAGCGTCAAGTCTCTGGGCGGCGATGCCCGCTCTGCGATGGCCGAGGAGAAACGGTTCGAGCCGCGGGTGATGATCCGCACCGTCCAGGGCGCGGGAACACTCGTTGTCCACACAGTGCGATTCGACTTCGCCGATCCGGAAACCAAGTTCGCCCGCCGCGCCGGCAAGGTGACGGCCTCGGCCGAAATCGAGTATGCCGTGGACCTCGGCGCACTGGCCGAGACAGACTTCCTCAACGTGGACCCATCGCATCGGACTTTCACGGTGCGGCTGGGCGTGCCGCGCCCGCATAAACCGCGGATTGAGTCGATCGAATACTCCGACCTCCGTACTGACGGCCTACTCGGTGAGTACACGCTCGGCTTCTTCGGCTCCGACCAGCGCTTCAAGGATGAGGCGGGGCGCGCGGTGGAGCAACTCTTCGAGCGGCGGCTGAACGATCGCGCCGACCTCGTGCGTGCCCAGAACAACACGGTGCGCATCCTGAACGATCTGTACAAGGGCACCGGCTGGAAGTGCGATGTGGAATGGAAGCCCGATCCGGCGATCGGCACTGCACCCTAAAGAATCTTCCCGAACGCTTGCTTCACCGCTTCGTACGCGGGCTTGGGCCGACCGGCAGAGTCGATCAGCGACCACGACATCCCCGGCCACGCATCGTTGAACTGCCAGATTAGCACGCCCATGCACCGCCCGTTCTCCCGATGCGCGGCGTGATGCTCAATGCCATTGGTCATTGCTTCCGCCTGCAACTCCTGTGCAATCCGATGCCACGCGGCGAACTCTGTGGGCACTTCACCCCGCATTGCCATCGCCTTGTTGATGTGCTGCGCCGTGCCGCCGGTGCCTTTCTGATGATGCTCAAGCACTGCGGACTCGAGTGAGAGTTCATCCGTCCGCAGCACGCTCGCGAGCGTTTCGATATTTGCGGGGGCTTGATGGCCGAACTCGGCGCAGAAGCGTGGAATGATGGAACGGTAATCGGTTGATTGCAGCGCGGCGCTGCCCGGGCTTGCGCCCGGGCCTCTGTTTTGGAAGATGGCGTCCCATGTGTGGCGGTCGCCGCGCGTTTGCTGATTGGGATTCTCGCCGATGCGCCCGGCGAACGGGCTGTTCGCCCAGTACGGGCGCGTCGGATCAAGCTCTCGCAGCAGCCGCGGGAGCAGATCAAAGTAGTATCCGCCTCCCCACGACCGATCGCCGACGCGCTGCTTCCACGTCCCCGCGACATCCGACGCGGCGTGGCCCCACGACTCATACCCCCACACGCATTCGTTCCCGCCGCACCAGAGTACCACGCTCGGATGCGAACTCAGCCGCGCGATCTGGTGGCGCGCCTCGCGCTCCACAAGCTCCGGATACGGCGCCTCCTCCGGATAGCACGCGCACGCGAACATGAAGTCCTGCCAGACCATGATCCCGAGTTTGTCGCACTCGTCGTAAAACGCATCGGACTCGTACATCCCGCCGCCCCACACCCGCAGCATGTTCATGTTCGCAGCGGCCGCTTGGCGCACGCGCTCGCGGATCACCTCGTCGGAGCGATCATCCGGGAAGAGCCCTTCTGGAATCCAGTTCGCGCCCTTGCAGAAAATGGGCGTGCCGTTGACTTCGAGTTGAAACTTATTACCGTGCTCATCGGGGTCTGTGTTCAGAGTGGTCTGTCGAAAACCAATCCTGGCACTAAATCCTGCTAGCCGAGGCCACATCTGCTCCTTTCGGACCAATGAAGTCGTGAGTTTGTATCTTGCCGACTCCGCTTGTTCGCGTGGCCACCACAATCGCGGTGAGTCAACTTCGTGTGTGACCGATACGAAACGCTGGCCCGGCAGAACGTCCAGACCCGCGAAGTTCTGTAACTGAAACTCGGATTGGTATAGCAGTGAACTCTCAAGCCGCAAGCCCGTTTGAGAGAGCCCGGACTCAGCCCATTCAAGTTCGGCGTTCGCCTCGACGGACCAGGCGGTCTCAGACAACCGACGGACGAGCACTCGCGAGGACTCCAGTCGCACCCTGCTCCATGCCTCTATTCGGATTGGCTTCCATACCCCGACTGTCGCAACGCTCGGAGCCCAGTCCCAACCGAAGTTGCAGGCGCTCTTTCGAATGAACACGTACGGATCCCAGTCGCCGTTGATTGGAAGCGCACCCAGCCGATCCTGTTCGGTTCGGATGTGCCTGAGCGGTGCGGCGAAGCGAATGATTAGTTCATTCTGACCAGTTCGTGCCGCGGCGCGAACGTCGAAGCGGTGTGGATGAAACATGTTGGCAACCGATCCGATCGGCTGGCCGTTGAGTGCGAGCGAGGCAACAGTGTCCAGACCATCGCACGCCAAGTCGGTCCGATCGTGCTTCAGCCGTCGCTCTGTCACCTCAAACGTGCAGCGATACTCCCAGTCGGTCTCACCGATCCAGAGCAGGTCGAGTTCGCTCGTGCCGATGCGCGGATCGGGGATGAGCCGGGCGCGCATGAGGTCGGTGTGGGCGCAGCCGGGGACGCGGGCGGGGATGTCGCCGGCGGCGCGGATGGACGCGGGGACGGCGGCGAGGTCGCCGGCGGGGCGCATGATCCAGTTCTCATTGCAGAGGTTGAGGGTGTGCAGGGAGGGGCTCCAGAGTGGTGAGACTAGCACGGGTGCGCGAGGTTGTTGCACTCATCACGGGCGGGACGCCCGTGCCACGTAGGATCGGGCATGTGCCTGCCCCCACCACTGCCGCCTGCACCGACCGCCAAGACGTACTTCTGCCAGCGCGTGCCCGCGCTGGCGAGCCCACTGGTGATTGATGGGAACATCGACAAGCCGGCGTGGAAGGAGATCGCGTGGACGGACGACTTTATGGACATTGAGGGAGACCTGAAACCGAGGCCGCGGTTTCGGACGCGGATCAAGATGATGTGGGACGACACGAACTTTTATGTGGCGGCCCAGATGGAGGAGCCGCATGTGTGGGGGACGCTGACGCAGCGGGACAGCGTGATCTTCCATGACAACGACTTTGAGGTCTTTCTGAATCCGAGTTGCGACACGCGGAACTATTATGAGCTGGAAGTGAACGCACTGAACACCGTGTGGGACCTGCTGCTGCGGAAGCCGTATCGCGAGGGAGGGCAGGCGGACAACTCGTACATCATCAAGGGATTGCAGACCGCGGTGCGGGTGCATGGGACGCTCAACAACACGAGCGATACGGACACGGGCTGGGATGTGGAGATCGCGATGCCGTGGGCGGCGTTCAACGCGCACACGACGACGCCGGGAGCGCCGAAGAGCGGTGATGTGTGGAAGGTGAACTTTTCGCGGGTGGAGTGGGAGACGACGATTGAGGATGGGAAGTACAAGAAGATTGAGGGCAAGAAAGAGGCCAACTGGGTGTGGTCGCCGATGGGGCTGATCGACATGCACTTGCCGGATCGGTGGGGGAACGTGATGTTTGGAAAGTAGAAAGCAAAGGGACACGCCGGGGAATCGCTCGAAGACTCGCTCATCCCCGGCGTGTGAGCATTGAAAAGGCCCGGACGGTTGCCCGGGCCTTTTGTGTTTGTTGGAACGCTGAGATGCACACTGGCGGGACGCCCGTGCCACGGAGTTAGCAGCCGGCGAACCAGGCGGTCAGGAAGTCGAAGATGTCCTGGACGTTGATGGAGCCGTCGTGATTGAAGTTGGACGACGGGACCTGAGAGAACCAGGCGCTGATGAAGTCGAAGATGTCCTGGACCTCGATGCGGCCGTTGTTGTTGTAGTCGGCACCGCAGCAGAAGGGAGTGCCGCAGGTGGTGCAGTTGCCGCGGTAGGCGTTGGTGGGAGTGGTGACGCCCTGACAGTTGATGGGCAGAACAACCGCGCAGACCTTTTGCGTGCCCCAGCCGGTGCAGCAGGCGCCGGTGACGGGGTTGACGGTGATGATGATGCTGGCACAGGGAGAGGGGCCGCAGATAGCGATGTTGTAGCGGGCGAAGTAGGTCTTGGTGGTGATCGGGGCGGGGATGACCAGCGGGTTGCCGGTGCCGATGGGCGAGCCGCCACAGGAGCCCTCGAACCATTCGAGGGTGGTGCCGGAACCGGCGACGGCGGTGAGGGTGAGCGATGTGACGCTGCCGGCACAGTAGTTGTTGGCGCTGGTGTTGATGCCGGTGGGCTGGTGGGCCGAGGGATCAACGTGGACGGCCACAGACTGGCAGGTGCTATTGCCGCAGAGGGTGCTCTCCCAGCGCGCGAAGTAAATGGTAGAGACGGAAGGCGCGGCGATGGGGAGTGGGCTGCCGGTGCCGACGGGTGTGCCGCCGATGCAGGAGCCGCTGTACCAATGGAGCACATCACCAGAGCCGCCGACGGCGGTGAGGGTGATGGTGGGCACGGTGCCCTCGCAGAAGGAGGCGTTGCTCACCGATGCGCTGGTGGGCGCGACGGGGGAGGCGTTCACGGTGACGGTGACGCTCATGCACGCCGGGCTGTTGCAGGCACCGTTGACGCGGCGGACGTAGTAGGTAGTTGTGGAAGTGGGCGCGGCGATGGAGAGCGGGCTGCCGGTGCCGACGAGGGTGCCAGCGCAGGTGCCGCTGTACCAGGTGAAGATGCCGCCGGTGCCGCCGGTGGCGGAGAGTGTGATGGGGCCCTGACCTGCGCCGGAGCAGAAGGCGGGAACGTCAACGCTGGCGGAAGTGGGCGAGGTGGGTGTTGGCGTGACTGTTACGGTGACGGTGGCGCAGGTGGGGCTGTAGCAGGAGCCATCCTCGCGGCGGACGAAGTAGGTTGTGGTGGTAGCGGGAGCGGAGATGCTCAGGGGGCTGCCGGTGCCGATGGGCGTTCCGCCGCAGGAAGAGGTGTACCAGTAGTAGGTGCCGCCGGTGCCGCCGGATGCGGAGAGAACGATGCCGCCGACTGGCGGGGAACCGGAGCAATAGGCCGGGTTATCAACGCTCGCGCTGGCGGGAGCCGTCGGAGTCGTGGTGACGGTGACGGTCAGAGTCTGGCAGCCGGTGGAGAGGCAACCCGTGGTGGTGTTGCGGGCGCGAGCGGAGTAGGTGGTGGTGGTGGCGGGCGAGACGACCACGGAGGGGCCGGAGCCGATGGGGCCGGAGCCGCAGCCGGTGCTGAACCAGTCGATGGTTTCACCGGCGTTCACGGAACCTGTGAGTGTGAAGGGTTGGCCGGAGCAGGTGGCACCAGCGGCACCGAGTACGGGCTGGTTGGGAAGGTCGTTGACGTTGACCATGACCAGTGCACAGGTGGAGACGCCGCAGCTGTTGATCCAGTGTGCGTAGTAGGTCTTGGTGCTGGTGGGCGCGGCGATGGTGATGACGGGGCCGGAGCCGACGATGGTGCCGTTGCAAGCGCCGACGGTCCAACTGAGCTTGGCACCTGAGCCGCCGACGGCGGTGAGGGTGATGTTGTTGACTGTTCCGGAGCAGAAGTTGTTGGTGTCCACCGACGCGGAAGTGGGCGCGACGGGGAGCGGGTTGAGCATGACGGTGGCGGTGGAGACGGCCGGAACCGAGCACGGGGCGTTGGGGTAGACGGTGAAGGTCAGGAGGACCGAGCCGTTTGTGATGTCGTTGGGGCCGGGGGTGTAGACGGCGTTAGGAATGGTGGCGTCGTGGAAGAAGCCGTCACCCGCGGTGGTCCAGAGAACGTGATCGGCGTTGGTTGCGGTGCCGTTGAGTTGGACTACGCCGTTGGCGCAGATGGTGTAGGGGCCGTTGGCGTTTGCTGTGGGCGGCGGGACGTGCGTGACGGTTGTCGAGACACAGGCGGAGGAGCCGCAGGTTGTGGACCAGCGGCCGAAGTAGGTTGTGGTGACGAGTGGTGCCGGGATGTTGATGGATAGGCCGGTGCCGATGGGGGAGCCGGTGCCGCAGCCGCCGACGTACCACGTGAAGGTGTTGCCCGATCCGCCGACGGCGGTGAGGGTGATGGTGACCGGGCTGCCGGAACCAGTGCAGATGGAGGAGGTATCAACCGAAGCGCTGGACGCGGCAACGGCGCTGGGGTTGATGGTGAGGGTTGCGGAGGACGATGTCACCGGGCCGCAGACGCCGGTGACGATCACGAAGTAGGTGCCGCCATCGGTGGGGCCGACGGAGGGGATGGAATAGGTGTTGCTGTTGATGCCGACGGGGTTGCCGATGTTGGTGTGGTACCACTGGTAGGAGAGCCCGGAGCCGACGGCGGTGACCGAGAAGGAGGCGGGAGCACCGAGGCAGGTGGAGGTGGAGGAGGGGCCGCTGGTGATGGCGACGTCGAGGAAGGTGACATCTCCAACGGTGTTGAGGTCGGCGACATCGAAGACACAGTTTTCTTTCTGAGCGAGGGTGGTGGCACCGACGAAGACGGTGGTGCAATCCGCGGCCGCGCCGCCGGGGCCGAAGAGAGCGAGACCGACGTAGCCGGCGGCCTGGCTGCCCTGGCAGGGGAAGATTGTGTTGCCGAGGGGGAGGGGGGTTGCGCCAAGGTGGACCAAGGTCATGCCCGGGACGGCGAAGGCACCGAATGCGGGAGCCGAGGAGGAGACGCCGGAGAGGTCCACGTTGTTGAGTGTGACGGCGTTGACGTTGGAGTAGTAGTGCATGTAGATCGCGGAGCGATCGGAGGTGCCGTCGACGGTGAGGCCATTGATAGTGATGGTTCCGGCGGGGACCCAGGGGGTGGACATGTTGTCCGTGCCCTTGCCGCGGAACTGGACGGGGAAGCGGCCGGTGGTGTGGACGGTGACGCCGGTGAGGGAGGCGTTTCCGTTGAAGTAGAAGAAGGAGATATCGCCGGAGCCCTGGAAGAGGTTGTTGCTCTGGCCGTTGGCGGAGAAGATGCTGGAGGAAACGTTGATGTTGGTAGCGGAGAAGGAGCCGCTGGGGGTGCCGAAGACGCTGAGCCCGTGGAAGGTGTTGTTTTTGATGGTGGAGCCGGAGAGGGCGAGGCCGTTGAAGCCCGTGAGGGTGTCGTCGATGACGATGCCGCGGTAGTTGGAGCAGATGTTGGAGGAGGCGATCTCGACATCGTTGATGGTGCCGACGGAGCCGAGGGCGATGCCGTGGCCGGAGTTTCCGGTGACGGTGAGGTTCTGGAAGCGGTAGAACTGGCGAGTCTGGCCTGAGGCGGCGGAGACGCGGACGCCGGAGGAGAGGCCATCGGCGGTGCCGGAAGCACCTGTGATGCGCATGTCCTTGAGGGTGAGCCGGAGGGCGGCGGAAGAGCCGCCGACATTGACGATGTCGAAGACGGGCGTAGAAGGAGCGAGGGCCGTGACCACGGTCTGGGTGAGTGGGTCGGCGGCGGTATCGCAATCGCCTGCACCGGCACCATCAATGGTGAGGCGTTTGGTGATGGAAACATTCTCGGAGTAGGAACCGGCGAGGACAGCGACGGTGCCGCCGGTGGTGGCGAGATTGTGGCCTTCCTGGACGCGGCCGGTGGTGCCGGTCTGGGCGAGCTGGCTGGTGACGGTGAGGGAGGAGAAGTCACCCTGGAAGGCGTAGGTGTCGGCGTAGGCGCTGAGGTTGGAATCGGTGCCGGCGGAGAGCATGGGCGTGATATCAAACTGAGCCGAGGCGTTGCCCTTCACATCGGGTTGACCGCCGGGGGCGGTGGCTCCGCCGGGGCAGAAGTGGGCGGGAATCTGCGCTGCGTATCCGGGCTCACCGCCGGAGACGGCGACGACGACCGGGCTTGTGGTGCCGAGCCAGTTGCCGGAGAAGTTCTTGCCCAGGGGGGCGAAGTCTTCGCGGTACTCGATCTGGCCGTACCAGTTGCCGGAGATGTTGTTGTTGTAGAAGGTGGAACCGGCGGTGTTGTTGCTGACGGACTCGGTTCGGAAGAGGACGCCGTCGGTCCAGTTGTTGGTGATGGCGTTCTCAACGACCGTGCAGTTGGTGTTGACGGCGACGAGGTGCAGACCGGTTCGGTTGTCGTTGATGACGTTGTTGCGAACGAGAACGGCGTCGTTGTTCTCCATGTAGAAGCCGTTGCGGTTGCCCGTGATGGTGTTGTCGCGGACGACCGAGCCGTTGGAGGAGCTGACGAGCAGGCCGTTGGACTTGATGTTGCCGGCCCAGTCGGTGCAGTTGTTGCCGTTGCGCGTGATCGTGAAACCCGCGACCGTGGTATTCGGCGAGGACTGGATCTCAAAGGTGCGGGAGCCGCCCGAGTTGTGCGAGCCGACGACGGTAGTCGTTGCGGCCCCGGCACCGAGGATGCTCAGGCCGGTGCGGCCGGAGACCGAGACTTCCGAATAGGTGCCAGAGGCGACCAAGACGCTGCCGTTTTGCAGGACACCGTTCACGCCGCCCTGGATGCTGGCGAAGGCGTTGCAGCCGATGGTGTAGGGGCCGCCGGGTGCGCCGGGGTATGGCCAGGCGACGGTGGTTCCATTGGGGAGGCCGACATAGCCGTCATCAACATAGACGGTGTTGGGAGGACCGATGACGGTGACCACGAGCGAGTCGGACTGCGGCGTGGTGCAGGGGGCATTGGGCTGAACCGTCAGCGTGAGCGTGACAGTGCCTGCGGTGATGTCCGCGGGGCTGGGGGAGTAGGTGGGAGAGAGGATGGTGGCATCGGAGAAGGTGCCGGTGCCGCTGGTGGTCCAGAGGGATGTGGAGTAGTTCGTGGCGGTGCCGTTCAGGAGGACGGCGACGCCGCCGCAGTCGGTGGCATCGGAGCCGGCGTTGACGGTGGGGCCGGGGACGACGGTGACGGCGATGGAAGCGCAGGCAACACTGGAACAGTTGGTAGCGGTGTTGCGGGCCTTGGCGTAATAGGTGGTGTTGACGAGCGGGGAGACGGGGAAGGGCGAGCCGGAGCCCAGGAGCGTGCCGCCGCAGGAGGAGTACCAGTCGATGACTTCACCCGCGCCGACGGAGCCGGTGAGGTTGAAGGAGCTGCCGGAGCAGACGGAGCCGGTGGGCGGAACGGTCGGGGCGGATGGGTTGGGATTCACCAGGACGGTAACGCTGACGCAGCCGGAGCTGCCGCAGGAGGTTGTCCAGTGGCCGGAGTAGGTGGTGGTGACCGTGGGGCCGGGGACGCTGGGCAGGACAGGGCCGGTGCCGAGGGGCGCGCCGGAGCAGGAGTTGCCGGTGTACCAAGTGAAGGTGGTGCCGGAGCCGCCGGTGGCGGTGAGGGTGATGAAGGTTGGGGCGGCGCTGGAGCAGTAGTTGGTATCGCTGGAGCTGGCACTGGTGGCCGGAGTCGGGAGCGGGAGGAGGGAGAGGGAGGCGTTTGCGCTGGTGACGGAGTTTGAGCAATCGTCGGAGACGACGACGTGGTAGTTGCCGACATCGGCGGGGCCGGCGTTCAGGACGGTGTAGGTGGGTTGATCCAGCCCGACGGGGTTGGCACCGAAGAACCATTGGTAGTGGTTCTGGCCGTAGGCGGTGACGGTGAAGGTGACGTTGGTGCCGGGGCAGACGGAGGCGGAGGCGGGATCGGCGGCGATCTGTGGGCCGCCGGACTGGCTGGCGAAGATGTGCGAGAGGGCTGCGTTAGCGTTGTTGGAGAGGAGGGTCTCGATGTTGTCGGTGGCGGTGGCGCCGTAGTTGTTGCTCTGGGCGCGGACGGGGGACTGAACAGAGGAGTTCAGGTTGTCCACGGCGAAGGGGCTGGCCGAATCAAAGCCGTAGCCGGTGAGGTTGTTGAGGCCGGTGGAGGAACCGGCGGGGCCGGAGCCGGTACCGAGACCGGAGATGTTGAGACCGGCACAGTCACCAGCGTCGGCGCGGCCGTTGTTGACGACGCGGAGGGCGGCTTGGGAGTTGCCGACGAGATTGGAGTTCTGGATGAGGGCCGCACCGGCATCGACCAGAACGCCGACGGCGCTGATGGTGAAGGAGGCGGGGTTGTTGATGATGGTGGCGGAGGCGTCCAGACCGGTGACGGCGACGCCCGAAGAGGCGGCAGCGGCACCGTGAACGCTGGTGTTGCCATGTACGAGCGTGTAGACGGTGGAACCGTTGGTGTTTGACGCGCTATCGAGGACGGAGATGCCGACCTGGCGGTTGTCGAGGATGGAGACGCCGGAGATGGCATAGTCGCTGGAATCGGCGTTGCCGTAGGTATCAAAGTTGGAGGTGACGATGCCGCGGTTGCTGCCCGAGACGGTGCCGCCGCTGACAGTGATGGTGCTGGAGGTGGGGCAGTTCCAGAGGAAGTAGCCGGTGTCCAGATCGGTGATGGTGTTGCCAGAGATGGAGACGGCGACGGCGGTCTGCATGCTCCAGACGGTGATGCCGCGGCCGCCGGCGGAGCGCGGGGAGGTGTTTGCGATGGTGTTGCCGGAGGCCTGCCAGGTGGAGGCGTTGGAATAGTGGAGGTTGATGAGGAGGCCGTAGTTGTTGGTGTAGGTGTTGTCGCCGGCGATGACCTCGGTGGAGAGGGTGATGGTGTTGTTGTTGATGGTGGCGGATGCGCCGGAGGGCTTGGCCTGGTAGAAGTTGTTGGTCTGGATGCCGACGCCGACGTGCTCGATGCAGTTGTTGTCGATGGCGGCGTAGTAGTCGTCGTAGGCGAGAACGGCGGCCCAGTAGGGGGTGTTGGAGATCTTGTTGTGGACGACCTGGCCGGAGCGGGCGGGGTTGCCGGTGGAGCCGATGGCGAGGCCGAACTGGAAGATGTTCTTGACGATGGTGTTGCGGACGATCAGACCGTCGGA
>JAYVRG010000013.1:0-10872 GCA_043776515.1 Phycisphaerales bacterium
GTGCCTGACCGCCTCCCGCCCCGCACTCCGGACACACCGCCCCGCGCCTTTCTCCGTGCTCCCTCCGTGGTCACCGTGCCCCCCCGCCTCCGTGTTTCACACTCCGAAGATTGAAACACGGAGCACACGGGGCACACGGAGATGGCACGGAGGGGAAGAACTGAGTGAGGCATTCGGTCTAAAGCTGCATGACAGTCGCACGGGTCTGCAAAGCCAGACCCGTGCCACCCTGCCACCCTGACCTGCGCAAAACGCACGCGGCCCCGGCGATGGCCGGGGCCGCTGTCGTGTGTGGATCAACTCACGATCCTCAGTTCTCCGCCACCGCGTCGCGCTTGATGTCCTGCGCGTGCGCCTTGGAGTACTGCTGGATGTCCTTGAAGCTGCCGTCCGCGGCGCGAACGGCGTACAGCTTCTTGCCCGCGCCCGAATACATCGTGGTGCGGGTGGTCTTTTTCGTGGCCTTCTTCTTGGTCTTCTTCGCGGCCTTCTTGGCGCCCTTCTTCTTGGATGCCTTCGCGACCTTCTTCTTTGCTGCCTTCTTCTTCGCCATTGGAGTTGCTCCCTCGGACGGTTGTGTAGCCCAAGCGCGGACAGTCCGCGCTCGGATACGCGGAAAGGTACCACACTCTCCGCCGGTTGTGCAAGTCGGCCCGCCGCCCGGGGCGCTAGCGCGGCCCGATGACCCCCACCATCCGGCCCGTCCGGCCGTGCTCCCGGCGGTGCGAGAAGAAGTCCGCCCCGTCGCGCACCGTGCAGTGCGGCAGCACGTCGATCCGCGCAGCCGACAGCCCCGCCGCGATGAGCTGCTCCCGGATCGCCCCTTTCAGATCAACCACGTGCTTCCCGTCAACGCCCCCCATCCCGGTCTCCCGCACATGCTCCGTCCCCGCGCCGAACACTCGCCGGAACTCCGCGGCCACCTCCGGCCCGACCTCGAACGCCGTCGCCCCGATGCACGGCCCGATGGCCGCGGCCATTTCCACTGGATTCACGCCCACCCCCCCCACCGCTGCCATTTCCCGCACCGCCACCATCACCACGCCCCCCACCACGCCGCGCCATCCAGCATGAACGGCCCCCACCACCCGCCCATCGCCGCTGGAGAGCAGGATCGGCGTGCAATCCGCCACTCGGACGGCGATCAGCCGCGTCGCGTCGTCCGTCACCAGCGCATCGGCTTTCAGGTCGTGCCCCGCCGCGTCCCGGGGCATCGCCGCGCCGCTGGTGACCCGCACCACCACATCCCCATGCACCTGATGCACTTCCACGATCTCGCGCTGGGCGTGCATCGACCCGGGAATCTCCGCAGCAATCGCGGCGGTGAGAAGCTCCCAGTTCTTCCGAATGTTCACCTTCGGATCGCGCTCCACCGGCGGCAGCTCACCCGGGTTGCCGAAGTTGAGCGAATTAAACACTCCGGTTGAAACGCCCCCGTGCCGTGTCGAGAATCCGTGCGGCACGCCGATCTCCGCGAGCAGCGGCGAATACACCGCGCAACCGACAGCTTGTTTCGCCACTCCGTCACGCCCCCGCCGCTCCTTGGCATCCGTCATGCAGTCCTCCGAGTTCCGCCAGCCCCACACACGCACGCTCAACGATCTTTCACCGCATCTTGGTATTGATGCCTTTCGATACAATCAATCGTCCCGCCTACCGTCTTTCCGCGGCCATTCGATCCTTGCACGCTCACCCCCGCCGCGTCGGAGCCAATCCATGTCCACCTCCACAATCACGTCCGAAACACTGCTCGCCCAACTGCACTGGCGGGCCGCGATCAAGAAGTTCGACTCTGCCAAGAAGATTCCCGCCGCCACCTGGCAAACGCTGGAGCAGGCGCTGGTGCTCTCGCCGTCCTCATATGGCCTGCAACCCTGGAAGTTCTTTGTCGTCACCGACGCCGCGCTGCGTGCCACACTCCAGCAACACTCCTGGAACCAATCCCAGATCACCGACGCATCGCACCTGGTCGTCCTCGCCCGGCGCACCGACATGACGCCGCAGGATGTGGACAAGTACGTCGATCGCATCGCCGAGGTCCGCTCGGTTCCCAAGGCCGCGCTGGACGCCTATCGCTCCATGATGCTCGGCTCTATCACCGGCAAGAGTTCGATCGAACTCGAAGTTTGGAACGCTCGCCAGGTGTACATCGCATTGGGCGGCTTTCTGACCGCGTGCGCCGTGCTGGGCGTGGACGCCTGCCCGATGGAAGGTTTCGACTCGACCAAATACGACGAACTCCTCGGCCTCCGCGCCCAGGGCTTCAGCGCCACGGTCGTCGCCACCGCCGGATACCGGGCTTCGGATGACCCATACACCAAATCCGCCAAGGTTCGATTTCGTCACAGTGAGATGGTTCAGCACGTCTGACCGGCGGCCCCGGCAGGTCATTTGCCTCTCAATCCCCGCTATCGGGGATGCTCTTCCACTGGTTTTCATGTCGGAATCGTGAGCTTTTCATCCTTATACGGCAGGGTTTCCCTTTCGTCGCGTATAGTCCTCTACACAAAGCGGGCCAATCGTGACTGCCGGTGAACCGGCGACGGGCCTGTCTCAGCAAGGAACATTGAAGATGAAACGCGTTCTCATGGTTGCGGTTTTGGCTGGTCTCGGAGTCATGGTCGGCTGCGAGGAGAAGAAGGCCGACAGCATCGCCGACAAGGCCAAGCAGGCCGCGGGTACCGTGGGCGACAAGGCGAAGGACGCCGGCACCGCCATGAAGGATGCCGCGGGCAGCGCCGCCGACAAGGCCAAGGACATGGGCAACGCCGCCGCCGACAAGACCAAGGAAATGGCCGCCAAGGCGACCGACGCCGTCAAGGGCGAAGTCAAGAACCTGATGGACACCATCAAGGGCAAGGTTGAGACGCTCGACAAGGGCGGCTCCACCCTCGAGCCCGCCAAGAAGGGCGAGTTCGACAAGGCCATGGCCGGTATCAAGTCCACCTGGGCCGACATGACTAAGGGCTTCGACGGCCTCTCCAGCCAGACCGGCGATGGCATGATGAAGACCCTCGACGGCCTCAAGACCAAGGGCGCCGAGCTCATGGCGACCGTCAAGACGACGGCCGAGAAGTTCGGCATCAAGCTGAACTGATCTGCTGAACGGATCTCAACGAATGCAGTCACTGCCGACCGGTCCATCAGGGCCGGTCGGCTGCTTTTTGGAGCGGGCGGAATACACTTGTTTCCCGACACTTCCGCCGTGTGAGCGGTGGTCGCGGAGTGTGTTGACCATTAGGAGTCGATCGTGGCGAAGAAGCGCAAGTCGGGCGGCGGAACTGGCACGAACAGTCCGGAGACCAACCACACGGGGCTGCTGCGCAATGGCTCAAACGGCACGCACGCACGCACTTCCAAGGGGGCGGGAACGCCGCTGGATCAGTACAAGTGGGAGCCGCAGCCCAAGGCCGCGGCCCTCATCGCCAGCATCCTCACCGACTTCCAGAATCGCTGCTCCCCTTCCAAGCGGCTCTCGTATCGCATGTTGACGGAGACCGGCACGCGCTTCGGTGATTGGGTGGACCACATCCAGATTCCGGCCTCGAAGCAGATTCGTGATCGACTTCTTGAGGTCGGCTACACACCCGAATCGCTTCCCGCCCCGAAGGGCTCCGAGTGTCTGGTCAACGAGCTTGGCGTCTTCCCGCGCGTGCTGCTCGTGGAGGGCAAGACCACCCGCGTCGCCCTGAAGGTTGAGTTTGTCGCTGACTATCTCTCGGCCCATCAGATTTCCGAAGCGCAGATTGACGGCGAGCCGCTCGGGCAGTTCCGCGTCGCGCGCGTTGCGAGTGGGAAGAACTGTGAACTCCTCGTCGTCGAGCGGCACGGGTATCTCGGCTATCTCCCGCCGGTGTTTGATCCGAGCGTCGCCATCAAGGCGATGGAGCACCGCGAGAACCTCCGCCGCCGCAAGCGGGACTTTGATACGGGGGGGGGGGGGGATGACGCCGACGGCTTCCGTGAAGCCAACCGCATTGTGGACGCCGCGATCGCCGACATCGGCCGCGACTGGACCTGCGACTTGTTCTACGCCGCCGAGCGTGAGTACTGGATGCGTCGCAACCACGCCGCGCGTGTGCAGTTCCGCCGTCAGGAGAAGCTCGGGCTGGGCTGGGCGAATCACGATCATCACACGTATCGCAGCAGCCGCGAGAGTTTTCCCAAGCTCGTCGCGCTCTGGGAGAAGCTCGGCCAGAAATGCCGCGAGCGGTTCTACGCCGGGCGCGATGACCAGTGGGGCGCGCAGGTGATGGAGCAACCCGTCACCGGCATCATCACCTTCAACGATGTGGACATGAGCCCCGAGGAGCTCCTGGGCGACTTCAGCCACAACGGCTTCAAGAAGAAGCATAAGGATCTGGGCACCGTGGGGCTGTGGGTCGGCCTGCACGGCGAGGCCGTGCTGCAAGCGGGCATGCACCACCTCGAGGCGATGTTCGACTGGCACGCGCTGGTCACGCAGCTCGAGAAGAAAGCCCACGTCCGCACCATGGACCCCTTCACCACCTTCCCCTACTTGCGCCAGGCCTTCACCGAGGGCGAGCGCTGGCTCGTCGGCGACACACGCATCAAGAAGCTGCTCGAAGCCCGGCTCATCACCCACGAACACGCCGAGAGCTTCCGGCAAGTTGGAGCGATCGGCTCGCACCTGGAGAACCTGGAGCGCAACGACGGCTTCAAGGGTTTCAATCAACAGGGCGTGAGCGACATCATCGGGCGCACCGATCCGCGCAAGCAGATGGCGGCAGGCAAGATGGTCCACGCGAAGGCGTGATGCACCATGCGCCACCTCACCCTCATCACCACCGGCGGCACGATCGAGAAGACCTACGACGAGATGACCGGCGAGCTGACCAACCGCATGAGCGTGGTCCGCCGGATGCTGGAGCAGTTGCGGTTGGAAGACACCCGCATCTCCATCGTCGAGCTGATGCAGAAGGACTCGCTGCACATGACCGATGATGATCGCACCGCGATCGTCGCCGCCGTGCGCACGCACATCGCCTCTTCCGACGCGGTGGTGATCCTGCACGGCACGGACACGCTCACCACCACCGGCGAGCGGCTCCTCCGCGAGATTCCCCTTCCCGTCGCCCCGATCGTCCTCACCGGCGCGATGCGCCCCTTCGAGATGATCCGCTCGGATGCCCTGCAGAACCTCACCGAGGCGATCTTCGCGGCTGGGCTGCTCGCCAGCACGAACGTGCCCGGGATTTATTGTGCCGCCCACGGCCGCGTGCTGAAGTTCCCGGGGGTGAAGAAGGATCGGGAGCGCGGGACGTTTGTGAAGTGAGTCGTGCTGAATAGAGTAAAGAGGGACGTGCCACCGACTTCGCGATGCTTGGGGGGGTGATCGCGACGTCGGTGCGGGCACACGGAGAATGCTTGACATCGCGGGTTGACCGCACCGACGTTGCCGAAGCGGCAAAGTCGGTGGCACGGTTTTGTTGATGGATGAGAATGTGCAACCACCTGCCGGCGCTCCAATCGTCATGCCCGCGACCAGTGCCACGGTGGTGGTGGACGCTGGCCACCTGCCGTCTGTTGTCACGAGCTGTCAAGAAGACCCCTCAGGTCGACATACTCTCGCAGGAACTTTGCGCACTTCATCTCGGCATTTCCGAAATGCACTTTGGCGCCTTGAAGAGTGCTGCTCTTCAACCTCGCGTCATGGACAGTTCTCTCGCGATTTCCGAGACCGAAGCCAGAAGCAAACACCTCGACGCTCTTTAAAGACACTGCGAGATCATCGTCACGCCTCCCTACGCCGATTCTCAGCAGGTTTTGCTCATCAAAGCCGAATCCCAAGAAAACGATCGCATCTGCCGATTGAATTGCTTCCACTGCTTTGCGAAACTCCGGTCCGGAGTCTTCATTACGGTTCGAAGAAACCACCCTGATTTGTTCCGCCGATTTGTGGACAAACGCTTCGTGATCAGACAGCTCATACCGGCGTGAACGGAGGTCGAAGCTCCCTGTGGAGGCGAGGGAGCCGTACACGTGATGAATAGGCAACTCTGCAACGGCTTGCTCTGCGACAGATGGATCGATACCGAACGAGTTGATCATCATCGTCTGAAGTGCGAACTCCAAGGTGCGATCATAATTGAAGGTGACCACGGACAAACCCGAGCAGTTCAGCTCAGGTGCGCTTGAAGAAACAAGCTCGCTGAAAAACCATTGATACCAATCTCTGGCGATAGACGCGTCTCGGATCGCCTGTCGCTCCAAAGGGAGAAGTGCTGCGGCAATAAGCATCTTCCCCGCTTTTAGGTGAACGGGTTGTCGCTCTAGAAATCGATCGATCGAATAGGCACCGGAACCCTCGAACTGTCTTTTCAGATTCTCGCCGGACTCTCGCAACGTGTCCGGTTCTGACTGCATGGTTCCATCGCTCCAAGCAAAACTGCGAAGCTCGCGCCCCGTCATGCTGGCCGAAAGATATGTGTCTTCAATGATGATGCGGTTCAATCCCGCAGCCGTTGGGAGCTTTGAATCTCCAACGCCGTATTCGCAGCTAGCTCCGGCCCCCAAAACGAATACCACATTTCCCATGAGCATCGACTTCCGAAGAATGGTGCAGATTCTGGGGCTCATAGAGCAAGTTTCGATCTTTGATAACCCAGCTCAAAGTAGCAGAGGCAGTACCACTTTGCAAGAGATTGGATGGACAATTGGGCACCAGGGGTAGATGGCCCGACTTCCTACAGGCGGGTCGGTGGGTGTCACCGACATCGAGCGAACCGTGCGTGCCCCCACCTTCGCCGCGGTGGCGAAGGTGGTGCGGGCTTGCGGGGGGGCGGGGGGGCGGGGGGGCGGGGGGGCGGGGGTCATGGATCGTGCCCGCGTCGCGGGACACACGGCAGTTACCTTTGCCTTCCCTTCCTCAAGCTGAAGGCCATCAGCAATTTCTTCTTCTTCCAGCGTATTGAAGAGCCATTTTCGCGTCGCGAACTCATGTGTTCGCAGCGCGAAGAGGCCTTTTCGGTGCGCGTAGAGCCATGCACGGTGCGCGTAAAGGGCTTTATGGTGCGCGAAGAGGGCTGCACGCGGCGCGAAGAGGGCTGCACGCGGCGCGTAAAGGGCTTTATGGTGCGCGTAAAGGGCTTTATGGTGCGCGTAAAGGGCTTTACGAGAAGCAAAAATGGTCCGAGAACGCGCGTGGAGGGCTGCGCACCGGCGTTTTCAGGGCGTGGAGGGGGGGGGCGGGGGGTGGACGAGTTACTCGGACGTGGTGAACCGGGCAACGAAAATAAATCTGTGACGAATGTGAGGACTGGACTGAATGTGCCGTCTGCGATCGTCGAAATCAAGTGCGTACCACCGCCCGTCGGTTCGCCGCTCGTGTGAGCGAACGAACCCCCCGACGGGACTCGCCCTCGTAACTCGCAGTGTGTTCGCGCGTGAACGACGGCACCCACCCCCCGCCCCCGCAAAGGGCCAAAGGAGTCTCAGATGAGTATCACACCGCAGACACGTTTGGGCAAGGTCGAGTTTTATGAATCGCACGTCGGACCCTGGGGCAGCAGCGCTGTGGCCATCGGCACAACGGTCAGCGCCGTCAACGCGCTCTCTGCTCTGACCAGCGCGGCCAGAAAAGCGTACGGGGATCATCTCGTGGCGCAGGACGCCGCCAAGACCGCGACGCAGAAGTTCTACGACACCGTTCGCGCCATGCACGACGGCCCCGGCGCGGGCGCGGACATGCTCAACACCATCAAGGCCTTCGCCCAGACCACCAACAATCCCAACGTCTACACGCTGGCGATGATCCCGCCGCCCGCGATCCCCGGCGTCTCGCCGCCGCCCGCCAAGCCGACCGACTTCCGCGTCAACCTGCTCGAAGACGGCTCCCTCAAACTCAACTGGAAGTGCAGCAACCCCGCGGGCACCGGCAGCACCAACTACGAGGTGCTCCGCAAGAGCGGTATCACAACCACCTTCACGTATCTCGGGCAGGTGGGCAAGAAGTCGTTCACCGACATGACCATCCCGGCGGGCGCGACGCCCTCCATCTACCAGATCACCGCGCTCCGCTCCACCCAGCGCGGCCTGCCCGCGCAGTTCACCGTCAACTTCGGCGTCGGCGGCGGCGGAAGCATCTTCATCGCTTCCACCTCCGAGGGCGTGAAGAACGGGGAGATGACCGGGATGAAGATGGCGGCGTGATTCAACTCAGATACCAAACGGCAAGCGCGTGCTGTTCCGGCTCCAGGGAAGGCCGCATCGCACGCCACGCCTGATCCTTTGAGAATGCCACGGCCCCGGGTCTGTTTGACCGGGGCCGTGGTGTTTTGCGAATGTGCCCTATGGCCATGTGCTATGTTTTCCCATGAGCGTCAACGCCGCACTCTCCGACCGTTTCTCCCTCATCGCCAAGCTCATGGACCTGCTCGGGCAGAACACCTTCAAGGTGCTTGCGCACGCGAAGGCGTCGCGTGTGATCGGCGACCTGGCGGTGGACTTGGAGCCGATCGCCAAGGCCGCCGACGCCAAGAAGCAACTCACGGCCCTCGACGGCGTGGGGCCGAAGATCGCCGACAAGATCATTGAGTTTGTCGCTACCGGCAAGATCAGCGAACTCGAAGAACTTCGCACGCAGGTGCCGGCGGGGCTGCTCGCGGTGATGGAGATTCCCGGCCTCGGGCCCAAGACCGTCGCGGTGTTCTGGAAGCAAGGCGGCGTCGAATCCATCGCTGATCTCAAGAAGATCATCGCGGACGGCTCGATCCTCACGCTCCCACGCATGGGCGAGAAGGCGGTCGCGAAGATCAGCGAGTCCATCTCGATCACCGAGCAATCCGCGGACAGCCCGAAGCGGCTCCGGCTGGGCCTGGCCGTGCCGATCGCGGAGCGGATCATCGAGCGACTGGAGAAGGTGAAGGGCGTCAAGCACGTCGCGTACGCCGGCTCGGCCAGACGCGGCAAGGAGACCGTCGGCGATATTGACATTCTCGTCTCCACCACCGACCCCCTCACCGCCGCCGCCGCGAACAAAGCGTTCCTCGCGATGCCGGAGGTGAAGCATGTGCTGGTCGCGGGAGTCTCCAAGTCCAGCGTGCGCTTTGCGATCAAAGCAGACATGGGGCGATGGGATTCGGAGGTTGCAGGAAGCGACGCGACCGAAGGAACGATTCAGGTCGATCTCCGTGTGATCGAAGATGCTGCGTGGGGTTCCGCGCTCATGTACTTCACAGGATCGAAGGACCACAACGTCAAGCTCCGCGAGCGGGCATTGAAGATGGGCCTGACGCTCAACGAGTACGGGCTGTTTCCCGAGGACGATGAGAAGGAACCGCCGCAGAAACGCGGCGTGAAGCCCGTCGCCTCCAAAACCGAAGCCGACGTCTACGCCAAACTCGGCCTGCACTGGGTCCCCCCCGAAATGCGCGAAGACCGCGGCGAACTCGACGCCTTCGCCCAAGAGTGCCTCTCGCGTAAGCGAGAGGAGACACCCTCTACCAGTAAGAAGACCACCACCACCAAATCCAACCCAGCCGCCACATCGAAGGACGATCCGCCCATCTTTGCCGCCGCTCCCGTGGTCATCGAACTCTCCGACATCAAGTCCGAGCTCCACGCCCACACCACCGCCAGCGATGGATCGATGTCCATCGAAGAACTCGCCCGACAAGCCAAGCAACGCGGCTTCCACACCATCGCCGTGACGGATCATTCCAAATCCAGCGCGATCGCCGGCGGCCTCTCCCCCGAGCGACTCGTCGAGCACATCAAAGCGATCCACGCGGCACGCAGGAAGGTCGATGGCATTGCCATCCTCGCGGGCAGCGAGGTGGACATTTTGGCCGACGGTTCGCTCGACTACGACGATGAACTGCTCGCCAAGCTCGATGTCGTCGTCGCCTCCCCGCACGCCTCGCTCCGGCAGGAGCCCGCCGTCGCCACCGAGCGACTGCTCAAAGCCATCCGGCACCCGCTCGTCCACATCCTCGGCCACCCCACCGGCCGCTTGATCGACAAACGCCCGGGACTTTCACCCGACATGGCACTGCTCATCGCCGCGGCCAAGCAGCACAACGTCGCCCTCGAAATCAACGCCCACTGGATGCGTCTTGACCTCCGCGACACCCACGTCCGCGCCGCCGTCGATGCCGGTGCCCTCATCGCCATTGACTGCGATGTGCATGAGAAGGAGGACTTCGAGAATCTGAAATACGGCATCGCTACGGCGCGGCGGGGGTGGTTGACGGCCGCGGGGTGCATCAACACATGGTCTGCGAAGAAACTGCATGAGTGGCTGAAGGCCAAACGCTGATTCATCGCTACGGAATCAAACCCGTCCAACGCAAGAACGGGATCACCACAAGCATCACCACGGCAACGAAGGCTGCCACAAACAGCAGGAGCGCGAGCGGCCGTGTTGAGAACGGTCGTACCTTCTGCTGTCGTCCGAACTCCGCGCCGGTCGCCTTGATTTCCGACCAGAGAGAGTCCTCACCGCCAAGTGGCGTATTGATGACGCCGCACTCCGGGCAAAGCACCTCACCGGCATCGCCAGCGGGCAGCTTCTTGAGCAGGTAGCCACAGTTGAGGCACGAGATCCGCGGCGATGCCGTACCGCGCTTGGGCATAGTTGCCACCGTTACTCCGATGACATTGTGCCCGCGTGCCCGCACCGCTCCCGCCGCCGATTCCTCATCCACCGCCCGCACAAGCACGCTCCACGAGCGGCCGCTGGGAATCGCGACTGTCACGCGATAGAGATTGGGTAACTCTTCAGCCGTCTGCCACTGCGGGAGCCGAACGGACGCCGACTTGCGCTTTGCTGTGAAGTCGGGTATTCATGCGGCGTGGGCAAGAATGCCGGCATCACCGCGGAGATTCGCACGATCATCGACGCCGCGCTGC
>JAYVRG010000014.1:0-82500 GCA_043776515.1 Phycisphaerales bacterium
TTCCCACGGTGCCCGCGCTCGTGGACACGCCGCCTTCTCTCATCGTGAGAGTGCCCACCGCCGAAGCCACGGCGCGGACACTCGGAGCGAGCGCGGGCACCAAAGACAGGAAAGGGATCGCCTTCGGCGAGCGGCTTTGGCACCCCCCACCGACCGAGGGGTTGCTGGACAAGCGTCCGCATTCTCTCTTTTGGGTTGGAATGTTCCGGAATGCCGGGCCTGAGCCGCGTGTGTTTCACAGTGCGGCGACAAAACGTCCGATACGCACGCGGCACCCAGAATCGCCCAAGGAGTTGCTGTGAGCAGAGCCGAGTTCGTACGATTCGGTGGGCTCGTGGGCCTTGTCTTCCTTTGGTCACATGGGAACCGCCTTTGGCATAGCAGCCCGGCTGCGGGCATCGGCGTTGCTGTGCTGTTGTTTCTTGGAATGCTTGCGATCGGGCTGATCGGTCCTCTCACCCGCGGACGGGCCGCAAAGAACACAGACGAATCGCATCGCAACACCGGCATCCTGCTTGTCGGAATCTTATTGGCCGGTATCGCTGGTATTGCAACGTTTGCTATCGCGCTGGCGATTGAACTTCTATGGCAGCAGACCGCTGAGGGATCACGTCCCGTTGTTGCTGCCTGCTGGCACGGCGTATCCGTTGGATCAATCGCCCTCCTGGCGTTGGGTGACCGACCGAGCGAATAGGCCGGCGAGTTTGGGCGGCATCCTGTGGTACCGAAGTGCGCCGCCGTCGGTTGCTCACCTCACCCGAAACTCCCACTCCACCCCCGGCGCATACCCGATCGCCCGGTACAACTCCTCCCGCGTCTGAATTCTCGCCTGCGATCTCTGAACGTTCGTAGTCGGGTCAGGCACGGCAGGGAACATAGCATCGCCCACGATGCCGCTCGACGCCACATCCAATCCCCCACCGCCCGCGCTCATCCGCAAGCTCGAAGAGCTGAAGGCGCAGCACGCTGTGCTGGAGCAGGCGCTCTCGGAGCCGGAGATATTGGTGGACCACAAGAAGGTCCGTGATCTGTCGATCAAGAAGGCCGCGATCGAGCCGGTGGTGGCGGATTATGCGGAGTTTGTAAAGTTGATGAGGGAGGCGGGGGAGTTGCGTGAGGTGATGGGTGGGGGGGATAAAGAACTCGCGCTGATGGCGAAGCAGGAGTTGAGGGGGGAAGGGGAGGAGTTGGGTGTCGAAGCGCGGGCGGTGGCGGCGATTGAGCGGGCCAAGAGTGCGCTGGTGAATGCGGACGATCGGGCTGTTGGGTCGGTGATTCTGGAAGTGCGGGCGGGCACTGGTGGTGATGAGGCGAGTTTGTGGGCGCGGGACTTGCTGGATGTGTATGGGAAGTACGCGGCCAAGAAGGGGTGGGTGTTTGAGATGATGGAGATGTCCGGCGAGCCGAGCGTGGGCGGCGTGCGGAGCGCGACGGTGAACGTGCGTGGCGAAGGGGTGTGGAGCGAGCTCTGCTTTGAGGCGGGCGTACACAGCGTGAAGCGGGTGCCGGCGACGGAGCAAGCGGGGCGCGTACACACCAGCACTGCGACGGTGGCGACGCTGGCGGAGCCGGAGGAGGTGCAGGTGAAGATTGATTGGGCCGCGGATGTGACGGAGGATGTGACGACGGCGCAAGGGCCGGGCGGGCAGAACGTGAACAAGGTGGCGACGGCGGTGAAGCTGGTTCACAAGCCGACGGGGATCGAGGTGCGGATGCAGGAGAGCAAGAGCCAGCAGCAGAACCGGGAGAAGGCGAGAAGGTTGCTGATGGCGCGGGTGTATGAGCTGGAGCGGCGGAAGCTGCACGAGCAGCGTGCGAGCGCGCGGCGGGAGCAGATTGGAAGCGGGGAGCGCAGCGAGAAGATTCGGACGTATCGGTATAAGGATGGGATCGTGGCGGATGAGCGGCTGCCGGGGGAGTATCCGCTGCGGGATGTTCTGGCGGGGGATTTATCGAAGCTGCTGGGGGATTTGGTGGAGCGGGAGACGGCGCGGCGGATTGCGGAGTTGTGATTGGGGAGGGAGTGGGGAGTGGTGAATAGGGAGTGGGGGGGGAGGGATCAGCACGCAGAGTTTCGCGGAGGTCTCGCGGGGGATCGCGGAGAGAAGACGGGGGGAGAGGATTTTGATAGAGTGATTGGTATGTGGAGGGTGGGGCGCGAAGGAGGAGCAAGCGATGGCTGACACACCGACTGGTTCTGGGCATGTTCCGCCGCCGATTCCGACTCCGACGGCGGTGCCGTTTCCGGTTGATTCGCCGCCGATGTCCGAGAAAGACGTGAGCGAGGGGAAGGCCTTCGCGATCATCTCGTATGTACTGAACTTCCTGCGGCTGCCGTTTTGGCTGGTGCCACTGATCATGCGCGAGAACGAGTTTGCGTTGTATCACGCCAAGCAGTGCATGCTGCTGTGGATCACGGTGATGGTGGGCATGGCGGCGGGTGCGATGCTGATTCCGTTCTGCGGGATCGGGTTGCCGGTGATGCTGGTCATCTTCGTCGGCGCGATTGTGCTGGACATCATCGGGCTGGTGCGTGCGTTGAACGGTCAGGCGAAGCCGCTGCCTTTGGTCGGGGTGTATGCTGAGAAGTGGTTCCGGGGGATTCAGAAGGTGGCGAAGTGAGATGACGGCGAACTACACGCGATCGCTCGCGACGGAACACGCCGATTTTTAGAACAGTGCGAAGTGATCCCGCGCGCAGGCCTCGCCCGTGGCGACCACGCGGAGCAGGATGAACTTGGAGAGCGGCGGGTTGTTGAGATAAATGGGAATACATCGGCTCGTGCCGAATCACGGAGTTCACGTACACTCTGCCCATGCCCACGCTGCTGTGCGTTCCGATTCTGGTGCAGGAGGTTCATCTCGCGATGGCGGACGCGGTGGCGGCGCGGGATGCCGGGGCGGATGTGGTCGAGTTTCGGGTGGATGAGTTCTTCACGGGGATGAAGAACGCGGCGGGGGATTTGGAAGTCTCGGAGGTTGAGGGGATATTGCGGCTGGTGGCGGAGTGTCCGTTGCCGTGCATTGTGACGTGCCGCGCGGCGAGTGAGGGTGGCGGGTATGACGGGGACGAGATGGCGCGGGTGGCGTTGTATGAGCGGTTGGGGACGGCGGGAGTAGAGAGCAAGAAAGAGCCGCCGCGGAGCGGCGGGCCACCCAAGGAGCATCCGCCGCGGTATTTGGATATGGAGATGTCGGCGTATGGGAGTTCGGCGAATCTGCGGCAGAAGGTACACTTGGCGGTGGATTGGCCGGCGGAGAAGCGCGAGGGGCGGTCGGGGTTGATTCTGTCGATGCACGATTTTCAGGGGCGGCCGGCGGATTTGCTGCGGCGGATCGCGGCGATGGGGCGAGAGGACGCGGCCCGAGTAGTGAAGGTGGCGATCACGTCGCGGTCGCTGCGGGACAACCTAGAGCTGTTTGATCTGCTGCGCGAGAACGCGGGGGGGAAGCCGACGATCGCGCTGGGGATGGGGAAGTTCGGGTTGATGTCGCGGGTGCTGGCGCCGAAGTTCGGCGGGTATCTGACGTTTGCATCACTCAGAGCGCAGAGCGCGACCGCGCCGGGGCAGCCAACGGTGCGCGAGATGCTGGATATGTATCGGTTCCGCTCGATCGGTGCACGGACGAAGGTGTATGGGGTGATCGGGTGGCCGGTTGAGCACTCGCTCTCGCCATTGGTGCATAACGCGGGGTTTGAGCATGTTGGGCATGACGGGGTGTATCTGCCGCTGCCGATCGCGGCGGATGAGAAGGACCCGGCGGGAGAGGGGACGTATCTGAGTTTCAAGGCGACGCTGGAGGCGTTGCTGGAATATCGGGCGCTGGATTTGAGCGGGCTAAGCGTGACGATGCCGTTCAAGGAGCATCTGGTGCGGTGGGTGAAGGAGGGGAGTGGAGCGAGTGGGTTCACGACGGACTTTGATCAGCGCGTGTGGGAGATCGGGGCGGCGAACACGGTGAAAGTGGACGGGGCGATTCTGGAAGTGGGGAATACGGATGCGATAGCGATCGAGGTGCTGCTGGATGGTGCGCTCGGGCATCTGTCCGGGAAGAGCGTGGCGATCATCGGGGCGGGTGGCGTGGCGCGGGCGGCGGTGTGGGCGTGCGCAGCGCGCGGCGCGAGCGTCACGGTGTATAACCGGACTCGGGAGCGGGCGGAGAAAATGGTGGGGGAACTCGCGGCGGCGCGGAAGGACGGGATGTGGGGACGGGTTGTGGTTGCCGAGATGTCGGAGCTAGAACAGTGCGCGGCGGATGCGGTGATCAACTGTACGAGTGTGGGGATGGCGGACGGGAGTGATGCGAAGGGGATGGCCGCGCCGGTGGATCGGATGACTTCGCTGCCTGAAAATACTGTGGTGATGGAGACGGTGTATAGGCCGGTGGATACGCCGCTGGTGCGGGCGGCGCGGGAGCGCGGGCTGCGGGTGATCGACGGGGTGGAGATGTTTGTGGAGCAGGCGGCGCAGCAGTTTGCGATGTGGACGGAGAAGAGCGCGCCGAAGGGGTTGTTTGCGCGGGTGTGTCGGGAGGCGCTGGGGGAGCAAGCGGGCGGGGTGTGAGTGAGATACAGCGTGTGGAAGAGCCGCTGATGTAGCCGAGGCGCGGGCGCAAGCCCGGGCAGTTCGACGTTTACCGCGCGGCCGTGCCCGGGCTTGCGCCCGCGCCTCTGTCAATCCGGGATGGCCACGCCGCTGGTGCGAAGGAGGGTTTTGAAGCCCTCGCCGAAGACGAAGTTGTGTTCGGGGAAACCGGCCGCGCCGCCCCCCCCTATGCCCTGGTTTTGATCGAGGTGGCTGAACATCAGGTCGATGGCGCCGATGGATTGCCAGCCGCGATCGGCATGGGCGTGGTCGAAGAGTTCGACGGTGCCTTTGGTGGATGCACCGATTGCGTCCATGCGCTCGATGATGGCTGTGTAGCGCAGGGTGCATCCTGGGGTGGCATCGCGCGAGAGCTCGGCGCGGTTGATCTTGGCGAGGATGACCTTTTCGCGAAAGTCCTCGGCGTGGCCGACAAGAATGCCAGCGGTCTGGGCCATGCCCTCGAGGATGAGGGACATGGGCATGACGGGCGTGGCTTTGAGGCCGCGGCTCGCATCGGCGGCGAAGTGGTCGTGCAGATGCTCTTCGGCGAGGGAGACATTTTTGATGGCGACGAGCTTCTCGCGCGGGCGAAGCTCGATGACGCGATCGATCCACATCCAGCGCATGAGAACTCCTCTCAGAGCCGAGCGGCGTAAGCCGCCGGTCGGTTGCGTGCGTAGTAGCGCTCACCGGCGGCTTGCGCCGCTCGGCTCTGATTATGCCGGTTGCTTGGCGAGCTTCTGCTCGACGAACTTGACGAGGGTGTCCACGGTGAACGCTTGGGGAACCTTGCGGACCTGGGGGTCGGCCTCGATGGAGGCGAAGTTGACCCAGGGCATGCGGGACTTCAGCTCGCGGATGCCATCGGGGGTGATCTTGCCATCGACGACGTACTTGGGATCGCGGAGGACGCTTTCGGGGATGAGTTCGCCTTGGGCGATCTTGAAGCCGAAGGCCTGCTCGAGCTGGAAGGAGATGTCGAGGATGTCGATGGACTCGGCACCGAGGTCGCCGAAGAGGGTGGCGTCGGGGGTGATCTCATCGGCGTCGGCGCCGAGGGCTTCTTCGAGAACGGTGCGGACTTTGGCGAAAATGTCGTCGTTGGTCATGGGTGAAGAGTGTAGGAATGTCGGATGGGGGATGGGGGAAGCAAAGCACAAAAAGGGTGGCACTGGCAGCTTGTCTGCCAGTGATGTTGCCAACCCAAGCGCAGGACCACTGCCAGGCGAGCTGCCAATGTCACCCTCTGCTCTTTGTGTTTACTCCAGACGCATCGGCCGCAGCGTAAAGCGCCCGCTGACGGCCGTGGCGGGGCCGGATTCGGGGGTGTCCGAATCGCGGGCGACGGTGCCCTCGCCCTTGAAGTCGTAGGTTCCGTCGGGGTTGACTTTGTGCAGGGAAATCTCGACGCGGAGGGTTTCGCCGGGGCGGACGAAGGAGCCGTATTTCAGGGCGCGGACGGAGCCGAGGACCAGGCGCGTGCGGGCGGTTTCGGGGCGGTCCTGCACCAGCGTTCGCGCGGCCTGCACGAGCGACTCGACCATGAGCACGCCGGGAAGGACTGGGAAGGCGGGGAAGTGGTCTTGGAGATATTCCTCGGCGGCGGTGACCTGCTTGATGGTCACGATGCGGTCATCCGAGCGTTCGAGGACGCGGTCCACGAGGTTGAAGTGCATGGGGGAGGGTAGAAGGTTTCAGAGCCGTAGGGCGTAAGCCCTCGGGTGCGGTGCATGGGTAGATACTCGTGGTGAATAAGACCGGGGGCTTACGCCCCTCGGCTCTGATACTGTCTCCTATGCCCGCGACGATCGACGAAGCCATCTGCATTCGGCAATGGGATTTTTCGGAGACCAGCCAGACCTGTGCGCTCTTCACGCGCGGGATGGGGATGGTGCGGGCTTTGGCGAAGGGATCGCGCCGGCCGAAGTCGCCGTATTCGGGCGGGGTGGAACCGCTGACCCGCGGCAGGATCGGCGTGATTGTGCGCCCGCAGTCGGAACTGGCGCTGCTGACGGAGTGGGATCTGGCGGAGCTCTTCCCCGCGCTGCGGGCGAACCTGCGGGTGCATCATGCGGGGCTGTATGTGGCGGACCTGATCCAGCACGCGATCCACGACCATGATCCGCATGTGGTGCTGTATGACGAAACGCTGGAGACGCTGCGCTTGCTGCAATCGCCGGAAGACATCGGGCCGGCGATGTTGAAGTTTCAGTGGAGCGTGCTGGTGGAGACGGGGTATCGGCCGGTGCTAAATGTGGATGTGCGGACGGGGGAGCCGATCGGGGAATCGCGCTGGCACCTGTTCAGCGCGGCTTTGGGCGGGCTGACGAGCGAGCGATCGGAGGAGAGTGGGGGGGAGAGCGAGGGGAGCGAGGGCGCGAAGGCGTGGCGCGTGCGCGTGGGGACGATCCAGTTGCTGCGCGGGTTGGAGAAGGATGGGCTTGCGGGCGTGGCCGCGGCGGATGAGGGAGGGAGGGAGGGAGGGCACGCGGTGGAGCGTGCGAACCGGCTGCTCGCGTCCTATTTGCGGTATGTGCTGGGAACGGAGCCGCCGACGATGGGGCTGGTGTTTGGCGGGAAACTGTCGCGATAACCGAGTTCATATCGGCGGCGATAACTCGCCGGACATGAGTGTTGATAACGACGTGATGATGGAGTCGATAACGAGGTGAACTACACGAGTTGGGGTTTCGTCGGGCGAGAACGTGAAGGGTTGGTGCGCGTGGGCCGATCGACATCCTGGAATCGTTCCGGGCTTTGGAGGATGGAGCCGCCAACCGGAACGCGACCGCTCGATGAACCCCGAAGTTCTGGAAAAGGTCATGGCTTGTCGCGAGCTGCCGACGCTCCCGGCGGTGGCGATGCGCGTGGTGGAACTCACGGCGAGCGAGAATGTCTCGTTCAAGCAGCTCGCGGACGCGATCCAGAACGATCAGGCGCTGGCGGCAAAGATTCTGCGCACCGTGAACAGCAGCATGTACGCGGTGCGGACGAAGTGCTCGAGCATCAATCAGGCGATCGTGATGCTGGGGATGTCGGCGGTGAAGACGCTGGCGCTGAGCTTTACGCTGGTTTCGGCGATCAAGGACACGGACACCGGTGAGTTTGACATGGCCGAGTACTGGCGTCGCGCGCTGTACACTGCGATTGCGGCCCGCTCCATCGCGAACAAGGCACGGCTGCCCAACGCGGAAGAGTGTTTTCTGGGCGGGTTGCTGCAGGATGTCGGGATGATCGCGCTACACCAGACGCTCAAGAAGGAATACTCAAAGGTGCTCGCGCTGGCGGAGGGGGACCATCGGCGTGTGCTGGGGCATGAGATTCGCGTCATCGGGATGCACCACGCGGATGTCGGTGCGATGCTCGCAAAGAAGTGGAAACTGCCTGAATCGCTGGTGATGCCGATCAAGTACCACGAGCGGCCGACGGCCGCGCCGGTGGAGTACACGGGCGTGGTGCGAGCGGTGGGGCTGGGGAATATTGCCTCGGATGTGCTGACGGCGACCGAGCCGACGGAGGCGCTGCGCCGGTTTTATGAGCGAGCGGAGCAGTGGTTTGGGCTGGACAACAGCCGCGCGGATGATGTGCTGAAGGTGATCGGCACGCAGGTGCGCGAGGCGGCGTCGCTGCTGAGTCTGCCGCCGGTGCTGCCTGTGAACCAGGAGCAGATGCTGCAAGACGCCCGGGCGCGGCTGGCGCAGACGAGCGTTCACGAGGGTGAGCATGGCACGCAGGCCAGCCCGTCCGGCGATGAGCAGGCGAGCGATGAACTCACGGGCGTGGCGAGCCGGTTGCAGCTTGAGCGGAGCATCATCGCGGCGTTTGAGCAGACGCGCCAGGGTCTTGGCCCGCTCGCGGTTGCGATGTTTGAGGTGGATGAGCTAGAGCAAGTGAACGCACAACACGGCGCGGACGCCAGGGATGTGATTCTGATCGGCGTGGCCGGGCGGCTGGAGCGAGCGTTTGCAAACACCGGCGGACTGGTGGCACGGTATGACGCGGGGCGATTCGTCGCGCTGCTGCCGCGGATGGACCGCGCGAATGCGGTTCGGTCCAGCGAGCAGGTGCGGACGGAGATTGCCAACGAGCCGGTGAAGCTGGTGGCCGCAAAGTCGGGATCTCCGCCGAGCATCAGTGTGACGGTGAGCGTGGGCGTGGCCGCGCTGGATGGGGAGATGATCAAACGATTCGACGACCACGGCGCGCTGATGGCGATCGTGGAGCAGGCGGTACACGCGGCCAAGCGTGCGGGAAAGAACGCGATCCGGGTGTATGCGCCAGCGGCGGCGGCGTGAGGGAGTCGTGCTGAGTCCGGAGTGCAGAGTTCGAGCGCAGCAATGTGTGCTGCGCTGACAAAAACTTGGACTCGTTCACTTCGGCAACAACCACCCGACCGTACGCGGGCGCATCGGGAAGTCCGTGATGACCTGGCGCACATCCGCGACGGTCACGGCGTTTATTTTGGCGAGTTCCTCTTCGAGCGTTGAATACGTGCCCAGGTACGTCCACTGGCGACCGAGCCGCTGCATGCGCCCGCCGGGGCGCTCGCCCGCGAGCGTGACTCCGGTCGCGGCTTTGCAGCGGATTTTCTCGAGGTCCGCGTCGCAGAGCGTGGAGGAGAGGGCGTCGATCTGGGCGTTGGCGATAGACCAGATTTCTTCCCGGCGCTCGGGATCGCAGGCGATGTAGAGGAGGAAGTCGCCGCAGGCATCCTTCGGCTCGAAGCCGACCTCGGCCTGTTCGGCAAGGCCGGTCTCGATGAGCGACCAGTGCAGCCGGGAGTTGTCGGGGCCGCCGAGCACCTGTGCCATGAGCGACGCGGCGTAGCGGCGGGGATCGTTCGAGGCGGGAGCGGAGGAGAGCACGACGAGATACGCGCGGTTCACCTTCTCATCGTGGAGTTCCAGCGTGCGCTCTGCCAGCAGCGGCGTGCCTGACGTGCGCCGTGCGCCGGTGCGCGACCAGTGGCCGCAGCGCCGGGAGAGTTCCTCCACCGCGGCGTCAAAGTCGATCTTGCCAGCGAGCGCGACGACGGTGTTGTCGGCGGAATAGCGGGACTGGAAGTAGTCGCGCATCTGCGTGCTGGTGAGGTCGGTGATGGTCTGCTTGGTGCCCAGCACGCGGTGGCCGAGGGGATGGGTGTGTCCTGCGCGAGCGGGGTTGTCTCCCGCGAAGTGCAGTTCCATGGCGCGCTCGTAGAGGACCCAGAAGGGGTTGTCCTCGTACATAGCGATCTCTTCGAGGATGACGTTCTTCTCGGTGTCGAAATCATCCTGGCGGAGCGCGGGGCGGAGCATGTCCGAGAGCAGGTCGATCGCGCCGCCGTTGCCCAGCAGAGACTCTGGAAGCACGGACGCATGGAAGCAGGTCATCTCCGCGGAGGTGTACGCGTTGTTTTTAGCCCCGATGGTGTCGAAGTCCTTGTTGATCTGCTCGGCGGTGCGTCCGGGAGTTCCCTTGAACATCATGTGTTCAAGGAAGTGGCTCACGCCCATGACGGGCGCTTGCTCATCGCGCGCGCCGGTCTTGACGAAGAAGCCAGCGGCCGCGGAATGGGCCGCGGCGTCGCACTCGGCGATGATGGTGAGCCCGTTGTCCAGAATCTGTTTGCGAAAGGTGACGGCCATAGATGGAATGCTACTGCGCTCGCGGGTGGTACGGAAGCGGGGTGTGGATGACCGATAACGGATATTCTTGCCCGCGCAGGCCGCATGGCCGGTGCGCGGGCGCGTGCGAGCGTTCGCTTGCATGGCCGGCGGAGCCGGATGGGGCAGAGTTGAAGCATCGACCGGCCCCACCACCGTACGATGGTCTCCGCCTCGGACGAACATTCTAAGATAAGGGTTCCACGCCATGAAGAACTTCAACGGTTCGTTTGATCACCGTCTCGAAACGCTCGAAGCCCGCTCGCTGCTGAATGCGGCTCCGGATGCGATGCTTGGTGCTCCGGCGCACGAGCAGGTCGTCGTGGCCGATGCGTCTTTTCTGAATGCTTCCAGCGATCCCGCCGCGCCGGAGACGGCCGCCGCGACCAATGATGCTGATGTGTACGACTTCGGTGGCGCGTGGGGAACGCAGGCACTTGGCAGCGAGGTCCATGCGAATGCTGATCTGGATGGCGGGGCCGTCGATCAGGAGCCGGGCGGCTCTATGCGGCACCTGACTCCGGCGAATTTGTCGAGCGTTGCGCCTAAGACCTACGGGCGCGCGGCGGAGTATCAGGGTGGCGAGGTCGTCATCACATCCAATATGGACCCGGTCGCGGCGGACAGCCCCGAGCCCGAAGTGAACGAACCCGCGCCGATCGTCACGGTGCCCGCCGAGCAGACGCCGGTGGTGGTTGCGGCCCCCGAGGCGATCTCGGTCGCGGCAAGCACCGGCAGTTCGTCGATCGTGTGGCTGGATGCGCACGGCACGGCGAAGAAGACCGATGGCGTGGTGGTGACTGAGAACGTGGTGATTGTCAGTTCGTTTCTGAGCTGATTGAATATCGCAAAAGCGGTGGAAGAAGTGCGCTTCGGGTATCCCGCACCGGCGTTCGTCGAAGCGACGAACGCCGGTGGCACGGGAGGTTGGTGTCACGGTGAGGTTGTGTTGCTCATGCCGAGTGCATGATCGCGTGCGCCAACTCTCGACACACCGATTCCGGATCACACGCGCCGCAGACCGCGCTGGACACCGCGATGCCCCGACATCCCGCCGCAACAAGTTCGCTGATGTTGGCGGGACTGATGCCGCCGATCGCCAGGTGTGGGATGCGGGCGGTTTGTTCGTCTGCGAGATAGTCGCGAAGGTACGCGGGGCCAGCGATCTCCGGCTTGTGCTTGGTGATGGTGGGGAACATGGGGCCGAGGCCGCAGATGTCCGCGCCGCCCAGTGCGGCCTGGCGGGCCTGCTGCATGTTGGTGGTGGAGACGCCCACGAGCAGCGAGAAGCCCACGAGTTTGCGCACATCCTGAACGGTGAGATCGGTCTGCCCGAGATGCACGCCATCGGCGCGGGCGAGCATGGCGATATCGGGGCGGTCGTTGATGATGCAGCAGGCGCTGTGCTCGCGGCAAAGGGCGACGAGCCGGGTGGCGCGGGCGAGGAGTTCGCGGCTGTCCAGAGCTTTCTCGCGGAGTTGCAGCATGTCCGCGCCGCCGCGGAGGGCGGCCGACGCGACCTGCTCCCAGCGTTGTCCGTTGCAGAGCGATTCGGTGATGAGCACGCAGAGCCGCCACTGGTGGGCGCGCCCGGTTCCGAGCGCGAGCGTGATGCGCTTCTCAAGGTCATAGACGGTGTAGCGAAAGGATTTGGCGAGCGCGGCGGCCGCGGAATCGGCATTGAGTTTGGTGCATTCTTCAATCACGCGCAGAGCTTCACCGGCACGCTTGCCCGCGGCGATGGCGATTTCGCGGATGGTGGCGCGGGTGCGTTCCGCTTCGGTCGTGACGGTGGTTCCGACATCGCCCGGGGTGTCGCGGCACGCGGCCAGCACTCCCGGGTCCAGCCCGGCCGCTTCGGCGATTGCCCGCAGGGATTGCCGGGCGGTTTTCAGGTCCGCCGCGAGTTCGGCATCGGAGAGCGAAAAACGTGCGACATCCTCCATCACGCGCAGGGCCTCGCGGGCGCGGTTGAGGTTGGCATCCAGGATTCTGGCGGCGTCGGTCATGGGGAATGGCTCGAAGCCGATAATAGCGGCGGGCTTTCCAGCACTAGCCCGGGGTTGGTCGATCTTGGGTCTGAGAGAGTGCTTTGGAGGGCCGCGAGTCCGAGCGAATCCGCACGCAGAGGTCCGCAGGGGTCGCGCGGAGGGACGCAGAGATAGAAGCCGGGAGGACCGAATCGCCGATTATTTCCTCGCGATCCTCGGCGAAACCCCTGCGGGCCTCTGCGTGCGGATTGAGTTCGTCGAGTCAAGATTGAGACCTGTGTGGCGTGAATAGAAAGGCGTTACGATCCGACCATGCCGAACGTGCCCAACAACCCCAGTGCCCCGCCCGAGCCCTGTGTCATCGTGATCTTCGGGGCCAGCGGCGATCTGACGCATCGCAAACTGATCCCATCGCTCTATGACCTGCGCCGCCAAGGCGCGCTCCCGGAGAAGACCAAAATCATGGGTGTCTCGCGGACGCCAATGACGGACGACGAGTTTCGCGCCAAGCTGCGCCCCTCGGCGGAGAAGTTTGCCGGGCACTTTGATGCCGCGGCGTGGGATGAGTTTGCCAAGAACGTGCACTACCAGCCGGGAGACGCGGCGGAGATGACGCAGGGCGACCCGATCTCGTCGCGTATCCAGACGTTGGCGAAGGAGGGTGGGATTCTCAAGTCCGCCGGGGGCGATGGGAGTGGGGGGGGCGGGATGCCCAACATCCTGTTCTATCTCTCGGTCGCGCCCAATCTATATGAGCCGATCATCGGGGCTATCGGCATGGCGGGGCTGGTGGCGGAGGGGAAGCGCTGGTGCTCGCTGAATCCGCAGGATTCGAGCTGGCAGCGGATCATCATCGAGAAGCCGTTCGGCTGGGACTTGGAAAGCGCCAAGTCCCTCAACCGCGCCCTCGGGCGTGTGTTTGAGGAAGAAGCGACCTTCCGAATCGATCACTATCTGGGCAAGGAACTGGTGCAGAACATCGCGGTGCTGCGTTTTGCCAACTCGATCTTCGAGCCGCTTTGGAACCGCAACCATGTGGACCATGTGCAGGTGACTGCGAACGAGACCGTGGGCGTGGGCACGCGGGCCGCGTACTACGACGCGGGCACCGGCGGCGCGCTGCGCGACATGGTGCAGAGCCACCTGCTGCAGGTGCTGGCGATGGTGGCGATGGAGCCGCCGAGCGAGTTCGGCGCGGACGCGATCATGCGGGAGAAGATCAAGCTGTTCAACTCCGCGTCGCCGCTGGATGTGGAGCGGGCCCACGAGTTCGGTGTGTTCGGTCGCTACGACGCGGACGCCGCCAAGGGTGAACCGGCGTATGTGAAGGAGCAGGGTGTGAATCCCGCGAACAACACGGAGACGTACGCCGCGGTGCAGCTCGGGTTTGACAACTGGCGCTGGAGCGGCGTGCCGTTCTATCTGCGCTCCGGCAAGAAGATGGCGACCAAGCTGACCGAGGTGGTGGTGGTCTTCAAGCGCCCGCCGACGCAGCTCTTCCGGCACCTGGATGTCGCGCCCGAGTCTCGGCCCGCGAATCGGATTGTCATCAACATCGCTCCGACCGAGGGCATCTCGTTGCGTGTGGATGGCAAGGTGCCCGGCGGCGCGCTGGGCGGCAGCGGCGGCTTCAAGATCGCCAGCGCGAAGCTGGACATGGACTACCAGAAGACCTTCGGCGGCGAGGCGATCGAGGCGTACGGCCCGCTGATCCTGGACGCGATCCGGGGTGATCGGACGTTGTACAAACACCGCGATGAGGTCGAGTCCTCGTGGCGCATCTGCCAGCCGTTTTTGGACAGCCGCAAGGTGCGGCAGCAGATCGAGACCTATCCCTCTGGCTCCTGGGGGCCAGCAGGGGCGGATCGGATGCTGGGGAAGGAAGGGCGGCAGTGGCATAACCCGCCGCCGAATGAGATTCGGTAAGGGATTTCGTCCAGCCGCACCGCGCGAGTGGTACCGAACACCCACCAATTTTTCATGTGCGGAGCCAAAGCGGGTTGGCGTTCGTAGAGATGAGAGGCAAACTTTCCCCTGACCACGCGGCACGGCTGCTGGCACGAGTTTGTTTGGGGTGAGTTGCTGGTATTTCCGGTTCTGTCGCGTTCTGCGCCAGACCTTCAAGGAGTGGTGCATGAAGACGCGCGGCACGACACGCAAAGGGTTGCGGCACGGAACTTTTGCGGCGCTCGCGTTCAGCGCGGGGCTGCTGACATCCAGCATAGCGCACGCCGCGGAACCGGTGAAGGAAGTTGTTGTCAGCGCTACCACCATGCAGACGCAGCGTGTGAACTGGAAGCCGGCGAGCGCTCGCGGTGGATTCGGCACGCGCGGCCCGGGATGCACGCAGATCACCGCGTCGGTGGCGAACCAGTTCAACAGCGTTGACACCGGTTTGGAGATCACACTTCAAGCGGGCATGGTGGAGGGCGAGGGATTCGGCAGCACGTACATCGTGGCAGACCCGATCCCCGGAACGCCATTGGTGAACGAAGCATTCCCCGTCGAGGTGAATCTGATTGAGTTCATCGCCGGAACTGCAGCGGCCCTCAGCGGGAGCAATGGTTCGCTGGTGCGGCTGGGGTGGTCGATCGAACTGTGGGACGGCGAGCCGAATGTCGGCACATCCAATGTCGTGTTCACTGTCGCGTCGAACCCCGATCCAAGCTTGACGGGCTTGCCCGGTGACTTGATGCTCCAGCGGGTCTCTGGGACGTGCGACGAGCTCACCGTGCTGCTCGGCGGTGCGCCCGCCATTGCCGGCAAGGTGCAGTTCTCGGTGGATCAGACTGCGGACCCGGTTGATCGCATGATCGTGCCCGGCAACGCGACGGATTCGGCGGGCGCGAAGCTCAATCGGTTCACGGTGATCGTGAAAATCGCCGTCCACAACGCCCCGGGCGCGACGCCCTGCTCAAGCGTGGACCTTTGCAACAACGTTTTCCTCGCCACCGAGGGCAGGACGATCAACGGTTCTTCCAACAACCTCACATACAGCACGCGGAACTGGCTATACGCCGTGCAGTGCGACGGCGGCGCACCCGCGGGATATTCGCGTTTCAGCAGTTTGAGCACGTCTTTCCGGCCTACTCGCGATGTGCTGCAACAGGTGACATATACGCCCGCCGCGTGCGCCGGCGCGGCCACCGGCGCGTGCTGCGCCGGCACCGGTACCTGCTCGGTGGTCACGCAGGCCACCTGCACAGGTACGAGCGCGTATCAGGGTGATTCGACGACTTGCGGCACCAGCACCTGCCCGACCGGGGCGTGCTGCGCGGTGGCGGGAACATGTGCGACGACAACTTCCACCGGCTGTACCGCGGGTTCAACATTCCGTGGTGCGGGCACCGTCTGCTCGCCGAATCCCTGCCCGCAGCCCAGCGGCGCGTGCTGCGCCGTCGGCGGCACCTGCTCGGTACTCACGGCTGTTGCGTGTGACTCGGGAACCTTCGGTGGCGCGAACACGACGTGCAACGCCCAGTCTTGCCCCGGCGCGTGCTGCATCGGCACCGGCTGTCTGACGGCGACGCTGAGCGACTGCGGCAACGTCGGCGGCACGTATCAGGCGAGTGGGTCCGCGTGCGCCAGTGGTGCGTGCCCGACGGGCGCGTGCTGCATTACGAACTCTGGTTCGTGCTCGGTGGCGACACCCGCCGCGTGCCGAACCCAGGGCGGCATATTCGGCGGCAACGCCAGCGCGTGCAACACAACCTTCTGCCCACTGCCCACCGGCGCGTGCTGCGCCACCAACGGCTTCTGCCTGGCAAGCCAGACGCAGCAGACGTGCATCAATGTCGGTTTCACATGGCAGGGCGGCGGCACGGTCTGCTCACCCAACCCCTGCCAGCAGCAGCAGCAAGGTGTGTGCTGCCGCGGCACAACGTGCGCTACTGGTGTTGCACAGGGTTCATGCACCTCGCCCGCGAGCGGTGTTGGTGCGCTGTTCGTGAGCGCCTCCGCGGCCTGCAACTCCACGGGCGTGAACAACGCACCCTGCTGCTACGCGGACTTCAACAAGGCGAATGGCATCGCCGTGCAGGACATCTTCGATTACCTGAACGCCTGGTTCTCCGGCAGCCCCTATTGCAAGATCGGCGGCAACGGCACTGCGACCCCGATCGTGCAGGATATATTCGGCTTCCTGAACGCCTGGTTTACAGGATGTTGATCTTGTAGCCCAACCGGCGTGCTGGTACACTCAGCGTGTCGAAGCGGGGGGGGCGACGCGGCCCGGCGAATATCGCCGCGCCTCGGAGCCGGAGATGTTTGGTGCGCAAACCACGAATGCGTTCTCGGGTGTATGGCCCCGGTTTGGTGCTGCGCGAAGCGGCACCAAGCCCCGGTTCTCCCTCGCGTGCGCCACCATTATCGCGCTCGTGCTTCCATCAATCGCCGCGGCGCAGTCCGGCGCGTGTTGCAATCCCAGCGGCTCCTGCACGCTCGGGTCATCATCACAGTGCGTGAGTGGCGGCGCCTATCAGGGCAACGGAACATCCTGCGCATCGGTCGTCTGCCCGCAACCAATCGGCGCGTGTTGCAACGGTTCGGGAGGGTGTACGCAAGTCGGGCGGCAGCAGTGCCAGCTTGCGGGCTCTACATATATCGCCGACGGCGTGGCCTGCGGCACAAACGCAGTGTGTCCCATCGGCGCCTGTTGCCTGAGCGACGGCTCCTGCACCGCCGGGCTTTCGCAGGCGAACTGCCAGACCCTCGGCGGCGGGTTTCAGGGGAACGCGACGACGTGCGTGGTGGTGGCGTGTCCGGTCCCGATCGGGGCGTGTTGCAGCACCACGAGTTGTGCCGCGCTGAATCTGAACCTGTGTACCCTGTTCAACGGCACCTGGCGCGGGCCAAACACCGCGTGCGGCCCCAACAACACCTGCCCGGCGACGGGAGTCTGCTGCCGTGGATTGACGTGTTCGACGAGCATCGCGCAAACGGATTGCACGCCCCCCGCGCCGGGAATCGGGGCGCGATTCGCTGCGAACGCCGCGGCGTGCAACACGGCCGGAAGCCACACTACGCCCTGCTGCCACGCGGATTTCAACGGCTCCGGAACGATCTCCCCGCAGGACATCTTTGATTTTCTGAACGCCTGGTTCGCCGCCAGTCCGTATGCCCACATCGGTGGGAATGGCGTGACCCCGCCGACGGTGCAGGACATCTTCGATTTTCTGGGCGCGTGGTTTGGGGGATGCTGAATGTGCGATGGCAGTTCTTGGCCGCGCTGTCGGAGTTCACCGCAGAGGCGCAGAAGACGCGAGAGGAAGGCGGGGGCGACCGCAGATCAACGCTGATGAACGCAGATCAGAACAGGAATCGGATTTGATCTGCGGTTCATTCTCTCTGTATTTCTCGGTGCATCGGCATGCTCGGTGGTTCTGCTCTTGTATTCCTTTGCGATCCTTGCGCCTCCGCGAGAGTATGGATCGGCGGGAAGCTGTGGCACGCCAATCGCGCACCACTGGCGGGCAAGCCGCCAGTGCCACACTTGCTTTAGTAGTGGCTTCTTCGGCTTCACTCTCGCGATCTCAGCGTCTCAGCGGTGATTCTCTCCGGAAGGCGCTCGCTCAAAGACGGGTTACCCAACTGAAATCGCGGATTCACCCCGCGCCCGCTACGCTTTCGGGATGTCCGAGGACGCCAGCAAACAGCCAGTGCCCAAGCCGGAAACGTACGAACTCGTCGGGCGTCCGCCCGCGCCCAAGCTCCCCGGCACGGTGGTGCTGCGCGAGGACGCGGACACGCTCGTGGACGCCGTCGCGGCCGACCTGCTTCTCCAGGCGCACAACTGCGTGCGGGCGTTCGGCGACTTTCATCTCGCGCTCTCCGGCGGCTCCACGCCGGTGATCCTGTATCAGCGTCTGATGATCGATCCGGCGTATCGTGAGCTGCCGTGGAGCCGCACGCATCTCTGGATCGTGGATGAGCGGCGCGTGCCGTTTGATGATGATCGCTCCAACTATAAGATGATCAGCGAGATCATCGGCGACCACTCCGGGATTCCGTCCCAGCAGGTCCACCCGATCTTCGCCATGGCCGACGACGCGGATGCGCAGTACACGCAGACGCTCCGCGATGTGCTCGGCTGGCGCGAGAAGGGCCACGACCGGCTGGACTTCACGCTGCTGGGCATGGGCGCGGATGCGCACACGGCGTCGCTCTTCCCGCACTCGCCCGCGCTGCTCGAATCGTTGAAAGCAGTGCGCCCGACCAGCAACGGAGAACCGCCCGTCGAGCTGCCGCTGATGCGAATCAACGCAGGCCCGACCGTCACGCCCCCGGATCGCGTCACCATGATGCTCCCGCTCATCAACGCCTCACGTTTCATCGGCGTACTGGTGACGGGCAAGGGCAAGCGGGAAACGGTGCGGAAAATCGCCGCTCGCGCGGGCGATCCCGCGGCCGCCGCGGAACTGCCCGTGCTGGGCGTAAAGCCCCTTGGCGGCGAACTTCGCTGGTATCTGGACTACGAGGCCTGTCCGGTCTGAACCGAGGCCCGAGCGCAAGCCCGTGCATGGTCTGATGACGTTCGCTGTCGTACCATACATTTCCGGGACAAGCAAGAGCGTGCTGCCCGGGCTTGCGCCCGGGCCTCCGTATGAACACACTCTCCATCGAACCCAATCCGAGCATCACTTATGGCGTCCGCTATCAGGATGAGCATCTGCTCGTGATTGAAAAGCCCCCGAAGGTGCCGACCCAGCCGGGCAAAGGCCACCTCGGTGATACGCTGCTCAATGGGCTGTTCGAGCACTTCGGCAACCAGCTCCAGAACCTCGGCAAGCAGCGCGACTTTGGGCTGCTGCACCGGCTGGACAAGGACACCTCCGGTCTGCTCATCGTCGGCCTGCGCACCGCGGCATACGACAAGCTCCGCGAGATGTTTCTGCAGCGCACCGTCAAGAAGTTCTACTGGGCCATCTGCGGGGCCGTCCCCAAGCGCGAGAGCGATGTCATTCGGCTGCCAATCGCCGAGGGCCACGGGGCCGCGGCCAACAACGCGGGAACGCTCAAGCTCGCGCACATCTCGCGCCACGGCAAGCTCGCTGTGACGGCGTACCGCGTTCTCGACAAATCCGACATGGCCTCGCTGCTGGAGTGCCGCCCGGTAACGGGGCGGCTGCACCAGATTCGCATCCATCTGGAGGCGATCGGGTGTCCGATTCTGGGAGATAGGTTTTACGGGCCGCGCCGCGTGCATGGGTCGTCGCCGCGGCTCGCGCTGCACGCGCACCGACTCGCGTTCACGCACCCGATCACGGGTCAGATGATCGACATCCGCACCGACTGGCCCGGCGATCTGCGCCGGACGCTCCGCAACTTCGGTCTGCATCGCCCGGGCACGAAGCCGGAACCGACGGTGCCGCAGGGGATTGAGATTGAGGGCGAGCCGGGGGCGGATTGACCCGGGTACCCCGCCGGTGTACTCCGCCGGTCCCCGGCGGGATATTTGGGAGTACACAACTCAGAAAGCCCGCCGGGGACCGGCGGTGTACCCAGACTCATCCCGGGCGTGCGATCGTGCCCATGAGCTGTGCCGCGATCCCATCGCAGAACAAGAATCCCGCGTCGGTCAGCGTCCAGCGCGTCTCGCCCAGCGTGATGTGCCCGAGTGATTCCACCGATCGCGCCGCCCGTTCCAGCTTGATGCGAGCTTTCGGATCGACGAGCTCCAGATCACGCAAAATCGGCTGGATTTCCAGCCCATGCTCCAGCCGCAGCCCCATCATGATTCGCTCGCGCAGCAGCCGCGATGGGTCCGGCGGTTCCAGATCGACAACCGGCGAATGGCCCTTCGACGCGAGATAGTCCCCCAGCCGCGGCACATTCTTATACCGCCAGCTTCCATCACCAAGCGTCGCGCCCCCGAGCACATGCGAGCTTGCGCTCGGCCCCGCGCCCAGCCACTGCTCCTGAATCCAGTACGCGATGTTGTGGCGTGACTCGTGCCCGGGCCGTGCGAAGTTGCTCACCTCGTAGCGGTCCATGCCCGCGGCGCGGAGGATCGCGACAGTGTGCCGGAACATCTCCTCTTCGAGTTCCTCCGGCGCGGGCTGAAACTCGCCGCGGCCCAGCCGCTTGGTCATCGCCGTGTTCGGCTCGTAGGTGAGCGAGTAGCACGAGAGATGCGTGGTGCCTAGTGACATCGCGCGGCGCAAATCCTCATCCCATTCCTCCAGCGTCTGCCCGGGAATCGCGTAGATCAGATCAACGCTCTGCCGCTCGATCCCCGCGCTCCGCGCGTGCTTGATCGCCCGCGCGACATTCTCCGGATTGTGCCACCGTTCCAGCGTCTTGAGGTGGCGATCAACGAACGACTGGGCCCCGATGCTCACACGGTTTACGCCCCCGGCGCGGAGCATGTGCATCAGTTCTGGCGAGCCAGATTCCGGATTGCACTCCACGGTGAACTCGCCGCTGTTCACCTGCAGCCACGGGTCGGCATGCTCCGCCCGCCACGGAGCGCGGATGATCGAGAGATCGAACATCTCATCAATGGCCCTGAGCAGCCGCTCCCACAGCGGCACGCGCAGCAGCGAAGGCGTCCCGCCGCCCACGAAGATCGTTCTCAGAGTTCCCGCGTGCGGAGCCAGCACGCGCAGCTCATCAATTAGCCGATCCGTGAACGCCTCCTGCTGGTCGCGGGTGTCCACGAAGGAGTAAAAGTCGCAGTAGTGGCACTTGTGGACGCAGAACGGTGTGTGAATATACAAGGACGTCGCCGGCGGGCGCGGCCTGCCACCTAGGGCAAAGACGGCATCTGGCAGGGAAATACCGCCAGTGGCCAGGGCTTCTCGCTGCGGCAAAGGTACACTTGCGATATGCTGCGGCGTCGGCATCGTCTTTGAGTGCATTCCCGGTTTTCGGCCCGCGGCTGGCCGCTGTTCAAGCCGCAATAAGGATAGGTCCAGCGTGAACGTTTCCCTTGTGATGGTGACGGCCGACGGCAAGACCAAGGAACTTCCCCCCATGCACCTGCCGATCATCATCGGCCGGTCGGAGGAGGCGAAGATCCGCATTCCCGTGGCCGCGGTTTCGCGGAAGCACTGCGAGCTCGTCGAAGACGACGATGAACTGGTCGTGCGCGACCTGAAATCCAGCAACGGCACGTTTGTGAACAAGGAGCGCGTCAAGAGCCGCGAACTGGTTCCCGGCGACCTGCTCTGCGTCGGCCCGGCCGTGCTGGTGGTGCGTATCGACGGCCACCCCAAGGCCGTGGACGGGATCATCTCCTGGGCCAATGGTGCCGTCGCCGCCGGCGAGGGCGGCGACGCGGATCGCCCCGCGATGGGCGGCGTGCCAACCTGGAGCGGAACCGCCCCTGCAGCCGCCAAGCCCGGCGCACCCGCGGCAAAGCCCGCTCCGAAAGCCCCCGCTAAGCCCAAAGGTGGCGACGACGATCTTTCCAACATCATTGCAGATTTGAGCGAGAGCGACTTCGACATCGACTTCGGCGAGGATGACAAGCCGGGTCCGGCCGAGAAGAAGTAGTTCTCTGTGGCTCTTGGGTGGCCCGCCGCTCCGCGGCGGTGCCTTGCTTTTGTCACTCATCCCGGGCGTACATATTTACTTACTTTCGCGCTTCGCGACCTTCAGCAGCCGTACGAACTGGCTCTCCGCCGTGGCGGTCACGCCGGGCGGCAGGTCCGGAAAGATTGCTGGCTTGCCGTGGATGCCCTTGGCCAGATCATCGCTGCTGAGCTCGATCATCGCCTTGACCGCCACCGCGCCGGATCGGATGCGTTGCAGTTGCTCGGTCGGCCCCGAGAGCGTGACATCCGTGATGAACTTGTCCTGAAGCTCGATGGTCCACTTTCCGTTGTCCTCCGTCGGCGGCATGGAGAACCAGACCGGCACCGTCGGGATGTGCATGGTGTCCGCGGTGCGTTTGAGTTTCAGCGTCACCACCGCCTGTTCGGGCGTGATCATCAGTTGCTGAACACCGTTAAACTCTTTGGGCGGATGGATGATCGCGGGCACGCTCTGCACCTCACCGGCGTGCAGTTTTCGCAGGTCCGCCTCGGAAATCTTCGCAACCGCGAAAAGCTTGTCGGCCGACTTTCCCGCCGGCGGCGGCAACCGATCCGCCATCTGGTCAGGCACACGAAACGTGACCATGTCCGGCACGCAACTCGGCCCGGACTCCAACACGCCCAGCCCTTCCAGGTCGAGCTGCACGGGAATCTTGCACGCAACCAGACGTACCACGCTTACATTGATCGTCGCCGGTACCACGTCAACCACGGTGCTGCCAAGCCCGCGCAGCTCGGGTATCCCACTCAGCGCCTCACGCATATTCACGGATCGTTTTTCTCCCGGCGTGCTGGGAACTCCGGGAAGTCCCGCGACCACGCGAAAGTTGTTCTCCACCGCCAGAGCCGCCGCGTCCAGCGAGCGTGTGGTTCCCTCCAGCCGCACCCGCGCCGAGCCATGAAAATCCGGATCATTGAGACGGAGAAGCACATCCCCGTCCGGCTCGCTCGGGAAGCTCACCGGAACGATGATGGTCCGTGTCGAGACGCTCTCGCTTTCGGCGAATATCCAGATCAGACCGGTCATCATCGCCGCGAGCAGCGCGGAACGGAGCTTGGATGTGCTATTGAGAATCGCCATGTGTTCAGTTCACTGCAATCAGTCTCTCGGGTCGGTGAGTTCCACGGTCGTTCCCGCGTGGGATGCCTCGGAAGCGGATGTTTCGGAATGGGCGTCATTGGAGTGGTGGGGAGCCGCAGCGACGACCGGTCGTCGGTTTCCCAGCCGCGATGTCAGTTCCTCGCGCAGCCGCGCCGCGTCCAGCCCTTGCTCCAAACGCCCACGCTCAGCCAGCGAAATAGTCCCGGTTTCCTCGCTGACCACCACCACGAGCGCATCGCACTCCTGGCTCAGTCCCACGGCGGCACGGTGCCGCGAACCCAGCGACGGGTCGGGCATCTCTTCGGGGTCCGCTAAGGGCAGTTGCACGCCCGCCGCTTTCAGCGTCGTGCCCGAAATCGTCACCGCCAGATCGTGCAGCGCGGCCCCGGGAAAAAAGATGGTTTGCAGGAGCCGCGCCGTGAGTTGGCCGTTGATCGTCGTCCCCCCCTCCACCAAACCCTTGAGCGAGGTCTCGCGCTCGATGACTATCAACCCGCCAAACTTGGCCCGGCTGAGATACGCGCTGGCATCCACGATCGCGTCCACCGTCGCCTTGTCCGCCGTCGCCGAACGCCGCAGCAGAGGCGTTTCGCCCAGCCGGATCAGGCCACGCCGAAGTTCGGGCTGAAACACGACGACAAGCGTGATCGCCAGCAGCGTGAGGAAGTGGTCGTACAGAAACTTGATGCGCTGGAACGAGTCCGAAGCGCCGACGATGCGGATCAGCAGCGTGGTGAACAGCAGCAGCAGCAGCGTTCCCTTGAGCGCGCCCGCCGCGCGAGTGCCCTGCACGAACCGGATGATCGCGTACACCACGGCCCAGATCACGACCAGTTCGATCGCCACCTGCCACCAGGCATAGGCCTGGAGCCGTTCGGCGAGTCGTACCAGGCGTTCCCAAATCGTCAAGCCCAATGCCCTCCATGCGTGCCAGCGTGCGCCGCGAAGCTGTTCATCGACCATCGTACGCGATCTGCTGTCCAAAGTGGCATGGGCTTTCCAGCCCATGTGCCTTTGTTGTTGTGGCCCGCCGCGGCGGGTGCCTTTCGTAGCACGGGCTTACTAGCCCGTGTTGCGGCCGCGTTGGGCCGCAACGCTGAACGTCGGTGGTGCGCAGATATCAAATAACCAAACCTCTCGGCCGCGACGGCCGTGACATGGGCCGGTAAGCCCCTGCCACGAAAGACTCAATCCGCTGGCACACACCGCCCCTGCGCCCACGCCCGCAGCGCGCCGATCTGCTCCCGCATCGTCACGCTCAGCGGCGGACTCGTCCGGCAACACCGCTCGATCGCCTCGGTCGTCAGCCCCTTGCCATGCCCGCCTTCCGCGTATGTGTCCATGAGTGCCGAGACAATCGCCTGCTCGATCTCCGCCCCAGTAAATCCATCCGTCGCAGCGGCCAGCCGGCCGACATCCACATCTCCCGGCGCACGTCCGCGTTTTCGCAAATGAATCCCGAATATCTGCGCCCTGGCCTCCAGCGAGGGCAGGTCCACAAAGAAGATCTCGTCGAACCGTCCCTTGCGGAGCAGCTCCGCCGGGAGCGCCTCGATGTCGTTCGCCGTCGCCGCCAGAAACACTTGCGAGCGATGCTCCTGCATCCACGTCAGCAGCGTGCCGAACATCCGGCGCGAGAGTCCGCCATCCGAGGATGTGCTCGCCGCGGATGCGAACGCCTTCTCGATCTCGTCGATCCACAGCACCACCGGGGCCATCATCTCCGCCTGCCGCAGCGCGTCGCGCAAGCGCCGCTCGCTCTCGCCCACGTATCTGTCGTAGAGCGCGCCCGCGTCCAATCTCAGCAGCGGCCGGTTCCACGCCGTCGCCACCGCCTTCGCGCACAATGATTTTCCCGATCCCTGCACACCCAGCAACAACACGCCCCGCGGCGGTGTCAGCCCCAGTTTCTGCGCATCGGGCCGAAACCCCGTCTCGCGCCGGTTCAGCCACGCCTTGAGATTGGCCAGCCCGCCGATCTGCTGCATATTTCCCGGTGCATCGACGAACTCCAGCACGCCCGATGATTCCACCAGCCGCCGCTTCGCCATCACCACCGTTGGCAAATCGCTGATGTCCAGCTTGTGATTCGGCACGATGCAGTCGCGGATGACCTCGCGCGCGTGCCGCCGCGACAGCCCCAGCAAGTTCTTCACGATCGCGTCCAGATGCGACTGCGGCATCGACGTTTCGACCGGAAACTCCCGGTTCAGCTCACGCGCCGTGGCTCGCACGATCGAGAGCAACTGCTCCTCATCCGGCAGCGGCGGCTGGATCAGCGTCGAGTGCTGCTTGACGATCTCCGGCATCTCCTCGCCCGAGTCGATCATCACCAGCCGCGACCCCGTCCTCGGCAGCGCGCCCAGAAGTTCCCGCCAGCAGCGCAGCGTCCGGTCGTCTTTCAGGTGTGGCCCAAGATCGAGCGTCACAAACAGCGTCTTCTCGGTCTCTCTCGCGAAGTGATACAGAGCCGCGCCCGGGTTCTCCGTCTCCGGCACCGGGCGCGCGTCCTGCAACATCGCATCCGTCACGCCCCGCACCACCGACCATGTGAGGAACTTAGAAGCGAGCGACATCGCCGAGGCATGGGCCGCGAACAACGCTTCGTCCTCTTCACTGGTCGAGATGCGCACGCAGCGCGGCCCGGCGTTCAGAAGTGTCCACAACGATTGATCCAGAGGTATGCCCACGCTTCCAGCATATCGTGGCATGGGCTTTCCAGCCCATGTTCTTCGGGTGGTCCGCCGCTCCGCGGCGGATTCGGGCTGCCGCAGCCCGAATGCCTTGATCCGTGGCATGGGCTTACTAGCCCATGTCGCGGCCGCTTCGGCCGCGGTTTTGGTTGTGAACCGCACGCCGATTCCGGGCAAAGCGCCCTGAACCCGCAGCGGCGGGCCACTCAATGCACATGGGCAAGATGCCCATGCCACGCCCAGCGCGATACCATCGCGCGATGTCCCACCGCATCCTCGAGTTCCAATCCACACCCAACCCCAACGCGCTCAAGTGCATCCTGGATGTGCCGCTCCCCGAGCCGATCCGCTCCTTTCGCCGCAAGGACGAAGCCGCGGCGGACCCGCTCGGCGCACAACTCATGGCCATTCCCGGCGTCACCACCGTGCTGCTCTCCGGCGGATGGATGACCGTGAACAAAGCCCCGGACGCCGCGTGGCCCGCCGTCAAGCGGGCGGTGCAGGATGTCTTGAAGGGGGTGTAACCATGACCGCGCCCAGACACGTCAGCGAGTGCATCGCGGCCATCGCAACCGGCTGGACCCCGAGCGATCAAGCTGTCATCCGTCTCTCCGGATCGGGAACGCACACACTCTGCCAGCAGCTCTTCACGAGCATCCCGTCCACCGGCGGCACGATCATCCGAACGTCTTTCGGGCTGACCGACTCGCTCCTACTCCCCTGCCTGCTGATGCGTTTCGACGCCCCGCGTTCGTACACCGGCGAGGACAGTGCGGAGATCGTTCTTCCCGGCAATCCGCTTCTTCTGGAGCGCGTGGTTGCGAGACTGCTCGCACAGCCGAGTGTCCGCGAAGCCCAGCCCGGCGAGTTTTCCGCGCGGGCGTATCTGAACGGACGCATGACCATCGCGCAGGCCGAGGGTGTCGCCGCGCTGATTGCGGCGGGCACCGAGGACCATCTCGCCGCCGCAAGTGCGCTCATGAGCGGGCGCACCGGCGAGCACCACCGCGCGTGGGCGGATCGCGCCGCCACGTTGCTCGCGCTGGTTGAATCCGGCATCGACTTCACGGACCAGGAGGATGTTGTTCCGATCGCACCCGTGCTGCTCGCCACGAAACTCGACGCCCTCATCGCCGAACTGCACGCGGAACTTGGCTCCACATCCGGTGCCGAGCGTGCCACAGGTCTCCCCCGCGTCGCCCTCGTCGGCCCGCCGAATGCCGGCAAAAGCACGCTTTTCAATGCACTTCTCGGCCACCGCCGCGCCATGGTCTCGCCCGTCGCGGGCACCACCCGCGACGCGATCGTGGAAACGCTCGATCTCTCCCGCGATGTCTCCGGCGGCCCATCCGTTGAACTCGTTGACCTCGCCGGGCTGGACGCCGCCATCGTCGCCATTTCCGGAGTTGTGGACCTTCACGCGCAGCAGCAGGCCCGCGATGAACTCCAGCGTGCGGATGTTCTCGTCCTCTGTGATCCGTTCGGGCGATTCGGGTTTGAGGCAGTTGTTCCCGCTGGCCGCGCGACGCTGCGAGTTCGCACCAAGGCCGATCTGCCGCTGGTGGATATCGCGCGGGTATCCGAACAAGACACGGGCGGGACGCCCGTGCCACGGAGCTCGATCGGCGTCTGCGCCCTCGATGGCTGGAATCTCAGTGTTCTCCGCCGCGCCATCGCGGATGCGTGCTCCACTTCACACGATTCCGGCGGCACTTGGATGCTCCCCCGCCACCGCCGCGCCCTCTCCGCCGCGTGCGATGGTCTCTCCGCCGCGCGTGCCGCGCTCAACCCCGACGCCCCATCACTCGCGCACCCCGAACTGATCGCAGGAGACCTGCGGCTGGCCCTCAACCATCTCGGCGAACTCGTCGGCGCGATATCCCCCGACGACGTCATCGGGCGCGTGTTCGCGACGTTTTGCGTTGGGAAGTAGTTCGTTCACTGAGAGTGCCACTGACCTGTCGCTTTGGACAGGTCAGTGTGGTTGCAACCGGCACTGACCCGCTCAGAGCAGCGGGTCAGTGGCACATAGGGTTTGCTTTGGCAGCGATGCTCGTAGAGAGCCGACAGTTATTCGGGGCGAGGCACCCCGAACACGGGCTGATAAGCCCGTGTTACAAAGTGCTCGTGCCACTCATTCCCCATCAACCCCCCGACGACGCCGACTTCTCATCCTTCATATTCTTGATCTCATCCCGCAGAATCGCCGCCAGTTCGTAGTTTTCCTGCTCCAGCGCGGCCGCCAGCCGCGTTCGCAACTCCGACTGCTGGCTCACCGGCAGCTTCGGCGTCAGCGCATCGCGCATCCCCTTGAGGATCTGCACCTCAGATGACTCGTCGAAGGTTTCGAGTTCTCCGGAATCGGAGTAATACGTCCGGAGCGTTTCCAACCCATCGTCGATCGCGTGGATCGCCGCCTTCGGCTCCTCGTCCTTGAGTGCCTGGCTCGCCAGCGCGCGGGCCCGCATCATCACGATATACGCCCGGAACTGCTCCAGCACGTTCCGGTCCTGCTCGGTTTCCGCGTGCTTGTTGCAGATGTCCAGCACCCGCAGGTTGCGGCTGGTGTCGCGCACCACCCCCTCGTACTCGTCCAGCACCATCTCGCAGACATAGCGGTGGTAGTACTGAACCGCTTCTTCACGAAGTTCCCGGCATTCATCCTCCATTAGCACAAATCCACTGGCCGAGCCGTTCTGCTCAACGTGCTCGTCGAGTCGTTGTTCATGGAACTCCAGCAGACTCTCAAACCCGTTCGGGCGTACCCCGTCCGGCCGCCCGGCGGTCCGCAGCTGCATGATGCCCAGATCAATCCGCAACTGGATGCGCGGCTCCCCATCGTCCCCCTCCACGAGGCGGACGTTGATCTTGCCCTGTTCATAGGGCCATTGATCAAGAAAACTGGTAAGATCAAGTCCCATGGAGTGCCTCCCCCCAACGCTGATATCCCTCGATGACGCTTCGGCGGGACCGATCCCGACCACCGGGCACGCGCCCCGTTCGATCTACGAGTTCAGGATACTGTACGTTCCCTCGGTCCACCTCCGGCAAGTGCGCTTTACAGGCCATCTGCTGGCCAGTCCCGGCCGATAACGACCGCCGCGGCCAGTCGTGGCCGTCATGGGCCACACAGTCGCGTTGGCTCGCCACCAAGCCGCGGCACACCGCTTGCCTTGCATCAAGCGCGTCAGTTTGGTGGACGATGCAACCGAAGCATTTACGCACGCGAAGGGATTTCCGGCGGCCCTTCGCAAGTAGTTCAGCTGGTGCCGTTTTATCAGGCGGTTCTCGCCAGTCGAGAGGTTTCACACAGTGCGTGTTGTTCGAACGACCAAGTCGCCTCCTCGGGCCGAGTTGCAGTCCGGTCTGCATCTGTACCTGAAGCAAATCAACGAGACTCCTCTTCTCAACGCAGATGAGGAGAAGAAGTTCGGTTGGGCGATCATCAACGACAACTGCCCGGCCGCACGCGAGCGCATGGTCCGCTCCAACCTGCGGCTGGTGGTCTCCATAGCCAAGAACTACTCCAACCGCGGCCTGCAACTCCAGGACCTGATCGAAGAGGGTAACGTCGGCCTGCTCCGGGCTGTCGAGGGTTTTGACCCAGCCCAAGGCGCCCGTTTCTCCACCTACGCCTCCTGGTGGATCAAGCAGGCGATCAAGCGAGCCCTCATCAACGCCGTGCAGCCGATCCATGTGCCCGCGTACATGGTCGAACTGATCGCCAAATGGAAGCAGGCCAGCCAGAAGCTCGAACGCGAGATGGGCCGCCAGCCCTCCCTGACCGAACTGGCGGAGGAGATGAATCTCCCGCTCAAGAAAGTACGGATCATCAAGCGGGCCGTGAAGGCCTTCCGCGCCCCCGCCCAGGCCCCGCTGGACGACAACGGCGAGGTGATGAACATCGGCGACCTGCTCGCAGACGAGCGCATGGCCGCGCCCGAGGATTTCACGTTCCGCGATGAGGAACTCAAGACCATCCGCCGCCTGCTGGATGCCATCGACGAGCGGGAGGCCCGCATTCTCCGCCTGCGATTCGGCCTGGACGGTCAGGAACCCCTGACCCTCAAGCAGATCGCCACCGAGATCGGCATCTCCCGCGAGCGCGTCCGCCAGATCGCCGACGAGGCCCTCCGCAAGCTGAACGCCCAGGTCTCAGATGAGCAGCCCAGCCGCTTCTTTCGCGAAAACCGTCTCCCGCTCGTGGATCGCCCTGAGGGTGGCCGCTCCCCCGTCCGCCCCGGCACCGACGCCGCGGCCGACCATGACGAGCATGACGAGCACAGCGCCATGGCCATCGACGCCATCGCTGACCTAGCCGACAACGAGGACGATCAGAATCCCGACGAGCCGGACCCGAACTCCGGGCTGGAACGCATGATCGTCTGACCGAACCCACGAGCACTTTGCCGCGTAGCAGCCCGGGCGTCCTGATGGACGCCCGGGCTTGTTTTTGCTGACGTGCAACCGGTGTTTGGGGGTGTGAAAACCGGGATTGGCCACCGTGCTGCGGCCAGCGGGCAAACTGCTAACATCTGGCCCTTCGGACTGGGCGAAGCCCGCCCTCTCCTCACTGCCGGATTGCATCTCTTTGGAGCCGCTGGACATGACGCAACTTTCCCGACGCGCCCCGCTCGCCGCCGGTCGGTTTCTCGGATTGGCCCTCACACTCGGCGTCTCGCTCGGTGGCGTTTTCGCCCCGATCGCCCACGCCGACGAATACACCGACCGGCTGAACAAGATGGTGAGCGATCCGGACCACCCGATTTCCGACAAGGCACGCAGCGACATCGTCCTGCTCCCGCTGCTGGCGGCCATGGACAAAGCACCCGCCGTATTGCGTTCGCAGGATCGGGCCGCGCTGCTGGGGAGCCAGGGACCGGGCTGGTCTGAGTGCGCCGACTGGGCCCAGAAGCCGGCGCAGAAGGCCGTCATCGAGGCCCTGGACAAAGTCTCCAAGGAAGAGGATCGCTTGAAGGCGTTTGTGTTCGCCCAGCCCTATGGCGTGGATGCGCTGCGGGCTGACAAAGACGGCATCACGTTGATCGCCAAGGAGATGTATACCGAACTTGGCGAGCCGCCGCTGATTGCCGGTGCTCGGCAGTTGTTTCTCCCGGCGATGGAGAACGCGGGCATTCTGGTTCACGTTGAGTGCTCGCGGCTGATGACCGCCGGAGATGGCGCGGGAGCCATGAAGGTCATCTTGGACTGGCTCTTCTTCAGCCGCCAGATGGCCGATCGCCCGCTGCTCCGTGAGAAGAAGTGGGCGATGGAGTCCATGCTGCTCGCGCTGGAGCGCATTCGCGACATTATCTTTTCCGACCTCACCGCCGAGAAGCACACCATTGATCCCACCGCGCTCCGTAAGGTGAACGACCGGCTCAAGGAGCGTAAGGGCTTCCTGCAACTGGACAAACTCCGGCTTCCCGAGGGCGACTTCGTCGGTCGCGAGCAGCTCATCAAGAGCATCATGAAGGATGGCAAGCCCGATGAGACCGCCTTCGCGCCGACCATGGCACGCACCAGCGCGACCGAGCGCCCGCTCAAGCTCTTTTCCGCCGCGGCCTTTTGGGACCAGGCCCGTGCTGGCCACGCCGGCGAGCGCGAAACACTCAACATGCTCAAGGGCATCCAAGCTGACTGGGCACGGCGCTGGGAGCTGCCCTCCTTCGATCGCTACGTGAACACCGCGACCGACTATCGCAAGTTTGTGCAGACCACCACCAAGTTCGCCGCGCTCAACGAAGCGTTCAACGATGTTGATACGCTGTTCTCGCTCCGCCAGCGTCTGCGCGTCGAGCTTGGCGGCACCCGCATGACCATCGGCCCGTATGGCTATCTCCTGCGCTTCAAGGTCATGCCGACGAATCTCGCCGCCACCCGCCCGGAGTTTATTGATGTGGTCGACCGCGACCCGTACAACAGCGGCAAAGCCGTCGGCAAAGTCACGGACCTGCAGTACTACGTCCCCATGCGCGACACCCCGGCTGATGCGCTGGGCAATCCCAAGCCCTTCACCATCAACCTATACCCCCAGGCCCCGAATCCCGAGTTCAAGCGCGACCTGAACGACAAGGTCTTCGTGATCTACTCTGTCGGCCCAGACGAGGGCAGCGACCGCGCCGCGTTCGCCACCCAGACCCGCACCGGCGTGAAGGGCGACTACCTCCTCTTCCCGCCCACGCTCTCCCTCTTCCGCCAGCGCCTTGCCGAGAAGGGCGAGCTGAAGTAAGTTCCGTATGTCTTGGGTGGTCCGCCGCTCCGCGGCGGATTCGGGCTGCCGCAGCCCGAATGCCTTGGTCCGTGCCATGGGCTTACCAGCCCATGTGCCTTGGTCTTTGTGGCATGGGCTTTCAAGCCCATGTTCCTTCTCCCCTCCGTTTTGTTCCGCTCGAAACCGCACCCATGTCCTCACACGCCCACAAGCTCATCATCATCGGCTCCGGCCCCGCCGGCTGGACGGCCGCGATCTACGCCGCCCGCGCCAACCTTGCTCCCACCGTCTACATCGGCGTGCCCAAGCAGGACCCGGGCCCGGTGCTTCCCGGCGGCCAACTCATGCTCACCACCGAGGTGGAGAACTACCCGGGATTTCCGAAGGGCATCACTGGCCCGGAAATGATGGCTCACTTCCAAGCCCAGGCCGAGCGGTTCGGAACCGTCGTCATCATGGACGACATCGTGAGGTGCGAGTTCTCTGCGAATCCTGAGAAGACGCCGCACATCTTGCACACCTCCGAGGGGCAGGTCGTTCACGCCCACGCCGTCATCATCGCCACCGGCGCGGTGGCCAACTGGATCGGGCTGGAGAATGAGATGCGTCTGGCCCGCGCCGGCGGCGGCGTCTCCGCGTGCGCCGTCTGCGATGGTGCGCTCCCCGCCTTCCGCGACAAGCCCCTCGCCGTCGTCGGCGGCGGCGACACCGCGATGGAAGAGGCGAGCTATCTCACCAAGTTCGGCTCGGTGGTCTATATCATCCATCGGCGCGACTCGTTTCGCGCCAGCAAGATCATGCAGGACCGCTTCCTCTCGCGCCCGAACGCCAAGGTGCTCTGGAACAAGCTCGTCGTTGATGTCATCGGCGAGAATCACATTCAAGCGGTGATGCTCGAGGACACCATTACCAAGAAGCGAGAGCGACTGGAGGTCGGCGGCCTGTTCGTCGCCATCGGCCACACGCCCGCCACCAAGTTCATCCAGGGCACCGGGCTGGAGTTTGACGACAAGGGCTACTTGCAACTCGCCACGCGTTCCAGCCAGACCAATCTGCCCGGCGTCTTCGGCGCGGGCGATGTCTCCGACAGCGTGTACCGCCAGGCAGTGACGGCCGCGGGCATGGGTTGTCAGGCCGCGCTGGACGCGGAACGCTGGCTCGCCGGTGTCGGCATGCATTGACCATCAGAACCGAGCGGCGTAAGCCGCCGGTCTGCTCGCGGCGAAACACAAAACGCCGACCCGCGAAAGAGCGCACAATCTCGCGGCTTTTTTGCCTATTTTCACACGCGATCAACAGCGGCGGCGGTGTTCGGGCACGCGCAATGAAGCCCAATGCGGAAGTGATGCCAGCCAAGAAATAAAAACGCCGCGTCCGGAAGTTCCGGACGCGGCGGGGGAAAGTGGCGCTGTCATGGCCGCCCATTCGTGAGCGCGGCCGGGGCGTGGGTTTAGCAGCCCGCGAACCAGACGCCCAGGAAGTCAAAGATGTCCTGAACGGAGAGGCCGTTCACACCATTGATATCAGCGGCGGGATTGCCCGCGAACCAGGCGGTGAGGAAATCAAAGATGTCCTGCACACTGATGGTGCCGTCGCGATTGAAGTCCGCGGGGCAAAGGATTTGGATGGTGCCCGCGCCGTACGAGCCGCTGAAGAAGCCGCCGACGCGGATGCCGTAGTCGTGGCCCTGCAGGGCCTGGAAGTTGACGATACTCTGGAAGCCGCAGGCGTCGTCGTTGCAGGCGATCATCGCGGGGCTGTTGGGGCCGAAGGGGCAGACGTTGTCGTAGATGAGCAGGACGGTGTCGAAGGTGGAGCCGCAGGTCTGGATGCGCATCGGGCCGGTGGAGGGGGCGAAGAAGTAGAACCACATGTCTCGCACTGGGGTGACGCAACCGGCCTGCGTGAATCCGTCCGAGGACATGCAGGTGGTGTTGAACGCCGTGGCCACCTGGGGTGTGATGAGCTGCGCGGTGTTGCAGGTGTCGTGCTGGGCCGAGTAGGAGACGTTGAGCCGGAACGCACCGGCGGTGACGCTGCTGAACTTGGAGAGGCGTATCAGGACGTTTTGCCCGGAAGTGAGCACAAGATCGATCTTGGAATCGCGGAGAGCCCCCGCGTCGCTCGCTCCGCAGCTGAGCGAGGCGCTGGGCGCATCGTCGTTGCACGCCAGCTCTGTGCCGCCGCAGGAGGAGAGCACGCTGAGCACGGTGTCCATCCCGGTGTCGGTGCCGTTGGCATCATGGGTGCCGCAGGTGTCGATGTGGAGCGTGCCACCATCGCACGCGGTGTAGGAATACCAGACATCGGCGTTGCCGGCCGAGGCGCCGCAGGTGGCAGTGCCGTCATTGGTAGCGCCGAACAGGTTACCGAAGAAGGTGCCGCCGGCGTCCACGTTCTGTGCGCTGGCGCAGGCATCGTTGGCGGGAATGAGGCGGACATTGAGCAGGAATGGGGACAGCGGCTTGGTGCCGAACTGCGCGACACGTACAAAGACCTGCTGGCCGGGTGTCACCGTGGTGGAAACAGCGGAGTCAAAGTTGTTGCCGGCGAAGGTGCAGACGTATGGCCCGAATGAATCATCGTTGCAGGTGATTTCGGTGCCGCCGCAGGTGGTGAAAAGCGTGACAACGGAGTCCATGCCCTGATCGGTGTAGCCGTAGTCGTTGGTCCCGCATGTGGTGACCACGAGCGTGCCGCCAAAGGTGCCGGGGGTAGTAAAAACGTACCAGACATCTGGGTTGGTGTTCGAGCCGCCGCATGACGAGCCGCCGTCGTTGGTCGCGCCGCAGTTGTAGCCGATGAAGGTGCCCTGCGAGGAGATATCCTGCGCGGCAGCGCAGGTGTCGTTGGCCGGCACGGACAAGAAGGGGAAGGTGAGGATGGAGTTCCAGGTGGCCAGCACGTCCGGACGCGGGCCGATGTTCTGCGTGGCGGGGTTCGCGCCGTTCTGCTGAGCGGAGCCCTGGGCCCGGAGATTGGCCCTGGTGTTGCTGGGGGAGGGAGAGAAGCCGAAGCGGGTCTTGTAGATCGAGGAATACAGGGCGACCGCGTTGCTCACGATCGGCGTCGCGCTGGAGGTGCCGCCGAAACCGGCGGTGTACCGCTCGTTGACGGTGGCGTTGTACAGGTCTCCGTAGCCGGTGGTGTAGACGTTCTCGCCGTAGCCCTGGAGATCAACCGTGGCTCCATAGCAGGAGAAGCCCAGCCGGGAGCGATCCGTCGAGCTGCCCGCCGGTGGAGAGGCCGCGCCGACGATGATGTCGCCCGAGTCGTTGGCCGCGAGGAAGGGATAGAACCCACCGTGCCCAATGGAATACGCGCCGAGGTCAAGGTTCTGCGAGCCGTTGCCCGCCGCGGCAACCACATGGACACCGTTGCCGATGGCCGTCACGATCGCGTTGTAGACCGATTGCTGCCACTCGGAGGCCACCAGCCCGAACTGCGTCCCCGCGGGCACGCCCGTGTAGTTCGGGCCTTGTGTCTGCTGCTCGATCACCACCACGCCGCCCGCGCCGACTGCGGCGGCGGCCGCGGTAACCGCGTTGGCTAGGTTGTAGCCACCCGGATTGGTGTTGGCGGCCGCAACATAGAACTGCGCGCCGTACGCGCCGCCCTCGGTGCCGATGTTGTCGTGGCGGCTGCCCAGCTCGCCGAGCACAGCGGTGCCGTGGTTGTTATCGGCGAACGGATCGGAGGCGTTGGCCACCAGCGAGGTCACGCTGGGCAGGTCGAGGTGCGCCGTGTTCCAGGAATACTCGCAGTCGGCGATCTTGACGGCCGAGCCGTCGCCTCCTGCGAGCAGACGCACGCCGTACGCGTTGATGCCCTCGCTGGCGATCTTCAGATAGCCCTGGTTGTTGCGGTAGTCGCCCGCGGCCGGGAGCGGTGCCGCGTCCGGCGCCTGCTCGGCCATCTCGACGATGCTGAGTGAGTTGAAGTCGTCGATCACCGCGATGGTGTCCAGCCCGGCGGGGATGCTCAGAAAGAACTCGCCGTTCATGTCCGTGATCATTTTGCCAAGCGTGTGCATTGCGGTCGTGCGCATCTCATCCAGACGCTCTTCACTCAGCGTGTGGTGCATCTTGGACCATGTGCAGCCCAGCGCGGCGTACTTGGCGAGCATCTGCTGCACCGCGGCGTCCTTGATCTGGCCGGTGCCCAGATCAACCAGGCCGCCGACGCTCTCCTTCGCATCGCGCAGACGCACCTTCGCATCGGCGTTGAACTTCACGATGATGGCGTCGGAACGCATCCCCGGCATCTTGCCGTCGCGTTTGGCCTTGCAGGGGTACGAGGGACATCCGGGCCAGTGCAGCGCGGAGATGTCCGCTGTCACTTTCACCGGTGCGGGATCGCCAGGAACCTGGGCCATCACCGAACAACTCAGCCCACCCGCGACGACGATTGCCGCGGCACAGTTCAACGAACGCCAGTTCATGCTCGAACTCCTTTTTGCCGCGCCTGTCGAGCGTGCTCGGAACAAGGCGGGACATACCAGTACCCAAATGCAAGCGGAGATTCTCCGTTTGCCAGTGCAACGACGCGACCGACTATGGAACACAACGGGCGTCTTGGGCCGCTGGATGAATCGAGCTCGCAGATTAATGCCCGGGGGCGTTCGGAGGGCAAATCACTGCTCTTGGCAGCATACCGTAAAGTTCCCGCACATGCAAGCTAATCATTTGGATTTCATCGTTTTGAAAGGTGTGTGCAAGGTGTGTGGATAACAGGTGTGCTTTCCTGAAATAGGGAGGTGATGGCGTAGACGGCGTGATACTGAAGTTTCGTCGGCTCTGGGCACGCTGCCGCGTTTAGCAACCGGAAAACCACACCGCGAGAAAATCGAATATGTCTTGTACGGTGATGCCACTGGCACCGTTGAAGTTCGCTCGGGGATCACCGGCAAACCAGCCGCCGAGAAAATCGAAGATGTCCTGCACGTTCACGCCGCCCGCGGCGTTGTAGTCCGCGGGGCAGACGTTGAGCATGATGACGATGCGATCGGCGATCTCGTCGGTGAGCACGAGGTCCATGTCGCCGTCGTTGTCCACATCCATCGGAACGCAGCAGGATGGATTCGCGGGAGCGACCACCTGCGTCAGCGGCGTGAAGTGCCCGGTGCCGTCGTTGAGAAAGACGTACCAGAGCCCCGCGCCATATGAGGAGAGAATCCAGTCCAGATCGCCATCGCCGTCGATGTCCGCAAGGTCGGTGGAGACGGTGTGCCCGCCGGTGTTCATGATGGTCGCGGCTTGCAGCGTGCCGTCGCCGTTGCCCATCAGGATGCTGCCGTTGGCCGAGCCACTGTTGGCCGCGCTCACGTCGATATTGCCGTCGCCGTTGAGATCGCCGAGCGCGAGTACCCAGTTGAATCCGCCGATCGGGCGGGTAGATACTCGCGTGAAGGTGCCGTTACCGTTCCCGCGGAAGACCGCGACGGTGCGGGAATCGCGGCAGCCGACGACCAGATCGAGAATGCCGTCGTTGTTCATGTCCGCCGCGGAGAGGCCATACGGGCCGATGTCGCCCGCGAGCATGGGGATGCTGACTGGCGCGGCGAACACGCCCGCACCATTGTTGATGAGCAGCGAGAGGTCGTTCGAGAGGGTGTTGGCGACGACGATGTCCATGTCGCCATCGCCGTCGGCATCGAGAATCCCGAAGCCGCGCGGCTGGGTGCCGACGGTGATGATCTGCGGCGTGCGGAAGGTGCCGTTGCCGTTGCCGAAGCAGAGCGAGATGCGGGTGTCGTAGCTGGAGAACACGGCATCAATGAAGCCGTCGCGATCAAAGTCGCCGACCTCGTTCGGGCTGGATTCATAGGGGATCGGTGTGTACGGCGTGAGCATCGGCCCGAACTGCCCGCTGCCGTCGGCACGGTTCAGAAAGACGCGCAGGTCGGAAGAGACCTCATTGACGGTGGTCAGGTCGCACCAGCCATCGCGATTGAGATCGCAGGCCAAGCCGCCGTAGATGCGGGTCTGCGCGCCGGTGTTGTCGCGGTTGGTGACGCTGGCGATCTGGCGGAACTTGCCTGGTGCGATGGCAGCGCGGGTGAGATAGGTGAACGAATATCCGGCAGAGCGCAGAAATGTCCCGTCCGCGGCCCGAAGTGAGTGAGACAGAATGACAAGCACCGTCTCGTTGGCGGCGAGCGTGCGCGTGGGGGAGAAGGTGACGGTGCGACTGGAGTTGGAAAACACGGGCATCCCGCCGACCGCCGCGAGCGGCCCGGTGAGCTTGCCAAAGACGCGGAAGTTGGCATCGGTGAACGTAGATGGGTCCACCGCGCGATCGAAGGTGATGACTACCGGCGCGTTGTTGGCGATGTTCATCGCGTTGATCGCGGGCGAGGTCGTTACCACCGTGAACTGGGCGAGCGAAGTGGATGCCAGCAACGCAAGAGCGCCGGACGCGGCAAAGACCTTGAGCGTGCGAGATGACATGTTGACTCCTTCCGGGCACCCCAAGTTCCCACCTGTGAGAGGATGCACCCGGGACGCATCGCGTGCCAATCAAGAATGAGATTGGCCTGTTCGGGCCGCACGATTCTGCGTGCAACCCCCACAAACCGGCGAGTGGGCCGAGCAATCGGAGTTTGAACCGCTCTGAGAGCGATCACATCGGGGCGTTGAGGTCGCTCTCGCCCAGAAGCCGGAACTCCTTACGCCGCAGAATCTGCCCAGCGAGGGTCGCGTCATCAACTGCGACGGCGACGGTCGCGTGGTGCGAGGGGCAATCCAGCAGCGGATACGCGAAGCGGATGTTGAGCTCAGCCCCGAGCAGATACAGGCACATGCGTTCCAGAGTGTGCGTCTTGTTCAGCTCCACCAGCAACAGATTCACCTCGCTGAAGGGGAGCTGGTGCCGGGCGAGCACCAGCCGTGTCTCGTGCGAGTTGGAGGTGATGAGCCGCACCACGGCATGATCCGAGGCGTCGTGGACGCTGATCGCCAGCAGCCGCACCGCGGCGTGGTCAAGCGTGCGCACCAGGTCGTGCAACTTGCCGACGCGATTATCAAGGAAGACGCTGAACTGTGTGACCGTCGGCGGGGCGTATCCCTGCGTGGTCTCTGTTGGCATGGACGCCTGCGACATGGACCTCTCCGATGGCCCGCCAGAAGCGGCGGGAAGCACGCGGGCGCACACAACGCCGCGCCATGAGCGTACACCAAATCCTAAATCGGCACCCGGGCGATCCGTCGCCGGGATGATTCGACCTAATAATGCACGACCCGTTCCCCCGCTAGATCATGGAAAAACAGCGGCACGGGCGTGTCACCCGTGCCGCAATGAATCAGGCGGAGAAGCTGGAGCCGCACCCGCAGGTGCTGGTGGCGTTTGGGTTGCCGAAGACGAACCCGCGCCCCATGATCTCGTCCTTGAAGTCGATCGTTGTGCCGTTGAGATAGAGCAGCGACTTGGGGTCCACGATGATCTTGATGCCGTGCTGCTCGAACAGCTCGTCGGTCTCCTTCTGGCTCTCGGTGAGGTCCAGCAGATAGCTGAAGCCGGAGCAGCCGCCGCCCTTGACGCCCACGCGCAGGCGAATCTTGGTCGCATCCAGCTCCTGTGACTTGACGATGTTATTGATCTCCCGCGCGGCGGACTCGCTGAGAATCACGACGGTGGGCGCGGCTTCGGGGGTGGCGGTTGCGGTCTCGGACATGGGGTGAATCTCCAGCGGAGTCGATCAGGATCAATGTTCGATGATTGTACGTCGGGGAGTGGCGGGGGTTCGCGAGGGTCAGATCAAGGCACATGGGCGGGACGCCCATGCCACGGAAACTGTCAGTGCGACTCGGCGTGGTCGTGATGTTCGACGGGGATGCCATTCTTGGTCTTGTAGTCGATGATGGCGGCCTTGATCGCGTCCTCGGCGAGGACGGAGCAGTGGATCTTCACCGGCGGGAGCGAGAGCTCCTGCACGATGTCGGTGTTGCGGATGGCCTCGCCCTCGTCGAGCGTCTTGCCCTTGAGCCACTCGGTGGCCAGCGAGCTGGAGGCGATCGCGGAGCCGCAGCCGAAGCACTTGAACTTGGCATCCTCAATGAGGCCGGTGTCGGGGTTGACCTTGATCTGCAGCTGCATGACGTCGCCGCACTCGGGCGCGCCGACGAGTCCGACGCCGACGTCGGTGCGCTGCTTGATCTGGGCCTGGGTGCCGAACGAGCCCACGTTGCGCGGGTTCTCGTAGTGGTCGATGATTTTGGGTCCGTATGCCATGGTGTTCTCCGAAGGCACTAGGCACTGGGCATCAGGCACTAGTGAAGAATGTTGTTTCCGATCGCACTAGTGCCCAATGCCTAGTGCCCGATGCCTGCCTCTAGTGGTGCGCCCACTCAATCTTGCTGATGTCGATCCCTTCGTTGTGCATGTCGTACAGCGGGCTCAGGACTCGCAACTTCTGCACCGCCGTGACAACGCGCTCGATGGTGTAGTCCACTTCCTCTTCGGTCGTCCAGCGCCCCATGCTCAGCCGCAATGAGCTGTGCGCCAGCTCATCGCCCACGCCCAATCCCTTGAGCACGTAGCTTGGCTCCAGCGATGCGCTGGTGCAGGCGGAGCCGCTGCTCACTGCGATGTCCTTCATCGCCATCATCAGCCCCTCGCCCTCGACGAAGCCGAAGCTCACGTTCGCAATGTGCGGCAGGCGGCGATCCGCGTGGCCGTTCACCTGGCAGTGGTCCAGACGCGTAGTTACGGCCTGCTCAAACTTCTTGCGAAGCTTCAGCAGGCGCGCCCCGTCCGCTTCAAGCTCGTGCGTGCAGAGTTCGCAGGCCTTGCCGAAGCCGACGATGCCGGAAACGTTCAGCGTGCCCGAGCGCATGCCGCGCTCCTGCCCGCCGCCATCTACTTGCGACACCAGCCGCACGCGCGGCTTCTTGCGGCGAACGTACAGCGCGCCCACGCCCTTCGGGCCGTACAACTTGTGCCCGCTGAAAGACATCAGGTCCACGTTGTCGCGCTCGACATTGGTCGGCATCTTGCCGACCCACTGCGTCGCGTCGGTATGGAAGATCACGTCCTTCTCGTGGCAGAGCTTGCCGATCTCCGGAATCTCGCTGATTGTGCCGATCTCGTTGTTCGCCCACATCAGCGTGACCAGGATGGTGTCCGGACGCATCGCGGCCCGCACTTGCGCGGCGGTAATCACACCATCGCGTGCGGGCTCCAGGAACGTGACGTCAAATCCTTCCTTCGCCAGCCGCTTGCACGGATCGAGCACCGCCTTGTGCTCGATGATGCAGGTGATGATGTGGCCACGATTGGGTGAGCCAGCGGCGGCCTTCTCGTACATCTCCGCCGCGCCCTTGATGGCGAGGTTGTTGCTCTCGGTGGATCCTGAGGTGAAGATGATTTCCTTGTCGCTGGCACCGATCAGCGCGGCGACCTGCTCGCGGGCCTTGTCCACACCCTCTTCAGCGGCCCAGCCAAACGAGTGGTTGCGGCTGCCGGTGTTGCCGAAGGTTTTGGTGAAGTACGGGAGCATCGCCTCGACCACGCGCGGATCGCAAGGCGTGGTCGCCGCGTGGTCCATGTAAACGGGGGTCTTGACGGTCATGGTGGTGTCCTTCCAGACAAGCGGGCCGGGAGGCCACGCGAAAATGCAACGAACGAAACTGAATGATTTTTAGAATCATTCCATGATAGCCGGTATCGTAGGAATAGTAGGGGCCACGCCGCTCTCAGGCGGCCGGCTTGGGCCTGAACACCATCCGCACCCGATTGCCACGTCCCAGATAGTCCACGCTGGCCATATAGGCCCGCATCAGCAGCAGGCCACGCCCGGTGGGGATTTCAAGATTTTCTTCCAGGGTGGGGTCTTTGACCTTGGCGGGATCGAATCCGGGACCCTGGTCTTCGATGTCGAGCGTCACTGTTTCGGCGGTGATGATGAACTCGAAGCGGATGGGTGTGGTGGGGGGGAGGTGCTTGTGGCCGTGGCGGAAGGCGTTGACGAGGCCCTCTTCCAGTGCGAGTCGCACGGCGAAGCGGGCGGCGTCGGAGTAGCCGAAGCGAGTCAGACCGTCCATCAGCGTGTTCTCGGCGCGCTCGATGTCCTCGCGGGTGTTGACGAGCGCGAGCACATGCTTCTCGGGTTGGGCGGTTGGTGATGCGTGCATCGCAGGATGGCCTCTGGGGCGCAGCAGGCGTGGACGATCAGGTGAAGCTGCCGATGGCGGAATCGGTGGTATCGTGAATCTGGAACAGCTTGTCCAGCTTGGTGATCTTGAAGACCTCGCCGATCTGCGGGTCGATGTTGGCCAGCCGCAGCTGGCCCTTGCGACCCTTGATGCGGTTATTGACCGTGATAAGAGTTCCAAGCGCGGCCGAGGAGAGGTGGTCCACGTTCGCAAAGCTGATAAGCAGCTTGGGCGCGGGAGAGGCGTCCACCAGCCCGGTGATCTCCTCGCCGATCTGGTGGATATTGGCCTCGTCGAGGATGTTCCGGTCGATGAACTCGACCTGAGTGATCCCGTTGTTCTGTTTGACGCGAAGTCGTGAGGCACCGCTGGGGGGCATTGGGCGTTTCTCCGGGGGTGGATTCTAAGTCTATGCGTACTTTACGACCAGCAACGCCGCACCGGAACCTTTCGTACAATCAGCACGGACGTTTCCACGGCCCGTCCCCAACCGGAGCACGCCATGAGCCATTTGCGATCCCGTACATTGACCACCCGCAACGCCCCAGTCCATCGCTGGGTCTGGTACCGCAGAACCGCAATCGGCGGGTTGACCCTATTAGGCGTGTGCTTGGCCGGTACCGCCCCGGCCCAACCGTCGAGCGGGGGACGCCCAGCGGCGCGCCCCTCGGGCAAGGCACCGGTCGCGGTCGCGGGTAAATCGTTCCTCGAGCGCGTGATCCAGCGCCGCAACCCCACCGAGTGGAAGCTCCAGACGTTTATCCACCTTGACTCGTACCAAAGCACGAATGTTGGATCTCCAACCAAGGGGCCCGGGGCTGGCACCCCGGGCCAGTCCCCGGTCACGATCATCCCGTTCAACTTCGAGACCGCCGCGATCGTCTTTCCTGTTCCGCCATCGACCGCGGGCAGCGAGATGCCCGATCGGGGGGTTACAGGCCGCATCCGCATGGACGGCACGAGCTTCCAAGCTAAACCGACATGGATCCCGGACCTTCCGTGCGGCGCGAAGTACGGCCGCTGGGACCTGACCACTTTCAAGGGCCGGGCGATTGACCTGGAGTTTGAGACCCTGCAAACGTGCTGGGAGATCGTCTTCGACGAGGCCGCCGCCAACAAGGCGGTCTGGCCAACCGCTAACAAGTGGTCCGCCGACGCGCGATCGGCCTGGGACGCGCAGCTGGGGATCGAGCCGGGGCTGGCCTCGGTGCGAGAGGCCCTCAGCAAGTGGTGTGAAGGCAAACCACCGCAGAGCATCCCGCCCGTGCAACTGGCCAAGTTCCTCGCGTCGAAAGTTCTCGAGGGCATCCAGCCCTCCGGCGATGGGCTCGTGAGTTCTCAAACTGGGCTATTGCAGGGATTCGCGCTCAAGGGACATGACACGGTACTCAAGGACTCCCGTGGAAGCGAGCACGACATCGCGGCCCTGCTCTGCGCGTTGTATCGAGCGGCGGGGCTGCCAGCGCGAATCATCATCGGATTCGACGTCTCCGAGAGCGATCCCCAGACTGCCGGGCTGGTCCACAACGGAGAAGGCGCGGTGCACACATGGGTGGAGTTCTGCGTGGAGGACGAAACGGTTCTAGCAGCCAACGGCTTTCCCACCCGCCTCTGGATTCCGGTGGACGTGGCACGGCAGCGCAAGACCTCGAACAAGGCCCCGCCGCTGGACCGCCCCTGGAAATATTTCGGCTCCAGTGACCAGACCGACTCGATGATCCCGTTGGCCTTCCACTTCCATCCCCCGCTCTCTGGCGCGGTTGCGCACGGCTCTCCGCTGCTGTGGGGGTGGATGACCACGCCCGAGGCCCAACCGGCCGTGCAGTCGATTCGCTTCCTCGCCGGCCAACCTTCCAAGACGGTCACACCGCGAAACGGAACGAAGTAGTATCAGTGCCGTTTTGTTTCCGGGCAGCACAGGTGCTTTGGTCCCTGCGTTGTCGCCATCAAGGCATCATTGCGGGAAGTGCCCATCGGCGCGCATCAGTTCGCCCGTAGTCTTCTTAGTGTTTGTAGAATCGGCGGGAAGAACAACCGCGTCAAGCCGTATCTCGCTCTTTGACGCATGGGCGCAGCTCACTGCGCAGACGGAAAAATCCAGGTTCATCCGCTGGTGCGGGGGCTCGCGGCAGAACCCCGCACCCGTTTCTTGGCGCACCAGCGGCACGATGCGGCATGATCAAGCACAGGACAGCAGCGTGCCTCGCGCCGCCGCAGCGGGATCAGCGCAGGCCAAGGCCGGAACGAATCTGGTCGTTCACGCCGGGGAACTGCTTCTCCTCTTCCTCGGTCTGGATGAGGATGGTGGGTTTGCAGAGGATGAGCAGGGACTGCTCCTCCTTGGTCTCGATGCGGTTGGTGAAGAAGCGGTTGAGGATCGGAATCTTGGAAAGCACGGGCACGCCGGTCTCGACCTCAACCTCGGTAATGAGGCGCTGGCCGCCCAGCAGCAGGGTGCCCTCGTCGGGGATGGTTGCCGTGGTGCGGACGCGGGTGACGGTGACCTGCGGCAGTTCGAGGAAGGACTGCGTGGAGCCGGAGTTCACGAGCTGGCCGCCGGCGATGGCGGTGACGGGGGACTGCCGGATCGAGTCGATGCGGGAGACGCCCGAGTCGATGTTGAGCGTGACATAGCGCCGATCCGAAGAGATTACGCCCTCGATGAGCATCGTGACGCCCTCGGAGAGCACGGCGGTTTGCGGGTTGAAGCCGACGGCCGAGTTACCGACGATGGGTGTGAGCTGAGAGACGAAGGCCTGCTGGGTCGCGACGTAGATATTCGCGGTCTGGCCATTCGTGAAGGTGAGCCGGGGGGCGGTGAGCCGCACGGAGCGTTTGTCGGCCTGGGTGGCGACGATCAGGAAGTTCACCTGGATGTCATCCAGGAACTGTCCGGCGATGCCCAGCGCGGGGGCCTGCTTGAGAACGCTGGAGGCGAAGTCGCCCTCGGCAAGTGCCTGCGTCAGGCCGAAGGAGTTGCCGAGGGTACCGATGGGCGAGATCTGGTTCGGGACCGTGATGGACTGGCCGCCGACGGTGCGCTGCAGGCCGGGGGTAGTCGCGAGAGGACCGAAGTTGAAGAAGTCGATCGGCTGGTTGTTCACGCCGGTGCCGGTGCGCGAGTTTCTGACCTGCGAGGAGTTGGCGTTGAAGACAATGTCCACATCAAAGCCGATCTGCTCGAACCAGCGCTGGTTCACCAGCAGGAACTTGGTCTCGACGTTGATCTGCATGTTGCGGATCTCGCGGAGCTTGGAGAGCAGCCCGACGATCTCGCGGTGGTTCTTGGGCGTGTTGGTGATGATGAGCGAGCCGTTGAGCTCTTGTAGCGAGCCGGTCTCGCCGCCATTGTCCTTCCAACCCTCGAAGTCCACGTTGGCGTAGATGATGTCGATGATCTGGCGAATGCGACGCTCTCGCACCGCCGGATCGTCCTGCTGGTTCTGCTGCTGGTCGTTGCCCTGGTTGAACGGGCTTTGGCCGCCGCCACCGCTGGATTGCAGCACGTTGTTCAGATCAATCTGCGGCACGGTGCGGTAGTTGGGGATCTGGAAGAGCAGGTCTTGGATGTTGTAGATCACCAGCACCTTGTGCTTGCGCAGAGATTCCTCGGAGCCAACATTGATAATGCCGTCGGAGACGGCCCAGCCGGCGCGGGTGAACTGGTCCTTGGAAACCTTGGCCAGCACGCGCTCCAGCGCGGCTTGGATTGACAGCTTCGCCTGCAGCTTGAGCGTGACCGGGGTGTCCTTCTCAACGCCGATGGCGGCGAGGGATTCCCAATCCGGATCGACGGTGATCTGCGTGATGTTCGAGATGAACTTCATCACGTCCTCGAAGCGGTTGTCCGTGAAGTCCACCGCGATCTTGTTGGCGGGAGAGGCAACGCGAGCCAGCACGGCGCGATTCTCTGGAGTCTCGGCGTAGGCGGAAAGCTCGCCGCGGAGATAGGACTTGTTGGGCCAGTCCTGCGGATAGTCCATCAGATTGCTGGGGGGGATCATCGCTTCCTGATTGTCCTCGCCCTGCTTGACGTGGTTGCGATATTTCCGGATCTGGGTTGCCTGGAACTTCTTGTCCGCCCACATGTCCTCGATCAGCGAGCGGAGCAGCAGCGCGGTCGGGTCGTTGGGATCCATGAAGAGCGTCTGATCGATGATCTGCAGCGCTTCCTCGTACTTCTGCTCTTTCTGCAGGGCGCGGATGCGATCGATGTTCGCGTTGATCTTGCCGGTGCGCTCGGACTGCTGCTTGCCCTGGCGGGCCTGCTCCGCGGCGGTCTGGGTCTTCTCGCGGGACACGCGTTCGTTCTCGCGAATCGCGTCGGTCTTCTTCTCGATCGTCGCCTGCAGCGTTGCCAGTCGCGTCTGGAACCCCGCGTACTCGGAATCATTGAACACACCCCGGGCGCGGGAGACGGAGAGCCGGGCATTGGCCATCTGGTTGCGGGCCTCTTCGGGCTGGCCCTTGCTCAGGAAACTCTCGGCCTGACGCACCGAATCATCAAACTCGCTCTGGGCGCGGGAGCGGATCACCCCGTCGCTGGCGACGGCGGCCGCGGCGATGGAACCGCCGGAACCGGAGCCGGCCTTCAGCCGCGCCTCGTCCAGACGCTTCTGCACGCGATCGGCTTCGGGGGCTTCGATATACGCGCGGTACGCGGCCAATGCAAGGGAGTATTTGTCGGCTGCGGCGGTGTAGCGGGCCTGCTCATACGCGGCGTCGCCCTCGGCGATCACCTGCTTGGCCTGCAAACGCATCGCCTCGGAAACAATGTCCGTCTGCCCGGAGGGGGAAGACATGACGGGATTCATCGGCGCGGGAGGCGGCGTGGACGGCTGGGTATCAACGGGGGCCGGGGGCGCAACGGGTGCGGGATCAGCGGGGGGAGTAGGGGGGGCGGGCGGCTGATCGCCGGCCAGCGCGGGCGGGAGCGGCTCGGGGCGGCCCGGCTCCGGAGGATTGTTGGTGCCGGGGCGGCGGACGGTGCCGGGCTGGCGGGTGTCGCCGAAGCCGACGCCGTCGGCGATCGGGAACTCGCGTCCGGTGGTGGATTCCAGATCAAGGATCGCGATCTTGGAACGCTCCAGCGACGCGGCCTGATCCGCGGAGAGTTTCACGCCCGAACGCTGAATCTCCAGAATCGCGGCCTTGGACGCGGCGTAGTTCTTGGAGGCGAAGTCCTGCTGGGCCTGCTCGACGCGCCCCGCGATCATCGGAGCGATCTCGCTCTGACGCTTACCGACGGCGGCGAGGATTTCCTCGGCACGCTCCTTCTGCATCGGGCTGGCGGCGGCGCGCCCCATCACGGCCTTGGCCTGACGCTGCGCGTCGGTCAGTTCGCCGGTAGCGATGGCGAGTTCCGCCTTCTGCAGCGAGACCTCCATCGGGTCCGCACGCATGACGCGGTCGTTGACGCTCTTCACGAGCGTTTGCAGTTTGGACTGCTGATCGCCGCTGAGGTGGTCGGCGTCATTGGAGCGGAGCAGCCGATCCAGCGTGGCCTTCGCTTCGACGAGTTTGCCCTCGTCCAGCAGCGACTTCGCCTGCGTCATCGCGGCGACGCCGGGCTGGGCATCCGCTTGCGCGACGGGGCGCGTGGGGCTGGTTGTCCCTGCGGACTGTGCGAGAGCGGCACTGGGGCTGAGGAGCGCGGGCGCTCCGAGCACGAGAGCGGCGGCCAAGGTACGGTGGTTCCAACGGTTGCGATCGATCCGCATGTCAAACTTCTCCAAGTCGAGCCCGCTTGATCTAGTACGAGTCCTGCTCAAGCGAGTCGTTGAGTTTCGCAGGTTGCCGCGCCTGGGTTCCCTGGGGGCTGTTCGCAGTTGTGTAGCGGCGTATTCGGCCGATGCACAATGCGTCCCTTGGGGGACCGAGGCGCACCCTTCGCGCGCTTCTCGCGGCAAGGGGTGGTGAAGATACTGCGGCTGAGGCCCAAACGCAAACCGGCTTGGACAACTTCTTCACGTTCTTCACCCAGAACGCCGCGGCGACGGTCCCCGGCTGTGCGCACAGCAGGCCACCGGGTTCCTCCCGATGCCGACAATTCGCGTCGCTCCCGCAGAAAAGCAACAAAGTGTGACATGCCGCGACCCCCGACTCTGAATCCGGGGGCTGTCGGTTGTGGGGATCGTTTCAGTTCAGCCAAGTCGCCTGATGCACTGCGGAATCTGTCATTTCAGGTTTCTGCTTGGTGGATTGCTCCACAATCTTGGCGAAATCCTCGGCGTTCCAGCGATCGCTGGCCACCATCATGGGCTCCGGTGTGGTCTCCGGATCGACGGTGATCCCCTCTTCATCCAGCAGTTTCTCGAGCGCTTCGAGCGCCATGTCGGTCGCCTGGTGCAGCGACTCGGCCGTCAAATAAATCTCGGCATATCGAGAGACCGGCAGTTTGGCGTCGGCATCTTCCCCCGCAACAGGGGATTTGTCTTTGGCTTGCTCGGCGGGGGAAGCTTTGTCGCTTGCGTCCTCCTCATCCTTTTCTACGGACTTCTCATCGATCGCATCGGGCAGAGGCGGGTCATACCGCAGAATGCACCGCCAGCCGGTCACGCCCAGTTCCTTGCCGTCCTCATCAATATTGGATTCGGGATCAATATTCAGCACCAGCCGCCATTCGTCGCGCAGCAGCTCGACGATCTCGTCGCCGACAAACAGGTCCGGCCGGTCACTGGGCGCTTCCAGCACCGACCGATGCTCGTGCGTCACCGAGTCCGCGCTGGCGAGTTCGTCGAGCAGTTCGAGATCAAACGCCGCGAGCACCTTCTCGACTTTCTCTTTCAGCTCCGCCTCGGCCCGCACCGTGACCACCTTGTGCTCATCGACGAACACATAGAGGAACGGCTCTTCGCTCATGGCCCCGAAGCCGACGAGCCCATCCTCATAGAAGAAGCCGCGGAACCGCCGCAGCGTGTCCATGAAGCGGTCCATGCCCAGCAGGTCGTAGGCAACGTACGGGTCCACCTCGCGCCACTCGTCCTGGCCCAGAAAGTCCAGGATCGGATAGACCCGCCCCGGCAGCAGCGAGAGCAGCGACCGGCAGAGCGGCTCGACGCGGGCCGCGGGAACGAGAATGTCGAAGACGTACCGGTCCGGCCACTCCTCCCACTCGCCCCCGCCGCCGCTCTCCGACGACGCACTGCTGGCCCCCCCAACGGGATCGCTCCCATCATCCGCCGGCTCGAACGCCGTGGTGTAGCCGCCGCGTGGGGGGGGGGGCGGCTCGATCGGTTCGACCGGGTACACCCCCAGCGGGAAGGCGAACCCGGACATCTCAACACGCTTGATGGATTGATCGACGCGACATCGGGCCATGAGGCCATAGTACGAGCCCGACGCGCCAGCGAGGGGGTTCATGTCGGATGTGCGATGTCGGATGTCGGATGGGCGGAACAGTACCGCGAGCGCAAGCGAGCGAAGCAAAGGCGGAAATCCGTCCACAGAGGGCTCGGAGGCAACACAGAGGGCACGGAGAAAGCCCGGACTCTCGCGGAGGCGCGGAGATCGCAAAGGGAGATGCGGGGGAATAAGAAGAACCTCCGACAAGATTCCCCGCACATCCGTTTCTCTCTCCGTTCCTCCTCCGTGTACACCGTGCCCCCCCGCCTCCGTGTTTCAATCTTCAGAGTGTGAAACACGGAGACCACGGTGACCACGGAGGGATCACGGAGAAAGACGGGGGAGCGGGGGCGGGATTGAGTAGAATGCAATGATGAAGCCGCACCCCAGAATCCGCAAGACGATCAAGTGGGGCGGGGCGGTGGTGACGGTGCTGCTGGTGGTGGTGTGGATCGGGAGCGGGTGGTGGGGTGTCTGGTGGTGGAGCAAGGGTGGCGATTGCGCCGCGATCGCCATGGGGACTTTGATCGTCGGCACGCAGGACTACCCGGTGCCCGCGAGCGACGCGGGACTCAGCATCGAAGGCTCGTCTCTAAAGAACTTTGGGTGGTGGATTCGGTTTGCCGATGACTCTGGCCCGACCGTGTGGCAGTTGTTTGTCCCGCTCTGGCTGCCGATGCTCTCGTCGCTTCTCATCACCGCCCTCGCTTGGCGTCTGGACCTGCTCGCCTGGCGGCGCGAGCGCATGGGCAAATGTCCGAAGTGCCACTACGACCGCACCGGCCTCGCGCCCGGCGCGGTGTGTCCGGAGTGCGGTGTGTAATTGGTGTCGAGCACGCTCCGAGTTTGATCGAGCAGGCAGAGAGTTTGTTCGAGTAAACAAGGAGTCTTGTCGAGCAAACACGGAGTTTGTTCGAGCTCGCAAAGAGTTTGCTCGAGCAAACTCACTGTCTCATCGAGCAAACAAAGAGTTTGGTCGAGCAAACAAAGAGTTTGGTCGAGTAAACAAAGAGTTTGGTCGAGTAAACAAAGAGTTTGCGTGGCCATTCTCGGACGTCGCGCGAGGCGCACGCGCGAGAACGCGTCCGAGAAACGCGGAAGATGTGTCGCCTGCGAGGAATGTGCGGGCGGCGCGGTCGCGAAGCCGCTCAGGCGTGCGGGCTACGAGTGCAACATCGGAGCGGCATGTTATTCGGGCCTTCGTGCGAAAGACGGCTTACTCTCCCCGCATGTCTAGCGCCTCTACTTCCCTCGTCCTCGTCTCCGTCGGCAACACCCGCACGCGGTTTGCTTCTGTGATTGCTGAATATGGGAGCGGGGCGGGCGGGCGGCTTGAACCCTCGCAAGTGCTGGTGAACGACGACGCGGGGGCGATTGCGGCGGCGATTGCGGAGCAAGCGGGGAAGCAGGAGGGCGAGCCGACGGCGATCATCGCGAGCGTGAACCATCCGGCGGCGGAGCAGATCGAGAACGCGCTGCATCGTGCTGACGTGAAGGTGATGCGGTTCGGGCGCGACTTGCAGATTCCGATTCTGCACTCTCTGAATGATGCCAGCACCGTCGGGCAGGACCGGCTGCTGGATGCGCTCGGCGCGTTCGCGCGATCCACGCAGGCGTGCATCGTGATCGACGCGGGGACGGCGGTGACGGTGGACTTCGTGGATGGCCAGGGGACGTTTCACGGCGGCGCGATCGCCCCGGGCGTGCAGATGATGCTGCGGGCGCTGCACGAGCAGACCGCCGCGCTGCCGCTGGTGACGATCTCGCGCGAGATGCTGCCGCCGCAGACGGACTCCGAGTCGGACGATGCGATCCCGCCCTTCGGCAAGGACACGGCGCACGCGATTGCGCTGGGCGTCGCCAGCGCGGTGCGCGGGCTGGTGCATCATCTCATCGATCGCTACGCCGCGTTTTACAAGGCGTATCCGCGCGTCGTCGCCACCGGCGGCGATGCCCCGCTGCTCTTTGAGGGCGACCCGCTGGTGGAGACGATCGTCCCCGACCTCACGCTGGTCGGGATGCTCGAGGCCGTGCAGCGGCTGGAGAAGATCGATGAGCGGATTGAAGAGATGTGATGGGTGGCCGGCTGGGTGGCCGGCTGGGTGGCCCGCCGCTCCGCGGCGGTCTTCCTCTTGCTCTCCCTCTCCCAGTTCCATCCCAATTTCTTATGCTCAGGGGGACCGCCGCGGAGCGGCGGGCCACCCAAGAGGCCACCCAAGAGGCCACCCAAGAGGCCACCCAAGAGGCCACCCAAGAGGCCACCCAAGAGGCCACCCAAGAGGCCACCCAAGACCATGAACTGCTGGTACGCCCTGGCAACTTCCACCACGACCCACACCGGCGCGATCGGCGTGGTGGAGATCGGTGGCGATGTCGCGGCGGCACTGGACCGGCTGCGTATTCCGCCCGTGGATGTCGGTGCCGCGCGGCTGCGCGTTTGGCCCGATGTGGACTCGATCGTGCTTGCGATGCTCTCGCCAGCGCACGCGATGATCTTCCCGCACGCCGGCCCGGCGATCGCGCGGCGGGTGATCGCCGCGCTGGATGCCGCCGGACTGACGCGCAACCAAGAGCGAACGCCCACGCAACGCTTCCCCGAAGCCGCGACCGACATCGAAGCGAGAATGCTCGACGCCCTCCGCCGCGCCCAGAGCCCGCTGGCGATCAACCTGCTGCTGGACCAGCCGCGCCGCTGGTCGCTCGCGGAGCGCGAGGAGTCGCTGGTGCTCCCACCCGAGGACTCGGTGCGGCTGAACTTCCTAGTTGATCCGCCGCGGATCGTCGCCCTCGGCCCGCCGAACATCGGGAAGTCCAGCGTGCTCAACGCCCTCGCGGGGCGGAGCGTCTCGATCGTGGCGGATGTCCCCGGCACAACCCGCGACCACGTCGGCGTCGCGCTCAATCTCGCGGGCTTGGTGGTGAACTACATCGACACCCCCGGCATCGGCCCGCTGCGAGCGACAGACTCGCCGGAGCAGGATGCGCTGGACCGCGATGCTCAGAACATCGCGATGGAGGTCGCCGCGTCCGCTGATCTGCTGCTGCTCTGCGCCGATCCGACGACAACCTTTCTTACGCCACCGATGAACGCGCCCGCCACGCTCCGCGTGCTGCTCCGTTCCGACCTCGGCCCGGCCATTTCCAACGCGACCGTGGCCGTGAGCGTGCGGAATAACACAGGAGTGGACCTGCTGGTGGCAGCCATCCGCGATGCCCTCATCCCTCCCCGATTGCTGGCGGACCCCAGGGCGTGGGCATTTCGGTGAGCCGTACGGCCGATGAAAGTCCTCGGCAGGAGGGCCGCCCGGCGATCCGGAAGCCCCTACCATTCCTCCCGCGCCCGATCCGGGCGTCACACCGAGGCACTCCCCATGGCGATGGAAGAACGGCAGACAAAGATTCGTGAGGGCGCAGGGCTTACGGAAGGCCGGCTCAACACCGAGTTCATCGACATGATCAAGAAGTGGGGGCCGCACCTGGTCACGGCCCTCGCCGTGCTCGTGCTGGCCTACTTCGGATATCACAAGTGGGAAGAGTTCACCGCCAAGAAGAACGACAGCGCGTTCGTTGAGCTCAGCGCGGCCGCGACCTCAGCCAGCCCGACGAATCTGGAGTCCGTCGCCCGTGACTACACCGGCACGACTGTCGCGATCGAAGCGAACCTGTACGCCGCGGACCTGCACATGAGCGCGGCCCGCACTGGCGTGCCCATCGGCGCGAAGTTCAATGTTCCCACCGCCGCCCAGCCGCAGGTGGACACCAACAAGCTCGCCGACGACAAGCCCTTCCTGACCGCCGATGAGCAGAAGAAGGAACTCGCCGAGGCGGAGCGGCTGTATCAGAATGTCGTGACGCAGGCGAACCAGACCGAGGGTCAGTCGCTGCTGGCGATCGGCGCTCTCAGCGGGCTGGCGTCCATCTCCGAGGATCGCGCCGAACTCGACAAGGCCAAGTCGTACTACCAGCAGGCAATCGCCAAGGCGAACGCGCACAAGTTCGAGAAGCTCGAGGCCATGATCAAGAAGCGCATGGACTCGGTGGACTCACTGAAGGAAGCTCCCAAGCTGTACGCGATGGCCGACCTGCCCGGCGCGGTCGCTCCTGTTTCCGCTCCCATGGGCGGCATGACGGCCAAGACGGTCGATGGCCAGACCATCACCATCGGCCCCGGCGGCCAGATCATTCCCGGCCCGGCGACGCCTGCGGCCCCCGCGTCGCCCGCTGGCACCACGCCGATCACGCTGCCCAACGGTGGATCGCTGAATCTCACGCCCATCGCGCCGCCCGTGAATGCACCGGCGGTGAATCCGACGCCGACGCCGACCCCCACGCCAGCACCGGCTCCGGCTCCCGCTTCGGACCCGAAGCCCGCGACGCCTTGAAGTTGCTCGTGATTGCCGAGATGCACCATGCCCGAGCGTGACCCAGGCCAATCCTCCGGCCACGGCTCGATCCGTCATCCATCGCGCAGCGGCGCGGACACGTTCCGTTCGTCGAAGGTGATGCAACAAGGCGGCGAGGTGGACCAGGGCGCGCTGCTCAAGCGGATTCAGGAATCGCAAGCCGCCGCCGCAGCAGTCGATGGTGATGACGCCGCCGCGCCGTTGGTGGGCGCGGCCGAGGGCGATCTGGTTGTGCCCGCGGGTCCGGATGATGATGCGCCCAACCGCGTCGTCTTCGTGCTGCAGCGCGATCTGGACAAGCGGGTGGACAAGTATCTCACGATTCGCATCCCGTTCATGAGCCGCACGCAGTTGCAGCGGCTGATCGACGAGGGCGGCGTGACCGTGAACGGCGGGAAGTGCAAGTCCTCAACCAAGCTGCGCAGCGGCGACCGGGTTGAGGTGTACGTTCCACCGCCGCCGCCAGCGGAGCTGCAGCCCGAGGACATCCCGCTGGATGTGCTGTATGAGGATGAGCATCTCATCATCATCAACAAGTCGCCGGACATCATCGTCCACCCCGCGCGGGCGCACAACAAGGGGACGATGATCCATGCCCTGGCGTTCCACTTTCAGAATCGCTCGGGGGGCGCGTTGTCAGCAGTTGGGAAGGAGTTCGCGCGCCCGGGCGTGGTGCATCGGCTGGATCGACAGACTTCCGGGCTGATCGTCTTTGCCAAGAGCGATGAGGCGCACTGGCGGATCGGGCAGCAGTTCGAGCGGCGAACGGTTGACAAGCGATATCTCGCGCTGGTCCACGGCCAGTACGAGCCGCCGATTGATCTGATTGATCTGCCGATTGGGCCGCACAAATCCAAGGAAAAGGGATACCGCGAGAAGAACGTGGTGCGTCATGATGCGCTGGGAAAGCGGTCACTCACGATCGCGCGGGTGCGTGAGGTGTTTCGCTCGCCGGCGGGGCAGGCGGTGGTGGAGGCGGCGACGCCCAGGCCGAAGCTGGGGTGGGATCAGGATGTTGATGTGTCCAGTGAAGAACACGGGCGGGACGCCCGTGCCACGGAGCGGGGGCCGGCGACAGTGGGGGAGGCACGGGCGCGTGAGGGGTATTCGCTGGTTGAACTTGAACTCAAGAGCGGGCGCACGCATCAGATTCGCGTGCATCTCACGCATCGTGGGTATCCGATCGTGGGCGATGACATGTATGGCGGGCGGCCGCTCACATGGATTGAGAAAGAGCAGCGGGTGTCAAGCGATATGGATCGGACGCCCGGTTCGGAGGAGCGGACCATCCCGTATCTGGTCGGCCGCGTCGCGCTGCACGCGGCGACGCTCTCCTTCAAGCATCCCGCGGACGGTCGGCAGCTGTCGTTTCAAGCGCCGCTCCCAAAGGACCTCGCCGCAGCACTTGCTGCGCTCCGCGCCATGGACAAGCTGTCGGTTGTGCTCACGCCGCCGGGCGCGACGGTGAGCATTCCGCCGCGAACCTGATAGCATGGCCATTGTCCCAAGGACGGGACGAACTCTTGGACGCACGGACGCACCTCACCGCGTTTTTTCTCGCGCGCGGTTTCTCCCGCGTGCTCCTTCGATCTGGAGATCGACCCCATGCGCCACCGGACGATGCGCCCCTTGACTTTGACCGCGACCCGCACCGCTGGGCTGCTCATCGGTGCGTTCATCGCCTCCGCCGGACTTGTCGGCTGCGAGGTGAACGGCCCCGGTAAGCCCGGCGATGTCTCCGGGCGTTTCCTGCTGACGGTGGGTGACGCGGATATGGCCGCGTCCACGCTGGCGAACAAAGAACTCGGCGAGCGCGACCCCGCGCTGCACGACACGCTGACGCTGGTGACGATGCCGATCACCGAGCCGACGACGCAGTACGCGCAGGTGGATGTCTCCAACTCCGCGCTCTGCCCGCCGACCTGCCTCGCGGTGACGCGCGACGGGAAGTACGCCTTCGTCGTCGAGTATCGCGGCCCCGCAGGGCCGGACGCCAAGACCGTGGACGATCTGCCGATTGGCAGCAAGCTCACCGCGCTGGATCTCACCGATCCGATGAAGCCGACCATCTCGGCGGTCTCCGAGGTCAGCAAGGAACCGATCGCGGTGGCGATCCATCCCGATGGCGATCTGGTGGCGGTGATCTCGCAGGAGGCCCGCAAGCAGATCGTGATCCAGCCGTTCAAGAGCGGCGTGTTCACGGGCGATCCCGCCGCGTGGCCGCTGCTGGGGCTGGACAATGACGAGGCCAAGCCAACCAGCATCGCGTGGCACCCGGGTGGTCAGGCGATTGCTGTCACGCTTCAGGACCGGGGCGAGGTGGTCTTCTATCGCTTCCGCCGGAGTGGTGATGAGTTGCAGGTCGCGCCGTGGGGCCCGCCGGTGAAGGTCGGCAAGTCTCCGTTCGCGGGCGCGTTCACGCCGGACGGACGCAACTTCGTGGTGAATGATTTGCAATGGGGCGCGGATGTCGCGGGATACAACGTCGGCGCGCCCGAGGGCAAACTGGTTTCCATCCGTCTGGGCGACATGCCCGCGGGGCTGGACTCGGCCGAGGGCGGCCCGGCCCAGCACATGGTGATCTCGACGGTGAACGTCGGCGTCAGCCCGATCGGCATGGCGATCAACGCGGCGGGCACGATGATCGCGACGTCGAACTTGCAGCGTTCGTATCTGCCCGACAACGACCCGCGCGTGGATCAGCAGAATCGCGGCGGCTCGATCTCGCTGGTGCTGATCGCCAAGGACGGCACGCTCACCACCATCAACGAGTATCCGATCAACGCCATGCCCGCGGGCATCTGCTTTGACGCCAAGGACAACTACCTCTGCGTCACCCAGTTCCGCTCCTTTGATGCTGGAGCGGTGGATGGCGAGGTCGGCTTCTGGCGCGTGAAGAGTGGGCATTCCTCGGCACCGACGCTCATTCCCGCGAACTTCTTCGTCGGCGTGGGCAAAGGCCCGCACGGGGTGTTGATCGTGCGGTGAACGGGGCTCTTGCACGCTGCCAGTGCCATCCACCCCCCACCCCCGAATCAAGCCGGCACGCCCATGCCACTACCATGCGGCATGTCCCACCCGTCGCTGCACCGCCCGATCCGTGCCACGCTGCTTCCCGCCGCGCTGCTGCTGGCGGGGGTGATCGCCCCGGCTCTGGGACTCATGCGGAGCGGGGGAGGAGGGAGGGGCGGCGTTTCCCTCCCGGCGGCCTGCGGCGCGGAGTGCCGGGTCGCCTGCGGCGTGCTGGCAACGAGCGAGAACTCGGCGCTGTCGTCCGACGGAGTGCTGGCCGCGTCCGGTTATCAGGTCGCAACAAAGGACGCGACAGGACAAACCCCGAGCAGAATGACGCATTTTTGCAGCGCCGCACCGCAAAGAGACAGTGGAAACTCGCAAACGCGCGTGGGAGAGTTGCAAACACGTGTGGGAGACTCGCAAACACGTGTGGGAGACTCGCAAACACGTGTGGGAGACTCGCAAACACGTGTGGGAGACTCGCAAACACGTGTGGGAGACTCGCAAACGCGCGTGGGAGACTCGCAAACGCGCGTGGGAGACTCGCAAACACGTGTGGGAGACGCGCAAACACGTGTGGGAGAGTTGCAAACACGTGTGGGAGACTCGCAAACGCGCGTTTCCGACCCGCTCCCGAACGTATGCGAGTTGGAGTCAAAGAGCCCCGATGATCCCCCTGCGGCTCCGGACGCTCCGTCCGAGAACGCCGCCACGAAAACGCCCCCTGGCTTTCCCACCGCGGCGGAGCTGGAGCCGAATCTCGGCTGGCTGAACACCGACACGCCGCTGCGGCTCTCGGATGAACTCAAGGGCCACGTCGTCGTGCTGGATTTCTGGACATACTGCTGCATCAACTGCGTGCACATTCTCCCCGACCTTGCGGCCATCGAAGAGAAGTTCAAGGACCAGCCGGTGATCGTCATCGGCGTGCATTCCGCGAAGTTCGACAACGAGAGTGATCGCAAGGCCATCCGTGCCGCGATGCAGCGGTACGCGATCCATCATCCGGTGGTTGTGGATCAGACGTTCGGCATCTGGGGCAAGTACGGCGCGAAGGGATGGCCCTCCTTCGCGGTGATCGGCGCGGATGGCAAGCTGGTGCCGATCTCCGGGCCGATGGGCAACGACTTCATCACCAGCGGCGAAACTCCCGCGAAAACACTCGCGGCGGTGGTGGAGCGTGCGCTCGCCGAAGCGAAAGCCAGCGGGACGCTCGCGCCGGTTCCGTTCAGACCCAAGCTGGATGCGAATGTGCCCGCGAGCACCGGGCTGGCGTTTCCCGGCAAGGTGATTGCAGTCGCGGCCGCGCCGGATGCTCCGGGCTTTCTGTTTGTTGCGGACTCCACCAACAACCGCGTCGTGCAGGCGACGCTGCCGGATGACAAGGGGCGCAGCACGCTCGTCGATGTCTACGGCTCGCGCGAGCCGGGATTGGTCGATGGACCGCAGGAAACCGCTCGTTTCCGCGATCCGCAGGGGATGGCGTTCGATCGCGCGAAGAACGTGCTCTATGTCGCCGACAGCAAGAGCCACGCCATTCGCGCCATCGATCTGAAGAAGAAGACCACCACCACGCTCGTCGGCGACGGCGTGCTCAGCAACGACCGCGCGGGCGGCAAGCTCGGCGCGGCCCAGCGGCTGAACTCCCCGTGGGACCTCGCGCTCACCTTCGACGGCTCGGCGATCTATGTCGCGATGGCTGGCACGCACCAACTCTGGAGCATCGCGCTGCCCTCGCACGCCGCCACCGCGATCGCGGGCGGGCAGGGCGAGGACCTCGTCGATGCCACCGCCAAAGTCGCGCGGCTGGCGCAGCCCTCGGGCCTGGCGCTCTCTTCCGATGGCACGCGGCTGTACTTCGCGGACTCGGAATGCTCCGCGGTGCGCTCTCTGAACTTCAAGAGCAATCAGGTCCGCACCATCATCGGCGTCGGGCTCTTCCAGTTTGGCGATGTCGATGGCGCGTATCCCGATGCCCGCCTGCAACACCCGCTCGGCATCGCGCTCTGGCCCAAGCGGCCGGGAGAAGAGAATGCCAGCGCGGGCGAGCGGCTCTTGGTTGCGGACACGTACAACCACAAGATCAAACTGATCGATGTGAAGGGCGAGTCCAGCACGACGTGGATCGGGGTCGGCCGCGCGAATGCAAAGACCAAACGCACCGCCCTCGTTCTCGACGAACCCGGCGGCCTCTCGCTCCTCCGCGACAACGGCCCGCCCGTGCGCGACTGGCTCTTCATCGCAGACACCAACAACCACCGGATCATCCGCGTGGATGTGGCGACCAAGGCCTGGGTCCAAGTCGAGATCGACGGCCTCGCCGCCCGCGATGCCCCGAAGAGCAAATAGCCATCCCGCTGCGGGGCCTGCCCGGAGACGGAGGCGGCACTGCCAGCAACGTTTGGATTCGGTATGGATTTGGAGCGACAGGCCCGAACGCCGGAGCGCGTGAAACCAGCGAAGCGTTGTCCTACCCTTGCCTCCCCACCGATCCGCCCGCTTCGGGCGAGGTCCCCGGTGGATTCACGCCACCCGCACGCAGGAACGACCATGAAGATCAAGACCGACGAGATCGCATCCGTTATCAGGCAGGAGATCGCCCAGTACGCCGCCGAGCTGGAGATCAGCGAGGTTGGTCGGGTGGTTGAGGTCGGTGACGGCATCGCCCGCATATATGGCCTGGCGAAGGCCATGGCCGGTGAGATGCTCGAGTTCCACACCGGCAAGGGCACGGTCATCGGGCAGGTGTTCAACCTCGAACTCGACACCGTCGGCGCGGTCATCTATGGAGACTACCTCTCCGTAAAGGAAGGCGACCTGGTCAAGTCCACCGGCAAGCTGCTGAGCGTGCCCGTGGGCGAGCAACTCCTGGGTCGCGTTGTTGATCCGCTGGGGCGTCCGCTGGACAACGGCCCCGCGCTGAACTCGGCGCACTTTTCTAAGGTGGACATCATCGCCCCCGGCATCGCCGAGCGTCAGCCGGTGACCGAGCCGATGCAGACGGGCATCAAGGCCGTGGACAGCATGATCCCCATCGGTCGCGGCCAGCGCGAGCTGATCATCGGCGACCGCAAGACCGGCAAGACCGCCGTCGCCATCGACGCGATCATCAATCAGAAGCAGTTCTGGGGCACCCCGGATGCGATGGTCTGCATCTACGTCGCCATCGGCCAGAAGGAATCCACGGTCGCCGCAACGGTGGAGACGCTCCGAAAGAACGGCGCGATGGAGTACACGATCATCGTGGACGCCGCGTCTTCGGACCCGGCCCCGATGCAGTATGTCGCGCCGTACACCGGCTGCACCATGGGCGAGTATTTCATGTGGCAGGGAAAGAACGAGGGCGCGAAGCTCTCCAATGGCATGCCGATGCCCAAGCACGCGCTGTGCATCTACGACGACTTGTCCAAGCAGGCCGTGGCGTATCGCCAGCTCTCGCTGCTGCTGCGTCGTCCGCCCGGGCGCGAGGCGTATCCCGGCGACGTGTTCTATCTGCACAGCCGCCTGCTGGAGCGCGCCACCAAGCTCTCCAAGGAGAACGGCGGCGGCTCGCTCACCGCGCTGCCGATCATCGAGACGCAGGAAGGCGACGTTTCCGCGTACATCCCGACCAACGTGATCTCGATCACCGACGGCCAGATCTATCTTGAGCCCGAGCTCTTCTTCGCTGGTGTGCGCCCCGCCATCAACGTGGGTATCTCGGTCAGCCGCGTGGGTGGCAACGCCCAGATCAAGGCCATGAAGCAGATCGCCGGCTCGCTGCGGCTGGACCTCGCGGCCTATCGCGAGCTCGAAGCGTTCGCCCAGCTCGGCACCGAACTGGACAAGGCGACGCAGAAGCAGCTGGATCGCGGCGCTCGAATGGTCGAGCTGCTCAAGCAGCCGCAGTACGTCCCGATGCCGGTGATCGATCAGGTGCTCTCCATCTTCGCCGCCAGCAAGGGCTTCATGGATGAGGTGGACACCAAGGATGTTCCCGCCTTTGAGAAGGGTCTGCTCAACTACTTCAGCAGCACCGGCAAGGCCATCCGCGATGAGCTGCTCACCAAGCGGGCGATCGACAAGGACATGGAGAAGAAGCTCATGGACGGCTGCAGCGCGTTCAAGGGCTCGTTCAAGGCCAAGTAAAGAGTCGCGGTTCAAGCATTCAAGTGCGTTCAAGGCCCAACCCAGATCGGTTGGGCCTTTTTCTTGCAGAGTCGAGGGTATGAGCTCAGGCACTCTGGCCCGCCGGGCCGTGGGAAGCGCGGCATTGTTGACGCACACGCAAACCAGCACCGCCAGCGCGATTGTCTGCCTCTGCACTTCCGCCGGTGCGGTCTCATCATGCTCAGGCGCGAGAATCACTTCGCCGGTGACTTTGTGCTCGTCGACGGCAAAGTCTGGCGGCATTGCAACGTCAAACATCGCAAATACCGCTTCCGCATGGTGAATGGCCGCGGCACACGGGTGTACACACTCGCGCTCAATAACGGCGCATCGTTCGTGCAGTTCTGTCTCTCGGACTTCAACTGCAATGGCGCGGCCACTGTCCAGAACATCTTCGACTTCCTCGCGGGCTTCTTCGCCAGCGACCCGCGTGCCGACGCTAACCGAAACGGTGCGGTTACTGTTCAGGACATCTTCGATTTTCTGTCGTCCTTCTTTGCGAGTTGCTCACCCGCGCAGGCGCGGCCAGCACTGGCCAGTTTTCGCATGATTCCAGCGGGTTTTCCGTAGTTCTCGGACGCTCTGTCACCCACTTGCTTGAACTTCGGAACCAGCCATGATTGTTCAGCGGATGGAGTGTGTTCGCGCGGGTCGATGTCGGCATTCGCGGCATGGTGCCCTCGCTCCCCGCTCTGTGTTTCTGCTCTGATTCTGCCTTTGTAGGAAAAGCCAATGCTCAGCAATCTCAGCGTCTACCGGCTCATCGGGCCGGCGGTGGTGTGTTCAATCGTCTCTGTCTGCGGGTCAGCCCGTGGCGCGAGCGTCCCTGTGGTCGCCTTGCCTGTTCAGGCCTGCGCCGTTTCCACGGAGGCGGATGCGCCCGCGCCGCCCCCCGGCCGCCGCACGTCGTCGATGACGAAGATGATGTCCGTGATCGAGATCGAGCGGCTCTCCAAGGAGCGCGGCCTGGCGATGTGCTTTATCGGCAATCCCACGCAGGCGCAGCTCGACGAGATCATCTCCCGTTACAACGCCCTGCCGCCGACGCTGGACGGCAACCTGCCCCGATACTTCGTGGACACAACCGTCTTTTCAGGTAATGGCGTGGTTTCTTTCGGTGGCTCCGGGCGTGCGATCCGGGCGAATCTGACGTACTCATTTCCGATCGATGGTACCGCCTGGGGCAGCGGCGCAGCTGCTCCCAACAATCTCACCGCGAGTTTCAACACCCTGCTCGGGGCCGGCAACGTTGATCGCGGCCGCGAGTATCTCCGACAGGCCCTCGCCTCGTGGCGACGCTTCAATGGCCTGACCTACACGGAAGTCGCCGACGACAATATCGCGTTCACTCAGGCCACCGGCCGCTCCAGCTTGCGCGGCGACATCCGCATCGGCTGCATCCCGCAGGGCGGCGGCGGCGTGCTCGCGTATAACTTTTTCCCCAATGGCGGCTCGGACATGACCCTCAACTCCGACCAGTTCGGCACCAGTACGATGGGCAGCCCGGGCAACAACTACCGCTATCTGCGCAATGTCGTCTCCCATGAGCACGGCCACGGGCTCGCGTTCATCCACTCCGTCCCCTGCGACCAGACCAAGCTCATGGAGCCCTTCGCGGGTACCGCTTTCGACGCCGTGCAGATCGACGAGATTCGCGGCGCGGCCCGCAACTACGGCGACAAATACGCTGGCAACAACTCGGGCGCCGCCGCCATCGACTACGGCAATCTCACGACTCCAATCGCTCGCTCCATCATCGAGAAGAACCTTTCTACCAATGGCGTCTCCGGTTTCAATCTCAGCGGCGAGGACTGGTTCAAGTTCACCATCGACTCGGCGCAGAACGTCGTCATCACCGCCACGCCCACCGGCGGCACATACACGGAGGGCTCGCAGAGCAGCGGTTGCTCGGGAACCACCGGCGCCGTGAATGCCACCATCGCGGGCAATCTCTCCGTCGAGCTGCGCAACGGCGTCAACGGGGCGACGCTCGTGCAGTCCGCCAGTTCGGCGACCGCCGGCGTGACCGAAACCGTTACCGCCAGCGCGCTGGCCGCGGGCACCTACTGGGTTCGCGTCATGGACGCGGGGCCGAACACCGCCTCCGATCAGTTCGTGCAGACCTATGACATGACCGTTCGCATCGGCACCTCCAAGGCCGGTCCGGTCGCGATCGCGGGCTTGAACAAACGCGTCGCCGCCAACTCCAACTGCTTCTTCATGGGCAACATCAACTCGTACTCGCAGGACGGCGCGAGCATTTCGGCCTATTCCTGGGACTTGGACGGTGACGGTGTGTTCGGCGGCACGTTCGACTCCACCGCGGCGCAGCCCGCCGCCAAGCAGTATGTCTCCAACGGCACCTATCCGATCAAGCTGCGCATCACCGACAGCAACGGGTTGCAGAGCACCGACAGCATCAACCTCGTGGTCTTCGGCGCGGTCGCCTCCATCACCGGCGTCACCCCGGGCTTTTCCGGCTCGAACCAGGTGGTCCCGGTCACCATCACAGGCGTGAACCTCAAGGGCGTCACCAGCGCCTCGCAGATCACCCTCTCGGGCAGCAGCGTCATCGTCACCGGCACGCCGGTGGTCAACGCGCTGGGCACCCAGATTACCGGGCTGGTCTTCAACGTCTCCGCCGGCGCGGCGGGCGGCCTGTACAACATCATTGTCACCAACTCCGACGGCACTGGGTCCGCGACCGGCAACGCCACCGCAACCGGCCTGTTCAACATCACCGCCAACTGCGTCGCTCCGCAGATCACCCAGCAGCCCGTCGCGGGCAGCGCGTGTGCGGGCGGCACGTTCTCGTTCACCGTGCTGGCTACCGGCTCCGCGCCGACCTACCAGTGGAAGCGGAACACCGTGAGCATCGGCGGCGCGACATCCCCCACATACACCATCAACTCCGCCGCCTTTGGTGACGCTGGCACCTACACCTGCGTGGTCGCCAACGGCTGCGGCTCGCTCACCACCAATCCCGTTGATCTGACCTTCGGCCAGATCATCATCACCGTGCAGCCCACCCCCTTCACCACCGTCTGCCCCGGAGCGTCGGTGGTGTACACCGTCGTTTCCAGCGGAGCCTCCAACTTCCAGTGGCAGCACAACGGCGACGACATCATCGGCGAGACAACCGCCACGCTGACGATCAACCCTGTCACCGAGCTCGACGCCGGCGGGTACAGCTGCACCGTCACCAGCCCCTGCCAGACCCGCGTCTCCAACACCGCCAACCTCACCGTTCGCATCGCCGCCGCGGTCACTTCTCAACCCTCGCCAATCTCCGTCTGTGCCGGATCGCCCGCAACATTCTCCTTCACTTCCGTCGGCACCGGGCGCACCTACCAGTGGCGCAAGGGCGGCGTGAACATTTCCTCCGCCACCACCGCGACATACACCATTCCCGTGACCGCGGCCTCCGACTCGGCGAACTACGACTGCGTGGTCACGGGCATCTGCGGCTCGGACACCACAGCGCCCGCCGCGCTCAGCGTGTGCGACACCGTCTCGATCACCACTCAGCCCGCCAGCGTCCTCGCTTGCTCCGGGGGCAACGCGACGCTCTCCGTCACCGCCACCGGCGGCTTCCTGAACTACCAGTGGCGCAAGGCCACGGTCGCGATTCCCGGCGCAACCGGCAGCTCGCTGCTCATCAGCCCCGTCACTGCGGCCGATCTGGGCAGCTATGACTGCGTGGTGAGCAACTGCTGCCAGAGCGTTCCCTCGAGCGCTGTGACCGTCGGCCTCTGCGTCGCGGACTTCAACTGCTCCGGAGCCGTTACCGTCCAGGACATCTTCGACTTCCTCGCCGCGTGGTTCGCCGGATCGCCCAATGCCGACATCAACGGCGGCGGCATTGGCGTGCAGGACATCTTCGACTTCCTCTCGGCGTGGTTCACGGGCTGCTGAAACAACGCCCTACCACCGCGCCCCCGTGCAACTCGCGCTACCGCGAAGTAGATACTCTGTTTCACGCCTACCGAGATCAAATCAGATCGGCACCGACGCCGAGCGAACCGTGTGCCGCAACTGGCCAGATGAGGCCGTGACGCCGCTTCCCTCCCAGACACGGATCCGATACCCTCTCCCCCAGTGCTACGACTTCCTCAAGACTGGGTCTCCCGCCTGCGCCCTCACTTTGAGGGCCGCTCTGTCTGCGTCACCGGCGGCGCGGGCTTCATCGGTGGCCACCTCGTCGATGCTCTGCTCTCCCTCGGCGCGACCATCAGCGTCGTGGATGATCTCTCCAACTCCACCCCCGACCACCTCGGTTCGCTCATCGATATCGAGCCCGAGCGCGTCCGCTTCGTACACGGCTCGATCCTTGATGATGCCGCGCTGCTGGACGGCTTCGATCGCGCCGACACTGTCTTCCATCTCGCCGCGCTCTCCAGCGTCCCGCGCTCCATCGCCGAGCCGGAGCGCACATACGCCGTGAACGCCGTCGGCACGCTCCGTGTCGCCGAGATCGCCCGGCGCGCCGGCGTGAAGCGCATCATCTATTCCGCCTCCAGTTCCGCCTACGGCGCGAGCGAACGGCTGCCCAAGATCGAGACCGACGTCCCCGAGCCCGTCTCCCCGTACGCCGCCAGCAAACTCGCGGGTGAGCACATCATGCTCTCCTGGGCACGCTCATACGCGCTCAGCACGCTCTCGCTCCGCTACTTCAACATCTTCGGCCCGCGCCAGCCCGCGGACTCGCCGTACTCCGGCGTCATCCCTGTCTTCGCCAGCAAGCTCATGGCCGCGCAGTCCCCGATCATCTACGGCGACGGCCTGCAATCCCGCGACTTTACCTACGTCGCCAACGCCGTGCTCGCCAACCTCCTCGGCGCGGCCAGCGATCGCCACTTCTCCGGAGAGGTCGTCAACATCGGTGCCGGTGAACGCACCGAGCTCGTCCAGCTCGCCCGCCAGATGGCCGAGCATCTGGGTGTCCCGCACGTCAAACCCGTCTTCCAGCCCGCCCGCGCCGGCGATGTCCGCCACTCCCTCGCCGACCTCTCCCGAGCCCGCGAGCTGCTCGGCTACCAGCCGATCGTCCCCATGTCCGATGGCTTGGGCTCCACCGTGCAGTGGTATCGCGATATCTACGCCGGCGAGGCCCAGCGTAAGAACGCCTGATTCACACGCCCGGGATGAGCGATGCTTCGAGCGAATCCCGTGGATACGAGTACAAGTCTGCGTCTCAACGATCTCCGCAAGCATCACTCCCGCCCATGCGATCCCTCCTCACCATCCCCGGCGCGCTCTACGAGCTCCTCCGCCTGGGCGTCATCACCCGTTTCAACTTCCGCAGCCCATACTGGTCCTGGCGAATGAACACCGCCTTTGGCCGCGGCCTGCCCGCTTCCCGCTGGGAAACCATCCGATCCGTCTTGGACTACGCCCGCTGGGTCCGCCACATGCGCCGCGGATAATCGCGTGCAAAGATCGCATTTTCGCCCTGCCCGTCAACAGGTTCCGGCTGTATGATATTGTTCTTGGCATCAGCCGATAGCACGGGGCGTGGGAGGGTTCTGGTGGGTGTTGATCGCGGAGGTTCTTCATGGCCGAGCAATCCGAAGGTTCCAGCAGCTTTGTGAAGGTGTTCATTCCCGGGCTTGTGGTCGGTCTTATTGTCGGGCTCGCCATCGGTGTGATGGCCGGCCCGTTGCTGGACAAGTCTCCGGGGGCTGTCAAGCCCTCATCGACTCCCGCTACCGGGCGTGCCGCTCCCTCCGAGCGCGATCCGCACCCGGTGCCCACACCCACCGAGAAGCCCGCGGAAAAACCCGCCACTCCCGCCCCAACCACGCCGCCCACCACCCCCCCGGCCACCACGCCCACCACCCCTCCCGCCGGCAAACCTTGATGGCGTTGACCAAGATGTCCGACGTGACCAACCCGACCGACACGATCGACACCCTGCGGTTGAATCGGCTCGTCCGCCAGCACGCCCGGGCCATGAAGCTCGCGGGCGTTGACTTTATCCCCGTCACCGGCGGCATCCCGCAGCGCGAGTCAGCAGTCCGCCCGATGACTGTCGCCGCGCCGCTGCCGGATGCGCCCTTCGCGCGCCCGGCCGCACCCGCCGCGCGTCCCGTGCTAGTTGCGCCCCGCCCCTCGGCACCCGCCGCGCGTCAGCCCGAATCCGCCGTTCCCGCGCTCGCCCCCTCCGTCCTCATCGAGCCCAAGATCGAGATCGTTTATACCGACAAGCCCCGGCTCATCGCCCTCAAGCAGCTCGCCGACATCCGCGCCCGCTACGAGCGCGATGCCCCGCACAAGCACTTCGTCACCGACCACCACTCCATCGTCTTCGGTGAGGGCGACCCGCGCGCCAAACTCATGTTCATCGGCGAGGCCCCCGGCGCGGACGAGGATGCCTGCGGCCGCCCCTTCGTCGGTCGCTCCGGCCAACTCTTGAACAAAATGATCGAGGCGCTCGGACTCAAACGCGAGAACGTCTACATCGCCAACGTCCTCAAGACCCGCCCGCCCAATAACGCCACGCCCACGCTCGAGGAGTGCGCCCGCTGCGCCCCGTATCTCTTCGAGCAGATCGGCGCGGTTCAGCCCGAGGCCATTGTGACGCTCGGTCTCCCCGCCACCCGCGTCGTGCTCAACAGTTCCGACTCCATGGGCAACCTCCGCGGCAAGTGGAGCTCCTTTCCCCCGCCCGGCATCCTCGCCCCCGCCGTCGCCACGCCCGTCCCCGTCATGCCGACCTATCACCCTGCCTTCTTGCTTCGTGCCTACACGAAAGAGAACCGCGCCAAGGTCTGGTCCGACCTCCAGCAGGCGGCCAAAAAAATCGGCCTGGTATCACCAGCCAAGCCGGTGGATGAAACCGCCTCCGCTGGCTGAAAACGCCCTCGTAGATGAAAACTAGCCCAATAAGGCGTGAAAATCACGATTTTACATGACCGCTGGAACCGCGTATTCGCACGCGCCGAATAGTCCCCTGTCCAGGATTTGACCCGGAACCCACAGGCCCAGATCACACGAAAGACTCGGCCTCCTTCAGACCCCCACGAGACCCGGCGCTTGGCTTTTTGGCTAGGCGCTGGGTTTTTTTATGCGCGTGGCACGGGCTTACCAGCCCGTGTTCGGGCCGCTTCGGCCCGAGTGCCTTGACGCTCGCGACATTGCTGAAACACGCAGCCCACCCGGCGGCTCGCGACGCTCGGCTCTGATTGGCTCCGCCCTCACCCGCCCAGTGTCGGCACCGCCGCCCCATCCTTGAGCTTCGTCTCATCCGCCAGCTTCTTCATCCGCGTCACGCGGTACGACTCGATGATCTTCTTCCCGCTCGCATCCATCGCGTACCACACCGATAAATCAAACTCGACTTTGTTCCCCACCACGAGTTCATCGAGTGCCACATCCGCCGCGGCCGCAAACGGCATCTCCATGCTCGCCATGCCCTTCGTCCCGTCGGGGTTCTCAAACTCGTCAATCGGCTCATGCCTGATGACCAGCATCGAGGTCGCCTTCTTCGGCGATGGCAACATGCGAATCTCGCCGCGCACCACGTACACCTTGTCCGCCGCGCGTTTGCCCTTCGCCGCGGGCGCAGCGGGCTGCTGATTGCATGAAACAATCGCGATCCCCGCGCCGATCAGCAGCACTGAAAACACAACGACCGCCGCAAGCGATGAAGCCGCGACGGCCGTTTTCTTGTTTCGTTCCATGGCTGGTTCGTCCATGGCGATGGTCGGTGGAGGGGAGAAGCCGAAAGCCGAATACGGCTCAGGCCGCCTCAACCTTTAGGAACTTGGAAACGGCCTTGAAGTCCGGTGCCACGCTCAGGTCGAACGTGCAGGTCCAGGACTTGCCGGTCTCCAAACGCACAATCTTGCCGACCTTCTGACGCTGCACCCAGTCGCGATTACCGCGGTTGTAGGTCACCGTCGAGCGCTGCCGCTTGTGGTGGCTGTTCTTCAGGCCGCGGATCACGGCCGGATCACGGCGCATGAGCCGCTCGATCGTCTTCTTGTCCGCCGCCGCGCGGGGCAGCTTGAGGACGGTGCAACGAATAATCTGGCCGGGCTTGAGAGAGTCGATCATGTGTGTAAATCCGGGGAAAGTTGGGAGGGAAGTGTAGCGAGCGGCGGTATGGAATCCACACAGGCAAGTAAATCCTTACTGGAGCCAAACTACAAGCAACGGTGTCGCGGATTGGGGCGACACGATGCCGACGGACCCCGCCGCGCTGTCGTTCCTGACCCTGTCCAGCCGCCCGACCGCCCGCATGGAGTTCAAGGCCCACGACGGCGGGGAGATCGGGGTGCGACGGTCTACATGCTGCGGTGGGTCAACACACGCGGCGAGAAGGGGCCGTGGTCGGAGATTTGCAGCGCGAAGGTGGCGGCGTAAACCGTGAGCTAGCTGACGGAAACGTACACTCGGGTAAGCGGGAACCGGTGCCGCCACTCGGGCGCAAGCCGGTCGTAATGCGCTAGGAACAACTCGACGAAACGATCCCCGTCGATGAGCACGAGATCGGCATCGTTTTGTTGAACGTGCTTTGCGTCGGTGCTGAAGCCGCCCAACGACACCATGACGCCCTTCTCAGGGCCGTTGAGGAGTCCGCGTAGTTGCTTGATCGCAGGGCCGCCGACGCTGCCTGTTCCGCTCTTGCACTGAATCTTGATGAGCGGTGGCTGTACCCCTAGTGGGTCAGGATGCGCCACGACATCGACGCCGAGATCGTGAGTGCCTTCCTGCGTGGTGGCTGTGTACCCCATCGCGCGAAAGACCGCCGCTACGACTTCCTCAAAGTCCGTGCCGGTCCGGGACCATTGCCTCAGCAAGTAGTCCTTGGTTTCCTCGACACATCGCTCTGCGAGGTTGAACGCATTGGTGGGAGGGGGAATGGCGTCCGACTCGGTGGAAGCCGCTGGCGCAGACGTACCGCCGACAGTCGGATCCGATCCGTATTGGGGCTTGGAGGGCGCGACGCGCCCGGTCACAGTCGGACCAGCCACACCCGATTCCTTTGCCAAAACCGCGTTCACTTCCTCCAAGTGTTCGTCGGACGTGGACACCGATGAAAAGCTGCCGAAACTGTGCAAGGCGGCGTCGGAGAAGGCGATGCGCGGCACCGTCTTGAGCCATTTCACGGGCCGCACGTTCGTGTAGTCGTTGTCAACGAGTTCGTGGTCGTTCCCCGCCCATCGGTACGGGCCGCTAACTTCGCCGACCATGATCTCGCGTGACCCCTTGACCGGGTACACAACGGGATCGCCGACCTTCATCTCGTGCGCGAACCTGAACACCTGCCCGTACGAGGAGTTGACCGACCCGTTCGACCAATCGGGAAAGGCGCGGTGCATGGCGGCTTTCATCTTCTCGCGTGTGTCGTGAGCCGCAACGTCGCCCATCTTCGTCCAACCGATGCAGATGAACCCCTCGCGCTGCGCACGGTTGGCGATCTTGGCGTGATTCGAGATGTGGACGACCCAGAGACGCGATGCGTTGTCAAACATGTTGCGGAGAGTGTACCGGCTGCGCTCCGCATAGGCGCATGACGGTGGCTGCCGCCCCCCGGCATCCCCACCCCGATCACACAAACAGCCCCGCCGTCTCCGCCCGTCGCACGCCCTCCGCCAACTCCGGCCACCGCTCAACGAACGGCACCGCCGACACGCGACCGAGCTCACTCGGCTCGATCTTGTTGAGCCCGCCGCCGTAGACGCGGCCCTCGCCGCGTAGTTCGTGGCCCGTGACTTGGCTCAACAGTACGTGGACTCCCGTAGCGCGGGCCGGGTGCTTACTGAGCATTGCCGCAAGTACGTTGCGGGGGTAGAGCATGAGGTAAAGATTGGTCCCGATCGCCTTGGATCGGTTGTGGATGAACCGGAACGGCTGCTTGTCGGCTGCGCCCCGGCCCATATAGGTGCAGAGGAACGGGCACGGCTCGCGCTGCTCCTGTTTGTACCACGGGCTGCGCTTGCCGACGAGATAGCCGTCCCTGACGCCGAGGGCTTGGGCGGTTTGCAGATACTCCCACAGAGCCGGGTGACGCTGCTCGCAGGTGTGCTCGGGCAAGTCGCAGTCGATCACGCAGAGTTGGCGGTCGATGAGCGGGTGCCCGTCATCATCCGCGTCGATCACGGTCGCTTTGAGGTGGCGCGGGCTGGGGAGGATCGGGCGCAAGTACTTGGCGGGAAGGCCGCGGCGCTTTGCGTCGGCGCGATCAAGGATGAAAAACTTGTTGTCGCCCGTGGCGATGCCGCGCTGGACGCGGAAGAAGTCGGAGAGCGTTGGGCCACTGCCGTCGCTGAGCGTGTGCCGGTCGTTCTTGGCGTGGCTCGGGTAGACCGTCCACTTGCGCGACTCGCGAAGACGATCGAGGGAAACGCGGTCGCTGGCGTGCGGCTCGGCGAGCGTGCCGCCGAATGTGAACTCGGGTTCGTGACCGACGGGCGGTGGGGCTCTCTTGAATACCAGGACGACCGACGACACGAACGCATCGCCGAACTGAACATCCTCCGGATCGAAGCGGTGAGCGCGGATGAGCGTCACTTGATCCGTCAGGAAGCGTTTGAGCGATGCACCGTAGTTGACATCCATGAACTCCGACGGGATGAGCCACGCGGCGTAGCCGCCATCTTCCATCCACGCCGTGGCGATCAGGAGGAAGTAGACGTACAGCCCAGCAAGCCCGTTGACCTCAACGCCAGTCATCTTGAACGTGAGCCGTTGCAGGCGTTCCTTGTCTTCGCGGTCCATGTGGTGATGGCGGACATAGGGCGGGTTGGCGAGTATCAGGTTGGGCGCGGGCGGGCACGAGCCGTTGGCGACGACGCGGGTGAAGTCGCCGCGCACGACTTCCAGCCCGGCGCCCGCCCACAGGTCGCGGGCGGCGTCGGCGAAGGCGGGATCGAGTTCGACGCCGACGGCCGACTTGATGCGTTTGGGGCCGTAGACGGCGAGCGCGGCGGAAAAGAAACTCCCCGAGCCGATAGACGGGTCTGCGAAGCGGATGCCGCTCTCGCGTGGACCTACTAGCGAGCCGACGTAGCGGGCGATGTCGATGGCGAGGGCGTTGGGGGTGGCGAACTGGCCGAGGCGATTCCGCTCGGCTGCCGACTTGGTTGCATCAATCGCTGACTGAATAGTCTGGCGTTGCGCTTCGGTCGTGTTGTCGTGGTGCGCAATCATTCCGTTCACAGCCCCAGTTTCGCAAGGTCGTCGATGCGGTGTTCCCAAACCCAGTCGATCCCCTCGGCGGCCTCGTAGCCGAGGTAGTCACTGCCGAAGTAGCCGCAGAGGAACAGAATGAAGCAAACGTCTTTGCCGAACGTTGCTTGAAGTTGGTGGACCTTCGTCGCCTCTTCCTTGCGCCGCTTGTTCGTGTTGGTGAAGTCGCCCGCCGACTTGGCCTCGATCAGTATGGGCAGGCGGTCCTTCCGCAACTTCTTGAGCTGGATCACCACGTCGATCGGGATATTGACCTTGACGGCTTTGCCGACGCCCAGATTCATCCGGAAGGAGTACGTACCCGCTTCCATCTCGGCGAGCGGCTTCCCGCTGGGATGGGATTGCTTCCGGTAGCCCCGCTTGTCCAGCCAAGCACCGAGGAGGGCGAGTTGTCGCTGTTCCTGAGCGTTGCGGACGATCGGGTTGGCGACCGCGCTGCACAAACGGTCGGCAACGATCGTGGATGCACGGTCACGCTCGTGGTCGGTCGGGTCTTTCTTCGCGTCCAGCCAAGGGAAGATGTCGCGGTCGAGGAGTTTCGTCAGCACGCAGCAGACTTTGCCCAAGTTTTCGTCAAGAAGTTCCGCCTTCATGCGGGCGGCGAGCTTGCCCTCCTCCATGCTGCCGATCAGCGACTTGCTCGCGCTGGCGAGCCCGACCAAGCGATCCACCGCGAGCGGCGGCGCGGTACACATGCGGAGCGTGGGGAGCGCGCTGGGGTTTGCTCGGAGCGTGGCTGCGTCAAGGTTGCGGAGATCGTGTGTGGCGATGAGCGCGGCCTTGACATGTTCGGTGGTTTTGACTCGCGTCGAGCGGAACGCTTGCGGCGCGAACTCCATGAACCACTGGTTGAACTGGTCAACCGAGGCCGCGATGTCGGCTTTCCAGAGGTGCGGTTTGTCGGCGTTGATCTTGGCAGGCGGGGTGCCCCGCATATCCGTACTCCGTATGGACTTTGCTCCTCGCCGCTTCGCCATGCCAGAGCATACGGAATACGTTTGGGTATGTCCAATATCGAGCTCGTCGCAATCTCTCCAAGACACACGCGGCTGGTGAGATTGGAAAATCTCAACGCTACCATCCCCATTCCATGACCCAGCCCTCCCCCACCCCCCCCCCGTTCGACCCTTCCGCCCCCCATATGCAGCGCCCCAAGGTCCGGCATTTGCGCGGATTTCCCGTCAATGGCACCGATCCCGCCGGCAAGCAGGTCACCATGCTTGGGCTGGCGGATGCACGCCAGATTTCCGATCAGATGGTCGTCACCGCCCCCGCCGTGCAGGGGCTGATACCGCTTATGGATGGCTCCCGGTCGGTGGATGAGATCATCACCCAGACCGGCCGCGGCCTGAACCGTGAGATCATGGAAGGCCTCGTCGCCCAGCTCGACGGCGCGGGCCTGCTCGAAGGCCCGACCTTTCAGGCGATGCTGGCCAAGAGCAAGGCGGAGTTCGATTCGTCCACCATTCTTCCGCCCGGCGGCACTGCTCAGTTCGCCGATGCTCTTGTTGTGCAGGCGCTCGGCCAGGATGCGACCGAGGAGCAGAAGGCCGAACTCGGCCCCAAGAAGCTCCGCGAGACGTTTGATCTGTGGATGGCCGAGGCGCTGAAGGCCGCGCCCAAGCCGAGCTTCGATCAACTTCCCAAGGCGATCATCGCGCCGCACCTGGACTATCAGCGCGGCTGGATGAACTACGCGCACACATACGGGCGTATGCGTGTCTGCGATCGTCCCGATCGCGTGGTCATTCTCGGCACCAATCACTTTGGCCTCGGCACCGGCGTGGTCGGCTGCGACAAGGGCTATGAGTCGCCCCTGGGCACCTGCGAGCTGGACCACAATCTGATGACTTTTCTGCGGGAAAAGCTGGGAGATAAGCTCTTTCAGAACCGCTACGACCACGAGCGAGAGCACTCTATTGAGCTGCACATCCCGTGGATCCAGCACGTCTTCGGCAAAGACGAAATGGGGAACTATCCCAAGGTCTTCGGCGCGCTCGTGCATGATCCCGCCGCGAACAACGGCGAGAGCTACGACGGCACCGGCCTCGCGCTCGATCCATTCGTGCAAGCCCTCAAGCAGGGCCTCGCCATCGCCGGCGGGCGCACGCTTATCGTCTCTTCCGCCGATCTCTCGCACTGCGGCCCCTCGTTCGGCGATCCCAAGCCGCTCGCGGGCGAAACGCCCGAGGCCGAAGCCACTCGCAACAAGATCGTGCAAACCGATCTCTCAATGCTTGAGATGGTCGTGAAGAAGCAGCCGAGCGAACTCGTCGCCTCGATGGCCTGGCAGCAGAACCCCACACGCTGGTGCTCGGTTGGCAACATCGTCGCCACGCTGATGACCGTGGAGCCCGCCGAGGTCGAACTACTCAACTACACCGCCGCCATGGACCAGCAGGGCATGACCTGGGTCTCCAGCGCGGCACTGGCGATGCGCTGATTCATTCAGAGCCGAGGAGCGTAAGCTCCCGGTCTTCCGGTTCGGGGACTGATTTGGATCAGCGTAAGCTCCCGGTCCTAATCCTTAACCACGCTCGCGTGGCGTGCTCAGCCACAGGCAACTTCGGAGCCCGCGTGCCCCTCGCCCTCAGCCAGCTCCCCCTGATCGTCTCCGGCTCACTAATTTCCCTCGCCGGGTTCTGGCTCCTGGCGCGGCATCGCTTCTCACGCAAACCTGAACCGCTTCATATCACCAGTTCTGGGGATGCTAAGTGGTTGTCCGAGCCCACCCGCCTCACCTGCGGCCTCATCCTCCTCATCCTCGGTTACCACCTCATCATTTGGTCGTTTCCGGCCTATCTCACGGCCGTGCAGTTGAAGCGCGAGCTGTGGTATGTGTGGATTTTGATAGGTATGATTGCCATCGCGGGCTCTATCCTTATGGATACGGTCGATCGAAAAGATGATGGCGCGGGGCGAGACACTCCGCCCTGAGCGGCCATTGATCTGCATCGTGGGTCTGCGGCAGCGCAAACGGGCGGGGTGTTCGAGGTCGTGCGCCGGGTGCTGCGCGGCACGCGAAGCGCGAAGTTGGCCACAACCGGCCGCCGACGCGCCGTGATGCGAAACTTGATCTCCGATTGGGCGTACATGAAGGTGCGATCCACATGAGGGGCGCAAACGACAGGCAGACAACACGGACACGCCAGTAGACGCACGTTGCAGGCCGACTCGTCAAAGTAGGGAGGAAGTGGGGGGATCGGGTGATGGATGGCCCTCGCTCGCCGCCCGCTTGGACAACCATCCTGAAACTGGCCCCGAGACACCGTACTCTCCACGCCCCGAACCACCCGGTTCAGATCAACTTTGCTCGGATGACGCCGCGGCCGCCGACCGGCCCGGCAGAAGGACTCCACGATGGCAGCAGGAAACACATGCTGGGGAATCGAGCTTGGCGCGTACGCGATCAAGGCGATCAAACTCGAGCGCAGCGGCGACGACGTGAACGTGCTCGAGTACGCCGTCATCCCGCACAAGCGAGCCCTCTCAACGCCCGACACGGATCCCGCCGACACGCTGCGCGTCTCGATGGGCCAGCTGGTCAGCCAGTTTGATCTGAGCGGCTCGCCGATCTCGATCTCCATCCCCGGCCACTCCGCCTTCGCTCGCTTCGCAAAGCTCCCGCCGGTGGAGCCCAAGAAGATTCCCGACATTGTCAAGTTCGAGGCGGTGCAGCAGATCCCCTTCCCGATCGATCAGGTCGAGTGGGACTACCAGACCTTCGCCAGCCCGGACAACCCGGATGTTGAGGTCGGCATCTTCGCCGTCATGCGTGATCGCGTGATGGACATTCTCGCCAAGTGGAACGAGGTCGGCGTCACGCCGGACTACGTCACCATCGGCCCCGTCGCCGCGTACAACTCCACGGCGTGGGACCAGAACTTCGGCGACAAGACGCCTGGCACGGTGATCCTCGACATCGGCACCACCGCGACGGACCTGATCGTCTGCGAGCCCGGGCGCGTCTGGGTGCGCACCTTCCAGATCGGTGGCCACCAGTTCACCGAGGCCCTCGTGCAGGCCTTCAAGCTCAGTTATTCCAAAGCGGAAACGCTCAAGCAGCAGGCGGAGCAGTCCAAGCACGCCCGCCACATCTTGCAGGCGATGCGTCCGGTCTTCTCCGACATCGCCCAGGAAGTGCAGCGATCAATCGGTTACTACCAATCCAGTCATCGAGACGCGAACCTGACGCGTCTCATCGCGCTCGGTTCCACATTCAATCTCCCCGGCCTGCGCAAGTATCTCGGCCAGCAACTCCAGATGGAGATCATCCGCCCCGAGAAGTTCAATCGGCTCAGCATCGACGGCCCGCGCGGCGCGGAGTTTGAGGCCGCCACCGGCAACCTCGCCACGGCGTACGGCCTGGCGCTGCAGGGCCTGGGCTTTGACCACGGCATCATGGCCAACCTCATGCCCGTGAGCATCGTGCGCGAGGGCATGTGGAAGAAGAAGACCAAGTGGTTCGCCCTCGCCGCCGGGCTGAGCATCGCGGGCGCTGGCGTCACGTTCTTCAAGCCGCTGATGGAGCGCGCGACGACCCCGAGCGAGGACCGCAAGCCCGCCGAAATCGCGCAGGTCGCCGGGCGCATCAAAACGCTCAAGGCGATGTGGCAAAACGATGTCGCGAGCAAGTTCAAGACCGACTTCGCCGCGGCCAACATCTCACTACTGCTCACCAATCGCGAGGTCTACCCCTTCCTCGCCGACGACCTTGGCCGCATGCTCGCCGCGGCCCGCGCCAAGGCGGAGCAGGGCATCAAGCCCGGCGAGACCGCAGAGATTCCCAGCTTCATTTCTTTCACCACTGACTACCGCGCCCCGGTCGTCGCTATTGCTGACGCTCCCGGGGCGACTCCGGCCGCGGCCGATGCCAGTGCGTATCCAAACCTCCCCGTCGGCGCTCGCATTGTCGCAAATCTCGAAGTCACGATGGTCTCTCCCGACAACTCCCTCGCCACCGACGCCTTCATCACCGAGTCCATCGTCAAGTGGCTGAAGGACAACGCCGAGCGCGCGTCCGTTCCCTATTCCATCGAGTCCGGCTCCATCCGCTTTGATCCCAAGCGCGAGGTCATGGCCAAGCCCGGTGTGCCCAATGATCCGGCCGCCGCGCCCGCTGGTGGCGATGGCGGTGGCGCACCACCGCCAACAGGTGGCGGCGGAAAGGGTGGCGTTCTGGGTGGCGGGAGTGCTCCGCCTCCCGATCCGCGCCAGGACGATCCCGGCTTCGGTTCCTCCTCCGGTTCCGGCGGCAACTCCGGCGCTGGCAGCGCCAACCTTGATCAACTCGCGCCGCTTCCCGCGCCGCCCCCCCCTGCCCCCGGCGGCAAAACACTCGTCACGTACAAAATCCACTTCGAGGCCGTCATCAAAGCACCCGCGAAGCCGGCCGATGCGAAGGAGGGCAAGTCATGAAAAATCTCGTTCCCTGGCTCAAGCAACACTGGATCATCCCGGTGCTCACACTCATCGCTCTGGCCGCGCTCCCCACGGCGTGGTACTTCGCCGAGGACATGCACGCCAAAGACAGCGTGGCCTTGCAAGAGCGCATCAACAAAGAAATCGCCACCGTCAGCGATACCAGTGCCAAGCTGGAATACTCCCTCCCGGACATGAACGGCGCGGGCAAGGTGCTCGAAAAGAAGAGCGTCCTGAACGAGGCCCTGATCCAGAAATACGGCGTTATCCTGAGCGACATGCAGACCAGGGTCGGCGGCGTCTCGCAGCAGGGCATCGACTTCAACAAGGGCGAGCACAAACTGCTGATCGACGGCCTCTTTCCGCCGCCAGCGAATGATCGCGTCGCGCAGGACAACCTCGGGCGCACCTTCATCGAGCGCCTCATCGCCTATCACAACTTCCTGCTGACGCAGATGAAGGCCGGCCAGCCCGCCAAGCCGGAGGATGTCGCCAAGCTGCTCTCCGAGCGAAAGTCCGCCGAAGAATCCCGCGTCAAGGCCGAGCTCGGGCGCGATCTCACACCCGCCGAGCAGGCCAAGCTCACCGAAGAACTCGTCGGCCTGCGGCTCAGCGCGCTCCGCAAACGCGCCACGGAAATCTCCGTTTACGCAGACGCCACCGTCTTCGAGAACCTCCCTCTTTCCGTTCCCGCCGATGCTCCCTCGCCCTCGCAGTGCTGGGATTGGCAGGAGCGATCCTGGATCAACCAGGACATTTGCAAGGCCATTGCGCTCACCAACGATAAATCCACCGGCGGCATTCCCGATTCGATCGTCAAGCGTCTCATCCGCGTCTCCATCCGTCCTTCTCTCTACGGCGGCACCGAGCGCGAGCCCGCGTCATCGCCCTTCGATGCAGGCGACGACAAGCCCCCGCTGGACTTCGGCGTCTCCATCACCGGGCGCAACAGCGGCCCCGGCCACAAGAACCGCTGGTACGACGTCCGCTACGTCACAGTTGATGTCATCATCTCCAGCCAGAAGATCCCGCAGTTCGTCAACGCCCTCGCCGCCACCAACTTCATCTCCGTGATCGACATGGACCTTACCCGTGTCGAGCCGCTGACCGATCTCCGCGACGGCTACGACTACGGCGACGATCACGTCGTTAAGGCCACCTTCGGGCTTGAAACCATCTGGCTCCGCGAGTGGCGCAAGCAGGCCATGCCCCCGAAGGTGCAACAGGCGCTCGGCATGGATGACAAGGTCGCTGGCGAGGCCGCGCCTGCCGCCGCTGCCGCGCCACGAGCCAAGCCCGCCGCTGGCGGCAATCCCAATAAGCCGCCCGCTGGTGCTGGCGGCCGCAACCCCCGCGGTGGAGCTGGCACACACGACGACAATCCGTAGTCCCTCATCTTCATCCGCGATCTACTTCATCAGCTTCATCAGCGATCTACTCGTCTCACAACGCTCCCCGATCTCGCTCTCGCAAGGAATACGCCGATGCGTCTCAAAGGAATCAACCCGTTCGAGCAGCACGCCGAGAAGTTCGTCGCCGGACTCTTCGCGCTGGGCCTGCTCGGCGTTGTCGCCATGCAGTTTCTCGGCAAGCCCTCCAAAGTGAAGGTCGGTACCGAAGAGGTCAACCCCGCCGAGGCCTACGAAGCGGTTGCCAGAAACGCGCGCAAGGTGGACGACACCATGAAGCGCCCCCAAGACCCGCCCGAGGGCATGGACAAAGTCGCCGATGGTTTCAAGGACTTCGACAAGCGTCTCACCGCGCCAGTCTCTCCCAACCCGCAACTCGCCGGGCCGCTTGATAAAACTGCGCCCATCGGTATCGGCACGTCCGGTGTGCAAAATGCCAACGCCCCCATGAACGAGCTGGTCATCCCCGCGCCCGCGCACGCGCTGGCCGCCATCAACATGTCCACCGTTTCTCCCTCCGAGCAAGCGGTGCCCGAAGTGGCCAAAGTCCTCCCCGCCTCGGCTCCCTTTGACAAGGCCTCCGTCACCGTCGAAGCCCTCTTTGACGGCACACTGCTCAAGAAAGCCCTCGCGCTCGATCCCGACGATGCCGGCCCGATCCGCCCGATTCCCGCCACCTGGTACTCCTCCGGCGTGCAGATCATCGGCGTGGAACTGCACCGCCAGATACGCACCCCCGATAGCACCTGGTCCGCCGCTGAGACCGTCAAGCAGATCCCCGGCCGCGCCCTCTTCGTGGACGGCGCCGACAAACTCAACGACGCTACGTCGCTCAAGACCGCCACCACATTCGCTACCGAGAACGCCGAGTTCGTCCGGCGCACGCCGTATTACACGCCCATGTTCGGCGAGAAGTGGGCCTCTCCCTCCGAGCGTGCCAGCACCGTTGATGTGGAAGGCGATAAGACCGCGCAGATTGCCAATCTCCGCAAAGACTTGGCCGCGAAAGAACTTTCCGTCAAGAAACTACAAGACCAGCGTGCCAAAGTCGGCCAACCCAACGCCCCTGCTGGCGGCGGAGGTGGCGGTGGGGGTGCGGCCGGTGGCGGCGGCAAAGGTGCGGGTGGTGGTGGTGGTGGTAGTGGATCTCCACCTCCCCCATCCGGCCCGAACGCTGGCGATGAGGCCCGCAAACGCGGCTTCGACATACTCATCCTCAAAGCCCAGGACGCTATCACCAAGATCAAGGGCCAGCTCCGTGCTCTCGGTGCCCCAGTCGAAGGCGACACCACCCAGCCGACCATGCCCGACCCGACGATGAAGCCCAAGCAAGACCCCGCGGTCATCGACAACGCCGCCATAAAGCTTTGGGCCCACGACGTCTTCGTCGAGCGCGGCAAGACTTACCGCTACCAAGTCGTCGCCATCATCACCAACCCCTACTTCGGCCACAGCCCAGCCATGGTCCCGGCCCAAGCCGAGAAGCTCGCCAAGGCCGGCATCATTCGTTCGCCCGCCTCCGAATGGACGGACCCGATCACCGTTGACCCCGAAACCCTGCTCTTCTTCACCGCCGCCACCCAGGATGACCCCGCCGCTGGCCGCTCCGCAACCGCCCGTGCCGAAGTCTTCCAGTTCAAGTGGGGCTTCTGGCGCCGCGGCGCGGCCACCCTCGAGCCAGGTGACTCCGTGATCGCCGAAATCCGTGTCCCCGACTTCGCCAAGATTCTGTCCGCGGCGCCCGCGGATCCGAACCGCCCGCCCGCAGCCCCGAATCCTCCCTCTGGGCCCATTGGCGGCGGCGGCAAGGGTGGCGTACTCGGTGGCGGGGGCCTCGGGAACTCACCCCCCGTCCGTCCGGATGCCCCGATCATCCCGGCCACTCCTCCCCCGATGGTCATGGTCCCCGTGGACAGCAACCAGATTATGCTCGGCGTCGGTTCCGGCCCGATCCGCGACGCCGCTGGCAAGGCCAAACCCGTGCCGCAGGTCTATATCCGCGAGCCGGACGGCGAGATAAAGATCATCATCCCGGACGCCGAGAAATCCGACGACACCTACACCCGCGTGAATCGCTCGGCGGAGAAGGGTCTGAAAGAGCTGACACCCTCCCAAGACAAGAACAAACCGCTGCCAACCGTACCGAATCCGACTGGAACCGGGTCAACCCCACCCCAGGGACAGGGTGGGCGCGGCGGGTAATCCTTGCGCAAGTGCAATTCTGACATCGAGTTGGCCCAGAATTCGTGAAACTCGAAGCCCTCAACGCTTGACCACGCGAGGCGGCTCGCTAAAGTTCCCCCCCAATCCAAGACCACAAGTCTTGCGGCTGGGAAAAACGGAAACGGCCACGAAAAGGGCTGGTTCCGGGCCGAAGCGGGTTGATCCCGCCAAGCCAAGCATCTTTGAAAACCGGATAGTTGAGCGGAATGATTTTGATGGATGATTTATTTGTTTCGACGGCCCGACTGCCGCGTGATATGGCCCTCCTGCCTAAAGCAGGGTGGCCATGAAGCAAAGCGGAAAGGTTGTTCGAGACTGCGATCACCGAAAGAATTTGTAGAGCGCAAACACCAAGTTAGTGAACAGCGATTGGCTGCTGGGTGGCCAGTCGTAGGCAAAGATAAGTGTTAGTGTGTCTTGTGTTGGTTGACAGCATCAGGCGACGTAGTGGAATATTAGAGGCGCGGGCGCAAGCCCGGGCTTTTGGTTTTTCACGACGCTCGGTTGGTGTGGTCAAGCCAATAAGGGCGCGCGGTGGATGTCTTGGCGTACAGAGGCGATGAAAGACGTTGGAACCTGCGATAAGCCTAGGGGAGCTGGTAACCGAGCTGTGATCCTAGGATTTCTGAATGGGGAAACCCACCCGCAAGGGTACCTTCACCTGAATGCATAGGGTGAAGGAGCGAACGTGGCAAAGTGAAACATCTCAGTAGCCACAGGAAAAGGAAGCAAAAGCGATTCCGTTAGTAGCGGCGAGCGAAAGCGGATTATTCGACAGACCAGATGAACCGGATGGAATGCCGGGCCTGAGAAGGTGAAAGCCCTGTATCTGCGAGTCGAAGTGTCTTCAAGTAGGGTCGGGCTCGTGAAACCTGGCCTGAACATGGGGGGTCCATCCTCCAAGACTAAATACTCCTGTACGACCGATAGCGAATCAGTAAGGCGACTGAAAGATTAAAAGCACCCCGACGAGGGGAGTGAAAGAGTACCTGAAACCGCGCGCTTACAAGCGGTGGGAGTCCTTCGGGATGACCGCGTGCTTTTTGCATAATGAGCCGGCGAGTTGGTCTGTGCGGCGAGCCTAAGTCCTACCGGGACGGAGGCGGAGCGAAAGCGAGTCTGAACAGGGCGTTCAGTCGCACGGGCCAGACGCGAAACCTTGTGATCAACGCTTGAGCAGATTGAAGTGCGGGTAAAACCGCATGGAGGATCGAACGCGTGACCGTTGAAAAGGTCTGCGATGACTTGAGCGGAGGATTAAAAGTATAATCAAACTGGGAGATAGCTCGTTCTCTCCGAAATAACTTTAGGGTTAGCCTCGATGGGCAAGCAATGGGGGTAGAGCTACTGGATGAACTTTGGGGTCTACCCGACTACCGGGTTCAACCAAACTCCGAATACCATTGCCCAAGCATCGGG
>JAYVRG010000015.1:0-10622 GCA_043776515.1 Phycisphaerales bacterium
GCGCGGGTGATGCGGGGCAGGGGGGGTGGCTCCTGGAGAAGCAAGGGTAGAGGTTTCTGGGCGCGAAGCGGGCAAACACCTTACTCCGATCCTCGCGGACTCGGATTTTGGGGAGGGAGTGGGGGGGGGGAGGGGGGAGGGGGGAAGGGTGCGAGTTGCTTTCTACTCAGAACCGTTTGCCTGCAAAAAAACAGCCCCGAACGTGAGTTCGGGGCTGTGTGTGTTTGCTTGCTGGCGAATCGGCGATCGGCCGATGGCTGATTGCCCATTGCCGATTGCCCACGGGCGTTTTTCTTACGCCGCCATCTTCATCGGCGCGGTCTCGGTGGAAACGATCATCATGCCGCCTCCCTCGATGCCGAAGCGGATGGTGAAGGCGTTGCTCCACGGGGACTGCTGGTCGCCGTGGCTGGCCATGATGGTGTATTGCACCATGCGCGTGCCGACGGGCACGCTCATGTCGGTGTACGTCTTCTTGCCCACGGTGTTGAGCAGCACATACGGCGCGGTGTCGATGGAGCGGCGCACCGAGTAGACCACGCGGCTGACGCCCGCGGGCTGGCTGGCCTTCCAGTGGAGCTGGATGAAGCCATCCTGATCCAGCGAGGCGGTCATGCTGGTGGGCGCGGTGGGATTGGGCGCGACGCCGGGCGGAGAATCCGGCGAGAGCCCGGACTGCGCCCAGAGCAGATCGTTGTGCGATTGCTCGATGAACGCCTTCATGGTGTTCACGATGGCGCGGCCGCTCAAGAGCATGTTGTTGGCGTTGGCCGTCTCCGCTTTGGTGGCGCTCTTGGAGGCCTCGCGAGCGCTCTGCGCATCGTTGTAGGATTTTCTTGACGCGAGCACGAGCGCGCTCAGCGAAGCGATCGAGGCGGCAGAAGTCCCATAGGCCAGAGGCGTGGCCGCCCACGAGGGCAGATGGGTCTCGAACCAGACGATTTGGTCAACGGTGGGCTTGGGGGGGACGTTTCCAGACATGCTCAGGACTCCAGGTGGCAGGGGAGAAGGGTTCCAAGCGAGATACGCAACGCGGAAATCGCAAAGTAGAACCGGAGAAGAACGCGAGCCGTGCCTGGCGACGTGCGGAACATCCGCACGCACACACCGAGCACCCGCCAGTTGGCCCCTTGCCTCGTGCCGTCTGGCACATGTAGTTTCGGAACTTAGTAAACAACTCTTGATGAAAGTGCCAACGATGCCAACATCGCGCGGCAAGCTTTGCAAGGTGTGCAAAGTCATCCCCGACTTTGGGCAGACGTTGCTACAACGCCTCGCAATCGCTCCCCGATTCCGGCCGCCCGCCGGATCGCCCGCGCCATCCGCACAGCTTTCCAAACCGCCCGCACCACCGCGCCAGCCGTTCCGAACTCACACCCCTTCCCGGTGGGTCCCTTCGCCAATCCGCACGCGTGGAATCGAAAAAGCCGGCTGGAAAAATCAAAGGACCAGCCGGAAAAACCACAAAACCAGCCGGACAAATCAGAATACCAGCCGGAAAAACCCGCGCATCAGCCGGAAAAATCACAAACCCAGCTCGAAAAATCCGCGCAGCAGCCGGGAATACTGCAAAAGCGGTCCGTAAAACCCGCGCACCGGTTGGAAAAAACCATGCCAGGCGCATTTCTTTGGTGCCACTGCCGCACGGTTCGTCGGCATCGCAGTGCCGAGCGTGCAAGGGCGTCATCACTCCCTTGGCCCAAAGCGGCTGATTGAGTGGCACGGGTCATGGTCGAGCCACCCGCCACGGCTGGTTCGATGAAACGCAGACGTGCGGATGCGAAGAAGGCGTCGAGGCAGGAGGCATCGAGGCATCATGTGAGAAATGCTGGCTTAGCCATGCAGCTTGGCGACGATCTTCGCTGCCTTGGCGCCGAGGGTGTGGGCCTGCTCGGTCTTCTTCGCGTCCTTCAGCGAGCCGTCGGGGTTGAAGGCCTCGTGGGCGGTGTTGATGGCGAGTTGTTCGGGGAGGACGAGGACCTGGATGTTGCCGAGGATGGCGCGGAGGTGGACCAGGCCGCGCAGGCCGCCGAGCGCGCCGGGGGACGCGGACATGATGGCGGCGACTTTACCGCCGAAGGCGACCAGGCCGGGCTCGCCGGGAATCTTGGCGTCGGGGCGCGAGGCCCAGTCGATGGCGTTCTTGAGCGCGGCGGAGACGGAGGAGTTGTATTCGGGCGAGGCGATGAGCAGACCGTTGTGGGCTTTCATGGCTTCGCGGAAGCGGCGGGCGTGCTCGGGAAGGCCATCCTTGGCTTCAAGGTCGCCGTCGTAAATAGGCATGGGGAAGTCGGCGAGGTCGAGGATCGTGACCTCCGCGCCAGCGGCCCGCGCGCCATCCGCGGCGATCTTGACGAGTTTCTTGTTGAAGGAGTCACGGCGGAGTGAGCCGGCGAACGCGAGGAGTTTGGGGGTGGGCATGGGATATTATTCGCAGGTGGAGGCAGCGGGGCGTGACGAGATCGTGAATATGCTCACAAGAGCTTGAAGGAGTTGCCATGAAGTGGAGCGTGTGCGTTGTGATGGTGGCGTGCGGGATATTTGCGGGCGGATGTGCCGATCGCGGCGCGGCGCACGGATCGAACGATGGGATTATCACGAAGGAGCGGGCAATGACGAAGCAGGTTGAGGGGCCGTTTGATGTGAAGTTGACGCCGCAGACGCTGCACGCGGAGCTGGCGGGCGATCCCGGCGCGATGCTCGGGCGGTTTTCGCTGGACAAGCAGTTTCACGGGGAGCTGGAGGCGACCAGCCGCGGGGAGATGCTCAGCGCGGGGACGGCGACGAAGGGATCGGCCGGGTATGTGGCGATGGAGCGTGTGAGCGGAACGCTGGGCGGGAAGCGGGGGACATTTGCGCTCCAGCATTCGGCGACGATGAATCGGGGGACGCCAGCGTTGCGGATCGAGGTGGTGCCGGATTCCGGGACGGGGGAACTGGAGGGGCTGACAGGGACGATGAAGATCAACATCGTCGAGAAGAAGCATTTTTATGTGTTTGAGTATGCGCTGCCGGGGAAGTGAGCGCATGGTGGGCGCGGAAGACGTTGGATTCTGGGTTGGTGGGGATAAGGCGCATACGCGTTATGCGGAGATTGTGGTCTTGCCGCCCATATATGGCCGCAGTGGCGGCGGGACAGTCACACTGCCATCCGCATTCTGCCACATCTCCAGAATCGGAATGAGAATGCGCGGCGCGGCGGCGACGGTGTTGTTCAGGGAGTGGCAGAAGGTGGTCGGGCCTTTGCCCTGCTCGCCACCAGCGCGGTAGCGCATGTTCAGGCGGCGGCACTGGTAGTCGTAGAGCCGTGAGGCGGAGTGGGTTTCGCCGAAGTCGCCGGTGGGGCCGGTCTTGGTCTGCGTGCCGCGGCCGGGCATCCAAGATTCAACGTCGATCATGTCGGCGTTCTTTGGGCCCAGGTCGCCGGTGCAGCATTGCAGAAGGCGGTAGGGAAGGCCGAGGGATTGCAGAAGCTCCTCGACATAGCCGAGCATCTTCTTGTGCCACGCGCGGCTTTCGTGCTCGTCGGCTTTGCAGATCACGACCTGCTCGACCTTATCGAACTGGTGGATGCGATACAGGCCCGCGGTGTCCTTGCCCGCCGCGCCGGCTTCGCGGCGGAAGCAGGTGCTGACAGTGGTGTACCTCAGCGGGAGTTGGGCCTCGTCGAGAATCTCGCCCTTATGGATGCCCATCAGTCCCACTTCGCCGGTGCCGGTGAGGAAGAGGTCTTGTGCGCCGGGAGCACGGGTCTCCAAAGCGAGACCCGTGCCACCCTCAACTTGTGCTGGGATGTGATACGCCTGTTCGCGCCCGGCAGGGAAGAAGCCGGTCCCGACCATGCATTCCTCTTTGACCAGGACGGGGACGGACATCGGCTTGAAGCCATTGGTGAGGGTCATGAGGTCAAAGGCGTAGCGGAGGATGGCGTTGTGCAGGAGGAAGCCGTCGCCGGTGAGGACATAGGAGCGGGCACCGGCCATTTTGACGCCGCGCTCGAAGTCGGCGAGTTTGAGATCGCGGACCAGCTCGATGTGGGTCTTGGGCTGGAAGCCGCGGTTGTCGGCGAAGGACTTCTTGGTGTCGAAGGCGACGCCGCCGGCGGAGGCGGCGCCAGCGGTAGGGTGCCAGCGGCGGAGTTCGACGTTCTGCTCCGCGCCCGCGCCGACGGGGACATCGGCATCCGGGGGCTGAGGGACGGTGAGCAGAATGGCGTTCAGGTCGGGATCGATGGCGGCGATCTGGGTTTCCAAGACGCCGATGCGCTCCTTGAGCGCGGCGGGCTTGGCCATGACCTCGGCGAGTTCTTTTTCCAGCCGCGGCTTGTCGTCGGGGCTGGCTTTGCCGAGTTGCCCCTTGAGCTTGCCAATGGCGGGGCCGGACTCTTTTTCGAGGGCTCGCTGCTGGGCGCGGGTCTGCTCCTGCTCGGTGAGGAGGGCGCGGCGGCGGGAGTCCAGATCCAGAAGACGGTCAAGATCGACGGTGAAGTTCTTCTTCTTGCAGCCGTCGCGGTACTTGTCCGGGTTGTCGCGGAGGTCTTTGAGGTCGATCATGGGCGGGGAGTGTAGAAGGGGGGTGGGACGATGATTTGGTGAAAAGACGGGTCGGAGGGCAAGCGGCGGGGCGAAAGTTTCGTACTATGGGGGCTCACTCGGCCATGACGCTGGGATGAATATATCGGTCTAGGCGTTCGGGCCGGGGCGGCCCCAACGCGCCTCGGTGAGCCGCACCACCTGGATTGCATCGGCTGATCAGCTCATGCCACGAAGAACACGGGCGGGACGCACGCGCCACGGAACAAAGAATGCCGTCATATCAGCTCATCCCGCAGAACTCCGAGTTGCCCACGCTGACGCTGGAGGAGCGGCCGATCACGATCGGGCGGTCGCCGGAGAATGTGCTGTGTCTTGATGACACGCTGCTCAGCCGCTTTCACTGTGTGATTGAGCCCGCGCCCGCGCGGGCCTCGAGCGGCGCGACGCTGTCGCTGGACGAAGTGGGCGATGCGAACTCATCGACGTTTCACCTGCGCGATCTGGGATCGCGGAACGGGACAAAGCTCAATGGCGTGAAGGTGTCGGACTCGCCGCTACGCCCGGGGGACATCATCAAGATAGGAAGCTATCTGTTTATAGTGGAAGCGGAGGACACGCTGAAGGAGCGGCAGGCGATGGCGCGGGAGTTGGCACCGACGACCAAGCCGGCGTGGGTGACGGATCTGGAGGAGATGATCAACAACATCCCGCCGCGGAATGAGGGGGCGGAGGACAAGCCGGAGATGGTGGATGGCCGCGGGCGATCATCGGCGGCGCTGGGTGGAGAGGGCGAGGGCGCGCGGGTGGTGCGGCTGCTGCTGGTGGCGGCGAGCAAGAGCCGCGCGACGGATGTGCATTGCGAGCCCAAGGGAGATGCGGTGCATGTGCGTCTGCGCGTGGATGGACAAATGGTGAGCGTGGTGGAGTTGCCCAACGCGGTGGGCGAGCTGGCGCTGGGACTGGTGAAGACGGCGTGCCAGATTCGTCCGACGGCCAGGGACGCCGCGCTGGACGGGCACTTTTCGGTGAAGTTTCCCAAGAGCGCGACCAACGAGCCGCGCCGGGTGGACTATCGCGTGAGCTTCACCCCGAGCGTACACGGGCAGAAACTGGTGATCCGCGTGCTGGATACGCGGGATGCGCCGGTGAAGCTGAATGATCTGGGGCTGCCGCCGTATCAGTACGAGCGGGTCCGCAAGGTGTGCGAGCAGGATTCGGGGTTGCTGATGGTGTGCGGGCCGACGGGCAGCGGCAAGACGACAACGCTGTACTGCGCACTGCGGACGATTGATCGTGATCGACGGAACGTGGTGACGATCGAGGACCCGGTGGAGTATCAGATCGAGGGCGTGACGCAGATTCCGGCGGATGAGAAGCAGGGGAACACGTTCGGAACGCTGCTGCGGAGCGTGCTGCGCCAGGACCCGGATGTGATTCTGGTCGGCGAGATTCGAGATGAGGAAACGGCGCGCACCGCGATGCAGGCATCGATGACCGGGCACCTGGTGTTCTCAACCGTCCACGCTAAGGACACCATGAGCAGCGTGTTCCGCTTGCTGGACCTGAAGGTGGAGCCGTTTCTGGTGGCGAACTCGCTGGAGGTGGTGATCGCGCAGCGGCTGCTGCGCGTTCTCTGCGACAACTGCAAGCGGCCGGTCAAGGTCATGCCGGTGCAGGCGACGCGGATGGGGCGATTTCTGGAGGGGCAGACGGAGGTGTACGGAGCGACCGGGTGCGCGTCGTGCCTGCGGACGGGGTATCGCGGGCGGAAGGCGATCTTCGAGATTCTGGACTTTTCCGATGAGCTGCGCGATGTAATCTTGAAGGAGCCGACGATCTCGGCGATGAAGAAGGTGATCGAGCAGGGGATGTTCACCACGCTGGTGCAGAGCGGTTGGCTGCAGGTGGCGCGGGGTATCTCGGCGATGGAAGAGGTGGATCGGGTTGCAACGGCGCGATGAGGGGGAAGGGGTGGAAGGATCAAGAGATCAAGGGATAGAGGGATCAAGGGAAGAGAGGATTTGGGGGGTTGTGGCGGTGGTGCTGGGAGAGGGCAAAATCAGGGCGTGGGCGGGATCAAGGGACGCGGGTGGCGGGCCGATTGCGCAGGTATGTGGCCGTGGTCCAAGAGAACATTTGAGACGTCCGAGAACGGGGCGACCTGCGAGCGCGCCGAGCGCGTGCAAACGGCGGTGGTCAGCTGCGCGATGGGGCCGATCGTGGATATCTCGCGCAGCGGCATGAGCGTCCGCGTGCAGCGGGCGACGCTGCTGAGCGTGGGAACGGAGATGGAGATCGAGCTCAACGCGCCCACAGATTGCATGAGCGTGCGCATACGGGTGGTGCGGGTGCAGCCCAACGGCGGCGGGCGGTATGAGATCGCGATGGAGTTTGTGGGGATGCCCGAGGAGGATCGCGTCGCGGTGGAAAACCTGGCACGCTACGGGAAACGCCGGGCATCCGGCGTGTTCAGCAGCGAAGAGAAGCGGGAGAAACTGATCGAGGCGCTGCGGATGCCGGACTATTACCAGATGCTTGGGCTTACGCCGCAGGCGACGGAGGAGGAGATTCACAAGGCGTATCGCGTGCTGGCGCGGAAACATCACCCGGATGTCTGCCGCGAGGAGGGTGCGCAGCAGCGGTTCTGTGTGATCAACGATGCGCACGACACGCTGGGCGAGGCGGAAAAGCGGGCGGGGTATGACGCGATGTACGCGATGCGGTTGGCGGCGTAGGAAGAGTGAACTGAAACACATCGGGTGCCGTGGTCGGCTGCTTTGAGCCGGTCATGTGTGCTGCAACAGCGTGGTGGAGGCAAGAGCGGCTGCTGTGATGCACACGGTTGGGATGTGTAAAAAACAAGGCATTCGGGCCGCGGCGGGCCACGTTACTTGGTTTCGCCGGTGAAGCGGCAGCCGACAGCGTAACCCGCGCCTTCTTGGCCGCGGCTGTGGCAGACGGTGGCGACGCGGGCGAGCGGGGGCTGGCCGTTGGCGGCGGGAAAGTGCAGCACGAGCTGCGTGCCGGAATCGAAGCGAACACGCGACCACAGGCCGCAGCCGGACTTGGAGAGGTCGCGCACGAATACGCGAGTCTGTCCGATGGACTGGCCAGCGGCGTCGAGGACGATGACGCTCACCTCGCCGACGACGGGCGTGCGTGCTTCATCGCGCCGGTTGTCGGCTTCGAGCGTGGACTCATCAAACACGAGCCGCTTCAGAAAGCTGACGCCTGCCTTGGCGAGCTTTCTGGTGGGTTGTCTGTTATTAGTGGTCATGGTGAGTCTCGGAGGCGGAATCGGAATCAGGCGGACATGCGGTGGGCGTGTTCGGTGGAGCTGAGCGCGGCGCGGAGAACCTGCATCAGTTCGCGACGCGATTCATCGGCCACCGCGGTGAAGCGGAAGCCGACATCGTGCTTGCCATCGCGCCTTGCGCGGCAGGAAACCTGCTGCGCGGGGACGGAGAGCTCGATGCCCGCGACATTGATGCGGAGGATGACGGATTTGCCCTCGGGAACGCTGATGGGCTTCTTACTGATGACGCGGCATCCATCACGCGAGAGGTCGGCGATGGGGCCGAGCTGGCAGAGTGTCTGCGAGCAGCGGATGCGTCCGGCCTTGCGGCGCTCGAGGTTTTCAAGGAATGTGGATTGGTTGCTGCGGGGCATGGTGGGTGTGGCCGCTCCCTCCACGTGAGGGAAGTCGGTCACGGGGATTCATCGCCCGAAGCGGTGGGGGTGTTGAATGGGACGTTGTGGTGGGGTGCGTGCGGGGGCCGAATATGCGGGTGGTGCGGGGGGCGAGCGCGGAAAGGGCCGGTAACTCGGGCAAACACATGGTCCCCCAACGAGCCCTCCGCGCAAGCGGAGGAGCCCGGGGAATCATCCTCCGCTTGCGCGGAGGGCTCGTAAAGGGGGAGGCGGGTTTGACTCGGGGGAACCGGGACCGAACGCTTGGAGTTGCATGAGCACTCCCACCTCGCCGAATCCCGCGTCGCCTGGACCGAATCCCGCAGAGAACGAGATCGCGCTCCCGGAAGTGAAGATGCACCTGTACCGGCCCCACGAGCCGGTGACGGCGCGAGTCACCAAGAGTGAGATCTGCACCAGCCGCAAGGCGGCGGGATTCGTGCGGCATGTTGAGTTCGACATCTCCGGCACGACCTTGCAGGGGCAGATTCTCCCAGGGCAATCAATCGGCGTGCTCGCGCCGGGGCAGGATGCCAAGGGGCGAAACCACGCGGTGCGCCTGTACTCGGTCGCCAGCCCGACGCGCGGCGAGGACGGCGCGGGAAAGATCATCTCGACGACCGTGAAGCGGACGATCGATGAGGACTGGGAGACGCACAAGCTCTTCCTCGGCGTGTGCAGCAACTATCTCTGCAATGTCCGCGAGGGAGACGAGATCAAACTGAGCGGACCAAACGGGAAGAAGTTCCTGCTCCCCGCGGACTCGGGGTCATATGACTACATCTTTTTCGCGACCGGCACCGGCATCGCGCCCTTCCGCGGCATGTTGCTGGACCTGCTGCACAACAACGCGCCGAGTAAGATCGCGCTGGTGATGGGCTCGCCATACGCGACCGACCTGCTGTACGACGCGTTCTTCCGGCAGATGGCCTCCGAGCACAAGCGGTTCACGTATCTCACGGCGATCAGCCGCGAGAAGCAGAGCGACGGGCACGACCCGATGTACGTGCAGGACCGCATCTCGACCAACCGGGACCAGATGATGGCGATGCTTTCCAGCGAGCGAACGCTGATTTATGTCTGTGGCATCGCGGGGATGGAGCTAGGAATCTTCCAGAAAATGGCGGCGATTCTGCCGCAACATGCGTTGGAGCAATACCTGAAGGTAGAGCCGACGGCGATGGGGGATATCCGAGGATGGACGAGGAAGAATCTGCATCGGGAAGTGAAGCCGACGCGAAGGGTGTTCCTTGAGGTGTATGCCTAACAGCCCGTTGAAAAAGCAAGTTTGAGCGACGTTTGGCGGCATGATGCGGCATGATGCGGCATGGCGCGGCGTGTGGGGCGTGTGCGGGAAGAACGGTGTCGGGCGCGTCGAGTTGTCCGGATTCGAGTCCCAGCGCGTGAACCGTTCCAAGAGCAGCCAGAGGGCATCCGTGAGTGCGTTAGCGAGAGCTTTGGCGTGCGCAAGGGCGTTGCCCAGCGCCCCGGCGTTGTCCTGAAGCGTTCTGGGCTAGCCGATTCCAAAGCGTGTGCGCATCAGCAGCGTCAGGTTGCACCCGGCCGAGTGCACCAGCAGGCGTTTGAGGATCTTCGCGTGCGTGCGCAGGTGCGTGCGTCCGTCCTTCATCTTGGCGATCCTCGAGTCCTTGGCCAGCCGCTCTAGGAACGCGCGATACTGCTCGCCGGTGTCACGCCGCACGATGCTCCGCATGGCCGCGCTGGCCTCCAGCGTCGTGGCGTCGATCCCGATCGTCTTGCCCTGCACCAGCCCCTGGTCACGGAGCAGGCCCAGCACAAAGTCGAAGACCTCCTGATGGGTCCGCAGGTCTCCTCGGCGAACTGGTCGAACCCCGCTTCCTCGTTGGACTCGGCCAACACCTTGTTCAGCTTCGCGTAAAACGGATGCCCGCGGCCCTCCACCAGATGTTCGGTGGCAATCCACATTTGCTCCTGACGCTCACCGCCTCGCCGTCCCAATGCCACATATCCAGACTCTTTGCCGCCACCCCCACTCAGCCCTTTCCTGTTGTGCCAGCATCCGCGTTGCTTGGTTGCGCTGTTTTTTCAATGGGCTATTAGGTTTCTGACGGAAACCACGCCGCTGCCGACGAAAACCACATGGAGCGCGGCGGGAACCACGCCGAAAATGCCGGGAACGGTGTGGAAGACGGTGGGAAAGGTGTGGTTTTCGGCGAATTCCCAGTCGCGTGCAGGGACTTTCGTGCCATCACCTTGCCGCTTTGGGCAAGGTGATGCGGGATGCTGGGGGTCAACCGCACTACCTTGCCCAGAGCGGCGAATGCCATTCAGTTAGTGTCTTTGCGTTGTTTGGCGCTTTTGCTGATGATCTTTGCTCGGGCGTAGCGCATGACGGGGAAGTGGGAGTGCTGTCGT
>JAYVRG010000016.1:0-10511 GCA_043776515.1 Phycisphaerales bacterium
TCGGGGATCGGGTTTCGGGTGAAGGCAGTCGCTTCACAGATTCCCGTCTTTTCCGAGACCCGAAACCCGAGACCCGAGACCCGATTCACCACACGCGGCCCCGGGTCTGTTCGACCCCCCCCGGGGCCGCCGTCTTTTTGTCTTCCCTCCACTCACCACTGCCCACTCCCTCCCCTCACTCCTTCCCGAACGGCAGCACATCCTTCGCCTCGCCGCGGACCCACTTCTCCAGCCGCGGCCAGAAGACTTCTTTCATCAGAATCCGCACGCAGGCGGCGACGGGGATTGCCAGCAACAAGCCGTACACGCCCGCGAGCGCGCCGCCGGCGATGGAGGAGAACACGATGGTCGGGATGGCAAGGTCGGTGTGCTTGCCCTGGATGGTCGGCGTGAGGAAGTAGTCGTCGAGGATGTTGGCGGCGATGTGGATCGCGGGAGGCGCGAGGAGAATCCACCAGAGGCCGCCGCTGGACGCAAACAAATGCGGCGCGACCACCGGGCCTTCCACGCCGCCCAGCCACATCAGCACCATCGCCACGGGCGCTCCGATCGCCTGCATGAACGGGACGATGAAGATGATCCCGACGATTGGCCCGAGCACGAACGGCGCGGGCACGCCCGCGAGGAAGTACATGAGCGTGAAGAAGCACGCCTCGATGAAGCAGATGGTGATGCGGCCGCGCACGAAGCCCGCGATGGCGCGGTCCATCTTGCTCAGAATGTACGTTGTGCGATCGCGCTTGGACTCGGGAATGAACGACTCGGAGAAGGTCAGCACGCTGGCCCAGCCGGTCGAGAAGAAGTAGAAGAAGATCGCGGTGAGCACGGCTTGCAAGACGATGCTGCCGACGGTGGCCACGGTGGCGAACGCCGCGCGGGCCGCGTCCGCGCTGTTGCTGGCGACGCGGCTGCCGAGCGTCGCGGAGAGCTCGCCCGCGTGCGTGCTCAGCCAGTCGATGGCGCGCTGGCCAAGCTCACGCATCTCCTCGCGCCCGCCCAGACGGGCCATCAGGCCGTGCGCTTCGGGCTGCGTGGGCTCGGCAGTCGACGGTTGCTGCGGCGTCGCCGGAACTCCATCCTTCTTCTGTTCCTTCCGCGCCGGACGCTCCGCGAGAAAGTTGCGGACGCTCATCCATGCGCCGCTGGGCACATCCGCGCGAAGCTGCTCATCCTCCGGCGCAGCGACCGACTTCTGCACCTTTGAGATGCTCGCGGCCAGCTCCGACGCCCCCTTGGCCCCCTGCACCACCGCGAACCCGGTGCCCAGCACGGCGGGCACCACCAGCACGAAGAACGTGATCCCGATGATCCCCATTGCCGCGAGCCGCCGCGAGCAGTACCGGCGCGCCACGACCCAGCGCACCAGCGGCTCAAACAGATACGCCAGCGCGAGGGCGAGCAGGATCGGCACCGTGACTACGCGAATCTGATAGCCGAGATACACCACGCCGACGATCGCGGCGATGAGCATGAGATCACGCACCCACTGGATCTGCCAGAGGTGCAGGCGGGCGAGGGAATACGGCGGCGGCGTGTGAGTTGGCGGTTTCGCGTCCTGCATGGTCGGCAGGATACGTTGGCAACGGCCCGGATGCGCGAACGGTTCAGCAGATGCAGGCGGCCGCGCCGGCGCTGAACGCCTCGGCGAAGTCGTACACGCACTTGAAGTCGTCGATGGAATCGCGCTCCCCGGCGCGGAGTTCCTTGCGATCAATCATGGCGTAGACGATGGTGCCGAAGTCCTCGGTGCGGGTGATGCCCCAGCGGGCCAGCACCACACCGGCGAGCATGCCGTAGCGGTGGATCGCAAAGCTTTTCAGACCGTGGCAGAGCTGCTGCCCGGTGATGTGGCGGCGGCCATCTTCGGCGGGGTTGGGCTGCTGCGGCGCGGGGCCATGCACGGACTGCGCGGCGTGGCGGAGCCCTTCGCGGACGAACTCAAACGCCTCTTCGGGCAACTGCGATGCGCGGGTGCGAATCGCGGGCCAATCCAAGCTGCTGGAACTGTTCACGAACGATCACTCCAGATCGGACAGATATTCCCGCGATCCTACTGCCGCTTGGCTCGTGAGAGAGTTGCGGTGCGGGGAAGGGATGATATGCCCGAGTTGGGCGATGGCGAGTGAATCTGGGGACAATCTTACGAGCCCTCCGCGCAAGCGGAGGCCGCCGCGGGTCATCCTCCGCTTGCTCGTACGGGTCGTCTGAGTTTGCTACGTTTCCCCAGTTTGACGGACAAACGCTGTACCACCGGCTTGCTGAGATGCAGCGAAGCCGCGACCACGAATCGCAGCGGTTTGGCGGCCCACGCACCGGCGTAGTCAATCCCAATGCGCGGCGTGCGGGCGATGTGCCGCGGCGTGAGGGCCGGAAGATCGAGCCCCGCGTGCGGTTCCGCGATAAAGAGCGCGCGACCGGAGACAAGATCCAGCCCATTCTGCTCGCGCCCGATGGACATGGCCTGACAAAGCCGCGCGGGGCCGGAGCAGAGCTGGCGATCGGGCACAGTGCGGGCGGCACGCGCGGTCTTGCCGGGATGCGAGCTGCGCAGGGTTCGCATGACATCCAATCCCATCATGGGTTCGAGGGCTCGAATCAGCACGGCGTGCGGCACGTCGATCTCGCCGCAGACAACGTTCATGCAGTAGTGCATGCCGTAGGTGAAGTAGACATACGCGGTGCCGGGGCGCGAGTACATGTACACGTTCCGCGCGGTGCGGCGGCCGCGATACGCGTGCGACGCGGCGTCGATCACGCCGCGATAGGCCTCGGTCTCGACGATGCGGCCAGCGAGGGTTGTACCGTCATCGAGCACGCGGACGAGGATGTGGCCGAGGAGTCGCTGGGCGAGGGAGCGGGAATCGCCGGAGAACTCTTCGCGCTTCCAGCGGCGGCTGATCACGCGTTGCACACCGGACGCGGTCATGCGTATGCGTGCAACCCGGGCAGGATCAGGTTCACGCCGAAGTAGGTCCAGAGCATCACGATGAACCCGAGCACGCTGAGCCAGGCCGTGACCAGCGCGCGATTCGAGAGGTTGGCGAAGCGGATGTGGATGACGACGAGGTAGACCAGCCAGGTGACCAGCGCCCAGAGTTCCTTGGGATCAAACGCCCACCAGCGGCCCCAGGAGTGGTCCGCCCACCACGCGCCAAGAAGAATGCCGACGCCCAGTGCCCAGAAGGCGAGTTGGAGGATGATCATCTGCGAGCGATCCAGATCGTGCAGCACGCGGGCGGTGCCGTGGGAGGAGTTGTCGCCGATGTTCAGGGCAGATGCGGACATTTCGGAGAGGCCCGCGTCATCATCTGTGAGCGAACTACCGCTGGCGACCGCGAGTTTGGGCATCGGGGCGAGTGTGCCGCGGAACTTGGCGGCGTAGTGCGTGCCGAGGTAGAACAGCGACACCATGAAGCCAAGCGCGATCAGTCCGTAGGAAACGAGTACGGTGGTGACATGATACTTCAGAAGCACGCTGGTGTTCAGGATCGGGGCTTCGCGCTCGACGCTCACGCCGGGGATGCCGGTCTGGGTCGCGGTGACAAGCACCATGAACCCAACGCCTGCGGCGGCCGCGCCGAAGAGCCATTGCCTGCGGATCAGCATGATCGTGGTGCCGACAAGTCCGGCGAAAAGCGACAGCCCGGTCATGGACTCAAACTGATTCTGAATCGCGAAACGCTCCGCGATGATGCAGCGGCTGACAAAGCCGAAGGCGTGCATGCCGAGTGCCCCGAGCAGCAACGCCACGCCGGTGTACACCATCCACTTGCGACCCGTCCCGAACGCCAGCAGCAGACCCAGCAGCGCGAACGCGTACAGCCAGAAACCCCACTCGAATGCGTTCAGCCGGTTGTATGTGGATTCGAGCGAGCGCTTCATCGTCGGGTAATACACGGCGTTGATCTTGGGAAGTTCCGCGGCGAGCGTCTTGGCGGCGGCGTTTGCGCGTGGGGCATCCGCCGCACGCCAGGCCTCGCCGAGTTCCTTCACGGCCTTGCCCGCGGCGGAATCCGGCGCGAGTGTCGCGAGGTGCCGCCACGGAGTCTCCGCGCTATCGGAGGCCACCATCACGAGATTCTTCCACGAGTGCTGATACAGCAGCAGCGCAGTGCGAGTTTTGTCGATGCCCTGCGCGTACTGCGCATCGGTACCAAAGGTGTTGATGACATCGTCCAGAACGATCACCTTCTTGCCGGGCGAGGTCTCGATGAACTTGCCGGGCTTCAGCCGTCCCACGCGTTTCCACCACTCCTTCTCGGCGGCATCCGTGTACATGCGATCCAGAAACGCCTCGCGAAGTGGGAGATACTCAACGTGTATGAGCGGCTTGTCCACGTAGTAGCCGGGATCAATCATCAGATCGAGCGTGGTGAAGAGCGGATCAAAGTGGACGTTGCGGGCGACGTTGGGAGTCGCGGGGTTGATCGCAAAGTCCACATAGTCCTTGCGCCCCAGAAGCTGCTTCACCGTTTCGCGGGCGAGCGTGTCCAGCACCTTGACGCGCGAGCCGTGGTACACGGCCAGATCGCGCAGCGGCGAGATGTCCACTTCTTTGGAGAACTTCTCCTTCTTGGCCATGTCGAAGGTCGTGGCCATCAGCGGGCCGAAAGGATTGGAAACCGCCGCGTTGTCATCCATGATGACAGATTTCGGATGGGCATTTCCGGCGGGCGCGTACTGCGCGTAGCTGTCCGGCGTCGCGAGCCAGCAGATCGACATCATCAGTAGAGCAAACGTCCACTGATACATGCGTTTGGTGCGTGTGTGCGTGGTGTTCATCGGTTCGCCCCTTCCGTGATACGTGTCTGCTGGTGCATTGGTGCGGTGCCGTTGAGCTTCGCAGCGCCCGGTGGCTTGCCGCCGGTGCGTGCGATCTGCTCCTGAATCTTGCGTTTCTGGCGTTGCAGCAGCCAGGGCTTGAGGTAAAAGGCCCACGGGATACCGATGCTCATCATGATCGCGCCCGCGGCGATGATATAGATGCCTGGGTTGTTGCCGACACCGAGAATGGTGAACCGCGCGACCGGTTTGGTGAGCCGACCGGCCGCGACAAGTTGCTGGCTGTCGTGCCAACCGGACTGATCCCATCCGGCCTGCGCGAACTTGTACTGGTTCGGCGCGATCACGCTCATCATCTGGCCGAGGATGCGCCCGATCAGCGGCATGCCTTCGGGCGCGACATACGGCGTGACGATCAGGAGCGGGTTGTTCAGACTGGTGCGATGGATCGCGGCTTTCGGTTCGATCACGCCGCGCGGGCCCGGCCATTCCGTCGTCACTTCCACATCGGATCGATAGTCCTTCGGCGTTTCCGAATGCTCGTACGGGATCATCTCGAAATCGTGCAGGCGCACCGTCATTCTGGGCCAGAACTCGTGGCGCTGGCGTCCAAAGCACATGCTCACCATGCGCCCATCGGGCAGGCGGACCTCGCGGGCCATGCCGCCTTCTTCGCGCCCGATCGTGAGATATTTCGAGAACGGCACCCAGTACACGCCGGCAAGCCCCAGCTTGGTGCGCACCTCGACGGCGGCGACCGACGCCTCGTGGTTGCCGATGCGCTGGCGATCGCGGGCCTCATCTGGTACAACCTCAGGCACTTCGACGCGCATCGCTTCGTCAATGCGTGTGCCGAGCTTGATCGCCGCAATGGGTGCGATCTGTACTTCCGCGCCGGGCTTGAGATTCTCGGTGATAGTCGCGTCCGCGCCGACCTGACGCACCATCGCACGAACGGTGCCATCGGCACGCTCATCAAAATACACGTTCAGCGCGGTCGCGTCGATGTATGTGATGCGAATGCCCGGATCGGCATCGCGCCGCTTGGGCATGCCGCGCTCGTTCACTTCATCCAGCATGTCCTGCGAGATTTCCGGAAAGCGGCTGTAGACCCAGCGATCAAAGGCGACGGGCTTGGCCCCCCCACTCCCATTCGCTGCGCTCGCTCCCACACTTGGCGGCTGCACACGCACGATCGCCAGCGATGAACTCGCGCCCTCATACCCACGCGTCACCAGCGGCATGGGCGGCTGCGGAGCGAGCGACTTCACGCTCAGTGTGTATCCCGTCTCGCCGACGGTGACGATCTGTTTCTCGCTCACGCTGTACACGGCCTTGAAGCCGCTCGCGGGGTGTTCGACGATCAGCACATGGCCGCTGCCGGGAGGGAGCTTTGTAGCCAATGCGTTCCAACGCACTTCGGACATACCAATGGTGTATTCCACGCCAAGGGCGGTCTGCTCGAAACGGGCGGAGGGGTGATCGGGAAAGAGCCGCCAAGTCTTGCGTGGCACTTGCTGGCCGTCGGGAACCTTCGCCGTAATCGCAAGATCGAGCATCCGCACCCGCTCAGGCGCGGCGACCGGCGCACCGGCGCCCTTCATCGCGCTCGCGGGCAGCCATTCCTCCGAAAGTTCAGCATAACTGGCATAGCCGATGATGCGGAAGGAGATGTCATCATCTATAAGATGGATGGCCTCGCTCGCCGCGCGCCCGGGGACAAGTACATCAATCGGCCCAAGCGAATCCGTGAGTGTGGCGCTCGGCTCGGAGCGGGGCACGACATTCAGGTTGTAGTCGTTGTAGCGCGGCATGCCGCGGAGCAGCCGCTGGTCCCACCCTTGCGTGCGATCCTGCGTCACCCAGAGCGCGGTGCGAGTGTTGTCGTAGAAGCCGCTCTCGGCGCGTGCGGCGAGCGGCTTGCCGTTGTCATCGGTCCCGCCGGAGGAGAGGAGGATCATGTCCCCCTCCTGCTTGTGCGAGGTGTAGTAGACGCTTCCGAGAGCGATGGTGATGATGCCGGTATGCACCGTCAGCACGCCGATGCGCGGAAACGAAAACTCAATGCGCCGGATCGTCGCCATCACCAGATTCAGCACGAACAGCAGCAGCACCACACGCAGCGGCCACCACGCGTAAAACTCCAGTTCGTTCATCTCCATCATTGGCAGACGACGGAACTGCACGGCCTGGTATTTTTCGATGAACGCGCCGAAGAAGCGAACGCCGGTGCCCGCAATCGGGTCGTATCGCAGCAGCGGCCAGATCCCCCACCACCAGACCACGATCACGAGTGCCGTCATCAACAGGAACGTCGCCGTCGTCACAACAAACCGCGGCGACCTCGCCACTCCCTTTCGACGCATGAGCCAAGTCGCTGCCCACGCCGGCGCGACTGCGCCGCCCACAAACAGTGTGATGAAGACCACCACGATGAAGAGCACCGTCGGAATCCGCGCGATCAGCCCGATCGGCACGCTTGCCAGAATGCCAAAGAGCGCGACAAATGACAGCAGCACGATCGCGGTGGACACCTGACTGAACAGGCGCAGCACCACTTTGACGGGCCACAGCGCGCCGGTCAGATGCCGGTCATCCCACTGCTGGCTTCGTACCCATTTGGCGCTCATACGGTGCTTGCCCCCTTCGTCCCGCATCCAGTTGCCGCCCGGCGCGATGCCGGGACACCCATACCGAACAATATACGATAGATGTCAAGATCAGCGGCGGCAAGTTTCTGTAGAATCGGAATAAATGCTGGCAAACAGCAATTCTGGAACGTTGCCTTCCTTTAGTATCCGTCCGGCGGCGGTTGAGGGATTGTCGGTTGGCTCGGAAGCGGGAACTGCCAGCAGCCCTGCCAGAAGTTCGCCAATGCCGAAGCGGAAGGCCTGCTCCGGGAGGCCGAGCGCCTTAGCACCGTTCGTCGTACCCATTCGGAGCAGGTCGAGGGGCGGAGTCCCATCGCGGGTGTAGAGGTATCGCATTTCGTCGAGGATACTCATGCCGCGGCCACCATCGGTTGGAGATACTCCCGCCTCGGGTGGAAGGTTGACGACCGAATCTGTGCCAAGCGCGACGCAGATACCTGCGGCCAGCATGTCCCGATAGCGGTGCGGGCCGAAGTGGTGTTCGGCGCCGAAGTAGGCCGAAGCGCGGGGGCAGTAGACAACGCGGGTGCGGGTGTCGGCGAGCGTGCGGATGGCCGCGTCGTCGGCGTCGTTCACGTGGGCGACGGTGAACGGGCGTTGCTCAAGGAGCGGACGGAGGTGCTCGACGGGGTGCAGGCCGCGGCCGAGGTCGGCGAGGATCGAGTCGTCCCAGAGACCGAGCATTTCCAGCAGTTCCCGCTGCTGCCCGGCGGCATCAGCGATGAAGCGGCGTTCTTCGGGTGATTCGGCGAGGTGGGTGCTGATCGGGGCGTCGTATCCCAGCCGCGCGGCGAGGGCGAGGGCGGCGGCGTACACGGATCTCGCAACTGTGTTTGGGGCATGGGGTTGTAGGCCCAGACGCACGCGAGGGTCGGCGTGGGCGGCGGCGATGATTTCGGGGGTGAGCCGCGCCAGCATCTCCTCGGAGCGAGTTTGGCCCTTGCCGATGCCGAAGAACTCGAGCCAGGAAACGCCGACGAGCGGCGATTCGCGCAGCGTTTGCCAGGGCTGAAACGTCATCTGGGCGCGGACGGCCCCGGCGATGTCCCCCACAGCGACGGTTCCGGCGGCGAGCGAGAGGGCGATGCCGCGGCGGACGCTGGCGGCGATTCGGTCAGGATCGGTTTCGCGGCTCGTGCGGATCATGTCGATCCAGGGCATGAACCCCGCGGCTGGGTCATGTGGCTGGGGGCCGATGTGCGTCAGGTCCAGATGGGTGTGGGCGTTGACGAGGCCGGGAATCAGCACGGCGTTGGGGCGGGAGATGACACGAAGGGATGGCGCACGGGCGGCTTCGTGGCTGGAAACGTCGGCCGCGCGCCCGGCGGCGAGCACGCGGGCTGGGAAGATCGAGCCGGGTCGATCCGCGAACTCAACCAGCAGCGAGCCGGGCGCGGCGAAGGTGCCGTGGGCATCCAGCAGCGCGGCCCCATCGAAACGCACCAAACGAGGTGAAGCCGATTCCGAAGGGAACGAGGATGTCATTTGTCGGCTCATGGCGGAATCGGGAACGGCTCGATACAGCAACTCGCGGTGCCCCCCACCCCCCGCCCCCCACCCCCCACCCCACTCCGCCCTCACGGGACGGGCACCAGAACAGAATGATTGACGGGATGCGGGCCGCGAGCGTCAAATCTACGACATTGGCCGCTCGGATTGGGTATCCTGACGGCTCGTTCCACGACATTTGTACCACAGCCCACGGACATGGGCCACGCACATGGGAGCAACACGGATGATGATGCAGACACTCAATGGGGCACGCCGCTTCGGGCGGGCCAGGATGGCGGTTTTCGCGATGCTCGGGCTCATCGGGCTGATGGGCCTGACGCTGGGCGGCTGCGCCAGCTCGAACACCGCGCTGCTGGAAGCCAATCGCGCGTTGCAGGAACAGAACACCAAGCTGGTGCAGGACAATGAATCCTTGCACACGCTCAACCAGCAGCTCCAAGATGCGCTCGCGGCCCGCGAGAAGGCCATGGCGGAGATGCAGGCGCTGCTGAATGACACCAAGTCCGGACGCGCGGAGATGGCCTCTCGCATCGACGATCTGATGCGGCGCACCGAGAACACCAAGTTCGGCAACATCGCGCTGGACGGCCCGACCGATCAGGCGCTGCGTGAACTCGCGGCCCAGCACTCGGACATTCTCGAGTACGACGCCGAACGCGGGCTGATTCGCTTCAAGTCCGACGTGACCTTTGACTCGGGCAAGGACACGCTCAGCAACAACGCACGCTCCACCATCCGGCAGTTCGCGCAGATCATGAACAGCACCGCCGCGGCGTACGACGTGCGGATCGTGGGCCATACGGACTCGCAGCCCATCGGCCGCAGTGCATCCCAGCACCCGACGAACTGGCACCTCTCCTGCCACCGGGCCATCTCCGTGCTCCGCGAGATGACCAGCAACTCCTTCGCCTCCGAGCGCGGCGAGGCCAGCGGCCGCGGCCAATACGACCCGCTGGTTCCCAACGCGGCCAACGGCAACACCGCCCGCAACCGGCGCGTTGAGGTGTATCTGACCAAGCCGTTCCGGTCGATGGGCAGCGGCCGCACAGAGACGATGGCTCCGACCGCTCCGGCAACAAGCAAGCCCGCATCGAAGACGACGGGCGATGACTTCCAAAAGTGAACGGAACGAAAGACACTGATTGAGCGAACGCCCCGGCATCTGCCGGGGCGTTTTTTCGTGCGCGCCGGATAGTGAGGAAATGAACTCTCGCAGAGGCGCAAAGGCGCGGAGCAAGACGAGCCCGACGCGCCAGCGAGGAAGGGACGATGTCGGATGTGCGATGTCGGATGTCGGATGTCGGATGAAGCAAGGCCGCGGCTCTCGCGGAGGCGCAGAGGCGGCGGGTGGCATGACGATCGACGGCTGATCGTGCCATCACCTTTCGGCGGCTTTGCGCCGAAGGTGATGCGGGGGGGCGGGGGGGCGGGGGGCACGGGTAACATGCACCACCTTCGGCCAAAGCTCCGAAGCGACTGTGTTGAAAATCAAGGCGTGGGCGGAATGTTTTGGGATTTCTTTTCACCCCAGAGCACGTCGTCGCGGACCAGCGCGTTGAGGATCGT
>JAYVRG010000017.1:0-10237 GCA_043776515.1 Phycisphaerales bacterium
AACGACAGCACTCCCACTTCCCCGTCATGCGCTACGCCCGAGCAAAGATCATCAGCAAAAGCGCCAAACAACGCAAAGACACTAACTGAATGGCATTCGTATGCTCATACCAAGCAGTCGTCGAACCGACGCAGGAAGTTCTCCAACTCCGGCAACAGCGACACCAGCGCCTCGGCCTCCATGCCGTTGCTCCTTGCTCACACCGCTTCGCCCAGACACCTTCCTCGGCTCGACCGCCTCCACCGCTTGGGCGTATCTGGCGTTGTGGTGCTGATTATTTCCCCGCCTTCGCCTGCTGCGGCGTCAACGCGTTCACCACAACATTGATCCGCGTCTGCGGCCCCCACAAACCACGCGGCCGGCCCATGATAAAACGCTCCCCGTCCGGCGCGGTGTCGTAGCGCAGGCCGGGCAGCCCTTTGACGACCACTCTTGGCAGTCCCACTCGCAGCGTGCCGTCGTTGTGGACGTCGGCGCTGAAGATCGTGTCGTTGAATCGCCAGTAGATCCGCGTGCCATCGGCACTCCACGACGGTCGCTCGCCGCCATCGGCCGAGACGAGCAGTTTCAGGTCCAGCGCAGGAAACGGATGGATGTACACCTCCGCCCGGCCCGTCTCGCTGGATGTGTAGGCCACCAGCTTCCCATCCGGGCTGAACCTGGCCGCGGAGCGATCGGCGGGCGGGCCGAGGAGCCGCTTGGGAGCGCGATCCGAGTCCATATCGATGACGAAGATGTCCGACTGATCGTTGGCGTCATCAACCATGATGAGCATGAGCCGCCCGTCGTGTGAAAAGCCCGTCGGCAGGCAGCCCACCCCCCCCGCGGGCGTGAAGATGATCTCCGGCTTGCCGCTTCCATCCGCCGGCGTCCAGGCGATGCTGTTCGCGCCACCCGGTTCCTGATTCTGGAAGGCGATCCGAGCGCCGTCGGGCGTCCAGACCGGAAAGAACGGGCGGGCGGGGGTGAACAGCTTGGTCGCGTTCCCGCGCTTGAAATCCAGCACCCACAGGCCGAACTCGGGCGCATCGTTGATGGTGTACGCCACACGCGAAGCGTCGGGTGAGAGGCGAAGGGACCAGATGCGCGTTTCACCGGTGAGCACCGTCTGAAATGTCCCGTCGGCGTGGAACCAGGCCAGGTCGGTCTGCTCCGCCGGAGCATCTCCCGGAACGTACGCAACCACATCGTTCGCGGAGATGGCGCTCCGGGCGAAATAGGAGGCCTCTCCGGCGAGCGAGTCGATCACTGGGCGCGGCTCGCCCGAGAGCGTCGCGTGCTCGGGATTCATCGCGACGGCCATCAGCGCCACGCCGGCACGGTACACCAGCATGCCCGCATCGCGAGCAAACCGCGGCATCGTCGCATCCTCGACCAGCACGCGCCGCTGTCCGGTGCCCAGGTCCGCAATCTCAACACGCGGCCGCCAACGTGTCGCTTCCTTGCGCCAGCAGGTAAACAGCATTTTGCCGGAGCCCGGGAGCATTTCCGGCTGCGAATGCAGTTCCAGCTGATCATTCTTTGTCGGCAGAACAGCCCGAACTTCCTCGCCCGTGGCCGAAATGCGCTTGAGCACTCCCGAGATGGAGACCAGCAGCGAGCCGTCGTCGGCCCAGCTTGCCGATGAGCATTCGGTCGTGGCCATCCGCTGCGCGGGCCCGCCCTCCAGCGGCACGCGCTTGATCTCAACGACCCGGTTTGGTTTTCCGTGGAGGAACCCCACCCATCGACCATCCGGCGAAAAAAACGGCGCGTGGCCGTCCTCAGTGCCGCGGATCGCCACCGACTCGAGCGAGTCGAGTTGGCGCAGGTAGAGCATGCCTCGACCATCCGTGTCGCGGGCGACATACACAAGCGAGCGCCCATCCGGCGACAGCGCAATACAACCGCCCACCGCTTCGATCTCCAACGCTCCTGGCGTCTCGATTGTCATGACCACGCGCGCTGGCGGCTCAGCGGCGCGACGTGCCTCCCATGGGCGCGCAACCGCCAGCGCGATCACCGCCGATAGCGCCATCGCCGCAACAATCCAACGCCCCTTTCCAGCGGACCCGATAGACGCCACCGGCTCCTCGCCCGTTCCCTCTAACTCCAGGATCGCATCCCCCGCATCCCGCATCCGCCGCGCCGGATCCCGTTCGATGCAGCGCATGAGCATTCGGCGGACTCCCGCAGGTGTCTCCGCCGGCAGACGCGCCCAGTCCGGCTGCCCCGTCAGCACCGCCGCGAGCGTGTCGGACGAGGTCGCGCCCTCGAACGCCCGGCGGCCCGCGAGCATCTCGTACAGCACGCAACCGAACGCCCACATGTCGGTTCTTCGATCCACCGGCCGCCCGCGCGTCTGCTCCGGGCTCATGTACGCCGCACTGCCGACGATCATGCCCGGGTCGGTGGCGACGCTCGCGCGCCCAAGCCGATCGCTCGCCGACTTGGCCACGCCCAGATCGAGGATTTTCGCCACGCCCTGCGGCGTGATCTTGATATTGGCGGGCTTCAGGTCGCGATGGACGATCCCCGCCGCGTGCGCCGATTCCAGCCCCCGGGCGATCTGCACCGCGACTTGCACCGATTCTTCGATCGACCATCGTCGATCGGCCAGTTCCTGCGCGAGCGTGCGCCCGGGCACAAACTCCAGGACCAGCACGGGGCCACGCGCCGTGTCCTCAACACCATGAATCGCCGCGATATTCGGGTGGTTCAGCGCCGCGAGCAACCGGGCTTCCTGCTCGAGGCGGGCCCAGCGATGGAGGTTGCGTGCCAGCGCGGGCGGCAGCGTTTTAACCGCAACCGTGCGCTCCAGCCGGGTGTCCCGAGCCGCGTACACCACGCCCATCCCCCCCTCGCCGATGCGCTCGCCGACCAGATACGTGCCGAACTCCAGGCCCGTGAGCGGTTCGGCCACGGCGGCGTCCGCGCCATCGATGGTTGGTGGTTCCAACGCATCCGGGCGGGGACCGAGCGCCGCGAGAAGCGACATCACTTCCGCGCGGGCGGCCGCGTCCGTCCCGGCCGCACCGGCCACAAACGCCTCGCGCTCGCCGCTGGGGCGCTCCATGGCCAGATCAAGGATCTCTCGAACGCGCTCGGTGCGTGGGTCACTCATTGGGCACCTCCACGCACGGCGCACCCGAAGAGCGAGAGTCCGGCGCGCCGCCCATTTCCCTCATGAGCCAGGCCTTGGCGTACACCCAGCGCCGGCGGACGGTCCGGTCGGTCACCCCCAGAACCTCTGCGATCCGCTCTACCTCCATCCCGGCGAAGAACCGCATCTCCACGATCCGGGCCCCGAGCTCGTCGTGCGCCGCCAGTCGCGCCAGCGCATCGTCCAGTTCGATCACATCGATTTCGCGGTTTGCTTCCGGCGATTCCACCTCGTCCGCGCCGATTCGGACTCGAACCCGGTCGCCCCCGCGCTTCTCACGCCCGTAGGTGCGGGCGTGATCGATCAGAACTTCTCGCATAGCCCGTGCGGCCACCGCGAAAAAATGCCCCTCGTCGCGGTACGCCACCTCCCCCGATCCCAATCGCAGGAACGCCTCGTGCACGAGGGCCGTGGGTTGCAGCGTGTGCTCGGTGCGCTCCCGCTGCATCCGGTCCCGGGCCATGGAGCGGAGCGTCGAATACACCAACGGCAGTACTCGGCCAAGTGCGCCCTCCTCCCCGCGCGAGAGCGCGGCCAACCCCGCCGCAAGATCCTGGTTGGGGGAGTCGGGGTTTGGGGTGGATTCGGGCTGCACGCAGGATTATTGGCATGGCATGTCCGGTTCAACGCGCCGTTGTCGCATACCTCACCAGCCACATTCCGCTGCCGGAGCGGCGTCGTGCCGGCCCGAATGTGCTCTTCCGACCCGAAAGGAACCCGCCATGAACCTGACAACCCTCTCCCATGCCCGTCCTCTGATGCTGATGGCCGCCGTAATGTGCGGGCTGGGCGCCTCGGCTCGGGCGGACGTCAACTCGTACTCCGTTCGCCGTACGATCTCATACTCCCAGACTTCCAATAACGCGCCGGTCTCTCCGGATTTCTGGAACCTGATCGCCTTCGTGACGTGCACTGTGCCCGGGGAAATGCTCTCCGCCACAATCTCCCGGAGCACTCCGGGAATCGACATTCACAGCATGTCCTCGGCGTTGCCCACGTTCCGCCAGTACAACTCCCCGCTCTACAGCAACTATGCCTCGTTCATCGCCGGCTTTCCGGCGACGACCTACACGATCACGGTCAATCGGGGCGGCGGTCCCGAAACCGGCAGCGTCTTTCTACCCGCGGACCGATATTGCACGGACATCCCCGCGCTCTCCGGCGACACCTTCGACCGAGTTCAGTCCTATCTCCCCTCGACCGACTTCCACGGCACGGTCAACGGCTTTGCACTCGCACCAGGCACAAACCTTGGCTGGACGTACATCGCTGTTGTTCCCGATGGTGGCCCAGGCGTGATCTGGTACGCAGTGCTCGCACCCGGGGAAACCGCCTTCCAGATTCCTGCGGGCACGCTCACGCCCAGCACCGGCTACAGCATGGGCATCACCTACCTCAACTCCACACTGCTCGAGCACGCCGGCTTCGCAATGGCCGCCACTTCCGGGGCCGAGTACCATCGGGACACAAGCGTTCTGTTCACCACGCGCGCGGTCGGTTGTGACCTGGCGGTGACAACGCATCCCGCCTCCCAGGAACACATCGTCGGACAGTCGGCGATGCTTGGCGCCGCCGCCACCGGTCTGGGCACGCTGAACTACCAATGGCGTAAAGACGGCATCGCGCTCGTGGACGGACCGACATTTGTCGGCTCCACACTCGCCGGAGCGACCGGACCGGGGCTCACGATCACCAACATGCACCTGTCCGACCAGGGCGAATACGTGTGCAGCATTACCGACGACTGCGGTGCCGTGATCACCAATGCCGCCACGATGATCATTCGATCGCACTGCCGCGCGGACTTCAATGACGATGGCGCGGCCAACGTACAGGACATCTTCGACTTCCTCGCCGCATGGTTCGCGGGGTGCTGACGCAACGGCGGGCTGCATTTTCCGGTCCTAATCCTAATCCTGCTCCTCATCGTCTTTGCCTTCTGGGCAGAACCAAGACGATGAGGATTACGATTAGGATTAGGACAGGAGGCCACTCGGGCCGCGGCGGCCCGAATGCGGCTCGGAGAGCCGCACCACCCGGAGCGTGGCGGTACCCAATCCCCGCTTTGGGTCACTCTCAATCGGCCCCCGCAAGCCACAACGCGCCAGCCGCACTCAGGAATCGATTCTGACCTTGCGGGGCCGTCGGCGCCGGGTATACTGGAACACTCGGGGCTCCACCAAGATAGGAGTGTCCACATGCGTATGCGATCGATCGTTGTTTGCATCGTCGGCATGTGCGGAATGTCCATGCTCTCGGCCGCCGCACTCGGACAGTCCATCAACATCCGCTTCGGCGCATCCGCCGGCACGCCAACAGCGACCTACGCCGCGGCGGGCGGGGCGACGATGGCCGGAACGTGGAACTCCATCCCAACCGTCCCCGTCAACGCGCTGCAATCGCTGGTGAGCGTTACCGGTGCGCCGATCGCGGCCCAGTTCTACCAGAACGGCAGTTCCAACATCCTGGCGTTCAACAACCCGCTGACCTCCGGCGACGACAAGAGACTCATGGACAGCATGTACCTGAGCACCAACAGCCCCACCGACGGGTGCTTCTGGGTGCAGGGGCTGCTGCTGGGCCCCTATGAAGTCACGATCTACGCGATGACGCCCAACAACGCTGCGTTGATAACCCGCACGCGCGTGGACAACGCCACGCCCGGCCCGGTCATGGTCGGCGGCGCGTGGCCGGGGCAGCACCAGTCGGGCGCCACATTCTCGCGCTTCAACGTCACCACCACCGACGGCACCATCGCCTTCCACGACGGGCTGGCCGGTGCCAACATCCAATCCGGCATGAACGGCGTGCAGCTGCGGTTCCTGGGGCCGTGCGCACCGACGATCACGGCCCAGCCGTCGTCGGTGATTCGATGCCCGAACGGCTCGGCGCCCTTCTCGATCACGGCAAGCGGCGGGGTTGGAGGGGCGGGCGCGATCAACTATCAGTGGCAGATCCAGCCGATCACCGGCGGCGCGTTCCAGGCGATGGGCAACGATCCCGGCCCGCTCCCATGTGGCGGCGGCGCGTTCTCATACGCCTCGCCGATCAACTCAGCGAGCGTGAACATCGGCGTGAGACCCTGCCCCGGCAACCCCGGCGCAGCGCAACACTTTCAGCTCCGCTGCGTCGCCAGCAACTCCTGCGGCAGCTCTACCAGCAACGAAGCGACGTACACCATCTGCCCCGCCGACTACAACTGCTCCGGTTCACTCACGGTGAATGACATCTTCGACTTCCTGGCTGCGTGGTTCGCAGGCACGCCGACCGCCAACTTCAACGGAGTTGGCGGCATCAATGTCCAGGACATCTTCGATTTCTTGACGGCGTGGTTTGTCGGTTGCTGACTTGCTCGATGGCCCTTCGAGTGCCGTCAACTGCTGAACGGCGGGCCACATGTTTCCACTGTTGGGGCAGGCTGGCCGCTCAGTGACCAGTACTGCGCATGCCTGATCCGAGACACCGTGGGAAGACGTTTGCAGACGGGGTGGGAGCGCATGGCACGTGGATTGCGGCACCCGTACATCCGGACACTCGAAAAGGTGGATTCGCGGGTTCAGTGGAACCCGCAACGGAAGGATGGGCATCACATGACCAAGACTCAACCGTGGTACCGGCGCGCCACGACCGTCACAGGCGCGGTGGTAATGGGCGCAATGGGGATGATCGCGGCCAACGCTCGGGCGCAATGCAGCCAGGACTGGATCGGCGGTGAGTCGTACCCGGGAGTGAACGACGCGGTCGGCGCCTCATTGGTATGGGATCGGGATGGTGCGGGGCCGCTGCCGCCGATGCTGGTAGTTGCCGGTGATTTCACTCTTGCCGGCCCGCTGGGCGTCGGCCGCATCGCCATGTGGGATGGAACGAGATGGACAGCGCCCTTCGGCGCGGGGCTGAACGGCCCGGTGCGGGCATTGACCATTCTCAATGGCGATCTTGTAGCCGCGGGCGAGTTCACGCAAGCCGGTGGCGTTCCCGCGGCGCAGATCGCACGCTGGGATGGTTCGGCGTGGTCGGCGATCGGGACTGGGATGGACGGGCCGGTATACGCCGCGGCCGTGCTCAACGGTGTTCTGTACGCGGGCGGGAACTTCGCTCATGCTGGAGGGGCCGTCACGTCCGGCATCGCAAGGTGGGATGGCTCAGCGTGGAGCCCCGTGGGGTTGAGCGGCGTGGACGGCACCGTGAGCGCCATGTGCGTGTTCAACAACGCGCTGTATGTCGGCGGCCAGTTCACACACGCGGATGCCGCGGCCTCACCGGGGATCGCCGGATGGAACGGGACATCGTGGTTCGCGCTCGGAACCGGCGTTTCCCCGGCGGATGTCAAGTCGCTGAACGTCAGCGGCGGCGTGCTGTGCGCGGGCGGGGCGTTTGTGAATGCCGGCGGACTCGCGGCCTACGGCGTGGCACGGTGGAACGGAACGGCGTGGTCGAACACAGGATTGGGCGTGTATTTGCGCACATGCGTTCGCTATTCATGCACGAATCACCCGTACCAAGTCGCGGCTCTGGGATCGTTCGGCTCGCTGGAATATGCGTTTACGGATTCCACTTTTCCCCTCACGTTTCACTCCAGCGGCGCGGCGTGGACGAGCGGAGGTACGCTTGCATCGCCCGCGCTGCTGCCGCGGCCAATCACGACGGCCCAGGAGTTCAACGGCCAGTTCTATCTCGGCGGAACCTTCAGCGGGGAGAGTTCGCCCCGGAACTTCGCCAGGCTTAACGGAACGCAGTGGTCGCAGTTCAATGGCATGGATGGTCCGGTGGAGGGATTCGCCGCGTACAACAACGGGCTGGTCGCGGTTGGCAACTTCACGCAGATCGACGGTGTGGGGCGGAACCACGTGGCGTTCTGGGATGGGGCGGCGTGGAGCAACCTGAGCGCGGGCGTCGGGCATTCTACGAGCGCCACGACGCTCAACGGCGTCCTGTATGTCTCGGTGCCCGGCGGCGTGCAGCGATGGGATGGGGCCGCGTGGACGAGTCTGTCAGGCGGCACGCTTCTGAACTTCAACGTTGCGCCGGTTGTGACGACCTGGAACAGTCAACTGGTGGCGGGCGCATCGTCGGGGGCGTTCGGCACGCTGGACGGCAACACGAGCACCGTGGGGTCGTGGAACGGTTCGACCTGGGTTCCGCTGGGCGAACTGACAGGGCTGACATTCGGGCCGCACCCGCTGGCGACCGTTGGCACGACGCTGTACGCCGCGACGTACTTCACGGGCACATCCTCGATCGGCCAATACTCCGGCGGTGACTGGACCGGCATCGACACTACGCCGCTCGGGACGGTGGTCACGCTTCTGACGCACAACAATGCGCTACACGCGGCGGGGCAAGCGGCGGATGGAACGGGCGTGGTGGGCTGGCTTAATGGAACGACGTGGCAGATCCTGGGCGGGACGTTTGACACCAATCCCAGTGCCTTGGCGAGCGTGAACGGCTCGCTATACGCACTTGGCGGATTCACGTCGATTGACGGGGCTCCGTTCAAGGGCGTGGCACGCTGGGACGGGACGGCGTGGCAGCCCTTGGGCTCGGGAGCAAACGGGGTCGGTACGGCCGGGTCGGTGCTCGCGCTGGCGGGCCTGAACGGGAACGTCGTGGCGGGCGGGGATTTCTTCGGCATCGGCGGCAAGGGCTATTCCCGCTTCGCCGTGTACGGGTGCATTCCCACGCCCCCGTGCCCTGCGGACTTCAATCACTCGGGCGGCGCGACCGTGCAGGACATCTTCGATTTCCTCACAGCGTGGTTCGGGGCGGCGCCGGGGGCTGATTTCAATGGAGTCGGGGGCGTAACCGTGCAGGACATCTTCGACTTCCTTGCCGCGTGGTTCGCTGGGTGCCCCTAATACCAACCGCATCTAAATCTCGGGCAGCCAACTGACTCGGCAGAGGGATTGGATTCTTTCGGGGGTGAGGGTGTTCCAGGCGTCCAGGCACGCCGCGTCGAGGATGGTCTGATCCGCGAAGGTGCGGTTGGAGAGTTGATGCTCACCCAACCAGAGCCACACCAGTTCCACGGGGTTGAGTTCCGGCGAGTACGGCGGCATGATCCTGAGCGTGATGTTCTCGGGCACCTTGAGCTTCTTGGAGACATGCCATCCGGCCCCGTCGAGGATCAGCAGCACATGCTCGTTCTCCTTGATCTCCTTGCTCAGCCACCACAGGAACAGGCCCATCATCTCCGTGTCCACACACGAGGCGATCATGCCGAAGCTCGCGCCGGTTGCCGGTTCGACGCTCCCATAGATGTACGTCCACTTGTACTTGGTCTGCTTGACCACGCGCGGCCGCGTGCCGCGCAGAGCCCAGCGGCGGGTGAGCGTGCCCTTCTGGCCGCGTCGGGCCTCGTCCTGGAACATCACGCGAAGCTTCTTGCCCGGGTGTTTGGCCGCTTCTTCGCGGACAAAGAGGGGGCGTCTTTCTTGAACGCTTCTGCCTTGGCCGGGTCATGCTTCTCGTGGATGGGCCGCGGCTTGAGACTCGAATACTTCAGCCGCTTCATCAGGGCGTAGACCCCGCGCTCGCTGTACGCGGCGTTGTATTCCTCACGCAGGATGCGTTGCAGATCGGTTCCGCGCAGCGTGCAGACTCGATCCGCCAGAGTCGGCCCGGCATCGACGCGATCCAGGAACGCACGTTCCTGTTCCTTGGGAAGCGTGGAGCGTCGCCCCGTCTGCTTGCGGGGCTTGATCGCCTCGATCCCGCCGTCGCGATAGGCGTAGACCCAGTCCTCCACGAAGCTCTTGCTGCGGCCCAGCTCATCGCTGATCCACAACTTCTCGTCCCCATCCAGCGCCCTCGCCACGGCACGCAGGCGATCCCGCTGCTTGGCGTTGCGTTCTAGGGCGATCATCCCGTCCAGACATTCTCGATCCCCATCCACACGCTCGGCGACTTCCATGCTCGGGCCTCCTTGCCGGAGACCTCACTCTGCCACGGCTTTTTGACCGCGCTACCCCGCGCCCGAAAAATATTTGCGATTGGTATAAGAGGGTGTGTGAGAAGGGTCGATACAGCCGAAGAATAGGGGATGGAACGGAGTTCCTATCCAACCGATCTGACTGATGCGCAATGGAAGCTGGTCAA
>JAYVRG010000018.1:0-10156 GCA_043776515.1 Phycisphaerales bacterium
TTCTTGGCATGCCACGATTCCTCTGTGGGTATTGGCTCTTCCAGTGACTTTCGCTGTGATGATCGCCTGGCGCCTCGACACCCTCGCCCGCCGCCGCGCGAAGTTGAACCTCTGCCCGAAGTGCAACTACGACCGCACCGGCCTCGCGTCAAAGGATGCGGTGTGTCCGGAGTGCGGGGCGGCGGCATCAAACTCTCCTCCCTCTTCATCTGTGTAACTCTGCGCGACTCTGTGTTCAAGGTCCGGATGTGAAACACAGAGGGGCACAGAGTTGCACAGGGGAATGCACAGGAGCAGAGAAGGGAATGCGCCATGTGTTCGGAGGGGCTATCCGCGAAGCGAACATCGGATCGCGCGAATCGGCGGTCGCTTTGCCCGAAACGGTGAGCGCTTCGCCAGAAACGATGGTTGACTCGCGGGGAGCGACGGTCGTTGCCCGCAAAACGGCGACTGATTCGCCCGAAACGGCCACCGTTTCGGGCGGATCGGAGCGCGTTTCGTGCGCTTCGATGGCCGGTTCGGGGGAATCGGGGCGCGATTCGTGGGATTTTTCTTCTGAATCCGGATGGAAGTTCAGAAGATGCAGCAGCGCGACGATGGAACAAACATGAAACTCCTTCCCGCCGGTCGTTCCAATCTCCTCGACTTCATGCACAGCCACATCGCGGTCTGGCAGCAGGCTCATGCCGCCATCGGGCTGACGCAGCAAGAGGTGGATGCGATCGCCGCGCAGCTCGCGGAGGCGGAAAAGGCGTTCGCGCACGCTCGCGCCATCCGAGATGAGGCGGAGTCGGCGACGCAGGCGTCCAACGATCGAATCGGCGAGCTCCGCGCCTCTGCGGCGACCGCGCTGGCGGCGATCAAGCTCTTCGCGCGGTTGCAGGCGGGGAGTCAGGATGGCGAGTCCGGCGTGTACAACGCCGCGAGCATCGCCCGTCCGCTGAAGGCCTCTTCGCTCCCAGAGCCGGAGTACGTGCGATCCGCGAGCGTCGCCGTGAGCACGCAGGGTCAGCCGACCATCACGTGGAAGCCCCCGCGTCCGCGCGATGCCCGCGAGCGGGCAGCGAGCAGCTCGGGGCTCGTGTACTCCGTGCAAAGAAAACTCCCCGGCGAGCGCACCTTCACGCTCGTCCACGCGGGCAAGGAGCAGCGCTTCACCGACATCGCGCTCCCGCCGGGCCAGACCCAGTACTTCGTTCGCGCCTCGCGCGGCCGCGAGCACGGGCCATGGACGCAGGCGGGGACGATCGAGATTGGCGGTGGAGTGGGAGCGGTGGGGGCAGGGTGTGTGGGAGTGATGCAGTTGTCGGCGTGATCGACTCCCCCGAAGAAACTCACCAGTGCACGCACCAAGAGCACGGAGGTCCTTCGGGCACGTATGCAAATGGTTCACTCCACACGCTTGCGGGTGCGCCGCGTGCCGCTACTTCCCTCCCTACAACCTCCCATGTCCACATCACTCTTCGCACGTCTCGCTCGCGTCTATGGCCCGCTTCACGGAAGCGAGGAGCTGACACGCCGGCGCGTGTTGCAGGTGGGAGCGGCAGTGGGGGCGGCGGCCGCGCTGGCGATGGTCTCGTGTGCGCCGGCGCGGCGATTCGCCTCCAGCGCAGGCAAGCGCGTCATCGTGATCGGCGCGGGCTTCTCCGGGCTGACCTGCGCGGACCATCTCAAGCGACTCGGGTATGAGGTCACTGTCGTCGAGGCCCGCACCCGCATCGGCGGGCGCGTGCTGACCTTGCATGACATCATCCCGGGGCGCACCGTCGAGGGCGGCGGCGATCTGATCGGCAGCAACCATCCGATGTGGGAGGCGTATCGCTCGCGCTTCGGGCTCGCGTTCATCAAGCTCGATGATGATGCGTATCCCGAAGGCGGCACCGCGGGCGGCGGGCAGACGGGCGAAGAACTCATCCCGATCATCTTGCGTGGCCGCGCGTTGACGCGCGAGCAGGGAAAGAAACTCTATGAAGACATGGACGCCATCTTCGCGGTGATGTCGGGTGAGAGCACGCCCATCAACGCCGATGCCCCGTGGCTCAGCCCGGATGCCGCGCGGCTGGATGTACTCACCCTCGCGGATCGACTGACGCAGATCGACGGCGACGAGTTCGCACGCTCCGCCGTCGCCGTGCAACTCGCATCCAACAACGCCGCGCCGCTCTCGAAGCAGTCGTATCTCGGCGTGCTCGCGCAGGTGCAAGGTGGCGGCGGCAAGGCGTACTGGATTGATTCAGAGAATCGGCGCTGCACTGGCGGCAACCAGCAACTCGCGCACGCCCTCGCGGCGGCGATCGGCGCATCTCGCATCCATCTCGGCGCGCCGGTGCGGTCCATCCACACCACCGAGAGCGGCGTGCGTGTTGCCCTTGCGGATGGCCGCGTGCTGGAAGCCGACGATGTCGTGCTCGCTGTTCCGCCCTCGGTCTGGCACACGATCAGCATCGAGCCGGAACTTCCCGTCGCCCTGCGCCCGCAGATGGGCGTGGCGATGAAGTACCTCGCCCAGGTGCAGTCGCGCTTCTGGGAGCAGCAGCATCTCTCCGCCGATGCCTTCGGCGATGCACTCTTCACCATGACCTGGGAATCCACGCACGGCCAACCCATCACCAGCCGCCGCCCGGGCGCGGATCACGCGGCTCTTGTCGGCTTCTGCGGCGGGCCATACGCCGAGCGCCTGCTCTCGCGCGGCTCGCGGCTGCGAGAATCAGCCAAGACCGAACTCAACCGCTACTTCCCCGGCTTCAACGATGCCTTCGTTGCCGATCGCCTCATGGACTGGCCCGCCGATCCCTTCACGCAGGCCGCGTATTCCGCCGCCGCGCCGGGACAAGTGACGACCATCGGCCCGCAACTTCACGCGGGGATCGGCCGCCTGCACTTCGCGGGCGAGCACTGCTGCTATAAGTTTGCCGGATACATGGAAGGCGCGCTGGATTCGGGCGTCGCCGCGGCGGGAAGGATCGCCCAGCGCGATGGGACCCGTTCAGAAACGGGGGCTTGAAACGCGGCGGGCGATCTTCTGGTATACCAAGGACAATGAGGGCCCCATGTCTGACAAAGTACCTACGCCGCCAACCGCTCCCCGTGAACGCTCCGTCATGCCCGACTCGCGCGACCCCACGTCGTATCTCTGGGGGCTGATGGGGCTTGGGCTGATCGCCTACGGCTGCTATCAGTTCTATCTCGCGCAGACTATCACCGCGCTGGGTTCGTTCATCGCGCTCGCGGGCATCACCATGATGCCATGGTCGATCGTCTCGCTCATCGGCGGCGTCGGCCTGCTCGCCTGGGCGGCGTGGTGGACGTTCGCGGTTGCAAAGTACCCGATGGACTATCTGTACACGCTCATCGCGGTGGTCTTCGGACTGACGGCGATCTTTGATCGTGTGAAAACCCTGCGGCGCAAGCGATAGCCCGCGTCCACATCGCCTCTCAATCCTTCGTGGAACGACGGATCAACCTTCGCCCTTCTACGCTTGTGTACGCCGCACAGTCGCGGCCGAACCACACGAAAGGGCTCCATGTCCGCCACGCTTTCCGCCACTCCACGCACTCCCGTCTCCCTCTCCGTCCGATCCGACCGGCTGGCCGCGTTGCCGCCGTTCCTCTTTGACGAGATCGACCGGAAGAAACGGGAGCGGATCGCGTCCGGCGCGGATGTCATCAATCTGGGCGTCGGCGATCCCGATCAGCCCACGCCCGAGTTCATCGTCGAAGCGATGAACAAGGCGATGCGCGATCTGGTGAACCAGCAGTATCCGGCGGTCGGCGGCGGACTGAAAGTCTTTCGCGAGGCGTGCGCCCGCTTCATGCACGAACGGTTCGGTGTGAAGGTGGACCCGATGAAGCACATCGTCTGCTGCATCGGTTCCAAGGATGGCATCGCGCACTTGCCGTGGGCTGTCTCGAACCCGGGCGACACCATCGTGCTCCCCGATCCCGCGTACCCGGTATACGAGATCGGCGCGGTCCTCGCGCACTGCAAGGTCCACAAGATGCCCGCTTCGCAGGAGACCCAGTGGCGGCCGGTCTTCAGCGACATCCCCGCGGGCGTGGCCTCCAACGCTCGTATCATGTGGCTGAACTATCCCAGCAATCCAACTGCGGCCGTCGCCGACCTGCCCTTCTTCGAGCGAGCCATCGACTGGACCAATGCCACCTGGTCGCGCGACCCCGGCGGCAATGGGAGGGGGGAGCGCGGCTGCATCCTCGCATCCGACCTTGCCTATTCCGAGCTCTACTTCGAGCACAAGCCGATCTCGATCTGGCAGGCAGCCAACGCGGATATCAACTCCACTCCCGCGATCGAGTTCCACTCTCTCTCTAAGACTTTCAACATGACCGGGTGGCGCATCGGCTTCGCCGTCGGCCACGCTGACATCATCACCGCGCTCGCGGGCATCAAGGCCAACGTGGACTCGGGCGTCTTCAACGCCATCCAGGTCGCCGGGGCCGCCGCCCTCGATAACTACAACCACCCCGCCGTGGAACGGATGCGGAACCTGTACCGTGAGCGCCGCGATGTCATCGTCCCGGGCCTCCGGGCCGCGGGCTGCGAGGTCCACCCCCCCGAGGCGGGCTTCTTTGTCTGGGCCAGAACCCCCAAAACCAGTGCCGGGTACATGGACTCAATGGCCTTCGCCGGACGGGTACTGGAACTGGCGGACACCGTCGTAGTCCCCGGTTCGGGGTTCAGCCCCCGGGCTAAAGAGTGGTTCCGGTTGGCCCTGACGGTGGATGCCGCCCGGATGAAAGAGGCCGCGGCCCGCATCGCCCGGCTTCATGTCTGACGGGATTTGCAGTGCCGCGACGATTTTCGAGATTTTCCGGCCATTCAGAGCCACCTCACGTCCAGAAGCCCGTATGGATGTATGAGGGCAGAACAGGACCGCCGCCGGTGTCAAAGGACCTCGGCGGCGGTTCATTTCCGGCCTTTCTCTATTTCACATGCTCTGGGGCTTGCTCACCTTGGGATTGCTTGTCGCCGCGTTTGCGGTTGCGGTGGCACTCCGGGGCAAGTCGGCCCAGAAGAAGGCCGTTGAGGATCGGCGGCGGCGATTCGCGATTCAGGACACCGGCGAGCGGGTTCCCATGGCACCTGAGCGGGAACGGGCCGCGGCGATCCCGGTTTCCGATGAGGGTTCGCTCCCGGTTCCCACGCCGCGCGTGATCGCGTCCGCGCCGCCTGCGGTGCAGGGCCGGATCGTCCACACGCCCGACGGCGAGATGATGCTGACAACGCCGCCCTTCGTGCTGCGCGAGGCGCTGTTCACCAGCAGGACCGGGCGGTTCGTAAATCTGCTCTCGCGTCGTGTTCCCGCGTGGGTGATGATCTGCCCGCGGGTGCGGCTTGATTCACTGCTGACGCCGACGAAGCCGGACGGGCGCGACCCGGCGGACTGGCGCGATTGGCGCAGACGGGTGCGTGTGCGATCGGTGGACCTGGTGCTCTGTGATCGGCGCGCGTGGAAGCCGCTGGTCGCGGTCCTGCTGGTGCCGAAGCACGGCGTGGACGCTCGCAAGGTTGCGGGCGGTCACGACCGCATGATCGACGAAGTGCTCAGCGCGGCGGGCCTGCCGCTGCTCCGGCTGACCGGCGACTTTGAGGAAGCATGGCCGCTCATCAAGCCGTATGTGGAGGAGAGCATCCTGCCGCACATGACGGACGAGGAAGCGCTGGAGGCGTCGATGCAGACCGAACGCATCAGCGTTGACGCGGCGGTGGAACTGCTGCGGCTGGATCACGAGAAGGGGTGGATGCTCGAGTAGGTTCACACGTCCGGGATGAGCGAGTCTGGGTGGGGGGGCGAGCGAATCCCCTGGATACAGATGTGAACTGAGGTTTCGAACCTTGACATCAGGGTTGACCGGGAATCCCTGTTGTAGGCGATCTGGGCGCAAGTGGAGTCGGTGCAGTGACAGCCGGCGTCGGCTCCTTGAGCATGTCCGCCAGCGGCGTGTTCACGGACTTCACCTTCCAGTCCGCAGGCGCGAAGGCGTATGGGGACCACTGCGCGTTCAGGTCCACGACTTCTTTCTTGATCGCTTCCGCGGTGCCAACGGGCGGTGCGGCGGGGGTGCTCGGCGGCGCGGCGGGGGCGTTCGGCTTGGTGCCATCAGCGATGGTCGCGCTCTCGGCGGCCGCGGTGGGGGGGAGCGTCGCAAGAATCGCCTCGTCCGCGCTCGCGGTCATGCGCCACCAGGCCCTGGCGTCCTTGGTGATGCTGGTTGCGGTGATGACCAGACCATCGAACGTGCGAAGCGTCACGGTCGGGCCGGGTTTCAGATCCGAACCGGCGGATGCCTCCATCGTGCTGGACGCGGCGACATCTTGGAACGTCATCCCGGTGAGCGTCGCGGCGATCCCCTCACCGACACCCGGGTCTTTCAGTTCGCGCCCCGCGGGAATGTCCTTGACGATGAACGGATCGGCCTGCTTGTCGCGCGAGACGGTGACGGTGCCGCCGATGGGATGCGAAACGACGACGCTCTTGATGCGATCACGCTTGATGTCGGCAAACTTGCTCTCCAACCAGCCGATCGGCTCGCGCTGCAACTCTACCGTCCCCATCGCCAGCCAGGATTGCTTGTCGCCCGGTTTGCGAACATACACGCCCGATGAGCCGGAGCCGACAACGCCATGGCCGCCGTACTTCGGGTTGCCGAGAATGATGGCCGCGATTTCTTTCCCTGCGCTGTCCTTGAGCGTGATCAGTGACGATTGCGGCACGTTCTTGTCCGCGGAATCCGGCGGCGGCGCGACCGGATCATCGACACCGAGTTTGGAATATTGCTCCGGGCGCTGCGTCTTGGGCTCTTCGAGTTTCAGTTGCGAAAGCCCGATGATCAGCGCTCGCACCGCGTCGGGCTTGGCGGGATATCCGGCTTTTTCGGCGACTTTCCAGGTCTCGCGATCCTTATTAATCGTGAGCTGCGTCGCCGCACGCTTCACGACGATGGTCGAGATGGCATCCGCCTTGGAAGCCAGATCAGGAAACAGCGCCGTGCCCGAGCCGCTCGCGGATGCGCCGCTCGCAACGTCGGAGGATTCCGACGCCGCGGGCCGCGTGGCTATGTACGCCCCTGCGAGCCCAACCACGGCGAGAATCCCAAGAATGGAAAGTGTTTTCGTGTTCATGGAGCAACCAGGTCAATCACTGTAAAATTCTTGACATCCGACATCCGACATCCGACATCCGACATCCGACATCACACATTGACAAGGACTCCCCATGCTCTCCCGCCTCACCGCCGTTCTCGCTGCTACCTGCTCCACCGCCGCGTTTGCGGAGATCAAAGCCGAGCACATCAAGTACACCAGCGGCCAGACCTCGCTCGAGGGCGTGCTGGCGTATGACGACGCCGCGACCGACAAGCGTCCGGGCGTGCTGGTCTGCCCGGAGTGGTGGGGTCGCAACGACTACGCGGATTCCCGCGCCAGGCAGCTCGCGGCCCTCGGCTATGTCGCGTTCGCGATCGACATGTACGGCGATGGCAAGACGACCAAGGACCCGAAGCAGGCGGGGGAGTGGGCGGGTAAGGTGAACTCGGACCCGGCAGAAATGCGGGCACGCGCGGCCGCGGGATTGAAGGTGCTTGCCGAGCACGCGAAGGTGGATGACACCAAGCTCGCCGCGATCGGCTACTGCATGGGCGGGACGGTCGCGCTCGAACTCGCCCGCAGCGGCCAGCCGCACACGGAAAATCTGAAAGCCATCATCCCCTTCCATGCTTCCACCATCGCCGCGAAGAATCCGGACGACAACAAGAACATCAAGGGCTCAATCCTCGTCTGCCACGGGCAGGACGACGCGTTCGTGAAGCCCGAGCAGATCGAGAACTTCCACAAGCAGATGAAGGACGCGGGGATCGACTACCAGTTCGCGTCATACTCCGGCGCGGTCCACGCGTTCACGAATCCGGACGCGGACGGCTTCGGTGTTCCCGGTGTGAAGTACAACCAGAAGGCGGACAAGCGGAGCTGGGCCGCGATGCGAAACCTGCTCACCGAGGTGTTCGGCAAGGTCAAGCCAGCGAAGAAGTCCGATGCCAGGAAGGGCGAGCCGAAGAATGGCAAGTAGCACGCGCTGACACACGCCCGGCATGAGACAGCGGCCCCCGGGGGGTTCGAACAGACCGGGGGCCGCGTGTGGTGAATCGGGGTTCGGGTATCGGGTCTCGGGTCTCGGGTGGATGCAGGATTCGGAAGGTCTTCGCCTTCACCCGAAACCCGATCCCCGAAACCCGATCCCCGTCTTCTCTCACGCCGCCATCTTCATCGGCACCGACTCCGTGGAAGCGATGAACAGCCCGCCGCCGCCGACACCGACGACGATGGTGAGGACTTCGCTCATCGGCCCGAAGAGCGCGGCGCGCTTGCCGATGACGATGTAGTTGATGTTGGTGGACCCGGCGAGAATCGTCTCATCGGTGAAGCTGGAGGTGCCGCGTGCGCCGCCGCGCGAGGGATCGGCGGTGCCGAGCTGCGTGAAGGTGATCTCGCTGTTGATCTTGCGTTTGATGATGTACTGCACGCCGGAGGTGCTGGCGTCGAACATCTGGCCGTTGACGGGCGATGTCGGCGCGGGCGCGGCCTTCCACGCGAGGGTGAGCGCGCCGTTGGGCTCGATGGTGGCGCGCATCTGGATCGGCTGCGTGGGCGGGAGCGCGGGGGTCGGCAGCGATGGCGCGGGGATGCCGCCGAGTTGATAGATGCTGGGATTGTTGCTGGACTCGGCGAGCAGACGGATCGACTGGATCATGTCCGAGGCGAGCGTGTGCATCGTCGAGACGTTGTTCTTCATGCCGGTGGTCGCGTCCTTGCTGGCCAGCCGCGTGGCCTGGGCATCGTCGAACGCTTTGCGAGCGTTGACAGTCGCCGTTTTCACCGCGAGGACGGCCGCTGGCGTGAGTGACAGAGCCGCGGCGTTGGCCGTCCACAGGGGCCAATGCTGCTCGCAGAAAATGATCTCTTCGATGGTCTTGCTCGGAAGGACGCTCATGATCGGACTCCTTGAACATGCAATCTCGGGTGGCCCGCAGTTCGTGTTGATGTGCGGGCGATCCGTTTGTCTTTTCGAGCACGCTCGGAACATCCGAGCAACCACTCGACGAAGATGCAAATCGGCGCGGAACCCAACACGCGTGAGCGATGCTGCCGATTTTTCGGAATATTTCGCGCGCGCCGATCGCACCAGTTATTCCGACCTTCCCGCGTCCGCTCCCTCCACATCGCCTTTTTCACTGCCCTCGATGTTCTCAGTGGTGAATCTCCCTTATCCCCGCCCACGCCACAAACAAACCCACGCCTGTTCGGCATCGGTCGGTGTTTTTCGCTCGATTTGCGTCCAATAAACCGCCGCGCTGGTTGGGGACTCGCGCGGCAATGCTCCCAGCGCGGCCGCGCTCACTCTGAACCCGCGCGGGTCCAAGGCATCCGATCGCGTGCCCACCCCGAACCCGCGCGCGCCCACCCCATCCGCGCGCGAGTCCATCCCCACCCCGCGCGCGTCCACCCCATCCGCTCGCACTCTCCCGACCAGCGCAGCGGCTCTGCGAACACCCAGACGCGGCATCTGGTACCATCTCGGCACCATGCGAAAGTTCCACCGATGGATCGGGCTGCCGGCGTGTCTGTTCCTGCTCATGGTGGCGGTGACGGGGGTGGTGTTGCAGGTGCAGCAGTTCATCAGCGCGGATGAGGCGGAGCGGGAGCGGCTGGCGGACAAGCCGTCGGGGTTCGCGCTTTCGGGTGGGGCCGCCGCGCTTGGGGACGTGCATCGGGCCGAAGCCAAACTCCTGTCGCTGGCGGACAAGGCGATGGGGCCGGGGGGAGGGGGGGGGACGATCGACCGCATCGACCATCTGCTCCGCGCCGATCCGCCGCGCGTTGTTCTGCACGCGATCAGCAAGAGCGGAAAACCGCTGCGCTTTACCGCGAAGGTTGCTGACGGCACGATCATCGGCCCCGAAACCGGCGAGGACGATCCGCGCGAGTCGTTCATGCTGCGGCTACACACCGGCGAGGTCTTCGGCGACGCGGGAGTTGTCTTCGGAATGATCTGGGGCACCGCGCTGCTCGCGCTGACCATCACCGGCGGCTGGCTGTACTGGAAGATGTATCGGGGGCGCGCGAAGGTGAAAGGGTGGAAGG
>JAYVRG010000019.1:0-34770 GCA_043776515.1 Phycisphaerales bacterium
CCGCTGGTGCCAAGCACGGAGATGGACTGCCAGCCCAAGGCGAAGTAACCCGGGTGGCCCGCCGCTCCGCGGCGGTGCCTTCTGTTCCCACGGGTACCCACACTGCCCGGAGCACGCTCGGGATCGGCACGCGCCACCATCGGAACCCCATTGCCAGACAGGACTTGCGGCTCCTCCCCGGCTCGCAGCCCCATCCACCCCCCCCCCCCAGCGGCCCACATTCCTCCCCCGCATGTCCGCCCCGCCCGATGGGGACGATCCGGCACATTCTGCCGCGAGAAGCAGAGAGTACGAGCGACCGTCGCCCACGCTCCAGCCGCGCTCCCGGGCCAGACCCAAAAAGAAAAACTGCTCCGCCAACCCTGCGCGGCTCGGGGCGGGGCGTATCTGTGGTTGAACCGAGTCACGGTTCTAGGAGAATCACGATGAAGTCCTACGGCATTCTCGCACTGATCGTCTGTGGCGTGTTTGCACTGATGTTCGGCGCTCCACGATCGGCGTCGGCGCAGACAGGGGTGTGCAGCAGCGGCGGGTGTGGCGTCAGTACATCGCTGTGGCCGAGCAACTCGCAGACGACGACATCGACGTCATTCGTCACGGTTCCCACAAGCGGAGTCTTATTCGCGGGAGACTATGGTCGTTACAATGTGACTTCGGGACAAACCTACGAGTGGAGTCTGTGTTCGGGCGACGGCGGGTCCGTCTCGTACGATTCAACCCTGACCCTGCGTACTGACACATCGCCGTACACGGCCCTCTGCTTCAACGACGACCTGTGCTGCTTCTGCGTGGCGGGGGCGAACCGGGCCTCGAAGATTCGATGGACGGCCACATCGAACGGAACCGTGCGTGTTCAGGTAAATGCGTATGTGAGTCCGACAAACCTCTGTGGACCGAACTCGACACCAACCACGCTCGTTTGGCGGTGCGAGACATGCGCGTCAACGCCAACGATCACTTCCGTGAGCCCTTCGCAGCCGGTGGCCACGGGCGTGCGACAGCCATTCACGATCACCGGCACGAACTTCAGCCCAACGGCAACGGTAGACCTCGAAGATTTGACCGCTAGTCAGTCGTACCCTAACCGAACGGTCTCGTCTCGCACGGGCAGCACCAGCATCACGATCGATCCCAATTTCGGGACGGCGATTGCAACCGGGCAACAGTGGCGAGTGCGCGTGAACAACGGTACAACGCCATCTCTGTGGTTCCCCTTCACCGTGGTGCCGCCACCCGACACCACACCGCCGACGATCAGCGTGTTCGATGTCACCCCAGCATCCCACACCGTCATTCTTGGTGGCTCCTTTACGATCAGCTATACCGTGTCCGACAGCGGCGGCTCCGGTCTGAATCGAATCGAACTCTGGGGGGCCAATGGGAACGGCACCAACTGGCATCAAATTGGTTCGGCGACATCGCTGTCGGGAAACGGGCCGCGCAGCGGCACTTTCACTGATGCGCCATCGCCAGCGGGCAGTTACCTGTACGGCATCCATGTTCTGGACAACGCCAACCCGTTCGTGCACGAGACCACCCCAATTCAAGTGACGGTGACGCTCGCTGCTGACTTTGGGGGCAATGTCACGAGTTCAGTTGGCGGCACCCCCGTCTCAGGGGCATCGGTCTGTTGGGGTTCAGATTGTCGAACCACGGACGTGAACGGACGGTACGACTTCGCCAGCGTGCCATGCGAATCTCGCACGTTGACTGTTTCTCGCACCGGGTACCAAACCTACTCCGCTACGTACACCCCTGTCTGCCTCTCATCGAATTTGCCCCGAAATGTTGTCCTGACGCCCAGTACGGGCGCGTGCTGCACAGCGCCGATACCCATGTGCGCACCGACCACCCAAGCGAACTGTCCGGCTGGTGGTATCTGGACACCCGGCGTTACCTGCGCTGCTGTTCTGTGCCCATCGATCGAAATCGTGACGGCTTCGCTCTCGGCTTCGACAGTCTTGGTGGGCCCATCGACTGCGACGATTACGCTCAACTACGATGTACGAAATCCCTACCCTCGGACGTTTGACCTCGGCTTGGGTGGACACATGAAGTTGGCCGGGGTGGCTCCGCTGATTAGCGACACAGCGCATGATGCGCCTCTCGTGACAATCCAGGCCAACCAAACAGCGCAACGAGTCAGCCGGCAGTTCACCGTTCCCGCTGGAACAGTGTCGGGTCCGTACACAATGACGATGTGCTTGTGGTCCGGGCAACCCGGCTCGACAACATCACTCAGTTGCATGGAGAAGACTCTGGCGGTTCGTCGCCCCGTGTTCGGAACCACAATCATCACGCACGGATATACATTCTTCTCTAGCAGTGCGCCGGCGTGGACGGAGTCAATGGCCCGCGCTGTCCTCTACCGAGCTGGTGACATGGGAACGGTCTACCGGTACAGGCCCGAAGATGGACGATGGGCATTCGTCACTTCGGGAGGTCGCGGGTCAAGCGGGGAGATCGTGCTGATTTTCAACTGGGCTGCCGAGTCGGATCAGTCCAACGTCGCGGGTACTCAGGGAACTGCGGAGGGTGCCGCCGATGCGCTGTACGCCGCGCTGCGTGATCCTCTGGATACCAGCGGCAACCGTTTGTCAAACGTGCTAACTCGCGGCCTTCATTTCATAGGCCATAGCCGGGGCGCATCCGTCAACAGCGATGTCATAGAGCGACTCGGAGCTGCGGGTGTCACGCCCGCGTCCCTCCAGGTGACTACTCTTGATCCTCATCCCGTAAATGGGACGCTTTCCAGCGGACCAATTCTCTTTGCGGATTGGGGTGATCACGACCCGACGACGTGGAATAACGTCGGTTTTGCAGACAACTACTTTCATTCAATACCAAGTTGCGGTCAGTGCATTGGATCAGTTTGCGGTCCGTGCTTGGGATTGCCTTTCGATCTAGTGGGGATGCAGCCGTCGTGCGCGGTAGCGGTCAATCACGATCTCTATGCATTGAATCCTCTTCTGAATCCATGCGGTGCTCACGGTCACGAGGCGGTACACGTCTGGTACCATGGAACCATCGACATGCTGTCGAGTGGCGATGGGAGTTGTACCCTCGACAGAACAACGTGGTATCCAGTGGGATTTGGCTCGCCTTCCGGTACTTCCAGCGGATATTCCCACTCATTGGCAGCAGGTGGAACACGTCCTTCGGTTGGGATGCAATGTCGGCCTACACCGAGAGCATCGCTTCCTCTGGCTGTGTACAACGGCGATGTCCGCCTCGGTCAGTCGCAATACGCTGGCTGGGCGTATCACGGCGGATCGGCGGCAAACGCAGGTCTACAACCCGTGGCGTATTCGGGCAGTGGTCCTAACCCGAGCTGTACCGAATGTGGCTATTTCCGGTTCGGAATCGGCGAGTCGATTCGTCACAATCGGTTCTACATCGAACCTTCGGCACAGACACTAAAGCTGCAGTACCGCATGGTTGGCACCGCGTGGACGACTGATCGTCTCGTCGTCAAGCTCGAGCCGGTCGATCCAAACCTCGGCGGTGTGATCACGCTCTACGATGGCGTACCCCCGGCGGCAAGCGGTTGGACTCCCATGAACCTGAATCTTTCTCAGGGCGTTGGCGGCCATTCCTATACGCTCTTGATCGAACCGCACATCGGCTTTTTCGGAGCAACACTCGATGTGGCCGACATCCGTCTTGACGGTTCAACTCCGGTCCCCGCGGCCCCCACGAGCGCTGCCGCAACACCCTCCTCGTCGTGCAGCGGTGGCACAACGACGCTCACCGCCTCGGTTCCCTCCGGGATCACCGTTGACTGGTACTCCGGCTCCTGCTTTCTGGGCAACTATGTCGGCACGGGCACATCCGTGTCCGGCGTTCAAGTCACGACCACGACCCAGTATTTCGCACGAGCCCGCGATCCGGCCACGGGTGCCACGAGTAGCGCTTGCGCCGGTCCTGTGACCGTTTCGGTCGTGCCCCCCCCCGCCACCCCGGCCGTCGGGTTGTCCACCACGATCTGCGCCGGGACATCCGGTGGCGTGAGCGGCTCGGCCGGTGCGGGCGAGGTCATCGACTGGTACACAACCTCGTGCGGAGACGCGAGCCACTTCGTGGGCACGGGCACATCCCTGTCCGTCACGCCGTCCCTCACCACCATCTACTACGCCCGCACCCGCAATACGACCACCGGCTGCGTCAGCGCGAGTTGTGCCACTGTCACTGTCACGGTCATTCCGCTGCCGGGAACCCCCGTTGTGGGCTCACCCAGCACGATTTGCTCCGGCGCCAGTGCCACGATCAACGCCACGCCAGGTTCCGGCGGCGACACGGTCTATTGGTACACCATTTCCTGCGGCGGCACCTCTGCCGGTGTTGGCAACACCCTCTCCGTCACTCCCTCGATTACCACCGTCTACTACGCCCGCACGCGCAACACCGCCACCGAATGCTTCAGCGCGGGCTGTTCAAGCGTCACCGTGACCGTCCAAAGTTGCCCAAACGTCGCGTGCTGCTCCGCAAACGTCTGCACGTCCGCCACCGCCGCCGCGTGCATGGTCAGCGGCGGAACTCCGCAGCCGAGCGGGTCTGTTTGCACACCCTGCACGTGCGCGGTTCTGCCGACCATCGCAAACATCTCGAACGCCTCAATCCAAGAGCCCAATGCCTACACCGGGCCAACGCCCTCATTGACCCAGGGCACGCTACCGATTTCTTGGTCCCTCGTTGCTTCACCGTCCGGCATGACCATCAACGCTTCGAGCGGGGTTGTGACTTGGTCCCCCTCAACGGCGACAGCGAGCCCATACACGATCACCATTCGCGCGACGAATTGCGCTGGCGCGAACACAAAGTCTTGGTCGCTTACCGTCGTCCCGGAGATCGTCGCGTGCTGTGCTACTACCGGCGCCTGCACGCCTTCCACCACCGGTGCTTGTAGCGCTGCGGGCAACACACCCCAAGCCGCCGGCTCGGTCTGTACCCCGAGCCCTTGCGTCGGCCAGTGCTGCTCGGGCAGCGGCGCGTGTAGCACCACGGCTCAAGCGTCATGCCCCGGCGTCTGGACAACCGGGGGAGCGTGCGCCCCCACCGCGTGCATTTGCAGCAACTCACCGTCGAACCTCACGGTCCCTCAACAACTCGTGCGGCTCAGCCCACAAACCGGGGATCGCTTTGGGTGGGCGTGTGCGACCGACTCCACCAGTATCGTTGTCGGGGCAAGATTCGGCGCGTCGGCAGCGGGTACGGGAACTGGTGCCGCATTTGTGTACCAGCGAGGGACGAACGGCGTGTGGACAACCTCACCGCAGCAACTCTCCCCCCAGCCGCAGACGGACCCGTCGGGTACACCCGTTGTCCAGTCGTTCGGCAACGCCGTCGGCGTCTCGGGCGATCATCTTCTGATCGCGGCCCGCTGGGCGACGGCTGGCGGTGTGCAAAGCGCGGGCGTGGTGTACGCCTTCCGGCGCGTGAGCGGCGTTTGGCAATACACCCAGACCATCTCCGCGCCCGTCCCGGCCGACTCTGGCGAGTTCGGCCACGGCCTGGGTCTGGACGGTGACTACGCGATCGTCGGCTCTCTCCGACCCGACGCAACCGCCGCAGGCGCGGCCTACGTCTTCCACTTCAACGGCACGCTGTGGGTGCTCGACGTGGGCGGCGCGCTGGTCGCGCCCGACGCCACGCCCAACAGGTTCTTCGGCTTGAACGCCTCGATCAGCGGCGACACGGCGATCGTCGGCGCCTTCAACTACTCATCGCCGACGACGGATGACGGCGCCGCGTATGTGTTCCGCCGCGGCGGGAGCGGATGGGTCTTCGAGCAGCGTTTGCAACCCGGTTTTCCACACTTCGGCGCGGCGTTCGGAGATGTGGTCAAGGTTCAGGGGAATCAGGCGATCATCGGCGCGACCAACGACACGCACCTGGGCATGACTCGCGCGGGAGCGGCCTACATCTTCACGCGCACCGGCTCTGTATGGACGCAAGAAGCGGAGCTCGTCGCGTCGGACGATCACCCCTTTGGGCTCTTCGGGTACTACAGCGATATCAACGGGCAGTTCGCCACGGTGGGCGGCATCGGCTTTGGCACTCCGGGCGCCGCGTATGTCTTCAAGCGAACATCCGCCGGCTGGCGTCAGGCCGACCGGCTCATCCCGGCTGCTCGATCGCCGGACGATCGATTCGGGTACGGCGTGGCCATGTCCGACACATCGGCGCAAGGCGCGTTCATTGTGGTGGCGGGCTATGGGCAGGCCGTGGGCGCGGTCACAAACGCGGGAGCCGTCGCCGTGTTCGATCTGCGGGGATTGGACTGCAACGACAACGGCGTCCCGGACTACTGCGACATCCAACTTGGAACCCTGCCGGACCTGAACAACGATGGGATCCCCGACGGCTGCACCACCGGCTCGCCCTGCCCCGCGGATTTCAATCGGTCGGGCACGCTGTCGGCGCAGGACATCTTCGACTTCCTCGGCGCGTGGTTCGCACTCGATCCCCGCGCCGACTTCAACGGCGTCAACGGCCAGAACGCCCAGGACATCTTCGACTTCCTCGGCGCCTGGTTCGCGGGCTGCCCGTAGTACCCACATATAGAAGGATAAAGTCCGCCGCACCCGCTTCCTCCCCCTTCCGCTCCGCCGGAAGTGGGGGAGAGGCGGGTGCGGCTGTTTGTCTGTGCGGTTTATGCCGCCGCGCTCCAAGTTGTCACGCAAGAAATCCGCGACATCTCCCCGAACGTCCCCGGCGGCGTCTCCAGCGTGAACTACTACGTCCGCGCCCAGCGCGACCTGGCCATCAGCGAGCCCAGCGAGGAAGTCACCGTGAACTTCCCCGCCGCGATGGCGGCGTGAAGCCAAATCGCAAATCGCAAATCGGCAAATCGCAAATAAAGATGGAAGACAGCCCCGGGCACGCGCTCGGGGCTGTTCGTTTGCAGGGGCGTTGCGCGGCGGATCATCGCCGCGCGGCGTTGCGCTTGAAGCCGCACGCATGTTCTCGTCGCTACGCTCCCGCCAATGTCCGCATTGGCCACCCCATCTCCCGCGCTCGATCCCCGCACCCCCCCGATCGATCTCCTCCGCACCATCGGCCCATCATGGGAGCGCGACCCCGCTCTCGCCGCCGCCAGCGGCGCGGCTCCTCCCACCCTAGAACAATCCCTCGCCTACTGCCGCGGCCTCGCCACATCCCACTACGAAAACTTCAGCGTCCTCTCCGCCCTCGTCCCTGCACACCTGCGCGATGACTTCGCCGCTGTCTATTCCTTCTGCCGCTGGGCCGATGATCTCGGCGATGAGACCGGCAACACGCCCGAGGCCCGCCAACGCTCCGAGCGCCTGCTCGCGTGGTGGAGCGATGAACTCGATTCCTGCTTCCGTAGCACGGGCATCCTGCCCGTCTCTTCGCCTTCTGATCTTCAAGGCACACGGGCTGGAAGCCCATGCCACGACGAACCCACCCATCCCGTCTATATCGCCCTCCGCGCCACCGCCGCTCGCCACCCGCATCTTTCCGCGCAACCCTTCCAAGACCTCATCGCCGCCTTCATCCAAGATCAAACTCTCGGCACCGCCGACCATCCCTACGAAACCTGGGAGCAACTCCTCGACTATTGCGCCCGCAGCGCAAACCCCGTCGGCCGCATCGTCCTCACCCTCGGCGGCTACGCCCCGCCGGAAGTCGATCCCGCAAACGCCGATCGCTACGCCATGAGCGACGCCACCTGCACCGCGCTCCAACTCATCAACTTCTGGCAGGATGTCCGCCGTGATCTCGTCGAGCGCGATCGCGTCTACATCCCGACGCTTGGCCCCGGGGTGGGGGGGGGCGGCACACCCACCGGCATCACCCGCGACAAGCTCCGCGAGTGGCTCGATCAAGCAAACGACCCCCGCGCCCGCGTCCCCTACATCCGCGCCCTGCGCCCCCTCGTAGACGAAACCGCCGCCCTCTTCCTCAAAGGCCAGCCCCTCCCCGCCACCCTGGAAAGGGGATTGTCGCCCGTCGTCTGGCTGTTCGGAGCGGGCGGCCACGCTATCCTCAATGCCGTTCGGGGCTTGGGTTGCGCCACGCTCTGGGATCGTCCCCGTCTGGCGGCATCCGAAAAGGCCCTGCTCGTCGGTCGTGCATGGCTTCGGACCAAGTTCGGGCGGGACCGGATCAGCCGTTGATTGCTCGGTTAGTGTGCGATAGTTTGCGGGTTCAGGGTGTGGTGCTTTGCGGAGGCCGTCGGTTTGAGCAGCGCGGGCGTTGCCATCGTGAGTCCTCTTGCCGGTCGTGTCCGCGCGGTCGGACCCACGACCAGCGTTGTCCCCGCGCTCGCCGGTGTCGCCGATGGCCACCTCCGCGATTCCTTCGCCGACTGCGCTCGCATCACCCGCGAGCGTGCCCGCAACTTCTATCACGGCCTCCGTCTCACGCCCGAACCGCGCCGCGGCGCGATCTATTCCATCTATACATGGATGCGTGCCGCCGATGATCTCGCCGATGAGCCAACGCCCTCCAGCGATCGCCGCGTGCAGCTTGCGGCGTTCAAGCAGATGACCGAACGTCTGCTCGCCGGTGAAGCGCCCGCGCCGACCGACCCCGCTTGGGCCGCCGCCTTCGCCGCGACATGCGCGTCCTATCCCATCGACCCAATCATCTTCGCCGAGATGCTCGAGGGTCTGGAAGAAGACCTCGACCACCCCGGCTATCCCGATGATGCCGCGCTCGCGCGCTACTGCTATCGCGTCGCCGGAACTGCCGGTCTCGCCTGCCTCTGGATCTGGGGCCTCAAGCCCGACGCTGATGTCGCAAAGGCCCGCGAACTCGCTCTCCATCGCGGCCAGGCCTTCCAGCGCACCAACATCCTTCGCGACTTCGCCCAGGACTTTGATGAAACCCCCTCGCGCCGCTACGTCCCCGAGGCCGCGCTCGCCGCTCACGGCCTAAGCGCAGAAGATGTCCGCAAATGGACCGACCACACGCGCTGCACCGCCCTCGTCGCCGAGCAAGCCCGCATCACCCGCGTGTACTACACCGCTTCCGCCGAGCTCGAATCCATGATTGATCCATGCTGCGCCCCGACCCTCTGGGCCATGACGCGCATCTACGGCGGCCTCCTCGAACTCATCGAGCAGGATCCCTCCCGCATCGCTGGCGACAAACGCATCCGCCTCGCTGGCGCGAAGAAGGCGAGCATCGCACTGGGCGCCGCGCTCTGGGCCAAGGTGGGTCGCTGGTGAGCAGCACAGTCAACAACAAGTGTGGGAAGTCTGGCATGGGTGGCACTGGCAGCTCGCCTGCCAGTGGTGTTGCAAGCAGAGCATGAGATGACCACCACCGCTGTCATAGTTGGAGGCGGTCTCGCTGGCATCGCCTGTGCCCTCAAGCTCGCTGAACGCAACATCCCCGTCACCCTCCTCGAAACCCGCAAGAAACTCGGCGGCCGCGCTACCTCCTTCCAGGATGTTCGGTCCGGCCGCTGGCTGGACAACTGCCAGCACGTCGTCCTCGGCTGCTGCACCAACTATCTCGACCTCCTCGGTCGCCTCGGCACCCGCGACAAAATCATCTGGCACCGCGAGCAGCACTGGATCGAGGAAGGTGGCCGCGTCAGCGTCGTCGCGCCCGGAATCCTCCCCGCCCCCGGCCACTTCACTGGCGCATTTCTCAAAGCATCTTTCCTCACCTTCGCCGAAAAACTTCAGATCGCCCGATGCTGCTCCGCCATCATGCGCACCGATCGTCGCCAGTGGGACGATCGCACCTTCGGCGCGTTCCTCGCCTCCTGCGGCCAGTCCGATCGCGTCATTCGTCGCTTCTGGTCCCCCGTCGTCGTCAGCGCGTGCAACCTCGATGTTCCGAAAGTCTCCGCCGCCAGCGCGCTGCACGTCTTCCAGGAGGGCTTCCTCGCCGCCCGCACCGCCGCCGACATCGGCATCCCCGGCGTACCGCTGCTTGATCTCTACGAACACGCCGAGCGTCTCATCACCACCAGCGGCGGCCGCGTTCTCCTCGGCACCAGCGTGGATCGCATCGACGAGCACGGCGCGACAACTTCCGACGGCCAGCGATTCGATTCAGACTCGGTAATCTGTGCCGTCCCCGTCGAGCGCGTCAATCGTCTCATCGACCCCGCGATCCGCGAGCGCGACCCGCGCTTCGCCCACCTCGACGCCTTCACCCACAGCCCCATCCTCGGCGTGCACCTCACCTTCGATCGCCCGATCATGCCCGACCGCCCGCACGCGGTGCTGGTCGATCGCCCCACGCAATGGCTCTTCCGCAAGGACGATGCGGGCAAGTACCTCCACGCCGTCATCAGCGCCGCCGACGATTGGGTCGCGCTCACCGAGGAAGAGATCGGCCAGCGCGTTCTCGCCGACATCCGGGCCTGCCTCCCGCACGCGCAAGGCCCGAACCCGCCCAAGCTCGTCTCCGTCCGCGCCGTCAAAGAAAAACTTGCCACCTTCGCACCGCTCCCCGGCCTGCAATCCCACCGCCCCACCGCGCGTGGCCCCTCCAACATCATTCTCGCCGGCGACTACACCGACACCGGCTGGCCCGCCACCATGGAAGGCGCCACCCGCAGCGGCTACACCGCCGCCGCGGCAGCAGTGGGGGAGTCGCCCGAGTCCTTCACCCTCCTCCCGCTCCCCATCGCCCCGTTCGCGAGACTCGCCGGCCTCCGCCCGTGACCGCTTCGAGTGCAACCCTCACTCTTGGGTGGCACGGGCAGCTTGCTGCCCGTGATGCTGCAACCCATTCGCCAGTCATACGGAATAGCTTTCACGCAAGCGATTTCGCAGCGTAGTTCTTTGTGGTTTCTTCATTCATACACTCTCTCTCTTTCCGGACCCCATCTCCCGCTCACCGGTACACTCCCGCGGCGGACACACTCGGAGCAGATACATGGATACTTCCTGTTGCGCCGGCAAAAAATCTGACCACGACCGTTCCAAGCCCGGCCATTCCTGCTGCAATCACAACCAAGCCCACCAGCCCGCTACTCCGCGCAGCGGCTTCGGCATGGGCATCATCGTCGCCATCGCCTCCGCCGCGCTCCTCGGCGTCGGCGTCCTCTCCGTCATGGCCCTCGCCCAGCCCACCGCGCCCGTCGCGCCCAAACCTTCCGAAGCACCGGTCGCTCCGAAAGCTCCTGCCGCGCCAACTCCCCCCGCCAAAAAAACCTACGACCCCGCCACCGACGGCGTCATCCGCCACGGCCGCCCCGAGCCCATCGCCAAACCCTCCGGCGCGATCCGCGTCGCCACCTTCAACGTCGAAAACTTCTTCGACAAAGAACAACTCAGCGAAGAGTCCGGCTCTTCCACACCCGTGAAGCCCGCCGCGCACCGAAAGGCCGTCGCCGATGCTATCCACAAGATCAACTCCGACATCCTCGCCCTTGAAGAGATCGAGTCCTTGGAAACGCTCACCAAGTTTCGCGATGACTATCTCGCCGACTTGGGCTACACCTTCATCGCCTCCATCGACGCCGGCGACCCGCGCGGCATCGAACAAAGCATCCTCAGCAAGTTCCCCATCAAGGATGAGAAGAACTGGCCCAACACACCTCTCGTCGGCGTCCACCCGGAAAAGCTCGGCAACAAAAAGAACCCCGACGCCGGCAAGCCCATGATCCTCAAACGCTCCCCGATGCGAGCCACGATCGTCGTCCCCGCAGACCCCGCCGACAAAGACGCAAAGCCCACCGAGTTCACCCTCTTCGTCGTCCACCACAAGAGCAGCCCGCTCTACAGTTACCTTCGCGAAGCCGAGGGCATCAAAGTCCTCGACCTCGTTCACGACTACGAAAAAGACCACCCCGGCGCATCCGTCCTCGTCCTTGGCGACTTCAACGCCCGCACATCCGAGAAGAGCGTCATGCTCTACACCTCCGGCGGCATGACCGACGCCATGTCCGGCGTCCCCGGCGGCGTTGAATCCACTGCCTTCCTCTCCCACAGTTCCGGCCGCACCATCGACCACATCCTGCTGAACGCCCCCGCCGCCGCGATGGTCTCCCTCGACACCCGGTTCGTCCTCGGCACCCCGCAACGCCCCGACGGTGTCGATTGGCGCCGCACCGATCCGCCTGCTGGCTACGGCTCCGATCACTACCCCGTCGTCATCGATCTGCTCCCCCGGGAAACCCCCGGCTCTCCTCTCCGCCGCGGCATCCAGCCCCCCAATCCTGCCGCGCCTGCAACCGCACCCCCCTCACCCAGCGCAACTCCCTCTGCCACAAGCGACGGCAAGTGACAGGTTGCATGACCCAAGACCCGCCGATTCCGGGCGGATGCGTCCGCATTGGTCAAATCCTGATGAACTCTTTTGGAGCCCGCGAGCCCGGCGCGATACACTCAACAGAAGCCGATTCCGGCACGCGGACAGCATTTCTCCCCCCGACGCTCTTCGCTTCGGTTTGGTATTGTGGTACATTGGTGTTTGCAGAAGCCCCTCCCGGCGCAACGTGGGATTGAAGTGGAGATTTCTCCCGGATGAAAGTCAAGCCCTGGCAAATCGCGGTGATCATCCTCGGCTTCCTCGTCGGGGGAGGATTCATCGCTTACACCCTCGCCGCTCCCGAGACGGCAGACGTAAACTACGTCAAGTACTACATAGACGTTGAAACCGGCGTCGTGTACCGACTTGATACCCGCAAGCACGCCATCGGCGTTCCCGGTCGCGATCCCAAAGGCCAGATACGCCTTGTGCGTCTTTCCAAGGACGACAAGGGGCAGTGGTTCGTGAGCGGCCGCGATCGTTCCACCATCGCGATGCTCGACAAGACCGTGAAGAATGCCATGATCGACGAGCAAACCGGGGATTTGCTCTCCAAGCCAAAATCGGCCGTGGATTATCCGATTCCCTGATCTGACCGTTCGCTCTGTGTTGCCCCGCTCTGTTGCGAGAACTGCCATGAATAACACCAACCCTTCCGCTCGCGCCGCGTTCACGCTCATCGAACTGCTGGTGGTAATCGCGATCATCGCGTTGCTCGTCGGCATTCTTCTCCCGAGTCTGCGCGGCGCACGCGACGCCGCCCGCGCGCTCGTCTGCCAGAGCAATCTCCGTCAGCTCGTCGTCGGAGGCCAGACATACTCCACCGACTGGAAGGAGTTCATCGCTGGCGTCAACACCTCCGGCTGGGAGGGCCAGCTCGACAACGGCTTGGGCTACCTCAACGACACCGCCGCCACCACACCCACCACGACGTGGGACTGGATCAGCCCCACCATCGGCGACGGCGGCGGCCTCTCTCCCAATCGCGCCCAACGCTCCAAGCAGATTTTCGAGCGATACGGCTGCCCATCCTCGATCGCTCTGAACACGCAACCCTACGGTACCGCGCCCGACTCCCAGGATTTTCTGAATCTGATCAACAGCGTCGGCATCCGCGCCGTCAGCTTTCTCTCGCCCGCTTCATTCCATCGTTACCCGAATCCCGCCGCCGCCGCGGCCCGAGCCAAGAACGGGGTCACCCCGAACTTCACTCCTGCCAGCCAGCAGAACCCCGTGGCCGTCAACAAGTCATACGCGCCCCGCCTCGACCTTATCGGCACCCAAGCATCCAACAAGGTGTTCGCCGCCGACGGCACCCGCTACCTCGATGTCGGCAACTCCCTCGACTTCGACATCACCCCCAACGCCGCCACGTTCAGCTCGTTCTGTGACTCCGGGCCCATCTTCAACGGCTCCACCGCCTATGGCAAGCAGGGTCCCGGCGCGCCGGACAATCTCCGGCTGACGTACCGCCACCCCGGCAAGACCATCGACGTCGCCTTCTACGACGGTCACGCCGCCAAGATGTCCCAGATCGAGTCGTGGAAGAACGCCACCCCCTGGTACCCCGGCAATAGCTTGTTCAACGGCAACAATGCCACCCCCGAGGCGGGCCAGAACCCCATCTACCAGACGCCGATGGGCCGCGTAATTCCCTGATCCCTTGCCCAGCTTGACGCAGGCCGGCGCGACAGTTGTTGCCCGGCGAATCGTCCTTGGCCTGCTCAGGCCATCCGCGCCCAAGCGACAACTTGATCCCACATTCAATGTTTCGTGAACATCCGCCATTCCGGCTCCTTTTCGCTTGGAATTACCACCTCCGCGCGGTATCTTCGAACGCACCTGCTCCCCTCAACATGTGCGATTCGGGAGCGTGCAAAGGTCTTTGTGCGCTCATTCATTCCGGGTGAGCCGCCGCGAGAAGGAGTATCCGTGATGTTGTTCAACTGTTGTTGGTCCCGACTCTGTTGTGCGGCCATCACCGCTCTGGCCTTCTGTACCACCTCATACGCACAGACCGGCGTCTGCTGCACCGGCACCACCTGTGCCGCGACCACCATCGGCTGCGCCGGCGCCAACATCTTCGTCCTCGGCGGCACCTGCACTCCCAACGCTTGCGCCGGCGCGTGCTGCAGCGGCACCGGCATCTGCACCATCACCGCCTCGACCGGCTGCGCCACCACCAACACCTTCCAGGGCATCGGCTCCGTCTGCTCCCCCGCCACCCTCTGCAACCAGTTCCTCGGCGCGTGCTGCACCAACCTCGGTACCTGCACCGCGAACGTCACCGCCGCCAACTGCACCGGCACAAACCTCTTCCAGGGCTTCGGCACCACCTGCACGGTGAACCCCTGCGTCGCCAGCGTCGGCGCGTGCTGCGCCACCAGCGGCGCGTGTACTCTGGTCGCCGCCACCGCGTGTGCCCAGCCCTCGGTGTTCATCGCCACCGGCACCGCATGTGCCGCGAATAGCTGCACCATCCCGACCGGCGCGTGCTGCGCAGCCGACGGATCGTGCGCCATCAAGAGCGCCTCCGGCACCGGGGCCACCGCCTGCGGCGGAACCACCGGCGACACTTACAGGGGCAACGACACCGCCTGCGCTTCCAGCCCCTGCTCACAGCTCGTCGGCTCCTGCTGCACCACCGCCGGCGTCTGCTCCCTCAAGACCATCGCCGGCTGCGGCGCGACGACGAATCAGACTTTCGCCGGCGTCGGCACCACCTGCACCACGAATCCCTGCCTCACCGGCGCGTGTTGCGCTCCCACCGGCACCTGCACGCTTACGGTCGCCTCCGGCTGTGGCCTCGCCGTCTCCAACTTCGGCCTCAGCTCCTTCCTCGGCAACGGCTCCACCTGCACCGCAAACATCTGTTTCAACACGCTCGGCAGCGGCGCCTGCTGCCCCAACGGCACCAACGTCTGCACGCTCACCACTCCCGCCGGCTGCGGCACCGCCCAGTTCGCCACCTACCAGGGCAACGGCACCTCCTGCTCCCCTGATCCCTGTGCCGCTCTCCGCGGCGCGTGTTGCGCCGTCGCCGGTACATGCACCTCCACCGTCGCTCTCGGTTGCTTCGGTCTGTTCAACGGCGCGGGCACCAGTTGCTCGCCCACCGCGCCCTGCTCAAACCTCACGGGTGCCTGCTGCAACCCCGTCGGCGGCTGCTTCGTTGCCTCGAACTCCGGCGGCAACGGCTGCGGCGGCAACAACACCTTCCGCGGCGCAGGCACCACCTGCTTCCCTACTCCCTGCGCCGCCCTCCAGGGCGCGTGCTGCTCCGGCATCGGCTCCTGCACCATCACGATCCTCTCCGGCTGCACAAATCCTAACACGTTCGTCGGCGCGGGCTCCACATGCACCTCGACTCCGTGCAATGCCCTCAAGGGCGCGTGCTGCACGAACATCGGTGCCTGCTCCATTACCATCGCCTCCGGCTGCACCGGCTCGAACACCTTCAGCGGCGCGGGCACATCCTGCTCGCCCAACAACTGCGTCCCCTCCTCCGGCGCGTGCTGCGACTTTGACACCGGCTCCTGCACCCTCACATCTGTCTCCGGGTGCGCGGGCGCCAACGTCGTCTTCGGATCGGGAATCTCCTGCAATCCCGGCAACCCCTGCAACCCCCAGCCCATCGGCGCCTGCTGCATCGGCACCTCCTGCACCGCAGGCACTGCCGCCGGTTTCTGTGGCAGCGTCGGCGGCGTCTTCTTCTTTGGAAACTCCTGCACCCCGACTCCTTGCGTTCGCGCCCAGATCGACATCAGCCAGATCTTTCCCGGCGGCGGCGAGACCGGTTCTCCCTACAAGTTTGACTACGTCGAGCTCTACAACCGCGGCCCCACCGATGTCACCATGAGCAACTGGTCCATCCAGTTCGGCGCACAAAGCACCCAGACCTTCCCGCAGCGCGCCACCATCAACGGCACCATCCTCGCTGGCCACTATTTCCTCGTCCAGCTTGCTTCCCAGAACGTCACCGTGGGCGCCGAGCTTCCCGTCGCTCCCGATCAGGTTTCCACTTCCAACGTCAATCTTGACGTCACCGGCGGCCGAGTTGCGCTTGTCTCCAACTCAAACGCTCTTGCCAGCGGCTGCCCCCAGCCCATCCCTGTCAATATCGTTGACTTCGTCGGCTACGGCCCGCCAAACGGCACCGGCTCTCCCTCCTGTTCCGAAGGCGGAAGCCCCACCGGCTCCCGTGGCGGAAACATCTACGCCTTCTTCCGCCGCGCTGGCGGTTGCCAGGACACCGACAACAACGGCTCCGACTTCATCACCCAACCCCTCACCCCCAACCCACGCAACTCCGCAACCTCCTTCGCCTGCGGCCAGGGCACCGGTGCTTGCTGTTCCGGCGAGTCCTGCTCCCTCACCGCCTCCGGCACTTGCCCCACCGCCCCCGCCGGCTACGCCGGTGACGGCACCACCTGCACGCCCTCCAACCCGTGCCTCATCGCTCGCGGCGCCTGCTGCACCGGCTCCTCCTGCGCCTTCACGCAGCAGGCCGAGTGCGTCCTCCCCTCGCTCTTCTCCTTCGGCCGCGCCTGCATCCCTGATCCGTGCAACGGCGCGTGCTGCAACGGCACCACCTGCACCTTCACATCCTCGGTCGCGTGTGCCTCGCCCTCCTACTTCATCGCGGGCGTTCCTTGCTCGCCGGTACCTTGCGTCGGCCCCGTCGCAGTCCAGTCCGGCGACATCGCCTACGGCGCGTCGGTCCCGCAGAATCAGGATGCCATCCAGCAGATCCGCGGCGCCGGCATCGCCAGCCCCGTCCGCGTTGGCACCTGGTCCCGCTACAACAGTCTCCAGATCGTCCGCTTCGACTCCCGCAACGGCGTCCTCCACAATGCCTCGGGCAACCTCCTCGCCATGGACTTCGGCAGCACGGCCACCGGCGGCTCCATCTTCAACCTGCCCACCGACGGCTCCGCCGGCGGCAGCCCGCTCTTCTCCTTCACCGGCCCGACGTCTCCTTTCGGTCTGACGCGCTCCCGCCTCGGCGGCCTCAGCGTCAGCCCCGGCAACGATCGCATCGCCTGCATCGGCTACGACTTCGCCCGTCTCTACGTCATGTCCTACGTCCCCGGCGTAACCCCCGGCACCGGCGCTGGTGCCTCCATCGACGGCGCGGTCTCCACCGACAACAACGTCTTCATCTTCGGCTTCAACATCACCCAGGGCACCTCCTGGCTGGACAACGACAACGTCCTCATGTGGGTCCTCAGCGACCAGGCCAGCATCCTCAAGCTCTACTCCGTCCCCGTCTCCGGCTCCGGCCCCTCCATCGCACTCGGCTCACCCGTTGAGCGTCTGGCCGTGCAGGATAACAAGCCCAACTCCAGCCGCTTCACCACCATCGCCTACAACCCCCAGCTTATCCCCGGCTACATCTTCCTCGGCGCGAGCGCTTTCCAGAGCATCTCCCTCAACTCCGTCTACATCGTTGACATCACCCAGCCCACCTGGACGGTCGTCAAGACCATCGACCTCAGCGGCTCCCTCCAGACCCAGCGCGAGTTGGCCATCGGCCCCGACCGCAACCTCTACCTCTGCCAGTTCGCCGGTGCGGGCCAGCAGGCCACCGATCCGCTGATCGACAAGATCACCCTCGACGCCAACGGCAACGGCGTCGTCTCCGCCGCTGAGATCGCCGCGCTTGGCGACAACGTCTCCGTCGATTTCTACTTCAAGGGCACCGCCAACACCAGCTCCTTCAACGCCATCGACATCGCCATCCGCCTCGGCGCGTGCTGCTCCGGAACCCTCTGCACGATCCAGCCCCCCAACTTCTGCACCGGTGGCAACGGCGTCTACCAGGGCAACGACACCTCCTGCACGCCCGCCAACCCCTGCCTCGCTCCCACCGGCGTCTGCTGCCGCGGCGCGACTTGCAGCACCACCATCACCTCCTCCTCCGCCTGCACCGGCTCCCTCATCGGCGGCCAGACCGCCGGCGCCACCTTCCCCGCCTCCAGCAACTGCAACTCTTCCGGCAATACCGCCAGCCCCTGCTGCTACGGTGACTACAACAAGACCGGCGGCATCTCCGTCACCGACATCTTCAACTTCCTGAGCGACTGGTTCGCCGGAAGCCCGTTCGCGAACACCGGCGGCACTGGTGCCGTTGTTCCGCTCAGCGTCCAGAACATCTTCGACTTCCTCGGCGCCTGGTTCGCCGGCGGCTGCTGATCGCATCAGTTCCGAGCACATCTGAGCCGAGCAGCGCACGCTGCCGGACCATCCCTCTCCGTCCCTTTTTCCCGGCACGCGATACACTCTCCCCCTTCCTCGCCCGTTCCGGCGAGAATCATTGGCGTATTCAGACGGAATCTGTTAGACTATCATTCTGTCCCGCTGAATCTCGCACCCGCCGACGCCCGTATCCCTCGCCGACAATAAGTTTCACTGCATGAACGTAAAGCCCTGGCAGATGATCGTGATCGTGCTCGGCCTGCTCATTGGCGGCGGGCTCATCATCTACACATTCGCCACCGGCTCCAGTGATGGCCTCACCTATTCCATGACCCTCATCGACGCCGAAACCGGCGACGCCTATTCGATCGCTGACTATCGAGACACACACGTCATTCTTCCCGCCGCGCGTCCCGGAACCACAGACAAATACGCACTGATCCAGATTGAAAAAGGCGACAAGGGCATCTGGCAGGTAGGCGATGGTGCCAAACGCATGTTCGGTGCCATCAACGTCCCCATCCAGGCATTTGATCGCGATTCCGGAGCCCTCGTCAAACAACCCGGCTCAATCAAGAAGTATCAGAAGTGATCGTCCGACCGCGCCGCCCGATCCCGCGGCCGCTTCCCACGGAGTTCTCCATGCACCGCTCCACACGACCCGCGTTCACCCTCATCGAGCTCCTCGTGGTGATCGCCATCATCGCGCTGCTCGTCGGCATTCTGCTCCCCAGCTTGCGCACCGCACGTGACGCCGCTCGCGCCGTCGTCTGCGGCTCCAACATCCGCCAGCTCGCCATGGCGCAAACCGTCTACGCCACCGACCACAAAGAAATCTACGCCTCGCCCACCACCGCTGGCGCGGATGCGCAGGTCAACCCCAACAGCATCGCTTTCGACAAAACCGAGGAAACCCCCACCCAGAGCCACGACTGGTTCAGCCCCATCATGGGCCTCTCCCTCAACCTTCCGACCAACCGCGCCCAGCGCATGCAGGCGATCTTCAACAGCAAGATCGCTTGTCCGTCCTCCAACGCCACCGCCGTCCCTTACACCGCCGTTAGCCCCCCCGATCGCCCCGACTTTGATACCTTCTTCAACCCCGTCAAGCAGGCATCTTTCCTCTCTCCTGGTGGCTTCAACTGGTTGCCCAATGGCACGGTTGCCAGCAATCTGCGCTACCAGAACACCATCCTCCATTCCAACTTCTCAACCCCCTGCGCGATCACTCCCGCCTTCTATCCCCGACTCGACAAAGTCGGCACCCAGGCCTCGCAGAAGGCACTGTTTATGGACGGCACCCGCTACTTCCCCACCCAGCTTGATACGCAAATCGACCTGAACCCGACCCCCGCTGGCGGCACCTTCATCGACTCCGGCCCCACATTCAACGGCTCCCGCGCCTATGGCCGCAACACCGTCAGCCCAAACTCGTTTCCGATCAACACCCAGCTCAGCTTCCGCCACGGCGCGAAAGACTCCATGAACGTCGCCTATTTCGATGGCCACGCCGCGATCATGCGAAACAAGACCGCCTGGTCCAACCCCACCCCTTGGTACCCCTCCGGCAGTATCTGGGTCGGCGGCGCTAACGGCACCCCCGAAGTCAACAACAGCACCGCCTACTCCACCCCCAACTCCCCCGTTCCCTGACCGGGTGGCCCGCCGCTCCGCGGCGGTCTCTCTCCAGCCCATCAACCATTCTAACCGCTCGAGCCAATGCACCCGCTCGGCTGCGGTCGCTTGCCATCTCCCGGGGTAACTCTGGGCGCCTCGTTGCGCAATCTTCGCCCTGATCTTCTGCCCGGTCCGCAGGTTTGTCTTGCTCGTTGGAAACGATCCGGTAAACTAAGCAGTCGGCCATCCTGTCCGCCCAACGTCCAAACATCCAAGCCGCGCGGGGCACCTTCCTGTCCCGAGGACTTGAACGCTCACGCCACAACTCGGCTCCCGCTCGTTCTCACACACTCATAGGTTGGTGCCCACCTCTGAAATCCACCACCGCACCGACTCGAACCACACCCACTCGACCCACACACATTCGACCCACGCAAAAAGGAGTTTGTTGACGATGACCCTCAAGAAAATTCTGCTCTGTACCACCGGAGTGTTGGCCCTCGCTCAATCCGCGTTCGCCGTTGGGGACGTTGTCATCAGCCAGGTCTACGGCGGCGCGGGCTGCGCCGGGGTCGGTTGCTCAACGTACGGCAACGACTACATCGAGTTGTTCAATCGCAGTGCGAATCCCGTCACAATGACCGGCTGGTCCGTCCAGTACGCCTCCGCCACCGGCACCGGCGCGTGGAGCGTGACCGCGCTTCCGACCTTCACGCTCCAGCCCGGACAGTACTTCCTCGTCGCCGAGGGCGCAGGTGCCGCAATGACCGGCGTGAACGCCATCCCCACCGCCGATGCCACCGGCGCGATTCTAATGTCGGGCACCAACGGCAAGATTTCGCTGGTCAGCAACATCACCGCGCTCTCAGGCGCGTGCCCCACGGGCACGACGATCCTCGATAGAGTCGGCTACGGCACGACACCCAACTGCTCCGAGGGAGCCGTGACAGGTGCCGCGCTTACCACCACCAGCGCCGCGTTCCGCAAGAACGGCGGCTGCCAGGACACCGACAGCAACGCCAGCGATTTCCTTGTGCAGGCACCCTCGCCCCGCAACTCTACAACGATCTCTGCCTGCCCGAGCAGCACGCCTCCCACCGGCACTGGTAGCGCGTCACCGGGCACGGTCTGCCCGATGACAACCGTGACGTTCACGGTTGTTACGTCCTCTGGTGCCAACCCCACCTCGCTCGTCACCAGCGTCACTGCCGACATGCAGGCCATCGCCCTGACAGCCGCAGAAGTCTTCACCCAGTCCCCCACAAACACATGGACGTTCACGACATCCCTTGCTAATGTGGGCGCCGGCACCTTCAACCTGCCCGTGACCATCACCGACGCGCTCAACCGCGTCGGCAGCTCGTCCATCTCGCTGATCGTCACCTCGTGCAACCCGACTATCCTGTTTACGGGCACGGGTGCATCTCCGTCGGGCATCTGCAGCGGCTCGTCCACCACGATCAGTGCGGTCGTGCAGCCCGGCCAGAATCCCACCAGCGTTTCCTTCACAGTCACGGCTGATCTCACCGGCATCGGTGGCTCGGCCACGGCTCCCCTGACGCTCTCAGGCCCGAACACATACACCGCCTCGGCCACCGTTGCTCCCGCAACACCCATCGGTGCTCACGCCATTCTCGTCACCGCGACCGAGGACGCCGCCTCCGGCGGCCGCGTCGCCACTCGCACCATCACCGTCACCACCGCCCCCTGCGTCAACTCCGCCTCCACCGTCGTCATCAGCCAGGTCTACGGCGGCGGCGGCAACTCCGGCGCAACGCTCAAGGACGACTTCGTCGAGCTCTTCAATCGCTCCGGCAGCCCCGTTGATCTCGCCGGATGGTCCTTGCAGTACTCCTCCGTGGACGGCCTCTCCGGCGGCTTCGGCGGCGGCACCAACGCCAACAACCCCGTCCCCCTCTCGGGCATCATCCTCCCGGGCCGCTATTTCCTCATCCAGCTCTCCCGCGGCACGGGCGGCTCGCAGGACCTGCCCACCCCGGACCTGATCCCCGCAACCGCCAACCTCATTGCGGTCGGTTCCACTGGTGGCAGCTTCGCTCTCGTTGAAGGCGTCGTCACCCCGCTCGGCATGAACGCGTGTACCAACGCGGCCATCCGCGACTTGGTCGGCTATGGCACCACCCCTGTCACCGTTGCGAATCCGAGCGGTCAGGCGTTCTGCCACGAGGGCGACCAGGGCGTGGGCGCGGTTCCCTCCCTGAGCAACACCACCGCCGCCTTCCGCAACCAGGGCGGCTGCCAGGACACCGATCGCAACCGCATCGACTTCTCCATCGGCGATCCCGCCCCGCGTAACAGCGCGACGCCCGCCAACAACTGCGTTCCCGTCACCCCCACTGGCAGCTGCTGCGCCCCCGCTGGCACCTGCACCACTTCCACCCAGGCCGCCTGCGCCAATCCCAGCGTTTGGACGCTCAACGGCGTCTGCTCCCCAAACACCTGCCCGCAGCCCGCTACCGGCGTCTGCTGCCGCGGCGCGACTTGTACCACCGCCCTCACCAGCCAGGCCGCCTGCACCGGCGGCATCATCGGCAGCCCCACCGCCGGCGCGTTCTTCGCCGCCTCCGGCACCGTGTGCAATGCCGGCGCGGTCTCCAACTCGCCCTGCTGCTACGCCGACTACAACAAGATCAACGGCGTCAGCGTCCAGGACATCTTCGACTTCCTCTCCGACTGGTTTGCTGGCTTCCCCTACGCCAACGTCGGCGGCAACGGCTCCGGCGGTGCCCTCACCGTCCAGAATATCTTCGACTTCCTCTCCAACTGGTTCGCCGGCGGCTGCTAAATCAGAGCCGAGCGGCGTAAGCCGCCGGTCTTCTCCGCCTTCTACAACTCCGCTTCCCCAAAGCCCCCGCACCTCGCGGGGGCTTTTCATTTCTCGAACTTCGCGCGATACCCTTCGCTCCCGCCCCGATCCCACTCTCCGGAGATGCTCCAATGCCCCCCGTTGACGCCGTTCTCGATTGGCTCAAGCGCGAAGAGAAGCACTCCATCGCGCGCCTCTTCGACTGGCTCCGAATCCCCAGCATCTCCACCGATCCCGCTTACAAGCGGCGCACCCGTGAGGCCGCCGAGTGGGCCGCCGCGCACTTGCGCGAGTCCGGCTTCAACGTCGAGCTCCGCGACATCGGCCACCCCAGCGGCAGCGGCCACCCCATCGTCTGGGCAATCTGCAACGAATCCGCCACCGGCCCGCACATCCTGTTCTACGGCCACTACGACGTCCAGCCCGCCGACCCGCTCGATCTCTGGCACTCAGGCCCGTTCGAGCCGACCATCAAGCCTATGGAGGGCGAGATCGGTGAGCGCATCGTCGCCCGCGGCGCGTGCGATGACAAAGGCCAGGTCATGATGTTCCTCGAAGCCGTCCGCGGCTGGAAGCTCGCCGGCGGCGCGGTCGGCGGCGGCATCCGCTTCAGCGTCCTCCTCGAAGGCGAGGAGGAATCCGGCTCCGTCAATCTCGAACGCTATCTCAAAGAACACGCCGCCGAACTCAAATCCTGCGACGCCTGCCTCATCTCCGACACAGGTATGCTCAGCCGCGAGCAGCCCGCCATCACCTACGGCGTCCGCGGCCTGGTCTACACCGAAATCAAACTCCACGGCGCGGACCAGGACCTCCACTCCGGGCTGTGGGGCGGGCGCGCCCCGAACCCCAACAACGAACTCGCCAAAGTCCTCGCCGGTCTCTGGGATGCCGATGGCCGCGTCACCATTCCCGGCTTCTACGACTCCGTTCGCCCGCTCACCGATGGTGAGCGCGACGCATGGAAGCGTCTCCCGTTCAGCGCCGCCGATGAGCTCAAAAAGATCGGTCTCCCACCCGAAGCCGACCGCGGCGAGAAGGGCTACTCCGCCATGGAGCGCGAGTGGGCGCGCCCCACCGCCGAGATCAACGGCATCTTCGGCGGCTACACCGGCGCGGGCGCCAAGACCGTCATCCCCGCGCACGCCAGCGCCAAGGTCAGCTTCCGCCTCGTCGCCGATCAGGATCCGCCCACCATCCGCGACGCTTTCTTCGCCTGGTGCAAATCGCGCACGCCCCCAGGATGCCGCTGGGAGTTCCACGATCACTCCGGCGGCAACCCCGCCACCGTCCGCACCGATTCCAAGTTCCTTTCCGCCGCCGCGGATGCCGTGCAGCACGCCACCGGCAAGCGCCCCGTCCTCATCAAAAGCGGCGGCTCCATCCCCGTCGCCGGAATGCTCAAGTCCATCGCCAACCTCGAAACCATCTTCATGGGCTTCGGCCTCAACGATGATCGCATCCACTCCCCCAACGAAAAGTTCGAGCTTGAGTGCTACCGCATGGGCGCCCGCTCCCACGCCCTCTTCATCGCCGAGCTCGTCAAAATGCGTCGCTGACTCGGGATAACACACGCTGTTTCGCCGCACGCCCGAACCTCAACATCCTCTCCCCCGTATCTCTCCCAGTCCCCGTCCCCATTCACGCCGTTGCCCGCAGCGTCCCCGTCTCCGCCGCTGCCGGGCCGATCTCCCCGACCACCTCCGCCTCGATCGGCGGCTCTCCCGTCCCATTCTTCAGCGCCGCCATCCGCGCGTTGTAGTCCCGCCGCAATGTTCGCGCCTTGACGCGCAGATCATGCAGCGCCCGGTCATGCTCAAACCGATACGCCAGCACCCGAAGAATCGCAACGATTCCCACCGCTCCCATCACGAATAGTGCAACCCACTGCTCGGCTGTGAAGTACGCCATACATCCATGATCGGCCGCCGCGGCCACCCGCTGAACCAGCAGTTCAGCATGTAGACTCAAAAGTGGGGGGGCTGGGGATGGAGGCGGACCTGAAAACAGGCATCAGGGGCAGGGCACTCTCCATTCAACAATCACCCCGGAATGATTCCCAAGCTGTGTTACAATCCCCGCCCGTGAGACCGGTCATGCCCACGTTTGTCATTCTCCTCCTCGCGATCCTCGCGCTCGCTCTCCCCGCGCGCGCTCAGGATGGTGAGGACTTCTCGGGCAACCGTCCCGAGCGCCCGAATGCCCCCGTTCGTGCCGCCCTCCCCAAGCGCGGCTCCGGCGAGGTCACCATCGCCGTGCAATCCTTCGGCGTCGGCAACATCACCCGCCCCGGCGAAGCGGCCGGCGTCTGGCTCGCCATCACCGACAGCGCGGACAAAGCCCGCAATGTCATAGTCCGTCTCAAGTGTGAGGATATTGACGGCGACAGCGCGCTGATGCAGCGCACCATCATCACCAATCCCGGGCAGACTCAGCTCGTCTGGATGTACCTCCACGTCCCCTTCGCCAATCAGGACACCTTCGAGATCATCGCCTTCGAGGCCGAGGCCGGCGCCATCGCTCCCGAAGGCGAGGGTGGCGACCAGCAGCAATACCTCCCCGGGCGCATGCTCGGCAACTATCGCTACGCCGTCAATCAGCGTCAGACCGCCCCCATCGGCATCGGCCTGATCGGCATCATCGGTAGCAAGACCGCCGGCCTCGAGCAGTACCGCTGGTCCGCTGATCCCAAGAACGAAGTCGCCATGACCGGCCACGAGCTCACCGAGATCGTCCCCGGCCTCTCACTCTCCAACATCCCCGATCGCTGGTTTGGCTACTCCACCATGGACGCGCTCGTCTGGACCTCCGCCGCCACCGAGGACAACCCCCTCAACATCCGCGAGCCCCAGGCCGAAGCGATCCGCGAATACGTCAAACGCGGCGGCCACTTCATCATCGTCCTCCCCGTCGTCGGCCAGAACTGGCTCGCCCAGCCCACCAATCCTCTCGCCGACATCATGCCCCTCGTCAAGGTCACACGCACCGAGGGCGTGAACCTCGAACTCTACCGCTCACTCTTCACCCGAAACACGCTCTCCGATCTTCCCACCACCGCCGTCGTGCAGTCCTTCACGCCCGCGGGCACAGCGAATGAATGGGCCGCGCCCGATGCCATGCCCATCATGACCGGCCCCGATGGCGAGTGCGTCGTGGTCCGCCGCCTCGTCGGCGTCGGCATGGTCACCGTCATCGGCATCGATGTCGCCAGCGATCGTCTCCATCTCAAGTCACAAGCGTTCATGGCCGAGCAGTTCTGGAACCGCATTCTCGGCAAACGCATGCGCACCCCGACGCAGGCGTATATCGCCGCGGGCCTCAAGAACGGCGGCAAACTCCCCAGCGGCGCGACCGTTGACATCTGGAATCCCAACCGCTCGCCCAAGATGATCGACTTCAAGGTCGTCTCGGCCGCAGTGAACATCCAGAACAGCGCGGGCATGGGGCTCCTGCTCGCCACCGTCGTCTTCATCGCCTATTGGCTTATCGCCGGGCTGGGCTTCTTCATCCTCCGCAATCGCAACTTGGTGCAGCACAGCTGGGTCGCCTTCGTCGTCGCCACCGGCATCTTCACCGCCATCGCCTGGGGCGGCGCGAACCTTCTCAAGACCCGGCGCGTGGAGGGCAGGCATCTCACCATCATCGACGGCGTCTACGGCCAGTCCACCCAGCGTGCCCGCTCCTGGATGGGCATCTTGCTTCCCCGCTATGGCGAGCAGGAACTCTCCATCGCCCCGCCCCCCGGCCCCGGCGCGGCCGAGTGGAAAAACATGATCGCCACCTGGGATCCCGCCGTCGGTTCCTCCTTCGCCAGTTTCCCCGACGCCCGCGGCTACGTCGTTGATGTCCGCCATCCCGACACCATCGCCTTCCCCTCCCGCGCCACCACCAAGCAGGTGCAGGTGGACTGGGCCGGCGCGCTCCCCATCAACTGGTCAATGCCGCACCCCATCGCGGATGCCAGCGTCCCCGTGGGCAAGGAACTCCGCGTCGTGGATCGCCCCAACTGGAAAGCCCCCGACCCCAAGTGGATGGTCGAGGGCACGCTCGTCCACGGCCTCCCCGCGCCACTCCGCAACGTCAAGATTTTTCTCGTCCGCGAACCCCTCGCCGAGGGCAGACTCGACCCGTCCGACGGCCTCCGCCGCGTCATGTCGCGCCAAGAAGTCCCGGAGTGGAAGCCCGGCGACCCGCTCGTGCTGGACACCTTCTTCTCCAAGAGCGTCGGCAACATGCTCGGCAGCGAAGCGCTCAAAGACCTCACGCCATCTTCCTCATTCACCGGCGGCATCGTCGGCGAGCACGACTATCCGGACTCCTCCGTTGCCCTGGCCATCTCGCTCATGGACATGGCCTATCCGCCCCAGCCCGGCCAGGCAGACGCCCGTGTCGCGCTCCAGCGTTCTTCCACGCACGGCCTGGATCTCTCCCGCTGGATGACCCAGTCCTGCGTCATCATCATCGGCGAGCTCGGCTCGGATCGCACCGACGATCAGGTGGAGTGCCCGATTCCCGTTCGCGTCGATGGCCTTTCCGGTGATGAGGTGCGCAAGCGCGTCATGGGACGCACCTTTGTCCGCTGGGTCTACCCGATGGAGCCCAAACCATTCACCGCGTACGCCCTCCAGCCCACGCGCCCCGCCGGTGCTGGCGACACCTCTCCGCTTCCCGCTCCCGGTGATGGAGAAGCGCCATGAGCAGGCCTGGTTCCCGCCGCCTCCCCGCATCGCCCGCACTTCGCACCCATCACCACGCGCCCGCCCCGCGCCCGCTGGAGAACCGTCCGTGCCGATGATCGAAACGATCAACCTGACCAAGCGCTATGGCGAGCTCATCGCCCTGGACTCCCTCAATCTCTGCATCGAGCCCGGCGACTGCTTCGGCTTCATCGGCCCCAACGGCGCGGGCAAGAGCACCACCATCAAGATTCTCGCCACGCTGCTCAAGCCCAGTAGCGGCCAGGCCATGGTCGATGGGCTGACCGTCGGCTATCAGAATCGCCAGATTCGCCCCGTCATCGGCTACGTCCCCGACTTCATGGGCGCGTACGAGGACATGGTCGTGACGGAATACCTCGAGTTCTTCGCGGCTTGTTACAACATCAACGGCCCGCAGCGCAAGAAGGTCGTCGCGGATGTGCTGGACCTCACCGACCTGCACTTCAAGGCCACCGCCGAGGTGAACTCGCTCTCCCGCGGCATGCAGCAGCGGCTGTCCATCGCGCGGGTGCTGCTGCACGATCCCAAAGTGCTGCTGATGGACGAGCCCGCGTCGGGGCTGGACCCCCGCGCCCGCATCGAGATTCGCGAGCTGCTCAAAGAGCTCAAGCGGATGGGCAAGACCATCATTATTTCCAGCCACATCCTGCCCGAGCTTGCCGACTTCTGCAACACCGTGGGGATCATCGAGAAGGGCAAGCTGCTGTTCTCCGGCAGCGTCGCCGAGGTCATGCGCCGCGCCAAGGTCGGCAACGTCGTCCACGTCGCCGTCGCCGACCGCACCCAGCAGGCCGCGCTGCTGCTCCAGAAAATGCCCGGCGTCACCCGCGTCACCATCATCGAAGCCCCGACCGGCGCGAAGCCCTCCGCCGGCGACGGCCGCGTTATCCACGTCACCTTCGACGCGGATTCCAAGACCGATGTCTCGGATGTCCCCAACATGCTCGTCAACCAGGGCTTCCGCATCGTCACCTTCACCGAGGAGGCCATCAACCTCGAGACCGCGTTCATGCGATTGACCAAGGGCGTGGTGCAGTAGCAGGTGAGCCGGGGCGTATCCGCCCCGATCCCCAAAAAAGGTGAGCCGGGGCGTGCCCGCCCCGCTCCGCTCCCCGCCCCACACGGAACCTCGCGCACCATCGGCGCGGCCCCGGGCCGTATTTCCACCACGCTCCCATCGGTTCGGAGATCACTCCACTTGAGCCGGGGAAGCCCCCGCGTGAGCCGGAGGGTGGAAGAGTTCGCGCCCGCTGCCCTCCGCGTGACGCGGAGGGTGGCGGCGCGGCGCCACGGAGCCCAGTGCGCCGCGCACGGAGCTTCGGCGCGCCGCCACTGGGCCCAGTGCGCCGTCCACGGAGCCCAGTGGTCGCGCCCCGGAGTCCCGGCGCGCCGCGGCTGGGCCTAGTGCGTGCGCCCCGGAGTTCCGGCGCGGCGAGCCGGAGCGGAGAGGATTCACCGCGGAGGGCCGCGGAGAAGCGCGGAGAGGGAATCCGGTCAGCATGGAGGCGCGGCGATGGGCACGGCCGCGCCGCACTAGGCGCGAGCGATGGTCTGGTCCTTTTCTTCGCCCGCTTCGGGCGCACGATGGTTGCCAGGGGCGCGGCGAGCATTTGCGAGCAAGCCCCTGGAGAGCAAGGTTGTATTCCCCGCCCGGCAGGGCGGACGATGCGCGGCGTTCGCCCTGCCGGGCGAGGAGGAAAAAAAAAGAGAGGGTGGCTGGGCCGCCTTCCAGGGGCTTGATCGCTCTCCCTTCGGTCGAGCGATCCGCGCCCCTGGCAACCATCGTGCGCACTCCGTGCGAAACTCCATCTCTCGCTTCGAGCCCTTCGCGCTGGGCTTCGCTCCCTTCGCGGTGATTGCTTTTCGTTGCGCGGAGTCGAACATTCACCGCGAAGGGGACGAAGGGGGCGCGAAGATCGGGAAGGGTCAGGAGGTCGTTGCCGCCGCGCCGCACTCGGGGCAGATGGCATTCGGCGCGAGGCCGGTGCGGGAGTAGGAACACTTCGGGCACAAGTTTTTGTTGGCGCGGCGGCGGGCGAGGGTGTCCAGACGCCACGCGAAGGTAGTTGACGCAAGCGCTATGGCCGCTGGAATCCAGAGCGGGATATGCAACTCCCAGAGATTCGGTCCGCCGTACCAAGTGAACCACAGGCGGTGGCGGCCCGGAAATCCGATGAAAAAATCGATGCCGGCCGCATCTCCTGGAAGCATGCGATCGCGACTGCCGAAGTACGCCCGACCCCGCTCCACGCCCGCATATGCCGCGGGCGAGTTTCCGCATCGAACCACGATCCACCCGCTCGCAATCCACACCACCGCCAAAAGCACCGACACCACCGCCCCGCCCCATTTCACCGTGTTCCTGATTTTCGGGTGCGGCCGCATGGCTTCATTCTACAACGCCCCGCCTTTCTCCGCGCCCTCCGCGATCTCCGCGGTGAGAATGCCTTTGCAGAGTCCGTGCGCGCCCATCGCGCAGCACTGGCGGGCAAGCCGCCAGTGCCACCCGGTCGCGGGGAAGAATGTGCCGCGGATCAACACGGATGGACGCGGATCAGAAAGACGAATGGATTTGATCCGTGCCCATCGGTGTTCATCTGTGGCAAAGTTCTTCCGGTCTCCCTGTACACTCTCCGCGACCCTCTGCGGCGAACCCTCTTCCCGGGCCATGAAGTGAATACCATCCGCCCCGATGTCTACTTCCACCGAAACCGTGCTGCCCATCGCCGATCACCGCGTCTCTCGTCCAGGGAAGGGCGTCATTCATCGCTGGGGTGAGACGCTGATTCCCACCACGCGCGAGGCGCCCAACGACGCCGAGGGGCCGTCGCACATTCTGCTCAGCCGCGCCGGGTACATTCGCAAGATCGGGTCGGGCATCTACGACTATCTGCCGCTGGCGCATCGGACGATCCAGAAAATCAGCCGCATCGTGCGCGACGAGATGGACGCGGCGGGCGCGAGCGAGCTGACGCTGCCGTGCATGCTCCCCATCGAGCTGTACGCCGGGACCAAGCGCGACGAGAACTACGGCGATCTGCTGTTCAAGGTCACGGATCGCAAGGGGGCGGTCTCCGCGCTGGGGCCGACGCACGAGGAGCCGATCACCGAGCTGGTGATGGCGGGCGTGACGAGCTACAAGCAGTTGCCCCTCACGCTGTATCAGGTGCAGACCAAGTTCCGCGACGAGGCGCGGCCGCGCTCGGGGCTGCTGCGCTGCCGCGAGTTCATCATGAAGGATGCGTACTCGTTCCACATGAACGTGGAGGGCGAGGGCGGGCTGAACCAGATCTATGACGCGATGTACCGCGCGTACTCGAATGTCTTCACGCGGTGCGGATTGTCGTTCACGATCGTGGAGGCCGAGAGCGGCCCGATCGGCGGCTCCGCCTCGCACGAGTTCATGGTGAACGCCCAGAGCGGCGAGGACACCATTCTCAAGTGCCCGGTCAGCGGGTACGCGGCGAATGTGGAGAAGTGCGAGATCGGGGCGCGGGATCTGCCCAGCAAGGGATACTTCGCGGGCGAGCCGAGCGGGGCGCTGGAGGAAGTCCACACGCCAGGGTGCCCGGGGATCGACGATGTCGTGAAGTTCATGAAGGTCAAGCCGCCGCACATGCTCAAGAGCGTGCTGTTCAAGGTGGAGAGCAACGCAGAGGAGCTTGCGAAGTTCGGCGAGGAGTACATTCTCGCCGTCGTGCGCGGCGACCACGATGTGAACGAGGGCAAGGTGCGCGACGCGGCGAAGGTCCGCGGCATCAAACTCGCCGATCCGGCGGAGGCGATCGCGAAGGGATTCGCCATCGGGTTTGTCTCGCCGCGTGCGGCCGTGGGAAAGAAGGGCGTGCTGCTGATGGTGGACCGCGACGCGGCGATCAGCTTCGATGACGTGGCGGGGAAGAGCAAGTTCTGGGTAACAGGCGGTGATAAGAAGGACTACCACGTCAAGCACTTCAACTGGCAGCGCGATTTGGGGAAGGACCCGCTGGGGACGAATCCGCAGAACAAGCAGACGCACGGCGATGGCGGCCTGCGTGGCGGGGACGATTACATGATGGTCGCGGACGTCCGCAACGCGCTCGCGGGCGATCCGTCGCCGAAGCAAGCGGCGGGGGGGGCGAAGCTGGAGACCGGACGCGGCATCGAGGTTGGGCACATCTTCAAGCTCGGCACCAAGTATTCCGACGCGATGAACTTCGCCGTGCTCAACAAGGAGCAGCAGAAGCAGTCGGTCATCATGGGCTGCTACGGCATCGGCGTGAGCCGGACGATGGCCGCGAGCGTGGAGCAGAACAACGACGCGGACGGGATCATCTGGCCCGCGGCGATCGCGCCGTATCACGCGTTGGTGGTGCTGATGAAGTTCGACGACCCAAAGCACATCGAGGTGGCCCAGCAGGTGGCCAAGACGCTCGCCGCGGCGGGATACGACGTGCTGATCGACGACCGCGACGAGCGCCCGGGCGTGAAGTTCAAGGATGCCGACCTGATCGGTCTGCCGCTGCGAATCACGATCGGGGACAAGGCGCTGGAGCAAGGGGGTGTGGAGTTCAAGGCGAGAAGAGATGGGGGGAAGGGCGACATCGTGCCGATGGGCGGGCTTGTGGAGATGGCGCAAGCTGTGCTCGGCACTGCATAACGGTCGATCAGAGCCGAAGGGCGTGGGCTCCCGGCCAACTGTAAGTGACGTGGAACGGGCGATTGTCGCGACGCCGACCGCGGGCTGACGCCCTGCGGCTCTGATTGGCAGGTCGCTACCATCGCCCCCATGTGGCGCGGTATCTCACTGGCAAACAAGTGCTTGCTGCTCTTCGGCGGGGCCGTGGTGCTGATTATTGTCGCCGCGCTGGCGGTGCCCTGGTTTCGCATGAACGCGATTGTGGATGAGGCGCAGAAGGACCTCTCCAAGCAGCTTGTGGATGTCTGGGAACGCGGTGTGCGTGGCGGCGGGGCGATGGGGCCGCCGCGCGCCGCGCCGGGTGGAGGGGTGAAGGACGAGATCGGGGACGCGACGATCCGGCTGATGGGGCTGGACGAAGCACGGGCCGCGGCGCTGACGGGCGGGCCGGGTGGCGGGGGGGCGGACGAGTTCATTGCCAAAGCGCTGAAGGCCTTCGCGGGTTCGCAGGGTCAGCCGGAGGTGAACGAACTGCACGAGGCCCGGTGGGTGAATGCGGGGGGCGTGCGGGAGTATCGGTTCGCGAAGGCGGTGCGCGATGATCCGCGCGGCGGTGCGCTCGTGAGCGTCGCGGTGCTGGCACGCACGAACCCGAACGCGGGCACGCAGTTGCTGGCGAACACGGCGTACCTGTTTAGCGCGGGGCTGATCGCGCTGGGGCTTGCGCTGCTGGTATTTTATCTCATCACCAACAACCTGATCCTCTCGCCCGTGCGAGACCTGAAAGAGACGGCGGAGCTGGTGCGTGAGGGGAACATCTCGACGCGTTCGGATATTCGCACCGGCGACGAGTTCGAGGAACTCTCCGAGACGTTCAACCAGATGCTGGAGGCGATCACCACCAGCCAGGAGCAGTTGCGAGCGATCAACACGCAGCTGGATCTGAAGGTGAACGAGCTGAGCGAGCGAAACACGTCGCTGTACGAGGCGAATCGCGTGAAGGGGGAGTTCCTGGCGAACGTCAGCCACGAGCTGCGAACGCCGCTGAACTCGATCATCGGGTTCGCGGAGTTGCTGCACGAGAACGTGGCGAAGGATGAAGAGCACGCGGTCAACTTGATGGTGGTTCTTACCGCGGAAGATACGGCGAAGCTCGCGAAGCGTAAACGCTACCTTGAGAACATTCTCGGCGCGGGGCGTTCGCTGCTGGACATGATCGAGGGCCTGCTGGAGATGGCCAAAGCGGAGGCGGGAAAGCTCGACCTGCGGCTGGAGCCGATGAACGTGCGAGATGCGTGCGAAGCGCTGATTGCACTCATCGGGCCACTGGCGGATCGCGGCGGAGTCGAGCTCTCGACGGAGATTTCTCCGGAGATGCCGAGCATCAACACGGACGCGAAGAAGTTTCAGCAGGTCGTCTTCAATCTGCTCTCCAACGCCGTGAAGTTCACGAGTGAAAAGGCGGCGGACGAGAAGCACTCGGGCAAGGCACCGGTTGCAAAGGTGATCCTGCGTGCCGAACGACTTGTCGGGCGCGGAAGTGAAGGACCGGAAGCACAGGATCGCGTTCGCATCAGCGTGCTGGATACTGGTCCGGGCATCGCCCCCGAGGACCAGAAACGCATCTTCCAGAAGTTCGAGCAGCTCGACACCGGTCACACCCGTCGCCATGCTGGCACGGGTCTGGGGCTGGCGATCTGCAAGGAACTCACGACGATGCTCCAGGGCGAGGTGCATGTGGAGAGCGAGCTGGGGCGCGGAGCAATGTTCAGCGTGATACTGCCGATGGCACTGAACATCGATCGGGCCGAGGAAATGAAGACAGAAATGGCGTTCCGCAGCAAGCTATCCGGGCAGCGGTAGAACGCTTGTCCTGACTGCGCCGCCAACTCGGACGACGCGGTGCCCTTGTCACCCTGCCAACCTCTCCCTACCCTTCGCCCCCTAAACAAAGGAACCGAATCCATGGAAACCACTCTCATCATTCTCAAGCCCGACGCCGTGCAGCGCGGCCTCATGGGCAAGATCATCAGCCGCTTTGAGGACAAGGGCCTGCAAGTCGTCGGCGCGAAGCTGATGACCATCCCGATGCCTCTCGCCGAGCGTCACTATGAATCGCACAAGGGCAAGGGCTTCTACGCTGGGCTTGTGAAGTTCATGACCTCCAGCCCCGTGCTGGTGCTCGCGCTGCGTGGCAACGGAGCGATCACCATCGCCCGTAACCTGATGGGCGCGACGTTCGGCTCCAAGGCCGCGCCGGGCACCATTCGTGGTGATTTCGGCGTCTCTAACTCGTTCAATCTCATTCACGGCTCGGACAGTTCCGAAGCCGCGGAGCGAGAGCTTGGGCTGTTTTTCGGCGCGGGCGAGGTGAACAACTGGCACCGCAATGGCGATGCGTGGATCTATGACATAAGTGGCGGCAAGCCGGAATAAGCGTTGCCTGGCGCACTAGCAGGCCGTTGAAAAACCCCTCCCTGGCGCAACCGGCATGACCTGTTGTGCGAACAGTACGGCATGAGAGGCCGAATCAACCGTCAGACGAACCT
>JAYVRG010000020.1:0-10024 GCA_043776515.1 Phycisphaerales bacterium
GACCAGCTTCCATTGCGCATCAGTCAGATCGGTTGGATAGGAACTCCGTTCCATCCCCTATTCTTCGGCTGTATCGACCCTTCTCACACACCCTCTAAGGGAACGTGTATCGCGGCGTAGATCCCAAGGAACGCCAAAAGAAAAAGGATTTGACCCGCCAGTGAGGGTTCGACGAACTTGGCCGCGCTTCGCGGGAGTCCAACCTCCAGCGCCAAGGCCGAAGCCGTGACGATCGTTCCGACGGCAGAAATCCCGAGCCAAAGTTTCGCCCGTCCGTACCCGGGCCTCAGCTTGTCTGCAGGCGGGTCGGCATCGGGTCGATTTCCTCGCTTGTCTTCCGCGATGCGCTTGATGCCTTTGAGCATGCCACCGAAAACCACGTTGTGGAGTGGAAGCACCGAGTACCAGTACAGGACGCCGAAGATGCCCTTGGGCCTGAACCGAGCGGTCATGCTGAGTGTTGTCGCCCCTTGTACCTCTGCGGGCGCGAGTGCGAAGTTGAGCGTGGCGATACCCGGCAGCTTCATCTCGGCAAGCAACGAGAGCGAGCGGTTCCGCTCAAGGCCAATCACTCGCCAGAAGTCGAGCGTCTCTCCGAACTCAACGCGGTCGGGGTCGCGCCTGCCGCGACGCAGGCCCGGACCCCCGACCAGCGTGTCCATCCAGCCGCGAATCCGCCAGAGCATGTCGCCCGCATACCACCCGTGACCGCCGCCGATCCGGGCTACCGCTTGAAATACGCTTTCGGCGTCGGCGAGCACCAAGATCGACCGCTCATCTGTGAAGACAGCGCCGCCGGCCCAGTCCGGATCACCAGGGATCGGTCCGGCGACCGACCATCTAGTGGCCACGTCTTTCGCCCGCACGCTCTCCAGCGCGTGCCGGATCGCCTCACGAACGCCGATGGCCTTGTGGGGCATCAACCGTTGCACTTCATCATTTGTGACCACGACGCGGTTGCGCAGACCCTCCGCGAGCGGACGGGCGATCCGATAAGACACCGGGGTCACAATGCTGATCCAACCGGAGCTCAGCCGTGGTGTGAGTAATGGCAGAGCGATCACGATGCGCCGCGGCAGCCCCAGTTCCTCCGCCATGATCCGCATCAGTTCGCGATACGGGAGCACATCCGGTCCGCCGATTTCCAGGGTCTTGCCGGATGTGGCCGGTACCGAAAGGCATCGGACCAGCCAGTGCAGCACATCCTCGATCGCGACCGGCTGCGACTCGGTTTTCACCCAAGACGGTGTGATCATGATCGGCAGCCGCTCGACCAGATACCTCAGAATCTCAAACGAGGCGGAACCCGAGCCGATGATCATTGCGGCCCTGAACACCGTCACGGGAATCCCGGTTGATCCAAGGATCTTTTCCACTTCGCGGCGCGAGCTCAGATGCTCGCTCAGGCCCGGGCCAAGCTCTCCAAGCCCGCCCAAATACACGATCTTGGCCAGCCCGGCGCGCGAGGCGGATTGTGCAAAGATCTCCGCCAGCTTCCGATCACGCTCCACATACCCCTTTCCGCTCGACTCCATGGAATGGACGAGGAAAAACGCCGCATCGCATCCTGCCAGGAGCGGCGTGAGCGTTTCTTGGTCCGAAAGGTCGCTGCGGACCACGGATGCATTCGGATGATTGCGCCAATGTCGCCCATCCAGTTTCCTGGGCTCACGGGCGATGCAGCGGACCGAATAGCCCGCTTCAAGGAGCAGCGGCACCAACCGGCCCCCGACATAGCCGGTGCTCCCCGTCAAAGCGATTACCGGACGAACACTGGTTTGGATCATGCTTGGCTCACTGACCGCAACGCCGGCACGCACAAACGCGCGACAAACCCCGGACGAGGCATGATTTCTATGGCTGGCCAAGCCCCGATGCGTACGCGAAACCGTACACCCCAGCCGCTCAAGCCAGGCAGGAGCTTCGGAGCCAGCATCGGCAATGATCGATATGCAACTCTCGCGGAGCCAAGTCCGGAGAACTGCACAGTGACATCAGACCCAGTCGCGACAAGTGACCACGGCCGACCGTTGAGCGTTCCAGCCACACGGCCGACCAGAATCAGTTTGGGCGAGGGCCCAGATCCTTGGTACGAACCTTTATCGTCCCGGTCAGGACCCACTCAGCGTGCTGGGCGTCCGCGCCCGTGCCGCTCGGAACCTTCAGATGCAAGTTGTCGAACTCGTACGTGATCTCGGCGTTGCGACCCGTCAGCCGATCGTACAGCCCGACCGCGAGATCGGGCCATGTCTTGGTGTGAGTGTTCTCGGCCATTTTGGTTCCCTTGATCGAAGTGCGTCTTTGCGATGGAGATACGGTCTATCTGAATGGCACAGACTTTTTTTAAAGAGCCATTCCTTGATAGTTCGCTGCCTGAACGGCGTTGGATTCAGACTCAGCGGCTCGGTCGGCTGACTCATGGCCCGTTTTCTTCACAAGTGCGAGCGGGTCACCAAAGCCCTTATCGCGAGCTTGTCCAGTCGGCCCCTGGAATCTGAGCATCGCGCTTCGTGGAAAAACATGAGGGTACAATCGGGTTCGAGCTTGCTGTTCCAAAAACCGGGCGCAAGGAACGGACCCGGGGTATGGTCCCTGCCCGAAAAAGGGACGCGGCCTCCGGCCGCGCTGAGTCCCTTTTTTCGCGCTGATCTCGACTGCATTTGCGTCGTGGGCGACCAACCGCACACCGCCGCCATGAACGGTGCCTTCTACTCTGGACACCGTGCCGCCGACGCAGTGCTCAAAGAGCGATGACGCATCACACGATTTACGTCAAACCGGCGGAGGAGTGAACCATCAGTGGCAGGTAAATCTCCCAAGCCAAGTGTCGCCATCATCGGCGCAGGCATCGCCGGGCTCGCGTGCGCGAGGATGCTCGCGGATCGCGGATGTCAGGCCGTTGTCTTCGACCGCGGCCGACGACCTGGGGGCCGACTGACCGCCCGACGCATCGCCGTCGATTCGGGCAAAGCTCTTCATGCCGACCACGGCGCACCGTTCTTCGCCTGCACCGATGAGCGATTTGCGACGCACCTGCGGTCATGGATCAGCGCCGTCGTGTGCCTTGAATGGAACGTCGAATGCGCGGTGTGGAGTGACGGTACTCTCCAACGGTCTCGTCCTGCTGAGCGCCTGTTCGTTGGGATTCCTCAGATGCAGGCGATTACCGAACACCTCGGTCGTGGTCTGGATATTCGCAGCGATCTCACCATAACAGCGATCGGCCGTGATCCGGACGGATGGGTACTGCACGCAAGCTCCGCGAAAAATGGTGCCGACTTGACCGAATCGTTCAGTTCGGTGGTGATTGCGGCCGCACCCCCACAGGCCGTAAAACTGATCGAAGGCCGCTCCGAGCGCATCGCCCATGATCTCTCGCAGCTTAAGACCACGCCATGCTGGGCCCACACGATCATCATCAGCGACGAACTCGCTGAGCTGCCGCCGCTGGTTCGCGTACTCGGCAGTCAATCGATCGAGCTTGTGATTCGAGAAGACTCCAAGCCCAGTCGAACTCGATTGGGCCCAACGACCGTGCTCGTCATGCACGCAACGGCCGATTGGTCCGCTGCCCGATATGAAGCCGACCCGATCTGGGTCGGCAAAGAAATGACCGAGAGTATTTTGAACCTCGTACGAGCGATCGTCGGCCGCGACGTTCAGCCGTCCGCACTCACTCCCGCCCAAGCACACCGCTGGGGAATGGCCCGGGCACTCGCTTGCGTTCCCGGGGAATGCTCCGCGGACGATGAGTCCCGGCTGGTTGTCTGCGGCGACGGGTTCGGCGGATCCGGTGTGCAGCACGCATTTCTGAGCGGCCTAGCCGCCGCGGCTCGAGTGTTCGACGCGGCACCTCGACCGTGATGCTTGCCGGCGAAGATCCGGAGCGTCACGAAGCGGGCCTAGGCACGCGTCGCAAGGAACCTGCTCGCTCAACGCGATCAACTTCCTCCGATAATCGAGGCACAGCTCACAAGTTCTTCCAGAAGTGTCAGCGCGACGCCGCCGGAAATCATGAAGGGATCCAGCCGGGGCTTCTCCGAGTACTTCAGGATGATGCCGGCATTGACTTTGTCCAGATCCACCCGCCCCATCCGCCAACTGCCGAAGCGACGCTGGTTGATCTCCGCGTAGTCCAGGAGCGTGACATCGCTGTGCCGGTCGTCGCGAAGCACCTTGGAATAGATCCGGTTGACCTCCTCGCGCCCGCCTTCAAGCACCTGGATGAACACGTCGCCGTGACAGACGCACAGCACGCCCGTGACACCGTGCTCGGGATTGTTCTTTCGCGATTGCGCCAGAATGCTTCCGATCACATCGTCGGTGACTGGAGAGGCGGACCGGCTGGCGTATAAAAGGCGTACCAACATGGTGATGTCCTCACGACCGCTTGTCGCTGCTCAACAGTGCCAGGAACTCGCGGCGCAAATCTGGGTTCTTCAGAAAACTTCCACGCATGACGCTGTTCACCATCTTGCAGTCCATGTCCTTCACGCCACGCCACTGCATGCAGTAGTGATCGGCTTTCAGAACAATCGCGAGGCCGTCGGGTCGCATCTTTTCCTGAAGCAAGTCGGCCAGCTGAATGACCGCTTCCTCCTGAATCTGGGGACGAGCCATCACCCATTCGACCAAACGCGCGTACTTCGACAGGCCGATCAGGGCGGAGTGCTCGTTGGGCATGACACCGACCCAGACCTGGCCGATGATCGGGCACAGGTGGTGCGAACAGGCACTGCGCACCGTGACCGGGCCGACGATCATGAGCTCGTTCAGGCCCTCGACGTTGGGGAACTCCGTAACTGAAGGCATGGGCTCATAGCGTCCTCGAAAGACTTCGGTGATGAACATTTTCGCCACCCGCCGAGCTGTGTCCTGGGTGTTGTGATCGCCGCGCGTGTCTATCACCAAGGCATCAAGCACTCGCTGGAGTTCTGCCTGAACCTCCCCCTGAAGCGCATTGAGTTCGCCGGGCTCGATAAACTCCGCAATGCTGTCGTTTGCGTGGAACCGCTTTCGAGCGCTTACGAGACGCTGCCGGATCTGATCCGCCACCGGAGTTGCCCGGTCAGAATAGTTCTGACTATCGGCCAAGGGTTGCTCCTGTATGGCTCATCTCAGTGGGGTCCTGTCTGGCGGAACTCACGCCCCGGAGTGCTCGTTGCAGAGATAAATACTCCGCTTCTTGGAAATCTGAACTCCAGATACTACACGACTTGATTGGCCGACTCCAACTGCTGCGAAGCCGCGATCAACAGTGCGCTTTTCAGGGAGGTGCCAAAGATCACGCGACAGAAGAACGAAAGGCGTCTGGACCAAGGCGACCGACGCGGCCCGACGTCGGTTTCCGCTCCGTTGATGTCAGCGTGCACGCACCAACGTCAGGAATACCTCGAATCACCGCATGCTTTGCGCCGAACCACCGGATCATTCATCCGGTCGTCGCGTAGGACGCGTTTCAGAGCGCATTTGCAGAATAATAAAGCCCTGCAGGGCAGGGCTTTACGAAACGAGGCGGACGGGACTCGAACCCGCAACCACCGGATCGACAGTCCGGTACTCTAACCAATTGAGCTACCGCCCCAACATGGAACCGGAACTTTGGCAAATCCGCCGCTGCGCCGGGGGTGAAATGTAGTCGCAAAGCCGCTTGGGTCAAGCAGGAGACCCATTGAGCGCGTCGAGTCCGATACTGATTTCGCTGACGCGGCCCGGTCAACTGCCTGCAATCGCCGCTTTTCTCGCGGCCGCGGAAGGACGAACTCCGTTTCTGGCACCGGCAAAGTCTGGTTCGCCGCACCGGCGAAGGCGAACACACTTAGTCCGCAAGCTTGACGGTGTCCTCAAACTTGGCTCCAACCTCCGGTGCCTTGTGGACCGACAGCGGATCGCCGCTTGGTCCGATGATCTTGCCCTGAATGAACACATACACGCAAGCCGCCAGCAGCGCGATGACCGCCGCGAACAGCAGACCGGTGTAGATATTCATCGTCGCGCCGCGCTGCAACTGTCCCGCGGGCATCTGCATGCCGTACTGACTCATGATCGCTTCCTGACTCGCTCGCGTGGGCGGCGAAAAGGGTCGGGGTGGAAAAACGAAACGAAGAATCCGAGAAAAACAAGCGTCCGGCTCTGGAGAGCCAGACCACCAACTTACTCCAGACGGCTGAGAACCGTATCGTCCACCGAGATGCTGCCCGGCTTGAAGGTCACGCGACCAACTGCCTTGGTCGGCTCCACGCGGGTGAGCACGATGCTGGCGATGAAAGCATCGCCGCGCGAGATGTTCATCTGGATGTTCTCTTTCAGGCCGCGGTTGGAACCCTCGCTGATCACGACCATGTCGTCGCCTGCGGGGCTGCGAAAAATCTCGCTCACGCGGGCGCGAACGATCGGGCCGGGCAGCTCGCGCGGCGTGCTTCCGGACTTGGAGGCCATGTTGGTCACGCCGCCGGAGGCCGCGTTCTGCGCGAGTGTCGAGTTGGCGAGCTTCAGCTCCTCGAGCTGCTCTTTCAGAGCACGGGCGTTCTGCTCCAGCACCTCGCGCTGGCTGGACAGATCGTTGATCTTGTCCTGCAGTTCGATCGAGCGGCGCTCCGTCGCAAGCCCACCCTCGCGGAGGGCGGTAACTTCATCGCGGTAGCTCTTGATCAGCGCGGCCTGCGTCTGGCCAGTGGCGTTGAGTTGCTGGATCTGGCTGGTTGCGCGATCCGCGTCCGCCTGCGACCGCTGCACCTCCGTGCGAAGCTGGGTACGCTCACCAGTCAGGTTCGCGATGTCCTTTTCCTTGGACGCGATCATGTCGTTCAGTGAGACGATCGTCTTGCCCTGGTCCGCGTTCAGCAGACCTGCCTGCGCGACCTGCGACGAAGCGTCGGCCATCGCCGCGTGCTTCATGGTCTGCTCGGTTCGGATGTTCGCCTTCAGAATGTTGGCGTTCGCGGCGTAGGCCATGGTCAGCGCGGCCAGCAGCAAGCTCAGCACGGCGCAGAAGACGATGAGAATCTTGGTCACAATGTGCACGGTCGGCTCCTCGATTCGGTCGCCAAACGATGCGCCGCTCAGCGGCGTTGTCCATCGCTTGGTCACTCTGCCCGGCCATCCTGTCCGGGCGACTGCGGTCCAAACACCTTCCCCAAATCCACACCCCGCTATCCGCAGGGTCCGGTCGGGAAGTTTCCTACTCCAAGTGGCCCTTGACCGCTCGGAGACCACCCACACCACCCGCTTCGGCGGGAGGGGAGGGTGGTTGGTCGGGTTTCAGGGGGTAGTGATACCCCAGAACCCGCCCCGCTGTCAACCCGGGTACCCCTATTCCGGCTTGTTTGCCCGCATTGAGGGCCGGACAGGACCGGAGGTGTGCATAACTCGGTGGCCGCCCGGAGCCGGAACGGCCCGGGGGTGGGCCAACCCCATGCTCACAGGTCCGAGAGCGTCGTTCACCTCGAAGAATGACTCGTTCACAGGTCTGAACGAGTCGTTCACGGGTCTGAACAGGTCGTTCACATATGTGAACGACTCTCCCGCAGGTGAGTTTGAGTCGTTCACATGTACGAACGACTCTCCCGCAGGTGAGTTTGAGTCATATTCAGGTGCATACGACTCTCCCGCAGGTAAATTTGATTCTCCCACGGGTGCCGACGGCGCACACTCACATGCGATGTATCGGACGGCATCCGTATTCAATCCGTACTCCGATATTCTTCTGCGTCCCGAAACTCAGGCACCGGCTCATCGGTCGGTTATCTTCACCACCGCCGCCGCCGCCGCGACGCGCACCCGGCCGTCCGGGTCATCCATGAGTTGCGAGACCAGTTGCAGGTTCTCCGGACGTTGCGTCTCCCCGAAGAGATTGGCGGATTGGGCACGCAGCGCCTCCTTGCCCCCTCGGAAATACTCACGGGCGATATACGACCCTTGTGGCTGGCCTAGCCGCGCCAGCGCAGTCGCCGCAGCCACCCGCAACTCACCGGGGATTTCCGCGCCGCTCTCGTCCTTGGTCGCCGTCATCTCAATGAGCCGATTCGTCGAGGCGGTGTCCTTCACCTGCCCGACGATCTGGATCGCCAGCACGGCGGCTTCCAGATCCTCCGGCTTGGCGGGGTAGAGCGCGGTGCGAATATCCGCGATCGCGGACTCATCGCCCAGCTTCACGCGGGCCTCGGCCAGTTGCAGATCGGAAATCTTGATCGCCGACGGATTCACCCGCGCCGAACGCTCCTTGTGCGCATCGCGCAGCAGCGGAATCGCGGACTTCTCGCCAAGCTCGCCGAGCACATACGCCGCATGGGCACGCAGACGCGGATCTGGCTCAAACAAATACCCCGCCAGCGGCGACGGGTCGATCGTCTGCCCGCAGCGTTTGAGCGCGAAGATCGCGGATGCACGCACGAATGGATTCTCATCTTGCAGCAACGGGCGCAGCCGCGGCGCGAGATTCGCCAGCTTGGCCTTACCGATCGCCAGCGCGGCGACCGCTCGCACGCCGACATTCTGATCCTGCAGCGCGGTCTCGGCCACGCCGGAGAGCCGCGCGGGCGTCTGCACCAGCGACTCCAGCGCGTTCGCTCGCTCTTCCGGGCTGCCCGCCTGCGCCGTGTTCGCAAGCAGCATCAGCGCCTTCTCGCGGAGCGCCGCACGCTCGTTGCTGTTGAGCTGCGGGACCTTCGACGCCGGAGGTTCCCGATCCGCCATCGCGGACTGCGTGCCGCGCGGCGTGATGATGTCCGAATCGCTCTCCACATTCTGCCTCGCAGAAGATCGCGTGGACGCGGAACCCCGCGTCGGCTTCTTCACGCCGCCATCATCGCACGCGCCCAGCGCAAGCGACGCGAGGCAGCAGGTGGTCCAGCAGGTCGTCCAGATCATTCGTGTCATGTGCATGGGCGTCTCGAAGATGCGGGGAGAGGAGAAAGAAGTGAGAAGTGAGAAGATCAGAAGGGGGAGAGGCGGGGGAAGTGTATCGAATGGTTAGATGGAGCCGCTGGACACGCGCCGGCTGCGTCGCCAGAGCACAAGCGTACCGGCCATTCCGATTCCCATCACGACATACGCCGGAACCAGCCCGATGCGTTCGTAGATTGTCGGAGAACCGGCCAGGTCATATGGCAGATTCGCCAGCAGCACGCCGTCCACCCGCTCATTCTGGCCTTTGCGGTCCTGCAGTTGCTCAGTCAATACCCGGCCGCGCTCGTCGATCTGGCATGAAATACCAGTATTCACGCACCGGGCCATCGGAAGTCCAAGCTCCAGACACCGCCACCGGGCCGCGAGCAAGTGCTGCCTCCGATTCAGGTCCGAATCGCCAAACCACCCGTCGTTGCTGAAGTTGACAAGCAGCGGCGAACGCCCCACGCTCGTGCCATCCCCGCGCACCAGCCGCCGGCAGAGATCAGACCGCGTCACCTCAAAGCAGATCGGCGCGGCGACCCGCACTGTCTTTGCGTCCGGTTCCTGTCTCGACACCGGAAGCTCAATCCCCGCCACCTTCGAGCCGCGCGAAAGCTCGAACTCCATCCCCGCCGCGCCCAGGCCCACGACCCAGTTCTGAGCATCCGGCCATCGCCACAGCAGCGGGATGACCTCTCCGAACGGCGTCAGTTCCACCTTGTCATACCGCGTCGGCTGCGGCCTGCCCTTGTTGATGAGCACCACGCTGTTGTAAATCTGGCTGTGCTTGGGCCGCCCAGGCACGCCCAGATCGGCAAGCACATCCCCATCCACCACCGCCGTGCCAACCAGCATCGGCACGCCGATCTCCGCTTGCAGCGCGGCCAAATCATCCGCGAACTGCGTCGCGGGATAGCCGGACTTATATTTCACGCCCCCCGCGCGTAGTTTCTCAATCGCCTCGGGGTTGAGCGCAATGCCCGGGAACATTGTCTCAGGCCAGCAGATCACATCCGGCACAGGCCGCGCCGCCGCGGCCTGTCGCGTCAGTTCTAAAAACCGCGCAAAGTCCTTGCGGCGCTCATCGACGGACCACCCCATCTTGTTGTCCTGCGGCAGATTGGTCTGCACCACC
>JAYVRG010000021.1:0-9661 GCA_043776515.1 Phycisphaerales bacterium
AGCGGAGCCAACCTCCCGCGCGGCTTCAAGTTCTTCGATGACAACGCGCTCCCCAGCGGCTCCAACAACATGCAGTACATGGTCCAGGGCCAGCGCGGCAGCGTCTACGGAAGGCCCAGCGAGACCTTCACCGTCACCATCGGCGTGGATGCAGGCGGCGGGATGGTGGCGACGCTGAAGATGGCGGCGTGAAGAATGTCGGATGTCGGATGTGCGATGTCGGATGTTCCGGCACTCGATCCCACATCCGCCATCCGACATCGCACATCCAACATACATACGCGGCCCCGGGTCTGTTCGACTCAGGGCCGCGTGCCTTTTATCTTTCCATCCGACATCGCACATCCCACATCCGACATTCCCCTACCTCCCCCGCACCACCACCTTCTTCCCCCCCGCCCTCACGATCGGCTTGCTCGCCGCCTTCCGCCCGGGCGTCATCGCCCCCGTTCCCATCTTCGCGCTCGCACTCGCGCCGTTCCCGCCCGATCCGATCTTCATCGCCGGAACGCCCATCTCTTTCGGCGGCTGCGACACCTGCCCGCTGGGCGGGTGGACCACCGTGCCGCAGTGCACGCACGTCCGCAGCGTCGCGTCGGACCAGAACTCGTCCATCATCCGCTTGAGCTTGCCGCCGCCGGTGCCCGGGCCGCCGACCATGTCCTTGAGCTCGAAGGATTCCTCGTACACCACCTCGTTGCACTTCTCGCAGTAGAAGCGCAGCCGGTCGTCCTCGCCGCGCGGCCGGCGACGCTCCACCACCAGCCCGATGGTTCCCGTCGCCCGCTGCGGCGCGTGCGGCACGCCCGGCGGCAGCAGGAACATCTCACCCGCGCGGATCGGCAGCTCGCGCTGCTGCCCGTGCGCATCCACGATCCGCAGCACGATGTCTCCCTCCACCTGGAAGTACAGCTCCTCGGTCGGGTTGATATGGAAGTCCTTGCGGTGCAGCGGCCCGCCGCTCACCATCACGATGAAGTCGCGATCCTCCCACACGCACTTGCTCGCGACTGGCGCTTTGAGCAGGTGCCGATGGTCCTCGATCCAGCGAGTCAGATTCAATGGTGCGGAAAGCGTGGACATGGCCGGAAACTCCAGTGGCCTCCGTGCGATGTGAGTGCGTCCTTGCACAGGGACGGTATCGAGTTCGGGGGCGATCTTCCAGTTTCGAGACGATCTTGTGCTGGGTTCGTTCGGGAAAAGGGGGTCGCGGATGCGTGCTGTTTCCCCTCCATCCCCCTCTCCCCGCCTCCAACAATCCCCCATGCCCCCTCCAGTCCCCAACGCTTTCGTCGCCCTCGAAACCACCCTCCTCCTGCACGGCGTCCCCGCCGACGCGGCCAAGCCGCTGGCCACTCGTCTCGCCAGCATCATCCGCGACCACGGGGCAACGCCCCGGCTTGTCGGCATCGTCAACGGCCGCCCCATCGTCGGCATGAGCGATGACCAGCTCGACGTGCTGCTCGCCACCCGCGAGAGCGTGAAGAAGGTGAACACCGCCAATGTCGGCATCGCTCTCTTCCGCGGCCGCCACGCCGCCACCACCGTCAGCACGACGATGGAGTTCGCCAGCCGCGCTGGCATCCACATCTTCGCCACCGGCGGCATCGGCGGCGTCCACAAGTTCCTTCCCACTGCCCACTCTCCACTGCCCACCGGCTCCCCCTTCGATATTTCCACCGACCTCATCGCCCTCACCCGCTTCCCCATCGCCGTCGTCGCCAGCGGCGTGAAGAGCATCCTCGATGTCGCCGCCACCCGCGAGATGCTCGAAACCCTCGGCATCCCCGTCATCGGCTACCGCACCGATGCGTTCCCTGCCTTTTATCTCCGAGAGTTGGACGCCTCCGTCGGCAAGGTCGATTACAACTTCACCGACGCCACCGAGCTCGCCCGCTTCGTCCGCTTCGAGCTCGCCCGCACCGGCCGCGGCATCCTCATCTGCAATCCCATCCCTGCCGAGCACGAACTGAAGCGCGACGACTGGGACCGCTGGCTCACCGCCGCCGAGCAACGCATTTCAACAAACGCACAAGCATCCTCCGGCCGCGATGCCACCCCCACCCTCCTCGCCGCGCTGCACGACATCTCCGGCGGTGCAACGCTCAAAGCCAACATCGAACTCGTCTGCTCCAACGCCGCCCTGGCCGCCCAGATCGCCGCCGCCATGCAACACCGTTAGCAACCCCCGAGTGCCATGGTCGAGCCGCTTTGGGCTCGGCCATGCGTGCTGCAACCTCCTTCCCGGATTCTCTCAACCATGCTCTACGACATCACCCCACCCATCACACTCCGCACCCAGGTCTGGCCCGGCGACACGCCCATCTCACGCGAAATCCTCTGCGATATGGCCAAAGGCGACACCATCACCCTTTCCACGCTGCGCTCCACCGTTCACTTGGGTGCCCACGCCGACGGCCCGAATCACTACGCGCACCCCGCGCCCGGCGTCGGCGAGCGCCCGCTCGCCCACTACCTCGGCCCCTGCACGCTCATCGACGCCGACATCCCGCGCGGCCAGCGCGTCACTCTGCAACACTTGCGGCTGTCCAACCCCGCCCGCCCCTTCCCGCACCCGCGCATCCTCATCCGCACCAGCACTTTCCCCGACTTCGAGCAGTGGAACTCCGACTTCGCAGCCCTCGACCCCTCGCTCATCGAGCATCTCGCCGCGGCGCACGTTACCACCGTCGGCATCGACACCCCCAGCGTGGACCTCCAGGATTCCAAAGACCTCCCCGCCCACCACGCCATCGCCCGTCACGACATCTCCATCCTCGAAGGCCTCGCCCTCGCAAATGTCCCCGCCGGCGACTACGAACTCATCGCACTCCCCCTCAAACTCATCGGCTTCGATGCCAGCCCGATCCGCGCCGTCCTCCGCACGCTCTGATTCATTGGGTGGCACTGGCGGCTTGCCCGCCAGTGGTGCGCGATGAGCGTGCATGGTCTCGCCGCCGATCCGCTCAGCAGTGGTGCGATGATCGCAAAGGGAGACAGAGAGCAATCAGCCACAGATCAACACCGATGAAACGGATCAAATCCTGATCCGCTCTGATCCGTTTTCCCCGTGTCCATCTGTGGCACTCTCTCCCCCCGATTCACCCTCCTGTACCCGATTCTGGTGCAATCCCATAAACTGCACCGATTATTTTCCCCTCGCTGTCACAAACAGCCCCCAGCACTCGCTTCCTCTATAGAGGGCCGCGCGGCCCTCGCGTGCCGGATCGCAACCCCCCGACTGTCGGCGGGTACGAACACCGGCTCGCAACGAGAAAGCATGGAGGTTCCTATGCAGTTCTACAGGTTTGTTCGGGGGGGGGTCGGGTTGTTCGGTCTGGCGGCGATCATCTTGGGAACCGGCGCGGGCCGGGCGAGCGCACAGTCGGTGTATGAGGGCGCGCTGACGAATCAGCAGGCGGCCGAGGTTGTCTCGTGGTCCACGCTCTACTGGCAACGCGTGGATCAGGGCGGCGGATCGCCGGGAACCGGGTTCTCGTTTAGCACCGCGAGCATGAACAGCGCACTCTTCAATCCCCTGCGCGGCACGCGGACGACGCTGGAAAAGGTCGGCTCGGTGTCGGCTTCGGCCTGCGATGAGCTCGGCAGCACGGCTACCGCGATCACCACCGACCAGATTGCGCTCCGAGGCGTCTTCAAGAAGGCGATGCTCGAAGGCAAGATCCAGACCGACGCGTACACCAACACCAGCGGCACCGTGCAACACGCCAACCTGATTCTCGCCGCGCCGGCCAGCGCGGGGATGACGGTCTACGTGGACGGCACCAAACTGGTCTCACTGGACCTTCCACTGGCCAAGGTGGACGCAACTGCGTATCAGGCCACGCTTGCGATGAATCTGAGCACGCAAAGCCAGAACCTCATCGCGGCGATGATCGCCTCCGGTGCGACCTGGGCGGCTAACGCGGGCACCGTGACCGAATCGCAGAAGGCGATCACCGGTCAGCAGAGCCGGGCCGATCGGTTTGCTACAACGGTGCAGGTGTTGCTGAACGCCGTTGGCGTGAGCAACAGCAGCACGCAGGTGATCTCCGCGCACTTCGGCGTCTACGGTGAACTGCCGATCGTGGCCGTGCAGCTCGGTGATTCGATGGTGCTGATGGACCCGCTGAACGGGAATCTGTCCGGGCCGTTTGCAACCAACTCGGCGTTGGATGCGACGGGGTTGCTCTCGGCGTATCCGTCGATCTACGCGGCGGGTGCGAGCGTTGGCTACTTCACGGCGAGTGGGTGTCCGACGACAATCTCTGCTTCGTGGCACCCGAGCGGACCGACGGGGTGGTTGACTTGCCCCGGGTGTGGTCCGTGGACACCATGGACGGTTCCGATCATGATCACGTCGTTCGAGTGTCTTGGCGAAGCGCCATCGCCGAACGGCAGCACTCCATGCACATGCACCGCAACTGGAACGGCTACGGATCCATCGGGACGAACGGTTCCGGTGCGGATCGTGTGTACATGCACATCGTGCGGTGGAACTGGGATGGGAACCGGACCCGGGCTCGGTCCGAATGTCCCGCCCGGCACTCCGGCAGCCCCGGGGGTTGCGCCCGGTTCCCCGGCGGCGAGTTGCACCTGTGGCACGACCGAGTATTTGTACTAACCTCAACTGTCCGACGCACCGAGATGGTGCGTCGGACGATTCTCGAAAGTCTAAAGAATGAAATCGCAGTTACGATTGCTCGTAGCGATTGCGTTGAATGGGATCATGCCGTGTGTGGGGTACGCGATCGCAAACGGCTGGCGATGGGGCTGGTATCTCCGAGTTCGATCGCTTGTGGTGGAAGGAGTTTGGAAAGGCGCGGTAACGGGTCTGGATGCCGACCGAATCGGAGCGTTTGCTCCGGCGGTCTCGGTTCCGGATTCTGCAATTCGGCATGTTGAAAGTGGGCTCTTTCGGGTTCTGGGCGTGCCCGTTGCAGCGTTGCCAAGCGCGTGGGCAGATTGGGCGGCGGTCGTCGCTGTGGGGGCGACCGGTGTCATGGTCGTCATTGTCGCCCGATACCTCACGCTTCGATGGGTTGGTCGCGTGTCCGGGCTGTCGTACGACTGGATCGCGCTGCTACGAGCGGAGCGTGCGGGCAAAGAAGCCGGGGCACACGAGCATCTGAAGCGATGTCTCGCCGCGGCTCTGTTGTGTTCACCTGTCATTGGTGTGATCGCTGGAGCCGCGGGTTGGGAACTGAGTGCGGAGAGGCATCATATGATTGGATTCTCAAGGTTCGTAGGCGATGCGTTTGTTCCAAACTGGGTGGGAGTGTTTGTCTGTGCGATCTGTTTGCTGGTGTTCCAAACCGTCTACTGGTTGTTCGCCACTGCGCTGTGTTGCTCGCAGGTCGCACGCCGGTGGCCATTGGATGAGTATCGGCGATGCACGAAATGCGGATACTCCCTTGTGGGGCTCTGTGCCGGCCCAAATGTGCCGCAGTGCCCCGAGTGTGGACACAAAGAGTTCACGGCGACCGGATACGAAAAGACTGGGGTCGCAAGAGCGTTGACCGCGTTGCTGGCTGCCGCTCGCAGCTCGCGGATGGTCAGGTTCTGTGGGTTTGCTACGGGAGTCTGTGCGGTTTCCTGGGTGATCATTTCGGTCGTCTTTGCGGAAGGTTCGATCCGCGCGGCATGGAATCCGACTGCGGAGGCCCTTGTGTATGTTCGTGACTGGTTGACATTCCGCGATTCTCGTATCTCGTGGTCGTGGCCCGAACCACCCGGAACTCCGTTCTTGCTTATGCGAGATGACGTTCCGTATGTGCTTGAAACGGAGGACGGCGAGTTTGCAGTCCTGACATCGGTCGCGGCTGCCGGAACCGCCGGTCGTCGAGTCGTGTGGAAACACGCATTCAGTGCAATGCACATGCAGAAGAACGGCGCGGCTCGGTTTTCGGCACCCTTGCCGGGAATGTGGAAAGACGAAACAGGGGCGGGAAAGCATACAAAGCTCGCCACGGTTGCACATGCTGACGGCACGGAAGTCAGCGTTTGTTTCACGCCATTCTGCCCCGGTATGAAGCACTACCGTCTGTTTGCAAACAAGCCCATTCTCGGGCTGAGGCCACTGAATGACATAGCTGATCGGGAAGGATTGATCGAGCAACGACTGCGAGCCAGCTTGCAGGAACAACTTCATAGCCCGCAGAATCGTCCGATGTACTGACTGCTGGCGGCAGACGGCCCCTCTCTTCGCGCGCCACTGCCCCAAAGACAGTGAGGAACGTCAAGGGCTTCTCCCGTCACGTTGCCCTCAATGATTCCCAGAGAATGACGCTACAAAGTCGGTCTATTTGCCATCACGCTCCCGCCGAGTCCAATCCCCCCAACCCATCAATACTCACCCCATTCTTCCCCCGCTGATACGCCCGCAATCTCCTCCGCCGTCTTCCGCTTCGTCCACGCCGTGAGTTGCTCCCGATCTCCCACATACGAAAACAGCGGCACCCCGAACCCGCATGAATCGCTGATCCGCTCCACCTCCAGCACGATGATCGACCGCACGATTGCAGTGCTCGCCCCCAGCCCAAACGCCGCGAGCAGATCGTCGTACCCCGCCGCGCCCGGCTCCACCACCCGACCCGTTCCATATAGCCGCACAATGTTCGGCTTCCCCTCAAACGCGCAGAACATGATCGTCAGCCGACCATTCTCCCGCACATGCGCGATCGTCTCCACGCCGCTCCCGTTGTAATCCAGATACGCCGCCCGCCGCGGCCCCAGCACCCGAAACGTGTCCAGCCCCTTCGGCGACACATTCACATGCCCCGCGCTCCCGCTCGGCGCGCTGGCGACAAAGAACATCTTCTGCCGCTCGATGAACGACCGCAGCGCCCCATCAATCTCCGGATAGTTCTTCCCCACGGGCGACTCCTCTTGGGTACCACCACGCTCCGCGTGGTGTTCTTCTCATCCCACATCCCATTCGTCACGCGCCACGCGGAGCGTGGCGGTACCCAAAGCAACACCCGTACTCACTTCGTCACCCCAAACACCTTCATCAGCACCGCCATCACCAGCAGCACCGCCTCGCTGGCCGCAAATCCGTATGTGATCTTCTGCACCCCCGGCACCATCAGCAGCGTGGGTATCCGCCACGCCACCAGCCCGCCGTAGAACAGCAGTGCAAACAGCAGCCCCGCCTGCCGCATCTCCGGGCGCAGCGCCGCCAGCAGAAAGAACATCGCGATGCCGAACTCCATCCCCCCATACACCGTGATGTACTCGCTCTTGCCCGAGCCGGAGCGGAACATCAGCCCCAGCGCACTCGCCGTTTTCTCCGGCATCCACGTACACCACAGCGCAAACAGCACATACAACGCGGCGTTGACAAACAGATACGTTCGCAGCATCACGGACAATAGCATCGAACATCGCCAGCGCGGCGTCGAATCAAGTCCAGGCCGCGTGTTTCTCAGACTCAATCGCGCCCGCGTCATCCGCTCATGCAACCCGCCCACCCCAAAAAAGAAGCGGCCCCGGTCCATGACCGGGGCCGCTCATTGAACTCGCGATCGATGACCAGAACTCAGTAGTCCATGTCATCCCCGCCGCCCGCGGGTGCCATCGCCTTCTTCTTGTCCTTGATCTCCACCACTGCGGCGTCGGTGGTCAGCAGCAGCCCCGCGATGCTCGCGGCGTTCTGCAGCGCAACGCGCTCCACCTTGGTGGGAACGATCACGCCCATCTGCATCAGGTTGCCGTACTCGTGCGTCAGCGCGTTGAAGCCGAAGTTGTCGTCCTTGTTCTCTTCGACCTTCATCGCCACCACCGAGCCGTCGAGTCCGCAGTTGGCCACGATCTGCTTGATCGGGGCGCTCACGGCACGGTCGATGATGTCGATGCCGATGCGCTCGTCGCCCGTCGCCTTCTTGCGGGCCTTCTCCAGGCCGCGCCGTGCGCGAAGAATCGCCACGCCGCCACCGGGCAGGATGCCCTCCTCAACGGCCGCGCGGCAGGCGTGCAGCGCATCCTCCACGCGGGCCTTCTTCTCCTTCATCTCGACTTCCGTCGCCGCGCCCACGTTGATCTGGGCCACGCCGCCGCTCAGCTTCGCGAGCCGCTCCTCGAGCTTTTCGCGGTCGTAGTCGCTGGTCGTCGCGTCGATCTGGTGGCGAATCTGGTCGATGCGACCCTTGATGTCCGCCGAAGAGCCCGCGCCCTCCACGATCGTCGAGTTGTCCTTGTCGATCGTCACCTTCTTGGCGCGGCCAAGGTCGGCGATGTCCACCTTCTCAAGCTCCACGCCCAGCTCTTCCATCAGGGCCTTTCCGCCCGTCAGGGTCGCGATGTCTTCGAGCATCGCCTTGCGCCGATCGCCGAAGCCCGGCGCCTTCACGGCCGCGACCTTCAGGATGCCGCGCAGCTTGTTGACGACAAGCGTCGCGAGCGCCTCGCCGTCGATGTCCTCGGCAATGATGAGCAGCGATGCGCCCTGCTCGGCGATCTTGCCCAGCAGCGGGAGCATGTCCTTCGCGGATGAGATTTTCTTCTCGAAGATCAGAATGTACGGCTTCTCCAGCACGCACTCCATGGTCGCGGGATTGGTGACGAAGTGGGGGGAGAGGAAGCCCTTGTCAAACTGCATGCCCTCGACGAGTTCAACCTCGGTATCGAGCGACTTGCCCTCTTCAACGGTGATGACGCCGTCCTTGCCGACTTTGTCCATCGCGTCCGCGATGATCTTGCCGATCGCCGCGTCCTGGTTGGCCGAGCATGTGCCGACCTGCGCGATCTCCTTGGAGTTGGAGACCTTCTTGGACATCGCCTTGAGTTCATCGACGATGGAGGAAACGGCGATATCGATGCCGCGCTTCACCTGGTTCGCGTTCGCGCCCGCGGTGATGTTCTTGAGGCCTTCCTGGAAGATCGCCTCGGCATAGATGGTCGCGGTGGTGGTGCCGTCGCCCGCGTCCTTGGAGGCCTTGGAGGCGACTTCCTTGACCATCTGCGCGCCCATGTTCTCGTAGGGATCTTCGAGTTCGATCTCCTTGGCGACGGTGACGCCGTCCTTGGTGACCGTGGGGGCGCCCCAGCTCTTCTCGATCACGACGTTGCGGCCCTTGGGGCCGAGGGTGACCTTGACGGCGTCGGCGAGGGTGTTGACGCCGGCGAGGATGCGGGCGCGGGCGCCCTCCTCGAAAAGAATGTCCTTGGCTGCCATGTGACTGTCTCCTTGACGAAATGGAACGAAAATCGTTTTTTGTTGCCAGCGGGGGACGAGCCCCCGCTTGATCGAACTGCGGTGGCCGACGTCGGCGGGCGGGTCGCCCTTCCGCGTCGGCCCGTCGGGCTACTCGACGATTCCGAGGACCTCGTCCTCACGCAGGATGATGTGCTCGACGCCGTCGAGCTTGACCTCGCTGCCCGAGTACTTGCCGAAGAGCACGCGGTCGCCGACCTTGACGTCGAGCGAGCGGATCTTGCCGTCGTCGAGGAGCTTGCCGCTGCCGACGGCGAGAACCTCACCCTCGGCGGGCTTCTCCTTGGCGGCGTCGGGGATGATGATCCCGCCCGCCGTCTTCTCTTCCTCGGCCAGGCGCTTCACCACGAGTCGGTCGTACAGGGGCTTGATCTTCATTGCGAGTCCTCCAGTGAGTTGCGTGGCGGCGCGGGGGGTGCGTCCGCCGTCCGTCGATCCCGGGGCTGG
>JAYVRG010000022.1:0-9642 GCA_043776515.1 Phycisphaerales bacterium
CACGATCCTCAACGCGCTGGTCCGCGACGACGTGCTCTGGGGTGAAAAGAAATCCCAAAACATTCCGCCCACGCCTTGATTTTCAACACAGTCGCTTCGAGCTGTCGGCGGCGCGATGCACTTACAAACCGACGAGCCGCACTCAGGGCAGCGCATGCCCGAAAGGTCATAGCGGCAGTTTGGACATGGAACCGCGCCATGGGTGGCGTTTGGTCCGGTGGAGAGCCCGAGTGGCGGGGTGGTGGGTTCCATTTGAGAGAATCTTAGCTCAGTCGGATTGGAGCAACTGCGTGTCGCTGAATTCTTGAAGATAGCGTTGGTTTCAGCGTGGCACGCGTTTGGCCGCTCAGGCGGCGGGCGAACCCGTCGCCCGATTGAGTTCTCCTACAATTATGGATGGGAGTTTCTTCTAAGGGCAAAGTGCTGGTGGCCATGAGTGGCGGCGTGGATTCCTCCGTCGCCGCCGCGCTGTTGGTGCGCGAGGGGTACGAAGTGGTCGGGGTCTTCATGCGGCTCGGCTCGCCGGGCGAGGCCCTGGATGCATTGGAGCCCGGCGATGCGATCGCCGCGCCGGTCTGCGATCCGCGCAAGATCAAGATCGGCCACCAGGGCTGCTGTTCGATCAACGACGCGGCAGACGCGCGACTTGTCGCCGCCGAACTTGGCGTGCCGTTTTATGTCGTGAACTTCAAGAAGGACTTCGGGCGGATCATCGACTATTTCGTGGATGAGTATGCCGCGGGGCGGACGCCGAATCCGTGCGTGCGTTGCAACGACTGGCTGAAGTTCGGCAAACTGCACGAGTATGCGATGCAGATCGGGGCGGAGTCGGTAGCGAGCGGGCACTACGCGCGGGTGGTCAGTGGCACGGGCGTCCCGCCCGTGGGCCGTGAGGCAGGCGATGAAACCACAAACCAAAGAACATGGGCGGGACTCCCATGCCATAGACTACTGCGCGGCATCGACCACACTAAGGACCAGTCATACGTTCTCTTCGGTGCGCCGCGCGAGCGACTCTCCCGCATGTTGCTCCCCATCGGCGGCTACGAAAAGACCGAGGTTCGCGCCATGGCGCAGCGGTTCGGCCTTCCGACCTTCGACAAGCCGGACTCGCAGGAAATCTGCTTCGTTCCGGACAACGACTACGCCGGGCTCATCGAACGCCGCCGCCCCGAACTCGCCAAAGCCGGCTCGATCGTGGATGCCGACGGCAAGGTGATCGGCGAGCACGGTGGCCAGCACAAGTTCACCATCGGTCAGCGCCGCGGCGTCGGCGTGGCGCTTGGCCATCCAATCTTCGTCGTCGGTCGAGACCCTGTGGCGAACACGGTGCGCGTTGGGCCGCGCGAGATGCTGCTCAGCACCGGGTGCGAAGTGGGGGAGGCGAACTGGCTCGTGGATGAGAGCGACTTCGCCGACTGGAAGCCGGTGCAGGCGAAGTATCGCTACAACACGCCGCCGGTGGGCGCGCGGGCGAGATGGATGAAGGAAGGATCGGAAGCCACTCCCAGCGGTCGGCGCGGCCGCTTCGAGGTGGTGTTCGATGTGCCGCAGCAGGCAGTCGCGCCGGGGCAGGCACTGGTGCTCTACGACGCCGCGGAGCCGGATGTTGTCGTGGGCGGCGGCTGGATCATTCAGAGCCGAGAGGCGTGAGCCCCAGGTCCCCAGTGGCGCGGGAGTACCAGCACATGTTCGTGCGGCCGCGGCCCGAGTGCTTGTTTGTCATCGCTCAACCACCCCGGCGGCTTACGCCGCTCGGCTCTGAATGCGGTTCTTTCTTCATGATGAAGAGATAGTTGAACCCGCGATCAAAGTAGTTGCCTTCCTCGGCCGACTTGCTTCGGTTTCCCTGCGTCAGCTTCGCGTTATGGCGTGCGACGGCGATGATGTCCACCGGCTTGAAGCGATCACGGAGCATCGCGAAGAGCTCGAAGCCGATGGGCATGAAGGTTCCCGTGCCGGAGCCGGAATCACCCGGGGCACGCTTGCGCCAAGAGTCCGAGACGTACATCGCCATGTATCGCTTGGGTCGAAGCACGCGGTCGATCTCGGCGATGACGTGCGACATCGCTTTGTAGTACGCGCGACCCTGATCCGGCCCCGTTGCATCCAACTTGCCGATGCAGTTCGGGTCATCAGAGTAGTTGATGTGCGTGGAAAAGGGGGGATCGATGAACACGAAGTCCGCGGCACTGGCGGGCAGCGCGAGCTTGCGGGCATCCGAATGCCGGATGTCCTCGCGGCGCGGCACAAGATCAAAGCCGATGCCGATACGCTTCAGATCGGTACACACATCGAGCGTCGTGCCGCTGCCGACCATCGGATCCACGACGGTGTCGCCTTCGCGCGTGTACCGCTGGAGGAGTTGCCAGATGACCCACGACGGTGTTGCGCCGATGTACTCCCGATCTCCCTGCATCGTGGAGACGAGTGTGCGCTTGCCCGATGGGCTGTCCTCATACTGGTCGTAGTGCTGACTCGGATACTCCCAGAGCGTGGAGGTGAAGATTCGCAGCGGCGGGCGTTGCCCCGGTGTGGGCGCGGCATCCGGGCGAGGTGGCCCGGATCGCCCGGCGTAGGAAGATCGTGGACGCGTGCTCACTTCAACGCCTCAAGCAACGCACGCTTGGAAAATGCGAGGTCCAGCCGCGACTTCGCGCCCGCGGCCCGGGTGTGCCCGCCGCCGCCGAGCTTCTGGCAGACCTGATTCACATCGACTGCGCCCGGCCCGGGCTTGGAGCGCAGCGAATATTTCGTCAGCGGCGGCTCACCCGGATTGACGGGATTCTCCGTCAACACCGCGGCCACTTGCACGCTCGAAACGGTGAGCAGCATGTCCGCGAAGCCCGAGGTGTCGTTGCGATCCGCCTTGGTCGAATCGAAGTCGCCCAGCGTGAGCGTCATCACGGCGGTGTCATCCGGCGCGCGAACCGAGTGCAGTTCCAGCGTGTTGAGCGCACGCCCGAGCAACTGCCAGCGGCCCACGACATCCTGCTGCTCAATCATTCCGTAGAGATTGGTGTGCTCCACTCCAGCTTCCATCAGATCGGCGGCGAGACGAAGCGTGCTGGGAGTGACCGACGAGTAGCGGAACCAGCCGGTATCTGTCGCGAGGCCAAGGTACAGCGGATCGGCGATCTCGCGCGGAAGTTTCGCCGCAGATAGCAGGTTGCAGAGCTTGACGCAGAGCGGCGCGACGACCTGCGTGGCCGAGGCGCACGACGAGTCGATGATCCGCCGAGTTGCCGCCGCGCCGTCGCCGTGCAGGTGGTGGTCGAGAATGATGTTGCGATCCGCACGCGGCTCCAGCCACGGGCGCAACTCGGCAAGCTGCGTCCACGAGCCGGTGTCCACGATGATGCAGAAATCCGGATTTGGCGAACCGAATGGCTTCCCATCTGCGGGTGTGACGGGCTTGCCGGGCATGAACTCGCGCAGCGGAGTGCTGCCGAAGAGGCCGCGCATCCAGCGGGGGAGCGGCCCGATGCACCAGACTTCGACGGGAATGTTCGCGTGCTTGAGTGCTCGCGCGACGGCGAGCGTCGAACCCGCGGCATCGCCATCGGGCTTAGCGTGCGTTGTGATAACCACCGAACTCGCGTGGCGCAGATCGGCGGCGATCTGATCGAACGTCGAACTCGTGGACCACGGCACCGTTACGGCGTGGCTGGAAGTGGAAGGTGCGGCGGTCGGCATGTTCACGCGAGAATCTCCTGCGGCGATGGCCGCGGGGCGGAGGATACCGACAAATGCTCGGTCGCGATGGAATGGCAACGCTGGCAGTCGCGCTCCATCTGTTGCAGCAGCGCGGGGAGGGAATCGAAACGCACCTGTTCACGCACCCACGCGAGCAGTTCCAGCCGCAGATGCCAGCCATATTCCGGCAGCCCGGCGATCGGTGCCCATGTGCGGGTGTCCACATCCGGCTGGAGCAGAAACGCCTCGGCGGTGCGGGCGTGCGTGCCGAAGGTCGGTTTGGTGCCGACGCTCAACGCGGCGGGCAAGGCGCGGCCATCGGGTAGATGCGCCGCCGCGGCGTAGACGCCGTCTGCGGGAATGAGCGTGGCCGTGTCGAGATTCGCCGTGGGAAACCCGATGGTGCGCCCGCGACGGTCGCCGCGCACCACGGTGCCGTTCAACTCGTACGGCCGTCCAAGCACAATCGCCGCATCGCGAGCGCGCCCGGATGTGAGCAACCAGCGGACGATCGTGCTGCGGGCCGGTACATATTGATGATCGGTGAGTGCCACCGTGCGAGTCGGCACGACATCCACCGTGAAGCCCATCGAGCGCCCGAACTCCGCCAGCACCGCATTGGTCCCTGCCCGGGCACGCCCGAAGTGGAAATCATCCCCTTCCACAAACGCGATCGGGTTGAACTTCTGCACGCACCAGCGGACGAACTGCTCCGGCGTCTCCGCGAGAAACTCGGGCGTCGGTTCCAGCCGCACGACCTCGTCCGCACCGGCCGCGAGAATCCACTGCTTGCGCTGCTCGAACATGCTCAGCCGCGGCGGCGCCTGTTCCGGGCGGAGCACCTCCAGCGGATTCGGCTTGAAGACCAGCGCGACGACCCGCACTCCCGGATGGCGATCGGCAATCTCCCGAGCGCGATGGATCAGCGCCTGATGCCCACGGTGGACCCCATCGAAGGTGCCGATGGAGAGAACACTGGGGACTGAGCGATCATCGGGCACGAGAAACTCCGGGGTGTGTAGGAACGTTTGGCAGAACAAGTTTAGTCGCCGAATCTCCGCGATACACTTGGCCGCACACGATCTCAGGAGCGATCCCGACATGGCGATTTTCTCGCGCAAGCCCAAGCCCGCAGCCCCCATTTCCTCGCCTTCGACCTCGACCGCGGCACAAGCCGCCGGCTCCAGCGAGCAGCGGATCATGGAGATCGGCCGCGACATGCTGGATCGCGCCCGCGCCCACAAAACCGGCCTGCTCAGCGCGAAGTTCTACTCCGACAAACTCATGGAATGGTCCATGAAGGATCAGCAGTTCAAGGTGCAGATGTTTCGCTTCGTGGATGCGTTTCCGATGCTGCGGACGACGGAGGACATCTTCGATCACCTCCAGGACTATCTCTCCCAGCCGGGCGTGAAGGTGCCCGCGACGATCGAGATAGGGTTGAAGGCCGGCGGCATCGCCAAGGGGCTGGCGGTCAAGACGATCACCTCGCAGATCGAGGGCATGGCCAGCAAGTTCATTCTGGGGACGGACGCGGCCAGCGCGCTGCCGAACCTGAAGGACTTGTGGAACGACGGCATCGCCTTCAGCGTCGATCTCCTTGGTGAGGCCTGCGTCAGCGATGCCGAGAGCGTGTACTACCAGCGGAAGTATCTCGACCTCATCAATAATCTCCCGTCGCAGGTCGCGGGCTGGAAGCCGAATCCGCGGCTGGAGTCCGACCATCTCGGGCCGATCCCGCGCACCAACGTCTCGATCAAGATCAGTTCCCTCTCCGCGCGCGTCGATCCCATCGACACCGAGGGTTCCATCAAGGAACTGATGAAGCGAATTGTGCCGATTCTTGAAGCCGCCAAGTCCAAGGGCGTTTTTGTCAACTTCGACATGGAGCAGTTCGCGCTCAAGGACCTCACGCTCGAACTCTTTATGCGCTGTTGCGAAGCCGTGGACTTTCAGGCCGGGCTGGCGATGCAGGCGTATCTACGTTCCGGCGAGGATGATGCCCGGCGCATCTGCGAGTGGGCCAAGCGCACCGGCCGCGTGGTGAGTGTGCGGCTCGTGAAGGGGGCGTACTGGGATTACCAGGTCATCCACGCCGAGCAGATGGGTTGGCCGTGCCCCGTCTGGCCAACGAAGCGCGAGACCGATGCCTGCTTCGAGCGCATGACGGAAATCTTCCTCGACGCATGTCCGGTTTCTGCCGCTTCCAACTCCGTCACTCCGTCACTTCGTCACTCCGTCACTTCCGGCGTCAAACTCGCCCTCGGCTCTCACAACGTCCGCTCCATCGCCGCCGCCATTGCGGGCCTCGAACGCCGCGGCCTGCCGCACGCCGCGATCGAGCTGCAGATGCTCCACGGCATGGCGGATCAACTCAAATACGCCGCGGCCGAGATGGGCCTCCGCATCCGCGAGTACGTCCCCGTCGGCGAGATGATCCCCGGCATGGCGTACCTCGTGCGGCGACTGCTGGAGAACACCTCGAACGAGAGCTGGCTGAAGGCCGGTTTCCTCGACAACGCCGATCCATCGCTGCTGCTCGCCTCTCCCCACACGAGCCCGAAGCGCGAGCGAGGGACCAACGGCTCGGACTCGTCACACGCGGACGGGGCGGGCATCGCCCTCGAACTCGGCGGCAAGTCTTCCGGCATCTCCCCGGAGAAGCACAAGCTCTCCGCCGCCGTCGCGGGTGTGGGCGACGGCCGCCCGTTCTTCAACGAGTCCATGCGCGACTTCTCCATCGCCGCCGTGCGCACGGCGTTCGCGCAGGCCATTGTGAAGGCCATTGTCCCCAAGATCGCCAACGACCGCACGCCCGAGCACGGCGCGGCGATGGTCGCCACCGCCGACAAGCTCTTCGAGTCCTGGCGCGATGCGGACCCGATGCTCCGCGCCAAGGTGCTCACCGATGCCGCCGCATCCATGCGTGCGAAGCGCGATGAGCTCTCCGCCATCATGATCAAGGAAGCCGGCAAGACCTGGCGCGAGGCGGATGCCGACACCTGCGAGGCGATCGACTTCTGCGAGTACTACGCCCGCGAGTCCATGCGGCTCTTCACGCGCACTCGCCTCGGCGCGTTCATTGGCGAACTGGATGAGACGTGGTATCAGCCGCGCGGCGTCTCGGTCGTCATCTCCCCGTGGAACTTCCCGCTCGCCATCTGCTGCGGCATGACCACCGCCGCGCTGGTCGCCGGCAACCCCGTCATTGTCAAGCCCGCCGAGCAGACCCCTGGCATCGCCAAGGCGATGTGCGACATTCTGTGGAGCGCACTGGAGAAGAACAGCCAGCCCCGCGACCTCGTGCAGTTCTGTCCCGCCCCCGGCGAAACAACCGGCGCGGCCCTCGTCCGCGACCCCCGCGTCGCCGTCATCGCCTTCACCGGCTCCCGCGATGTCGGCTTGGACATTCTGCACGCCGCCGCGCCTCTCTCCCCGTTCTCTCCGAGTCCCTCTGCTCCCTCCGCTCCCTCCGAGTTCCTGCATACGTCTTCTTCCTCCCACGTCAAGAAAGTCATCTGCGAGATGGGCGGCAAGAACGCGCTCATCATTGATACCAGCGCGGACCTTGATGAAGCGGTCCTCGCCGTGCGACAGTCGGCGTTTGGCTTTCAGGGCCAGAAGTGCTCCGCCCTCTCGCGTCTCATCGTCGTCGATCCCGAGGGCCCGCGCGGCCCCGCGATCCGCCACGTCATCGAGCGCATCGTTGAGGCCACCAAGGCCCTGGTCATCGGCGACCCAACCCGACCCGGCACCGACATCGGCCCCGTCATTGATGAGCAAGCCGCGAGCAAGATTCGCGGGATGATCGAGACCGCCAAGCAGGAGGGCTGCACGCTCGAACTCGCGATGGACGTTCCGCCCTCCGCCTCTCTGCCTTCACATCCGACATCCGACATCCCACATCCCACATTCATCGGCCCCACCATCTTCTCCGCCGTCACCCCCACCCACACCATCGCCCGCGAGGAAATCTTCGGCCCCGTGCTCGCCATCATGCACGCATCGTCCTTTGCAGATGCTCTGAAGATCGCCAACGACTCGCCGTACAAGCTCACCGGCGGGGTCTTCAGCCGACGGCCCAGCCACCTGGAGATGGCCAAGCGCGGCTTCCGGGTCGGCAACCTGTACCTGAATCGCGGTATCACCGGCGCGCTGGTGGGCCGCCAGCCCTTCGGCGGCTTCGGCATGAGCGGCGTGGGCTCCAAGGCGGGCGGCGCGGACTATCTGCTGCAGTTCGTCGAGCCGCGTGCGAGCTGCGAGAACACCATGCGACGGGGGTTTGCGCCGGAGCTTTGATCGCTTCGCGAGAAAGACAGACTCCCTCGCGCCGCCTTCTGCTCCGGTTTTCCAGCCCGCTTCAGCGGGCTTGTTCACTTTGGGGGGTTAGCCCACGGCTTCAGCCGTGGGTGATTTGGGTGGGGGTATACCATCGCGCGCGATGTACTGCATCTCTTGCAACTTTGACCTGCGCGGCCTTCCGGGGAACACCTGTCCAGAGTGCGGCAGCGCGTTCGATCCCGCTGATCCCGCTACGTTCCTCAACGCCCTAACCTCCCCTTTCTGGCGTATCGCCAAGCGCATCTTCGCCGTCGCGGCGATTCTGTTTGTCTGCGCCATCATCGCGTTCGGCGTACTCTTTTTCATTGGAGTCCGCACCGCCACGCGCGCCGAGGAGCGCCTTCAAGCCACTCGCATGATCGGCGACCTTATCGCCGAACACGTCGAGGCCAGCCCTACGCACGCGTGGCCGACCTCATGGGCCGATCTGGAAAAGCTCCCGCCGCGCACGTCTATCTGGGAGTGGCCCAAAGACGCCGCGAAGTTCAAGGCGATTGTCACCATCGACTTCAGCGCGACCACCGCGAGCGTGCTCAAACAGACACCGGCCACCTGCACCGCCGTCACGATCACTCCCGGCCCGGATTTCGGGAGGCCGGGGTGGAACCTTGAGATGATGTTCGATCGCTTGCGATCGCTGCCAAAACAGGGATCAATCGCGCCAGCTCCGACACCCGCAGTGGGCGGCAACTGAGGGGGGCGGGTGCCCTGCCGATCGATGCCTCATCGTGCCATCACCTTCGGCGGCTTTGCGCCGAAGGTGATGCGGGGGAGTGGGGGGGCAAGGGTGACCGGCACCACCTTCGGCCAAAGCTCCGAAGGTGGGGGCACGCCAAGGTGGGGCCACCCGCCGTTGGGGCGGAGCCCGGCGGTTTGATTTTGATTCCGTGAAGTGTGGGATTTCGTGGCCGAGTTGGGAGATTTGTGGCCTCGCGCGGCGTTCACGGGGCCACGAATGGGAGATTTGTGGGCTCGTGCGGGACATCTCGTGGCTGAAATGGGATTTTTGTGGGCTCGTGCCGCTCTCACGGGGCCACAAAGATCATTTTCGTGGGCTCGTGCGGGACATTTCGTGGCACGAATGGGAGATGTGTGGCCTCGTGCGGCTCTCACGAGGCCACAAAACTGCCAGCGTGTGGATCGGGAGTCGGAGTTGACGCGGGCGCGGATGTGCTCGCGAGGTCCGAGAGCGCGGCGGGCGGGATGTGCGAACGGGGTGGGGGGGCGTCACACTGTGTGTTTCATGCGGATCGTGCCGGTGCGACCGTCACGCTCGCGCGGCTTTCTGCGGCGCGTGCTCGCACGTTGCCAAAGTGCCGTCCGCAGGACTCGATGAGGGAGTTGGCGGTGCTCTCTGTTTCCTTCGACGTGGAACGCGGGCCGACGGGCGGGGACACGCCCGCGCCGGACCCGGCCGCGATGGTCAGTTGGGCGATGCGGTCCCGCGCCGCGAGCATGAACGCCAACACCGCCTCGGGTCCGAGCGTCCAAGCCCGCCGGGCCATCGCCTCGGTCACGTCCCCGCGCAGCGCGGCGTCGATGATCGTGCGAATCTCCGCGGTGATGCCGGCATTCTTGCCCACGCCGCATGAATACCCGACTTCA
>JAYVRG010000023.1:0-79891 GCA_043776515.1 Phycisphaerales bacterium
CTGCTCGAGCTGCTGGTCGGCGCGGACGCGGGCGGGGAGGCCGGTGAGCGCGGCGGGTTGGCGCGAGCCGGGGCGCGACTCGGCGGCGGCGGCGCGGAGCAGCTCACGCATGGGAACGATGCCGATGATCTCCGCGCCGGCGGCGACGATGATGGGCAGCGCGATGTCGTCGTCCTCACGGGTGCAGGCGAACTGAAGGGCTTCGAGCACCGTGGCATCCGGCGTCAGGGCGCAGATCGCGGCGCGGGTGAGCGTGGAGATTGGGCGCGATGCGTCCGGGCCGGTTGCCGCGGCGAGCAGGTGTCGCTTGTCGCACCAACCCACGAGGCGGCGACCTTCCGTCACCACCACGCCGGGAGAGTCAGGATTTTTCCGCAACATGCCCGCGACTTCGGTGATTGATATGGTGCCGGAATCCACCACCAGCACGCTGGTGCAGAGACGCACCATCGGCATGGTCTGCGGCTCGGCGGGTGCTTGCGCTTCGACGGAGGCCCACTGCTCGCGGACCTTGGAAATGTTTGCGGCGTCGAGTGTTGCGGAGCGATCCGCGGGGCGAGCGAGGAAGTAGCCCTGACCGAAGCGGATGCCAAGGCCCATCAGCGTGGCGAGTTCCGCGCCGCGCTCGATGCCCTCGGCGATGACGCTCACGCCGCTCATGCGCGCGAAGTGGACGAACGAGCGGACAAGGTTCTGGCAGAGCGTGTCCTGATCGATGCCGGCGACGAGCTGTCGGTCCAGCTTGATCCAGTGCGGGCGGATCTGCATCATGCGGTTCAGGCCGCTGGTGCCCGCGCCGGCGTCGTCCACGGCCACGGTGAAGCCGCACTCTTTGGCGAGGTTGACCTGGTTGAGCAGCCGGTCGCCGAAGTCGGTGCCGGAACGCTCGGTGATTTCGAGCACGATCTGATCGGTGGTCAGCCCACGGGTTTGTGCGAGATCCTCGCGGAGCACGCGAGCGAAGCGATCGTCCGCGAAGACGCTGGGGGAAGTGTTCAGAAAGAGCCGCACATCGCGCGGCCAGTCGCTCGCGGCATCCATGGCGACGGCGCGAGTGACCTGCTCGAGCTCCCAGGACATGCCCAGTTCATCGGCGGTGTGGAAGAGATCATCGGCGTGCGCGAAGCCGCGATCGGGCAGCGGGCGGCAGAGGGCTTCGTAGGCGATAATCATGCCGTCGTTGAGATCAACGATGGGCTGGAACATCGGAGTGATGGCGCGGTCGCGGATCAGCGACAGAAGCAGGTCGGATTTGCCGGGTGCGACGATCATGGCAGTGGCGAACGCGGGAGCGTGACGATTCGATATTCGTCCGGTTATGCGTATCGACAGCGCGGCGCGCCCACTTGTGGAAGGGTGGCGCGGGGACTGGAATAACCTGTGTGGACGTGCAGAAGTGGGGGAACCCCGCCGGAATTCTGGACGTTTGTGTGGGTGGTGTAACCGTTGGGGACGTTGCCAGACCGGTGGCGAAAGCGCCCTTGCAGTGCGCGAATCCGCGGGATTCGCTCGCCAGTTTGGGCACGGCATCGCTCATCCCGGGCGTGCGAGTCACTCAAACTTGAAGACGCCCTTGCGAATCCCGTAGAGATACGCGATCACCGTCGTGAACACGAAGAACAGGATGCGCCCCAGCCAGAGCAGCGACTCGGCGGAGCCGTGCGAGAGGTTCGGAAACGTGACGGCCCAGGGGTACAAAAAGATGATCTCAATATCGAAGACCAGAAAGACCATCGCAATGATGTAGAAGCGGATGTTGAATCGCTTGCGGGCGGTGCCGATCGCGTCCATGCCCGACTCGTACGAGGCGGATTTGGTCGGCCCATCACGGCGCGGCCCGATGACCATGCTGGCCACGACATTGAAGATGCCAAACCCGATCGCAATCGTGATGAGAATCATCACGGAGATGTACGAGCGGAGGTCGGTGGCGGCGAGAAGCAGCATGGGAGAGCACAGGGTCATAGAGGTGCGATCCTAGCAGATTCCGTTTCCGGCGTCAGGTCTGCCATTCCGGCAGTGGTGGGGAGGTGCCAGGGTCGGCTGACAGCAGAAATTGGGGGCCACGGAGCCCGAACCCCCGCTACCGACAGGGAGGTGGAACCATACTCTCTGGCACCGGGGTTGCCTACTTCCCGGAAGACACGGGCGTGATCGGTGCCCCTGCGTCGCTCGTTTCGTCTCTCGTTCCGTCGCTCGTTGTAGACCCCCGGGATTTTCCCGGTCCACCCAGATTTTCCAGTCCTCACTATTCGGAGCAATACCAGCATGGCCGTCAAGGAACTCACGTTTGATGTCGAGGCACGTCAGCAGCTTCTGGCCGGGGTCGAGAAGCTCGCCCGGGCGGTGAAGAGCACGCTTGGGCCGCGCGGCCGGAACGCGATCCTGGATAAGTCCTGGGGCGGGCCCACGGTGACTAAGGACGGGGTGTCGGTGGCCGAGGAGATCGAGCTGCGCGACAAGGCCCAGAATATGGGCGCGAAGCTGGTGAAGGAGGCCGCGAGCAAGTCGTCGGATGATGCCGGCGACGGCACGACGACGGCGACGGTGCTGGCCGAGGCGCTCTTCCGCGAGGGGCTCAAGCATGTGGCGGCGGGCGTGGACGCGAACCAACTGGTGCGCGGCATGCGTGAAGCCGTTGATGTGGCGAGCAAGGAGATTCGCAAGCTCGCCAAGCCGGTCAACGGCAAGCTGGACATTCAGAACATCGCGAGCATCAGCGCGAACAACGACCCCGAGATCGGCAAGATCATGGCGGATGCGTTTGATAAGGTCGGCAAGGACGGGGTGATCACGGTCGAGGAAGGCAAGACGCAGGAGACGACCGTAAATGTGGTGGAGGGCATGCAGTTTGATCGCGGGTATCTCTCGCCGAACTTCACGACCAATGTGGACGACATGACCTGCGAGTTCGACAAGGCGCTGGTGCTGATCCACGAGGATAAAATCGACAACGTGCAGAAACTGGTGCCGCTGCTGGAGAAGGTGATGGGGGCGAAGAAACCGCTGCTCATCATCGCCGAGGACATCACGGGCGAGGCGCTGAGCACGCTGGTGATCAACAAGCTGCGCGGCACCTTGCAGGTGTGCGCCGTGAAGGCGCCGGGATACGGCGATCGTCGCAAGGCGATGCTCGAGGACATCGCGGTGCTGACAGGCGCGACGCCGATCATGAAGGATGTGGGCGTTGAGCTGGACAAGGTCGAGCTCGGGCAGCTGGGCATGGCCAAGAAGGTCGAGATCGACGCGGACAACACCACGATCATCGAGGGCGCGGGCTCCACGAAGGAGATTCAGGCCCGCATCGAGCAGATTCGGCGTGAGATCGCGGCGACGACTTCCGACTACGACCGCGAGAAGCTGCAGGAACGGCTCGCGAAGCTTGCCGGCGGTGTGGCCCAGGTGAATGTCGGCGCGGCCAGCGAGGCCGAACTGAAGGAGAAGAAGGCCCGCGTCGAGGATGCGCTGCACGCGACCCGTGCGGCGGTCGTTGAGGGCGTGGTCGCCGGTGGCGGTGTCTCGTTCATCCGCGCTCGCGCGGCGGTTGCGGCGATCAAGGAATACAAGTCCGTGTACGGCGGCAAGGGCGAGGACAAGACTTCCGAGGATGTCGGCCGCAACAAGTACGACTTTGCGGCGGGCGTGGATGTCGTCTACAAGGCCCTGCTGGTTCCCGCGCAGACCATCGCGGACAACGCGGGCGAGAAGGGGACAGTCGTCGCGGCGAAGATTGAAGAGGGCGGGCTGAAGAACCCGGCCTTCGGCTTCAACGCGCTGACGCTGGAATACGGCGACCTTGTGAAGCAGGGCGTGCTGACTCCGGCAAAGGTCGATCTGTGTGCATTGCTGAACGCGTGCAGCGTGGCGACGATCCTGCTCTGCGCCGATTGCGTCATCACCGAGAAGCCCAAGGATGCCGACGACCATGACCACGGCCACGATCATGGCGGTGGCGGTGGCGGCATGGGTGGAATGGGCGGTATGGGTGGCATGCCGGGGATGGGCGGGATGGGCTTCTGATCAGAACCCCCTCCCCTAGGAGCCACACGACATGCCCGAACTCTTCAGAGACGCCGCGCTTCGGATGATCCGCGCCATTCCCGGCTACAAGGACAAATCATTCCTTGAACTGGGCTGTGGCGACGGGTTCATCATGGATGTGCTGACCAAGGAAGGTGTGAAAGACATCCGCGGAACCACGTATCGCGACCGTGGCACCGACTACATCCGGACGCGCGACTATCCGGAGCACCTGACGGTGGACGGCGGGATCGATCTGAACAAGCCGCTGCCGTACGAAAGCGGCAAGTTCGATGTCGTCTACAGCACCGAGGTGATCGAGCACATCGAGGGGCACCGCAACTTCATCGTGGAGGCCTCTCGCGTGCTGCGGCCCGGCGGTTGCTTGGTGCTGACATCTCCGAATCTGCACCGCATTATGTCGCGGCTGCGGTTCTTTCTTTCCGGCCAGCATCTGACGAAACAGAAGATGGTGCCGGTCACGGACCCGATCGAGCGCATGGAGCAGTATCACATCCGATGCGTGGACTTTCCGCTGCTGCACTACATGCTCTGGAAGACAGGGCTGCGGGTGCAGGACATGACCACCACCGAGGTGTACGGCATCAGCAAGGTGGCCGCCATCGCCAGCCCGATCTTCGGAATTTTTACCAAGCAGGACGTCTATCGGCACGCCGGTCAGACGGCCGACGAGCAGCAGCAGCTCGCGGACCTGAACAAGTGGATGAATCACAACGCACTGCTCACCAGCGAGCAGTTCTGCATTCGAGCACAGAAGGCGGCGTAGGCCGCAAATCGTTTCGCGGTATCACCCGAATCAAATAACCCTGCGAGGACACTCGCAAGCACTTGGAGAAAAATATGGCCATCAAGCCCATGGAAGATCGTGTTCTGGTCAAGCCCATCGAGTCCGAGTCCAAAACCGCCTCCGGCATCTTTCTGCCCGAGAGCGCGAAGGAAAAGCCCGTGCGCGGCCAGGTCGTGGCCATGGGCCCCGGCAAGCTGCTGGACAACGGCAACCGCGCCCAGATGTCCGTCAAGAAGGGCGACACCGTGGTGTATGGCAAGTACGCCGGCACCGAGGTGGAGCTCAAGGGCGACAAGTTCCTGATCCTGCGCGAGAGCGAGCTGCTCGGCGTGATCGGCGGCTGATCGCTCGGAGCGCCTCGCGCTCAAGAGAACCCACCCCTATGGCCGCCGCGTTGACACGACTGCTGAAAAAGGTCGTCCGAATGGACGCGACGGACGCCGCACGTCCGTGGACGGTCGCGGACAACACGGCGGGCAACCCGTGGACGATCCGGGTCGGGGATCGAGAGCACAAGTTCTTCTTCGTCTCCGGGTGTTACAAGTCCGGCACGCACTGGATTCAGAACCTGCTGAACCTGCACCCGAAAGCGAACGTGAAGGGCGAGTTCCACTTCGAGCCCCTGCAAGTCGGCTATCTGGAACTGGTGAACACCCGCTGGTATGTTTCCGCCAAGCCGCGACTGCGTCAGACGGCGGATGCCTCGTTCCATGACTTTGTGCGCCGCATGATGTATATGGAAACGCGCGACAAACCGGCAGCGGTGTGGCTCGGAGATCGGACGCCGCGCGCGATCGGGGAGTATCTCCACGGCGCGCCGCAGATCAACATCATCCGCGACGGGCGCGATGTGATGGTGAGCTGGAACTTCCAGCATTTGCGTTCCAAGCAGCCCGAGAACCTGCTCCCGGAAATGCAGGAGATCGCGCTGCGCTGCAACGCGGACTTCCTGCAGAATCCCGCGCCGTACATGCGCCCGGACACGGGCTTCATGGCCGACGAGTGGTGGTTCCGCCATCACGCGCGGCTGTGGGCGAAGATCGTCGGGCAGGATCTGGTGGAGGCACCGAGTTTGCGTGAGTATGGCGTGCCAGTGTTGCAGGTTGTCTACGAGAAACTGCACAAGGACTTCGCGGGCGGTGTTCGCGAGCTCTACGAGTTTCTTGGGCTTGATCCGCAAGAGGCCGAGAAGCCCTCGGACCTGACGCGCACGCTGCCGGGCTTTGAGGGCGACCCGACGAAGTTCTTCCGCAAGGGCGCGACCGGCGAGTGGCCCGAGTATTTCACCCACAAGCAGAAGAAGTGGTTCAAGGAAGAGGCCGGCGAGGTATTGATCGCGGCCGGCTATGAGAAGGACAACACCTGGTGAGTTCGAGCATCCGCACCATTGTGAAGAAGGCCGTGCGCGTCGTCTCCGCGACGCCGAGTGGTGGTGCGCCGGTTGCCCAAGTCTCGCAGCGGATCGGGCCGGGGCCGGAGGCACCGGTGCTCGGGCATCGCGCCGGGATCGACAAAATGGACTACGGCTCCGCGGAGTTCCCGGATTGCCGCGATGAGAAGAACTACTCGGTCGCGGTGAACGGACGCACGTACAAGGTCTTCTTCCTCTGCGGCCACCCGCGCTCGGGCACGCACTGGATGGACGGCGTGCTGAACCTGCACCCGAAAATCTGGATCGACGGTGAGTACCGCTTTGAGTCGCTGCACAACTCGCTGAATGACTTTACCGGAAGAAGTTGGCACGCTGGGTCGAACGAGCCGATGCGCTCCACGGCGCTCAAGTGTTTTTATCGCACGGTGAAAGAGATCATCGGGTCGTCGTGCGTGAACCGGCCGGAGGCGAAGTGGCTGGGTGATCGCACGCCGCGCCCGGCGCGATGCTTCGTCCCGGGCGCGCCGCACTTCCTGATTATCCGCGATCCGCGCGACGTGATCGTCTCGTGGGCGCATCAGGAGATCAAGAACGGCGGATTCAACTACACCGACGGCGGATTTGACGGCCACTTCCACGCGACGCGTGAGCAGTTTCTCGCCGATCCGGCTTTCTTCAAGAAGTATCCTGAACTCCTGCTTGCGCACGAGCCGTGGCTGCGCCGGCTCGCGGCACGTTGTCGGCGGCACATGCGCATCGACCTGGAATGTCTGAAGCTCATTGATGAGGGGAAGACCTCCGGCGGCATCGCGGGCGGCGCCTCGCGCTGCCATGTCGTGCGCTATGAGAACATCCACACGGATCCGGAGGGTGAGCGGAACAAGCTGTACCGCTTCCTCGGTCTTGATCCGGCGGAAGCGAATCCGCTGAGCGATGAGACGAAGACCAAGCCGCGATTGGTGGCTGAGGACCCGCACGGCGTGTACCGGCGCGGCGTGGTGGGCGACTGGGTCAAGCACTTCACGCCGAACATCCGGGCGTGGTTCAAGGATGAGGCGGCGGACCTGCTCATCGAGCTCGGTTACGAGAAGGATGTACACTGGTGATCCCGTGGCGCAAGACCAAACCCGATGCCGCCCCTCCGCCCTCCTGCGATGGGCACCGCTACGTCTTCGTCTCGGGCCATCCGCGCTCGGGAACCAACTGGGTCAGTTCGCTGCTGAATCTGCACCCGGACTGCTTCTGCGATGGCGAGTTCCATTTCCAGATTCTGCGCTGGGCCATGGACGGGTTCGGGAGTCTGCCGTGGTATCTCGGCGCGCTGGAGCCGCAAAAGTCGGTGGCGGAGCAGTCATTCCAACAACTCGTGCGCAACTGCCTGCAGGAGCGGGCTCGTGCACGATTGTCGGCGCTAGGGCGTGCGTTGCCGCCGGTGCTGGGCGACCACACGCCTCGCGTGTTCCGGCTCATGATCTCGCCGCCCGAGGCGCGATACATTGTCATACAGCGCGACGGTCGGGATGTGCTGGTGAGCTACACGTTCCACCTGCTGAACGCGAAGGCGGCGTCGGTGATTCCCGAGCAGATGTGCGGGTTCTACCAGCAGCAGCTCGCGACGCTTGACGGCACGCACGAGTCGCAGCGGCAGGCGGGGATCGCGCTGCTCTGCCACGAGCCGTGGGTTCGGTACTACGCAAACTTCTGGCTGGAGCAGATTCTGCACGACATGCGAATCTGGGATGCCATCGCGAGCCAGGGGTTCGGCGCATACGTCAAGTTCGTCTCGTATGAGCAGTTGCGTGCGGATGTCGAGGGTGGACGCCGGGACATCTACTGGCATCTAGGGCTGGACCCGGAGAAGGCCCTGCCGGTTTCTGCGGAAACGAATACCGCGCCCGGCTTCGGCGGGCGCGAGGATGTGACGAGTTTCTACCGCAAAGGCGAGCCGGGGGACTGGCGCCGATACTTCACATCGCTCAGCGCGCGATGGTTCCAGGAAACCGCGGGGGAGGCGATGCGGGTGCTCGGCTACGAGCCGGACGCGTCGTGGGTGGATCGACTGGCGGCCACCCAATCACCAGAGCAGATCGGCACGCCGATTGCAAGCGTTCCTACTCCAACAAACAACCACGCGGCCGCCACTAACGGCGTCCAAGTGCAAACGACCGACCGGGTTCTGACCACACACTGACAATTTACAAGCACACCGGCAAGCACACAAACCGCAAGCACACAAAGAGGATATTTTCCCATGGCAAGCAAGCAGATCATGTTCGACGACAACGCGCTGATTGAGATGAAGAAGGGCGTTGGCCGCCTGGCGAAGGCCGTGAAGGTGACGATGGGCCCCACCGGCCGCAACGTCATCATCCAGAAGAGCTACGGCAGCCCGACGATCACCAAGGACGGCGTCTCGGTGAGCAAGGAGATCACGCTCCCCGGCGCGTTCGAGAGCATGGGCGCGAAGATGGTCAACGAGGTCGCCAAGAAGACGGCCGACAAGGCCGGCGATGGCACCACGGCGGCCACGGTGCTGGCCGAGGCGATCTTCTCCGAGGGGCTTCGCCACGTCACCAGCGGCGCAAACCCGGTGCAGATCCAGCGCGGCATCAACGCCGCGGCCCAGGCGGCGAGCGATGCGATCGACGCCATGGCCGTGAAGTGCAAGGGCTACGAGGACTACAAGAAGATCGCGACCGTCTCCGCGAACCACGATGTCGAGATCGGCACCATCATCGCCAAGGCGATCGACAAGGTCGGCGCCGAGGGCGTCGTCGAGGTCGAGGAAGGCAAGAGCGCGGAGACCACGCTGAACTACGTCGAGGGCATGCAGTTCGACAAGGGCTACATCTCCCCGTACTTCCTGAACAACCCCAAGACCGCCGAGTGCGTGCTTGAGGACTGCAAGATTCTCATCTACGAGAAGAAGATCGCGAACCTGACGGACCTGCTGCCGCTGCTCAACAAGGTGGCGATCGGCAGCACGCCGCTGCTGATTATCGCCGAAGAGGTGGAGAACGAGGCGCTCGCCGCGCTGGTCGTCAATCGTCTCCGAGGCACCATCAAGATTTGCGCCGTGAAGGCCCCGGGCTTCGGCGACCGGCGTAAGGCGATGCTGGGCGACATCGCAGTGCTCACCGGCGGCACGTTCTTCTCCGAGGATGTCGGCCAGTCGCTGGACACGATCGAACTCTCCGAACTAGGCGCGGCGAAGAAGGTCGTGATCGACAAGGACAACACAACCATCATCGAGGGCGCGGGCAAGAAGAAGGACATTGAGGCCCGCGCGGGGCAGATCAAGGCCCAGCACGACAAGAGCACCAGCGACTACGACCGCGAGAAGCTCATGGAGCGTCTGGCCAAGCTCACCGGCGGCGTGGCGATCATCCACGTCGGCGCGGCCACCGAGACCGCCATGAAAGAGAAGAAGGATCGCGTGGACGACGCCCTGCACGCGACCCGCGCGGCCGCCAAGGAGGGCTACGTCCCCGGCGGCGGCGTCGCGCTGCTCCGCACCCAGAAGGCGATCGCCGACGCCCGCAAGAAGGCCAAGGGCGATGAGCAGTTCGGCTTCGACATCGTCTCCAAGGCGGTGGAAAGCTGCGTCTACCAGATCGCCGACAACGCCGGGGTCGATGGCGATCTCGTGGTGGAGAAGGTGAAAGAGGGCGGCGTCGGCGGCAACGGGTTCGGCTACAACGCCGCGACGGGCGAGTATGTCGATCTCGTCAAGGCGGGGATCATCGATCCCGCGCTGGTCGCCAAGACCGCGCTCATCAACGCGGCGAGCGTCGCGGGGCTGATGCTGACGACCAACTGCCTGGTGTCCGAGCTGAAGGACGACGAGAAGGCGGTTGCGGGAAGTGTGTCATAAGGAGCGCACGCATGGCAAAGAAGTTGCAGGCCAAGTCTGGAAAGCAAAGGCAGCCAGCGTCGCTCTCGATGCTGTCGCTGCGGCTGCTGACGGACATGGCGAAAGACCCGCGCCGCATCGAGTACAACACTCGCGTGCTCGGCGGCGCGTTTGAGGACGCGGAGGTGGCCCTTCTCGACGACGCCTACGCGGAGCTGCTCGCACGCGGGCTGGTTGAGCCGGTCGGTTCGGTGGTCTCATTCTTCGGAGCACCGAAGCACCTGCTGCGCGTCACCGAGGCCGGGCTCAAGCAAGTGCGGGAGAAAGCCGCATGAGCAGCATCCTGCAGGAAGCCGACGAGGCGTTCCGATGCTGGAAGTCGATGAACGCGACCGAACCACCAGCAACGGTCGCGGTGTATCTGCGAGACCACCAGAAGCCCATCTACTTCACCGGGCTGACGCTGGCACCAACGGGTGGGTCCGGAGCGTTTGCGATCTCCGGACTCGGCTACGCGCTACCGATCCATGTGCTTCGAGACAGTGACATCGCGCGAATCGTCATCGGCGAGCAGGGCCAGTCGGGAATCGGGTTTCAGCAGCAGAGTTGAGGGGGACGAGCCAGCCGCGCGGCGAGCAGTTCCAGGAGTGTGTCTTCTACTGAGGTCTTCCATGAGCGTCACCCTCTACGTCAGTTGTAAAAAATCCTCGCTCCCGACACGGGAGATGTGGCAGACCGCGATCAAGAAGGCGGGGTTCGACCTCGTGCTGGACGCGTTCGAGTGGAAGTCGCAGTCCGGGTTTCTGGGCGCTCGATACAAAGGGGAGAAGAGCGGCTTTGAGTGCATGGTGGAGGATGCCAACCCGGTGGCGAAGCAGCTCGGCGTGAAGCTGCCCGAAGGAAACGACGTGGTGGTGAGCTTCATCTTCGGGTCAGATATCACCGAATCGCACGCCGCGACGGCGGCCTCCGCGGTGCTCGCCGAGTGTGTCCAGGGGGCATACTTCGACGAGTACAGCGACGAGCTGCTCGACGGGGCGACCGCGATCAATATTGCTCACGACAGCATTGAGGCGGACTGATCCATGCCATCCGTGCAGCGCGATTACTACGAAGTGCTCTCCGTCGAGAAGACCGCCGACGGCGAGGAGGTCAAGCGCGCCTATCGCCGCATGGCGATGAAGTACCACCCGGATCGCAATCCCGGCGACGCCGATGCCGAGATCAAGTTCAAGGAGTGCGCTCAGGCGTACGAGGTGCTCTCCGACGATGGCAAGCGCAAGGTCTACGACCAGTACGGCCACGAGGGGCTCAAGCGCGGCGGCGGTGGCACGGCGACGCACGACTTCACGCGGATGAACGTCGAGGACATCTTCTCGATGTTCAACGACATCTTCGCTGGCGGGGGCATGGGCGGCGGGCGGCGCGCCGGTGGGGGTCCGGCGCGCGGGTATGACCTGGAGACCGAGGTCTCGATCACGCTCGAGGAAGTCCTCAGCGGTGTAGAAGAACAGGTCGAGTTCACTCGGATGGATGTCTGCGAGAAGTGCGCCGGCTCGGGCGCGAAGCCGGGGACCAAGCCGATGACCTGCCAGACCTGCGGCGGGCACGGCAAGGTGCAGCAGTCGGGGATGGGCGGTATGTTCCGCATGGTCGTCGCGTGTCCGGCGTGTGCCGGGCGCGGGCAGGTGGTGAAGGAGTTCTGCGACGGCTGCCGCGGCAAGGGGCGCGTGCCCAAGAAGCGGACCATCGCGGTGCGCATTCCCGCGGGCATCCACGACGGCCAAGCGGTGCGTGTTCGCGGCGAGGGCGAGCCGCCTCCAGCGGAGGCATCCAGCAACGGCCAGGGCGTGCGCGGCGACTTGCATGTGGTGGTGCGGGTGCATGAGCACAATCGGTTCAAGCGCGAGGGGGACCATCTGGTGCTGGAGATGCCGATCTCGTTCGCGCAGGCCGCGATCGGGGCGGATATCGAGGTCCCGACGCTGGATGGGAAGCACACGGTGAATGTGCCGCGCGGCACGCAGCACGCCGCGCTGTTCCGGGTGGATGATGCCGGATTGCCGGACCTGCGCAGCGGCGCACGCGGCGATCTGGTGGTGGTGACAACGATCGAGATTCCCAGAAAAATGACGCCCGAGCAAGAGAAACTGCTGCGGGACTACGCGGCGACGGAGAACATGAATGTCGCCGCGCCGAAGAAGGGGTTCTTTGATTCGGTGCGGGAATCACTGCGGGGCAAGGGCTAAGACACTTCAACAACGATCACGCGCCCATGACGCCGCGTAGAAACGGTGGAAATACCAACCATGTTCAACAGAAAACCACAACCAGACAATGCGCCGGAGCCGCCGGAAGCATCCGGAAGCCCGGATGGGGGAGACGGCATGCCCGGCCACGAAGAGGACATGCACGCGCAGGTGCTCCGACTCGCGCAGGAGCGCGATGAGGCGGTGATGCAGTGGAAGCGAGCGCTCGCGGACTTCCAGAACTACCAACGTCGCGCGCTGCAGAACGAGCAGGAGGCGAAGAAGCAGGGCACCACGAGCGTGCTGATGAGCGTGCTTCCCGTGCTGGACCACTTCGATCTCGCGATGACGCAGCAGACACCCGATGAGGCATCCAAGAAGATTCTGCACGGCGTGCAGGTAATCCGCGCGGAGCTGCTCCGCGTGCTGGAGAATCACGGTGTGACAGTGCTGAACCCCAGGCCGGATGACGAGTTTGATCCCAATCGGCACTCGGCGATCACACAGCAGACCGTTGAGGGGGTGCGCCCCGGGCACGTGAGCGCAACGTTCCAGCCGGGATACGCAATGGGTGATCGTGTGATTCGATCCGCGAAGGTGGCGGTCGCGCCGGCCGCGGCGGAGCCGGAGAACTTCGGCAGGCCGAATGATTTGGGCGAGTTCAACCTGGACGACTAGTTCCCGGTCTTGCGTTTTCTATTTGCGATTTGCGATTTACCATTTGCGATTTGACCCCTCATGCCAACGTACGACTACAAGTGCAACGCCTGCTCGCACACGTTTGAGCAGTTTCAGTCCATGAAGGACAAGCCGCTGAAGAAGTGCCCCGCCTGCGGGAAGAACGCGCTGGAGCGGCTGATCGGCATCGGCGCGGCGGTGATCTTCAAGGGCTCCGGGTTCTATCAGACGGACTACCGCTCCGAGTCGTACAAGAAATCGGCCGATGCGGACAAGCCCGCGGAGTCAGCGAAGCCCGACGCCAAGACAGATGCGAAGCCCAATGGCAAGACAGACGCGAAGTCCGATATGAAAGCGGACGCGAAACCGGCGGGAGATGCGAAGGGCGCGCCGGAGACCAAGCCCGCGCCCGCGGCAGAGAAGCCCGCGCCGGTGAGAGCGGATGCGAAGCCGTCGTCGGCGTCCAAAAGCGCTAACAAGCCCTCGAAAAAGCGGTAGTCTGCGCGGGTCATACCATCGCCCATGCGCATCTACGGACATGGCATCGATGTTGTCGAGATCGACCGCATCCAACGCATGTTGGATGATCACTCGGATCGCTTCCTGGAACGCTGCTTCACGCCCGAGGAGCGGTTCCACGGCGAGGGTGGCCGCCGCTACGCGGAGCACATCGCGGCGCGATTCGCGGCCAAAGAAGCCGCGATGAAGGCGCTGGGCACCGGGCTGTCGGCCGGTATCACATGGACGGACTTCAGCGTGCGCCACGAGCCCGGCGGACGGCCGACGCTGGCGGTGGCGGGTGTCGCGGCGCAACTCGCGTGGCACCACAAGATTGATGAGTGGCACCTCTCGCTCAGCCATACCGATGGCGTGGCGATGGCGTCGGTGATCGCGGTCTCTTCGAAGGAAGTGCCGAGGAAATCACTCGGCGATCATGTAATGCCTTAGGGCTTGGCGGCGGTGGCGGGAGTGCTTGGGTCGGCGGGCTTCACAGTTGCGGCCGCGGCGAGTTCAGCGTCGGCCTTGCGCCGAAACGGCACAAACTCGCGTGCGTACCACTCACGCCATGCTTTCTGGTCCCAGCCCAGATGGGCGGTGGATTGGCCGCCAAAGCCCTGGGTGGAGAGAGCGACGAGCGAGGCGTTCACCTCGGTGCGATAGGTGATGACGACGGCGTCGATGACGCGGAGCACCACGCCCTCGGTGATGACGGAGAGTTGCGGGTTGAAGGCCACGGCGTTGTCGCCGACGACGGGCGTGAGCCCGGAAACGAACGCCTGTTGCTTACCGACAAGAATGTACGCGAGCGCGGCGTCGCCGCCATCGTCGGCACGCGAGGGTGGACCTGCCCCGCCCACCACCTGCGCGTTGATGAGCATTGGGATCGCTTCGTAGAGTTTGAGCGTGCTCGCGAGCTCGGCGCCTGCGGCGACGGTGGCGTTCGCGGTGTCGCGGAGCGCGAGGGAGATGGGCCACTTCACGCGATTGGTGACCTCGCCGACTTCCTTCACGCGTGCCTGTAGACGCTTGGTCGCCGCGTCGCGAAAGGGCTTCTCCTTGCCGAAGACGGCGGCCCAGGTGATGGTCGCGTCGGCCTCGTCGGTCTTCAGGTCGCGCAGATGTTCGAGCACGGCGGTCTCGGCGTCGGCACCCTCGCCCTGAAAGATGCTGATGAGCGATGGGAAGATCGCGGCGTCGGTGTACTCGCGGAGTTTGCTGATGCCGACCTGGCGCATCTCGGTGTTCTTGGTGGCGCGAAAGTACGTGGCGCGGAGCTTCCTGAGGTCGCGCTCCTGCTGCGCCTTGGTCTTCATCCGCTGCGTGTACGCCTTCTGCTCCGGCGAGCCGGGATCGGGTACGAGATTGGTGAGCCAGTCGGCGGCGGCAGACGCGGGTGCGATCGGGTGTCCATCGGAGGGTTTGCTCGGCGGCTGCGGATTGTTCGCGATAACGGTCGCGGAGATGGCGAGCAGCGCGGCCGCGGCGAGCGTTATGGAAGAAAATGTGCGCATGGCCGCTCCTGTTATTCGTGAACCCCCGTCCCCTGTGGCCGCACCGGTGGCGCAGCGTGCCGTCATTCTATAGACGGACGGGATCGGCCCGGGTTCCAGCGATTCGTGCGGGAAATGAGGAATTGGGCAGGATTGTGGCCGTGGCATGGGCTTTCCTGCCCATGCGGTTTGGGTGGCATGGGCTTACCAGCCCATGTCGCGGCCGCTTTGGGCCGCGATGCTTGATATCTGCTTTCAACAAGGGTCAAACAGCCAGCCATTCGGGCGAAGCGCCCCAACATGGGCTAGTAAGCCCATGCTACGAGATCAGCGGCCGAGGAAATGGGCGGGGACTTTGCCGTGGTCGGCGCGGATGGTGGAGCGGATGCCGCCGCGGCCGCGCCAGTCGGTGATGACTTGCAACCAAATGGGCTTCGTGAGCGCGACCAGATCATCGCGGATCGTGTTGGTGACTTGCTCGTAATAGATGCCCTCGTTGCGGAAGGACTGGTAGTAGAGCTTGAGGGATTTGAGCTCGACACAGCCGCGTTTGCCCGCGGCGGATTTGCCGGGTGCGGGTTGGTAGCGCAGCGTGATGGCACCGAAGTCTGGATGACCCGTGACGGGGCAGACGGATGTGAACTCTTCGTTCACATGCTCGATGACGAAGGGCGTATCGGAGGGAGTTTGGAACGCTTCGAGGAGTTTGGGCGAAGGCATGGGAGCAAGGGTATGGGTGTGCTCTGGGTACCGCCACGCTCCGCGTGGCGCATCTCTACGAACTTCTGTGATTTAGGAAAAGAAAACGCCACGCGGAGCGTGGCGGTACCCAAAGGCGAGTGTAGTGAACACTACCGCCCATACCGCGTCAGAATCTCCAGAATCTGCGGCTGGTCCCGGTTGATCTGCAGCGAACGCCGGAGCTGGGCCATGCCTTCTTCCTTTGCCTTGGAGTCCTGGCGGCTGGAGCGGATCCAGTCGTTGAGCCGGCAGACACCCATGCCGTTCAGGGCCGGGTAATAGTCCGCGTCGAGCTTGAGCGCGGAGGCGAACGACTGCTTCGAGGCGTCGTACTGCCCCATGCGGAAGCGGGCGAAACCGAGCCGCTCGTGCGCGATGGACGATGGGTCGTTTTTGATCGCCTGCGTCAGCGCGTTGGACATTTCCTCGTAGCGATCCAGTTTCGCCAGCGAGTCCGCGAGGTTCAGCAGCAGCGGGGGGGTGAGCTGCATGAACTCGGCGGCCTGCTGATACTCGCGCACGGCGTCGCCGTGGCGGTTCAGCGCGGCGTAGATCGCGCCGAGATTGAAGCGGGCCGGTCCATCCTGCGGGTTCAGCTCAACGGCTCGTTTCGCGTAGGGGAGTGCCTGTGAGTTCTCATCAAGCTGGTAGTACGCGGTGGCGACGTTCAGATTCGCCTTGAAGTCATTGGGGCGCAGATTCAGAGCGCGGATGTACGCCTGGATGGCATCCGGCAGGCGATCCAGTAGGTGCAGCATCAGGCCGTGGAAGTACTGGGCATCGAAGTTCTTGGGTTCGAGAGTGGCCGCCTTGGCGTAGCGCTGCTCGGCGCGCCCATAGTCGTTCTGCATCCGGTAGATGTCCGCCATCCCGAGATGGGCGGAGGTCATGTTCGGATTGATTTCGATCGCCTTGGCAAACTCGGCCAGCGCTTTTTCCAGGTCGCCATTGCGAATGGCTTCTTCGGCGACAGAGACATGGCCCGCGGCGGCTGCGGATGTCTCGGTGTTCTTCACCGTCGGCTTCTCGGATGTCCGCGCCTTGCCGCCGTTGTTCTCGCACGCGCCGAGCATGGCTGCGGCGGTGCAGAGTGAAAGGCCCAGCGTCAGTCGATTCCTCGTCATGCGTCCTCGCATCCGTTGACCCTCATCGTCCCGCCCCGGAGTTAGGGCGGGTTCGTCCTGAGTGAAGGGGGAGAGAATAGCCGAACTACTTCCGAGGTGCGGCCCGATGCGGCCTGGTGGTCGCCTTCGCGGCTGGCTTCGGCTTGATTCGGGCCTTCGGACTCCCCAGTTGTGGTTGTTCTATCGGCTTGCGATTCTGAAATGTCCACAATCGGCGCAGGTTCAGGGTGTCACAAGGTGTCCCATCGTCGGAATCGCCCTTTGGGGTTTCGAGGATCTTTGGGATGCCCGCGAACTCCGGACGGGTGACGACGACCTTGAAGCCGGCATCGCCGATGGTTCCTTGACCGATGTGCTCGTGGCGATCCAGCTTACTGCCGTGCTTGCCCTTCGAGTCATTCAGGTGCAGGACGCGAATCCACTTGAGACCGACGATGCGATCAAACTCGTTCAGCGCGGCTGTGGCGGAGGGAGTGGTGGAAAGGTCGTAGCCCCCGGCGTGGGCGTGGCAGGTGTCGAAGCAGATTCCCAGCCGCGCGGGCTGGCTGGTTTCGGTGAGGATCATGTCGCGCAGGGCGGCGATCTCCTCGAACTCGCGCCCGAGGGTGGAGCCGCCGCCCACGGTGTTTTCAAGGAGGGAGACGACGGTCGAACCCTTCGTCCGCGCGATGAGTTCTCGATACGCCTTGGCGATGCGAGCCAGTCCATGCTCGCGGGTCGACGTGGTGAACGCGCCGGGATGGTGGACGAGGAATGGAATCCCGAGCGTCTGGCATCGCTCGATCTCATCTACCATCGCGTCGATGGACTTCTTCCACAGCACATCATCCGGCGAGCCAAGATTGATGAGGTACGAGGCGTGCGAGACGGTGCGATCCTGCCACCCGAGCGCGGCGACTTTGGAATGCCACTCCCGAACCATCCCAGGGTCCAGCGGCTTGGCGGACCACTGCTGCTGGTTTTTGGTGAACACCTGCACGGTGTCCATCCCCAGTCTCTCGGCCTCGTTCAGGGCGTTGACCATGGAACCGGCGATGGAGAGGTGGGAGCCGAACATGCGGGAAGGATATGAAGGGTCGCGTGCGGTTGAAAACAGGGTGGCACATAAAACCAGGGTGGCACTGGCGGCTTGCCCGCCAGTGGTGCACGATTGGAGTACCACGCCAGTGCCAAAAAAGCTTGGTCCGCGGCTTCTCGCTGTTTCGCGACGTGGATCCGTCATTCGTTGACGTTTCTCTCCAGTCGAGTACCTTCGCACCATGCGCCCCGGACTTGCTCGGATCCTCGCCTTTGCATTCCCGCTGATGGCCATTGCTGCGGGCGTGGCAATTATCTCGAGCGCGGGTGGAGAGTCATCCGGCTCGCGAAGCGACGCGGCAGACTCGGCACTGCGGATGTTGGCCGGAGGCGTGTTTTTCATTCTGCTGGGCGTGGTGCTGGCGATCGTGCTCGCCGTCCGCTGGCGGATCGCCGCGCGGCGAACAAAACGCGACTGATCGTGCAGGGTTTCTGTAACCAACGTGTTCGCCATATTCGTCCCGACCCATGCCCTTTTCCCATCCGACATCTCTCCGGAACACCCCAATCTCACCTGGACTTGCCCTCCGGCCCCGGGTGTGCTTTGCTATGCGCATGACAGCGACGCAAATGACCGTGGTGATGGTGCTGGGCGTTGCCGCGATGTGGCTGGGCGGCTGCTCGGACTCCGGGCCGGCCAAGCGAAACATTGACGCGGTGTACCGATTTGAGAATCTGCGCACGCCGACGCCGGGTGCGGGTGGCAAAAGTGTAACTTCCGGGCCGGACGAGTGGAGCCCCGTGAAGGGCATCCTCGATCGGGCTTCCGCCAAGCCCGTCACGGTGAACCGCTTCGCCGTGCGCACGCTTGGCAATGTCGAGGTTGCCAACTACGAGGCCAAGTGCGTGCTGCCCACGCTCGCGGAGTTTTCTAAGGTGCAGACGGAGATCGAAGCCCTCGGCGCGGCGGATCGCCCGGGGCGCGACCGCATCGAGACGTATCTCAGCGGCATCGGCGCAACGTACAAATCCAACTTCGTGCTCGCCACGGTGAACGTCGCTGTGAGTGGCGCGGGCGTTTCCGGCCATCGCGTTCGCATCTACGGAATGCCGGGCGATACGCCCGTGGAAACAACCATCGGCTCGGGCGGAACTTGGTCGGCTCGATTGAGCGTGGTCCCGGAGACCAAGTGGGTGTATGGGCTTTCGGAAGACCCCGCGGGGAAAGTGCCGACGCGGTATTTCCGTGTGAATGTGACGACTCGAGCGCAGGAGCGCGTGGAGGAAGCGGAGTTCAAGAAGTTGTTTCCGCCGGGCGCGGCCGCGCCGGCGCGGAAGGCCGTGCCCGAGGGAGAGAAGCCGAGTGCGCCCAGTGCATCGCGGGACGATCGCGCGTTTCAGGACATTCGCAAGCGCGAGGATGAGGAGCTTCGCAAACGGCGCGAGGAGGAGGACAAGCGGTTGCGTGGGAAGGTGAACGAAAAATAGGCCGGAGTTTTCCTCCGCTTGCACGGAGGGCTCGTACAGTTCGCCTATGAGTGCATCGCTTGCGAATCGGATTGCGATTGTGACCGGGGCCAGCGCGGGAATCGGGATGGCCGTGGCGGAGGATTTGCTCGCGCACGGAGCCCGCGTGGTGCTGAACGGGCGGCGCGCCGAGAAACTCCGTGAAGTGACGGATCGACTCAACTCGATGGGCATGGGGCGGGCGATCGGCGTCGCCGGCGATGCTTCGGAGCAGACGACTATTGACGGCATGTTCGCCGCCGCAGTGAAGCAGTGGGGGGCCGAGCCGGATTTGATCGTGGTGAATGCCGGACGCGGGCTTTCCGGATCGGTCATCACCAGCGATGCGGCACAGTGGGAGGAGATGATCCGCACCAATCTGCTCGGCGCGGCCCGGCTGATGCGGACCGCCGCGGAACGGCTGATCGCGGACATGGAAAAACGCGATGGCGGCAAGTGGCAGGCGCGGGCACGCGACATCATCGCGATTGGCTCCGTCGTCGGGCGCCACGTCTCGCCATATTCGAGCATGTACGGTTCCACAAAGTTCGGCGTGCATGGTCTGGCCGAAGGCCTGCGCCGCGAACTCTCCCCCAAGGGCATCCGCGTCACGCTGATCGAACCCGGCTTCGTGGTCAGCGAGTTTCAGGGTGTGGCCGGATACAAGGACGAGTGGTTCAACGGCGTCGTCGAAAAAATCGGCCCGGTGCTGCAACCCGCGGATGTTGCCCGCACGATCTCCTTCGCGTGCTCGCAGCCGCCGTATGTGCATATGAGCGATGTGCTGCTGCGCCCGACGCGGCAGGACTATCCGTGAGCGCATCGGGATCGTTCATCGCCCCTTGACGCGAGCGAGTCCGCCATCCACGCCTATGACCTGACCGGTGATCCAAGAGTTCGCGGGGCTGAGCAGAAACGCGATCGCGCGGGCGATCTCGTCGGGTTGCCCGATGCGCCCGAGGGGGTGCATGGCGACCGACGCTTTCAGCGCGCCCTCGTTCTTGGTGATCCGGCGCGCCATCGGTGTGGCCACCAGCCCCGGCGCGACCGCGTTGAAGCGGATGCCCGCGCCCGCGTAACTGGCCGCGGCGGCGCGGACGAGGCCCTCAACGCCCGCCTTGGCCGCGGCGATGGCCTCGTGGTTCGGCAGTCCGATCGCGGCGGCGCCAGAGGACATCAGCACCACGCTGCCGCCGGTGCTTTTCATGTGTCTCCCCGCAGCACGGGTCAGCGCGAACGCGGTGCGGAGGTTCTGCGCGATGGTGTCGTCAAACTCCTGCGTTGTGGTGAGGTGCGCGGGCTTGAGCATGATCGAACCAGCGAGGTTGACCGCGCCGGTGATGCCGGGATGCGACTGAAACGCGGCGTCGATCGCGTCAAAGTGCTGCGCATCAAGAACGACGGTCTTGCCGGCGCAAGTGGCGGCGATCTCGTCGAGTGATGATTGCGTGCGGCCTGCAAGCACGAGCGACCAGCCGTCGCGATGCAGAATATCCACAAGGGCGCGGCCGATGCCGCCAGCCGCGCCGATGATTAGACAGGTTCGTTCAGACATTGCGAGGCCTTTCGGAAGTGCTTCTGTGGAAGCGTGATTCAGCTGTGAACTCGCAGCATCGCCAATGAAACTCCGCCGCGAAGGGTCCAGACGATGGTGCGAATCCAGTTTGTCCAGACCAGCCGACGCCAGTGGGTTTCGTCAAATCGCGTGGCGAGACGTGCGTGCATGGGGACTTGGAGAGCGAAGGTCGAGAGCCAGACAATCGCGAGTAGCGCGATGCCGATCCATGCGAGCCGATTACTGGTGGAATCATTCCGCGAGAGCCACGCGAGGATCAAAGCGGACGATGCTTCGATGAGCATGACGGGTCCGACGATCCACGTCGTTCGCTGTTGATGCGACAGCGCGTATCGAGAGAAGCCCTCCGCCGAGACGTTGCGCATGAGCGGATAGTGAACGATCTGCACGAACCAGATCAGCCCGACCATGAAGCAGGTGGCCCCGGCGTGGATCAGCGGCAGATATGTGATCAGTTCATCGGGCACGCGAACTCCAGAAGGTCGGGGCGATCCGCCGCGGTGGCGTGGCGATACGAGCGGATCACGCGCCCGTTGTGAATGACGAACGCGCCGGACAACTGGAACCCGTCGCCTTCGAGCTTGCCGATGCCGTGGCCGTGCAACGCGGCACGAATACCGCCGATGAACACGCTTAACCCGAAGAGTTGCGAGAAGGTGCCGCGTTTGAGTTCCAAGGCGCGGTAAAGCAGGCGATCCGGATCGGCGAACCACGCGGCGGTGGTCAGCCCGTAGCCCGTGCCGACGGCTTTCAGGGCTTCGGAGGTTGGCGACATGCCGATAATGGCGAGCGACATGTTCGCTTTCTGAATCGCGGCCTGTCGCTTCGCAAGATCAGCAAGTGCCTCTTTGCAGAACGTGCAACCGGAGTGGCGGAGGAGCACGACGAGCGTGGGGCGTTCATCTGTGACCGATCGCAAAGTGCGCCCCGTGTCATCGCGGAGCGAATCAAGCGCGGCTTCGAGGGAGACGCTTCCTTCGGGCGGTGCGGGCTGGGATTGCCGCGCGGCGTGCCAGAGCATCATGGTGAACGGGATCCACCAGAGCAAATCGTTGGTGAGAATGGTCGCGCCCATGGACCACGGGAGTTGATCGTGCATGGCCGCGTTCACGAAGCCGATTGGTCCGAGTATCTTGCCCAGCAGCCCGACGAGAATGATCGGCCAGTGGCGTGCGGGATCGCGGGAGGCGATGACATAGCCAATGCCATACATGCCGATGATCATCCCAATGCACGCCCAGAGCTGCGGCCAGAGATAGGTGCTCGCGGGCGAAACACCGAGCAACTTCAATGTCAAGATGGGAGCGAGCACCATCGCGCCGCCCCAGATGAGGTTGTACAGACCGGCGGCGACGAGCCAATAGCGCATCCGGCGCGGGGCGGAAGTGGGCTCAGGAGAACTGGTGCTCACGATTTGGCCATCTCCTGCACGGCTGCCTTGGTCGCGTCATGCCTGAAGTCGAACATTCTCTTCAGCTTGCGGCGCACATGCCACCCGCCCAGCGCGTTGCCGAGTGCGCCGACTGGAAGGGTGTACTTGATGTGGTCTTCCAGCACGCAACGCCCCGGGCTGATCGCGCGCACGCTGTGGCGATGGATCCAGGATGCGAACGGGCCGGACACTTGATCGTCGGTGAACTCGCCGCCCGCGTCACCGCGATCAATGAAGTCGTGGTGGCGAGCGACCCATTTGAGTTTGAGCGGGCCGATGTGCATCACGAGAATTGCGATGTCGTTGTTGCCAAGCGAGGCCGGCGGCTGCTGGATCGTGACGTGCTCCCACGGCGGAATCAGCGTCTTGAGGGCATCGGGCGACTGGTGCCACGCGAACACGTCGCGGGCGGGGGCGTCGATCTCGGATGACTTGAGAAAAACTGGAATACGGGAACTCCTGGGATCACTGACCGACGATGGTGAAAAATACTACGACGAGGGGCGGCCGCTCCCTATGTGTTCGGACTCAAACGGGCTCTGGATGTAGCGAGGTGGAGATTTGCGGAGGAGATTCGCGGCGGTATGTTGATTAGTGCTACGAAAAACCCCGAGCAGGGCTCGGGGTTTGTGGAAGAGATGAGGATGTAGACCGGCGGCTTACGCCGCTCGGCTCTGAATGCACATCACGGGAAGATACCGCGGACTTTGTAGACGTTGCCGATGTTCTCAAGTGCCGCAATGTACGAGGCAGTACGCATGTCGGTGTTGAACTTCTTGCGCGCGGCGGTGGTGCGCCGGGCGGCGGCCACCATGTGGCGGTTGAGGGCCTGATCGACTTCCTCAGCGTCCCAGGTCACGCAGGACTTGTTCTGCACCCACTCGAAGTACGAAACGGTCACGCCGCCGGCATTGGCGAGGATGGCGGGAACGACCTCAATGCCGCGCTCGTTGAGGATGCGGTCTCCGGCGGGCGTGGTCGGGGCGTTGGCACCTTCAACCAGGCACTTGGCGCTGATCCATTTCGCTTCCTGCTCTTTGACCATCTGCTCGAGAGCGCAGGGGATGAAGCAATCGACCTTGGTCTTGTAGAACTCTTCGGTGGAGCACTTGGTGGCGGCATCAAAGCCGCCGACGCCGCCGCTGTTCTTGGCCACATGAACCGCCAGTGCCTCGGTGTCGATGCCGCTCTCGTTGTGGATCGCGCCGGTGTGATCCATGACTGCGACGAGCTTCGCGCCCATCTTGCCCAGGATGCGTCCCGTCCACGAGCCCACGTTGCCGTAGCCGATGAGCGAGAACTTCATGCCCTGAATCTTGATGCCCAGCTCGGGAGCAAGCTCAACGAGCGTGTCCACCAGACCCTGGCCGGTCGCCTTCTCGCGTCCCAGCGAGCCGCCGTAGCCAACGGGCTTGCCGGTGATGACGGCCTCGGGCTGGTGCCCGCCCATTTCAGACAGGAACGTAAACGTGTCGGCGATCCACGCCATGTGCTGCGCGTTGGAGCCGACGTCGGGAGCGGGGATGTCGTAATCCGGCCCGATCTGATGAGCGATCGCGGTGGTGAAGCGCCGAACAATGCGCTCCATCTCGGCGGTGGAGTGCTTGCGCGGATCAACCTTGATGCCGCCCTTGCCGCCACCGAAGGGCACGCGGACCAGCGAGGTCTTCATGGTCATCAGGAACGCGAGCGACTTCACATCGTCCAGATGCACATCGGGATGAAAGCGGAGGCCGCCCTTGTACGGGCCAAGAGCGTTGTTGTGCTGCACGCGATAGCCCTTGAAGAGCTTGAACGAGCCGTCGTCCATCTTCACGGGGAAGTGGACCATGATCTCGTTCTTGGGCTGCGCGAGAATGAGCTGAATCTCGTGCGGCAGCTCCATCATCTCCGCGGCAGTGAGCATCGTGTCCACGGTCTGCAGATACAGGTTGTTCGGGTCTAGCGGAAGACCGACCTCATCGAACACGGGGCTCTTGAACAGCTCCCGACGCTGGGAGTTTTTTTTCGAGTTTGGGGCGGCGACTGAACTGTTTGACATGGTGTATGCCCGGCGGACGGAGAGTGGTGTGGTTCGTGTCTGGCCGGCCGCGACGTGCGACGGGCGGTGTATACGCTCTGAAAACGTTTCACAAATCCCGAAACGGGGGTCTGGATGATATGCTTCTGTGCGGCCGATCTGCTATGGGCGACAAGAATCAAGTCAACGGCGGATGCCCTGGGCATTTCATGCCGCCCAACGCGAAACCTGGAGATGCTGGAAGCCCGGCTGGTGGACTCCCCGGTTCGGTCGCTCATCGTTGACCTGGAATCGGGGGATGCGGGCATGTCCCTGATACGACGCCTGCGGGTCGAAGGGGCGGATGAAGCTGCGAAAGCGATCCGGATCGTGGTGTTCGGGCCGCATGTGGCCGCGGAGATGTTCGCGGAAGCCAAGCGGGCGGGGGCGGATGTGGTGATGGCGCGCGGGGCGTTTGCCAGCAGGTTGCCTGAGATTCTCCAGCAGCTCGCCGCTGCTCCGGCGGATGTCCGGGACGATATGCACGAGTGACCGAACAGGAACCGGGATTTTCATGGAAACACAGGGGCGGGCGGCCAACAATCCCGCCTTGGCCTTCGGGCCTTGGCCGCGGTTCTCTCGCGTGTTGCGAGAGCGGCAGTTTCGCACCTCCAGCCGCCGCCCAATTCGATTTGGGGGGCCACATTCAAAAGCACAATCAAAAGACGTTGGGCATCGCGCGTGGGCGCGGGGCGATGAACGCCGCCGCACGGAGCCACGAGCGAGGGCCATGAGTGCCGCAGTGCTGGACATTTGCAGGATCTGGCTGAGCGCGACGAAGCGCGGGCGGATCAAGGACAGATACGCAGAATGATCGACGAGAATCTTATTGCATCCCTGGGTTTGGACGACAGCGAGACGACGGCCCTGCTGTCGATGGCCTTCGGTTCCAAGACCGGCACCGCCACCGCCATGGACGATCTTCTGGGCAAGCAGATCGCATCGTTCACCCCGGGCAGCATCCTGGATGGCCGCGTGATCGGCTTCGCAGGCGACGATGTTGTCGTTGAGGTCGGTCTGAAGTCCGAGGGACTGATCCCTCGTGAAGAGTTTGACAACGCCGCCGAGCTGAAGGTGGGCGACAAGGTGCAGGTGCTCTTCGAGCGCATCGACACCGAGACGGGCCTGATCGAGCTGAGCAAGCGCAAGGCCGACCGGATGCTCAACTGGCAGCGCCTGGTGGACACTACCCGCGAGGGCGATGTGGTTGAAGGGCGCGTGATGCGGAAGATCAAGGGCGGCCTGCTCGTGGATATCGGCGTGCCGGTCTTCCTGCCCGCCTCGCAGGTGGACGTTCGTCGTCCCGGCGAGATCGGCGAGTACATCGGTCGCGACATCCGCGCCAGCGTGCTCAAGATTGACACCGAGCGCCGCAACATCGTCATCTCCCGCCGCAAGCTCATCGAAGAGGAGCGCGAGACCGCGAAGAAACGGCTCATGGACACGCTCAAGGAAGGCATGATCGTCACCGGCGAGGTGAAGAACATCGCCGACTTCGGCGCGTTCGTGGACCTGGGCGGCATCGACGGGCTGCTGCACATCACGGATATGTCCTGGGGCCGGATCAACCACCCCAGCGACATGCTCAAGATGGGCCAGCGCGTGGAGGTCAAGGTTCTCGGCATCGACCGCGAGAAAGAGAAGATCGCTCTCGGTCTCAAGCAGAAGGAAACCTCTCCGTGGGAGGAGATCGAGAAGAAGTATCCCGTCGGCTCGCGCGTCAAGGGCGAGGTCGTCAACATCATGTCCTACGGCGCGTTCGTCCGGCTCGAGCCGGGTATCGAGGGGCTGGTCCACATCTCCGAGATGTCCTGGACGCGTCGCGTCAACCACCCCAGCGAGGTTGTCCAGCCGGGCAACCCCGTCGAGGTCGTGGTGCTCGACATCAACAAGGACAAGCAGGAAATCTCCCTCGGCATGAAGCAGACGGAGGTCAACCCCTGGGAGCTCGTCGGCGAGAAGTATCCCCCCGGCACAGTCATCGAGGGCACCGTTCGCAACCTCGCCAACTACGGCGCGTTTGTTGAGATCGAGCCCGGCATCGACGGCCTGCTGCACGTCTCCGACGTTTCGTGGACCAAGAAGATCACGCACCCCAACGAGGTCTTCAAGAAGGGCGACAAGGTCCGCTGCGTCGTTCTGGATGTGGACCGCGAGAAGCAGCGCGTCGCGCTGGGCCTCAAGCAGCTCACCGAGGATCCGTGGCTGCACGCGATCCCCGATGCGTACAAGCCCGGCATGGTTGTGCGCGGCAAGGTCACGAAGATTACCAACTTCGGTGTCTTCGTGGAGCTGGAAGCCGAGCTCGAAGGCCTGCTCCACATCTCCGAGCTGGCCGACCACAAGGTCGAGAACCCGCAGGATGTGGTCAAGCCCAACGACGAGGTGGATGTCAAGATCCTCCGCGTGGACATCGACGACCGCAAGATCGGCCTCTCGCTCAAGCGTGCCCAGTGGGGCGACACGGCGGGCGCGGATCGCAGCGGCGCCGAGGCCGCGGGCGAAGAGCGTCCGAGCAAGGGCAAGCAGCCCAAGCGCGGCGGCATGGACGACCACGGCGCGATGGGCACGGACAAGATCGTGCTGGGCAGCTAAAGTGCCTCTCGCGTCAGCGAGAGGAAAGTCCCAAAGATTCACCAAGCCCCTCACGCAAGTGGGGGGCTTTTCAATTGTGGTATGGGCCTACTGTCCCATGTCCGGGTCGCCGCGGCCCGGTGTCTTGCTGCTGCGGCGAGTTTCATTGGTCACATGCGAACTCGGGGCGAGGCACCCCGAACATGGGCTGGAAAGCCCATGCCACAAAAACAAACAACCCTCGCGTGGCGAGGGTTGTTTGCGGGTGTGTCTGGCTGCTTGCAGGCAGAAGACATGTGTGCTTGGGAGTGGGGGGCAGGTTCGAGCCGAATCCCGATTCGTCCTACCCTTGAGGTGAGACGGCGTCGGGGCGGGCGGCTCGAACGTGGCTCTTAGCAAAGAGCCAGGAACGAGAGAGCCGTCAGGATCAGCAGCTTGCGGCGGTGGTCGTCAACGAGGGTCAGGGCGATGAACATGGTCAAATCTCCAGTTGTCTGCTGGAAATCCATTTCAACTGCTATGCCAGCGCGGCGTCCATGCTCGCGGTCTACCTGCCGAACCCCATTCCCGACGCGCCACGCGGGGTGCGCGTCCCATAGCAGGTCAAACACAGTTTACCACGAGCCGGGCGCGTTGCACGAATCCACCGTTGTGTGTTGTGCAAATGCATCACGGGGGCCCCACGAAACAGGGCGGATACCTACCACGAGCCAACTCATGCACGATGTTCTCGGACGTTGGACATCCTTTCTCTCCCTCCGCCGCGTCCGCCTCCTCCCCCGCTTCAGCGGGCAAGGTGCCCGAGCGAGGTCCTCCGAGCAAGGACGGAGGGGCCGTGTGCATCCCCTGCTCACGACGCTCACCCTCCTGGCCTGCTTCCTTTCCTTGCCTTCCTCCACCCACGCCCAAACCCCCTCCCCCGACGACACCCTCCGCGCCTTCCGCATCGCCGAGAAGCACATCCGCGAATGGACGCTTCCTCCGGACGGCACAACGAAAACAACCGAGAACGCGGACGCCCCCAAAGCCGTCGGCGCGTGCATCACGCTCAAACTCCGCGGCGAGGTCATCGCACGCGGCACCGCATGGTCGGGCGCGATCGCCGGACCCGAGGCGTTCTCAAATGATGTTCTCCGGCGCGCGATTCTCGCGGCGATGCAGCAGGCCGATCCGAAACTCGGCGTTCCCAACGACGCGATGCGCGATGAGGCCATCAAGCTCGTCACGCCCGACATCCTCATCAGCGCCGAACTCGCCGGGCCGCTGAGCATGGTGGAGTTCAACACATGGGATGACGCGGAAATCTCGCTGCGCCCGGGGCTGGATGGGGTGGCCGCGCGGCTGGGCGGCGATCCCGGCACGCACGTCGGCACGCTGCACGCGATCTTTCCATCGCAGATGATGCTCGGAAACATGCTGCCGCATCGGGCGATGGGGGCGGTGGCGGCGAAGGTAATCGGAGAGGGTGGGGCGGCGGCGGCGCTGGATGATCCGAAGAAGCTACGGGATTCGAGCGGGGTAAGGATGTATCGGTTTCGGGTGGGGCAGGTGGTGAACAGCGGATCTGGTTGCTCCGCCGCGCTACTTTGGCGCGGACAGCGCCCGCCGATGATTCAGGTTCCGACTCGCCAAGATATTGAGCAGGTCGCGGAGCGGCTGGCCGAACACCTATCACGGAATCCGCCTCTTGAAGTGCAAACAGCTGGGGGGATTCTCTCGGCGGGGATGGCAAGGCGGGCTTTGGAGGGGTATATCGCAATCGCATCACGAAGAACCTCGGCACACTCCGGTGCCATTTCAGTGTCGGCGAAGTTGAACGCTGTCCTCGAACGCGTAGTTTCAACTCCTCAAAGCAATGACATCGTCAGGATGACAAGCATGGCGCGGATACTCGGGCGAAGCACCATGTCACCGACGGAATGCACGCAGTTCAAGTCGATCTTCATGCTTGGAGGAGAGGAACCATCGTCTAGAGACTGGCGAGTCGCACTTGACGAAACCGAAAAGGGTCTGTATGCGATGACATCTGTCGAGACTTCCATGACTAACTTCTGTGGGGTGGGTATCCAGTTGGAGCGCCAGCGCGACGAGGCATGCGTTGCGGATGTCTTCCGAACAACAGGCGCGGCGAAACTCGTCTCGCAAATGCCGTGGCTGGGCTGGGCTCAACTGCGCGTCTCGGAGGATCCGAATGCTCGTGACGGTGACAAACTGCTTGATATTCCCTCCGCTATCGCCCTTCGCCAAATGCGTTCCGATTGCTGGAAACACCAGCTCTCCGTCACCGACGCCGGCGAGGACGCTATGGACATGGCCGGTGGCATCGTCTTCACGAAAGGTCTCGCCGACGGGCGCGCTGGCAACCCGTATCCCACATGGCAGTGCGTCCGCCCGCTCGCCTTCATCGCCACCATGCTCCGCGATCCGCGGCTGACGGAGCCGCAGGAGCGGCCGGAGCAGATTGTGCGGCTGATGCAGGCCGCGCGGTTTCTGCGGCAGTTGCAGGTGGATGAAGCATCCGCGTGGATGTATCCCGACCCGTCGCTTGCCATCGGTGGCATCCGCGCCTCAACGTGGGACAACTCGCTGCCGGTGGACGCGACGAGCATGACGCTGCTGTTTGTGGTTGAACTCATCAAGTCGCTCGATGAGTTGAGCGCGGCCAAGAACGAACCGGCGGCACCGACAACTCCGAAATAGCCCGTTCCGATTTCCGGGTACCCCGCCGGTCCCCGGCGGGCTTCGGTCTTTATCTCGTTCATGGGCGCAAGAGAAAACCCGCCGGGGACCAGCGGGGTACCCAAGGCGACGACGCGTAGCCGACGCATTTTGACCGGCCCGATCAACTTCGCGTGCGATTCCAAAAATCGCAATAAAGCACGGCAAAACTGGCCCGTTTTTTCGATGTGGAAAAGTGAAAAAACACCCCGGTTCGGCTACGATACGACGTCTGAAAACCGCCTGATTTTGCGGACGGTTTTGGGCTCGGTTCGCGGCGGGTTTTCCGCCCTAGATTCGACATAATTCGAACGTGTTGAGCGTGATCGGATGATCTTTTTCGCTCAAATCACGCCCTGTTTCGCCCCTTCCCTGGCCCCGTGGCCGGAGGTTCGCACGGATGCCGGATACCGAGAAGACGCAGCACGCTCCGAATAAGACGCAAGTCTCCGTGCCCAATTTGCCCAGCGCGGCGGCGAACGCCCAGAATCCTGCGGGCGACACGAATGGAATCGGTGCATCCGGCAATCAGCCGCCCAAAGATGGCGCGGCCGCGTCCAAGCCCTCGCAGGTGACGGAGCCCAAGGGTTCGCCCGTTCCGAACTCGGCAACACCGGCAAGTGGCGGCTCGACGCCCCCCGGCGATGGCACACCTCCCGGCGGTGGTGGCGGCACGCCCGGCGATCACGGTGGCGGCGGCGGTGGTGGCCACATCGTCGATATCCAGATCGAGCGCGAGTTGCAGGACTCGTATCTCACGTACGCGATGAGCACCATCATGGACCGGGCCTTGCCCGATGTCCGCGATGGGCTCAAGCCATCGCAGCGGCGCATTCTCGTCGCGATGAACGATCTGAACCTGCGTCCTGGCAAGAAGCACCTCAAGTGCGCCAAGATCGCGGGCGACACCTCGGGCAACTACCACCCGCACGGCGAGGGTGTCATCTATCCCACGCTCGTGAACATGGGCCAGAACTGGCGAATGCGTTCCACGCTGATCGATCCGCAGGGCAACTTCGGCTCCATCGCGCCGGACCCGCCAGCCGCGATGCGATACACCGAAGCCCGCATGACCCACGCCGCCGTGGACATGCTGGATGATCTCAAGCTGGACACCGTTGATTTCCAGCCCAACTACGACGACCGGCTCATGGAGCCGATGATCCTGCCCGCGAAGTTCCCCAATCTGCTGGTAAACGGCGGCGTCGGCATCGCCGTGGGCATGGCCACCTCGCTCGCGCCGCACAACCCCGTTGAGATTTTCGATGGCATCGTGCGCGTGCTGGAGAAGCACGACATCACACTCGGCGAGCTGATGACGGATGTGGTGGATGAGGGGCACCCCGGTTCAGAGAACCGGGATGCACGGGTCGTCCGACGCGGCATCAAGGGGCCGGATTTTCCCACAGGCGGAATCATTCTCGGGCGAGGCGGAATTGCCGAGGCCTATTCCACAGGGCGCGGGCGTGTGACGCTTCGCGGGCGGGTTCGCGTCGAGCCGCTGGAAGGGTCGAAGGACCGCCAGCAGTTGGTTGTTGAGCAGATTCCCTACAACTTGGGTCTTCGCACGTTCATCGAGAGCATTTCGACGGCGATTGAGGCGGAGAAGATCACGGACATTTCGGATGCACGCGATGAGTCCAGCGCGAAGAGTCCGGTGCGGGTGGTGATCGAGCTGAAGCGCGGCGCGGACCCTGCCGTGGTGGAGAATCAGCTCTACCAGTTCACGCCCTTGCAGCAGACATTTAGCATCTTCAACATCGCGCTGGTGAATCGCCAGCCGCGCACGCTCAGCTTGATCGAGATGATCAGGTACTACATCGAGCACCGCACGATCGTCATCCGCCGTCGCACCACCTTCCTGCTGAATGAGGCCCGCAAGCGGGCCCATGTGCTGGAGGGCATGATCTTCGCGGTCTGCGATATCGACGAGGTCATCAAGCTGATCCGTTCCAGCCAGACGCGTCTGGAGGCGATCGAAAAGCTGATGCTCCGCAAGTTCAAGATTCTGGACTCGCACCCGTTCGCGGCCCAGATTCCGCCGCGGCTGATGGAGATGATCCGGCGCGCCAAGGAAAAGGGCGCGGGGAGCAACGACTGGGGCGTGATGCTCAGCCGCATCCAGGCCGAAACGATCTGCAACATGCGGCTCTCGCAGCTGGTTGGTCTGGAAATCGAGCGATTGGTCGATGATTACCGCGAAGTGGTGGCGCAGATTCTCGACTTTGAGGACATCCTCGCCAAGCCCGAGCGCGTTCGCGCCATGATCAAGGCCGATTGCGAGGTGATGAAGTTTCGCTATCTCACCACCAAGGTCGTGGTCCCCGGCAACGCGGACACCAAGCGATACCTCGGCGACCGCGTGACAGAGATTCAAGATGGCGGCGACGGCTCCGCGATCGACATCGGCGCGCTGATCCAGGTCGAGGACATGGCCGTTACCATCTCGAATCAGGGCTACGCCAAGCGCGTGGTGCTGAGCACCTATCGCCAGCAGGGGCGCGGCGGTAAGGGCATCATCGGCGGCGCGACCAAGGAAGAGGATTTTATCGAGCACATGTTCGTGGCCTCCACGCACGACGATCTGCTCTGCTTCACCGACAAGGGCCGCTGCTTCAAGATCAAGGTCTACGAGCTTCCGGAGATGCCGCGCACCAGCAAGGGGCGGCCGATCGTCAACCTGATCGAACTGAAGGACGGCGAAAAGGTCCGCGGGTTCTTGGCGATCAAGGACTTCGAGCAGTCCAGCCACTACCTCACGTTCATCAGCAAGCAGGGCATCGTGAAGCGCACGCCGCTGAAGGACTATCGCAATGTCAACAAGAGCGGCCTGATCGCCGTTGGCCTCAAGGAAGGCACCGACGGGAAGCCCGCCGACGAGATTCTTGATGTTCTGGAAACCACTGGTGATGATGACGTGTTGCTCGCAACTGCGAGTGGCATGTCCATCCGTTTCGATGAGCAGGATGCCCGCGTCATGGGCCGCCCCGCGTCGGGCGTGAAGGGCATCGAACTCTCCGAGGGCGATGAGGTCATCGGCGCGATCCGCGTGCCCATGAAGAGAAACCCGGACGAGACGACCACCACCATTGATCCCTCGCTCACGCTGCTGACCATCAGCGAGAACGGCTACGGCAAGCGCACGCCGATCGACGAGTATCGCGTCGCTCCCGAGACCGGCCCGATGCGTTCCCAAACCCGCGGCGGCAAGGGGCGCGTGGATATCGACGCCAGCGAGCGCAACGGCAAGTCCGTCGCGGCGCTGGGCATCATGACAGGTGATGATGTTGTTGTCATCACCAAGAGCGGCATGACTGTGCGAATGCCCACGGCGGAGATCCGCGAAACCGGGCGCGGCGCGCAGGGCGTCCGCGTCACCAAGCTCGACGAGGGCGACACGGTGGTCGCCGCGGCGCGAGTGGCCAAGGAGGATTGATATCTCCGCGTAGCGACATCTGATTGCACTGATTTGAGCAGAGCGTTCTTCACATCCCACATCCGACATCGCCCATCCCACATTCACTATGCCCACCGAATGGTCCGAAGGCATCCTCCTCTGCGATCTCTCCGACGAGCCCGAACTCTCGGAGGAGTTCTCCGCGCTCTTCGCGCAGCTGAAGAAAACGCCGGTTGAGCAGACGCCCCACGTCGTGATGAACTTCGGGGGCGTGAGCTACCTGAACTCCTCGCAGATCGCGCAGTTGCTGCGGCTGCGCAAGCGTGTGACCGAGGGCCGGCGGCAACTCGTGCTCGCCGCCATGCGCGATGAGGTCTGGTCCGTCATGCTGCTCACCGGCCTGGACAAAGTGTTTCAGGTGGCGCCGGACACCATGACCGCGCTCGCCCGTGTGCAGCTCGATGGTGCCGACAAGTAAAGTGAGCCGGGGCGTATCCGCCCCGAGCAACTCGCCACGACCCTCCGCGCCAGCGGAGGCAGATTCAAGTAGGCGCAACAATCCAGTTTCCTCCGCTTGCGCGGAGGGCTCGTAACGCATCCCGGCCCATCCGTCCCGGTACCATCCCCCGTGCCCGCTCACTCTCCCGCGATCTCCGCTCCCTCACCGTCTGCATCCGCAGGCCCCATCGCGCAGCTCATTGGCGTTCGCAAAACCTATTACAAGCCCGACGGCTCCGTCCTCGTCGAGGCCGTCGGCCGCGGCGGCATGGGTCTGGACCTCTCCATCCCGCGCGGCCAGTATCTCGCCATCATGGGTGCCTCCGGCTCTGGCAAGTCCACGCTCATGAACATACTCGGCTGTCTGGACAAGCCGACGGCGGGGCAGTATCTGGTGGACGGCAAGGACGTCGCGCAGATGGACGACGCGGAGCTCTCGCGTTTTCGCGGGCGCACCATCGGGTTTGTGTTCCAGGCGTTCAACCTGATCCCGCAGGAGTCGATCGTCGAGAACGTCGCCACGCCGCTGTTCTATCAGGGAATCGCCGCCGCCGAGCGGCGCAGGCGTGCGATCGAGTCGCTCACGCTCGTGGGGCTTGGTGATCGCCTCGGCCACCGGCCGCGCGAGCTCTCGGGCGGCCAGCAGCAGCGCGTCGCCATTGCTCGCGCCCTCGTCACCAGCCCGCATGTGCTGATGGCCGATGAGCCGACGGGCAACCTGGACTCCTCCACGGGCGAGTCGATCCTGCAACTGATCGAAGAACTGCACTCCCGCGGCATGACCATCGTCATAGTCACCCACGATGACCGCATCAGCAAGCGCTGCCAGCGGATCGTGCGATTGAAGGACGGCATGCTCGAGAGCGACACCCGCGTGCGCTGATCCGCGCTCCGGGTACCCCGCCGGTCCCCGGCGGGTCTTGGCTTTGTTTCCTGCATCAAGAAGAAAACCCGCCGGGGACCGGCGGGGTACCCAGGATTCGGTCAAATCCGGAATCACTCGTGCTGATGCACCGGTTCCTGCTCCCACGCCGAGCGCAGCTTCAGGGTCGCCGGGCCGGTTCGCAGTGCCAGCACCGTGACATCATCGTCCTGGTGCAGCGATCCGCTCTGCGCATCGATGTCCTGCGAGAGCCGCATCATCGCGCTGCTCAGGTCTTTCAGCGAGTCGCCGCGACGCATGTTCGCCAGATAGTCAAAGTGCGGAGGGGCCGGGCGCACCGGCACATCCGCGGCCGCGAGATTTCGCGGCGCGAACGCCCCCTCGATGCCATCTGAGTGCAGCACCAGCAGCTCGTCGGGTTCCAATCTGATCTGCACCTGCTCGTACTCGTAGTCCGCGACCACGCCCAGCAACATGCCCGAGACCTCCACCGGGCGCACGCCGTGCGGCCCGATGCGCAGTGGCGGCGGATGCCCGGCGCACGCGAGCGTGATCAGCCCGGTGCGTGTGTTCACGATGCCGCAGACGGCTGTCGCGAATCGCGCCGGTCCCGCCATGCACTCCTGCAATCCGTTGTTCAGCCGGCTCAGCGCCTCGCCGGGAGAGACGATTCGATAGCCCGTCGCCGTGATCTCTTTGCGCGGCAGCGAGCCGGTGAGATACAGCGTCATCAGCGCGGCGGGAACACCGTGCCCCATCGCATCCGCAAGGAAGAATCCGATGTGGTGCTCGTCCAGGCGCGTCACGTCGTAGGTGTCGCCGGAGACAAACCCCGCCGGGCGGAAGAGCACCGAAGACTCGAAGCCCTCAAGCACCGGCATGTGCTTGGGCATGAAGTCGCGCTGCACGCGGGCCGCCAGCAGCAGTTCCTGATGCAGCCGGTCGATCTCGGCGGAGGTCTCGCCCTGAAAGCTCTGCGCGAGTTTGAGATTCTGCTCCATGGAGCGCACCGCCGTCTGCCGCGCCGCGATTGCGTACAGCATCGCGGCCGTCGTAGCTGGCGGCGCATCCATCGGTTGCACCAGCACCGCCCCGGGATGGAAGTTCTCCATCCGCTGCGTCGGCCCATGCACGAGCATGATCGTCGGTACCATCGCCTGCTGGAGCGAGTCCAGCACATGGCATGCGGTGGTTTCATCTAGCGGCGGCTCCAGCGCGATCACCGCGGCGTCCCACTGCGTGTGCGCTTTCCCTTGCTCGACAAGCCGAAGCACGTCCGCGGGGGCCACCGGTTCAAGCTTTGGAAGCGGCACGCCCGCCGGCCAGGCGCGAAGCATTGGTTCCCACCAATGCGTGGGCTCCTCCAGCGGGGAGGCATCGGTGATGAGGGCGATGCTGTGTGTTCGCATGGGTGCCGCGCCGACCTAAAAGCCGGACGAAGGGCGGGCCCATGGTTTCCGGACCATCCGTGGTCCCGGTCACGCCCGCCGATGTCCGGACGGGGTCAGCATCGGTCTACTTGGCGATCTGCTTGAGGCCATCCGTGTCAAAGGTGAGTTTGTCGCCATTCTTGACGCCCAGTTTCTGGATGGACCCGGCCTTGAGTTCCACTGCAAAGGCGCACGCATACACGCTCAAGTACTGCTTCAGCCGCGCCTCGTACTTCTCGTTGTTGATATCGCCCGGATTGCCCTCGCCATTCGCCGGGTCGCGGGGGGGGAGCACGGCCTTCATCTCATACGTCATCAGCACGCGCCCAGCGGCATCCAGATACAGGATGTCGATATCGATCGGGCAGTCGCGCATCACAAAGCCCATCACCCGCCACGCGGCCTTCGGGAACGTGAAGATCATGCCGCCGTCGTCGTCAATGGATGTCCGCCCGCCCAGCCCCTTGTAGCGCACGGCGTCGTCGGCCGCGACGTCAAGCTTGAAGACCTTGCCCGCAATCGTGACGTTGGTCTTGCCGCCGTTCACCGGGAGCGTCGCCGATGCGCCCGGCGTATCACACCCATGCAGGGCCGATGAGAGCAGCAGTGAGATCGTCCACATCAGCCACATCATGCTTGCACGCGTCGAGACAGGAGCCATGCGTCGTCCTCTTGAGTAAACACGATCGGTTTCCGCACCATCGTAGCCGGATCAAAGCGATCCTTGAACTCGGCCGCCGACATCTCCTTCCGCGACAGGCCGGGGATGGACCAATACGCAATCAGCCCGATCAACGCCTCGCGTGCCACGCCGCGCTCGCGGTACATCTCCACGCGGGTGTCCCCGTGTCGCTTGGCCAACCGCCGCCCATCCTCTCCCACCACCAGCGGCAGGTGCCAGTATTCCGGCTCCGAACCTTTTGAGTATCCGAGCGCCCGATACAGCAGCAGTTGCCGCGCCGCAGAATCGCGGAGGTCATCGCCGCGAATGACGGTGTTTACACCCTGCCGCGCATCATCCGCCACCACCGCGAGCTGGTAACTCGGCTGGTCGCGTTTTGTCCACAGAATAAAGTCGCCGACATTCTCGCTTGGGTCGTACGCGCTCGGGCCCGCGAAGCGATCCGCAAACTCCACCACGCCCGGCTCGCAGAAGAACCGCCAGTTCGCGCTGCTGCTTGGCTCGCGCCCCGATTGCCCCGCGTCCCGCTGCGCCATGTCAAAGTCCATCGGCGCCCCGGCAATCTCCGGGCGCAGCGTCGCCGGAAACGCCACCTCGTGCGAGCCCTCCTGCGGCGCGCTCGCCGCCTGTTCGATCTGCGCCCGCGTCAACTCGCACGGATACGCCAGCCCCTGCTCCGACAGCGTTCGCATCGCGCCTCGATACGGCTCCAGATCGCTGGACTGCACCAGCGGATTCTCGCGTGGCCCAACGATCGGCGCATCCCAATCCATCCCCAGCCACGCCAGCGTGTCCGTGATCGCATCAATCGCACCGGGCTTCACCCGCGGCGTGTCCAGATCCTCAATCCGAAGCAGCAATCGCCAACCCTGCTTGCGCGCCATCGCCCATGTGATAAGAAATGTCCGTGCGTTTCCCAAATGCAGCGCACCGGTGGGCGAGGGCGCGAGCCGCGTGGTCCGCGTCGCGCCGATCGGTGGGGGGGATGGGCTGTCGGTTGGGTGGAGGGGGGGCGTCATGGTCATTCCCCGCGGCCAAATCCTGCTCGCGGGGCGAACACGATACACTCCCGTCCCAGTTCGGGCGTTTCGCGGCTTTCGCTGCGGTCCCAGTGCAGGAGCGTCTTTCGATGGACAAGATGACGGCGGAGCAAGTCGCGGAAGCCATGAAGGCCGCATCCGATTGGGCCCAGACCGGCGGCCAGATTCACCGCACCTTTCAGTTCAAGGACTTTATCGAAGCGATGAAGTTTGTGAACAAGGTCTCCGAGCAGGCCGAGCTCGACCAGCACCACCCGGACATCCTGATCCGCTGGAACAAGGTCACGCTGACCCTCAGCACCCACGACGCGGCGGGAATTACCGCCAAGGATTTCGCATTGGCAACCAAATCTGATTCCTTCGCCAAACTCTTCGCCCCCGCCGCCCTGCCCGCAAAGACGCTCAAGAAGGCCAAGAAATAGCCGCGTTTGTGCTTTCGGCTCGATATCCTCCGGATCGCCCCGCGAGCAGAGGGGCCTTGGAGCTTCGCATGTCGTCAGTCGCCGCGCCTTCCGCCTCCCCGCCCGCACACTACACCAATCTTTGCACACTCCTGACCGAGGTCGGGACGATCACCTCGATCACGCACCTGCTCAGCTGGGACCAGGAAACCTACATGCCCCCCGCCGCGGCGGCGCAGCGGGCCGAGCAGATCGCGTTCATCTCCGCGCTCGCGCACGAGAAGGCGACCAGCCGCGCCATCGGCGACCTGATCGGCACCTGCGAGCGCGACCACTTGCTCACCGCGACCGCTACCAGCCCCGACGCCCGCAACATCCGCGAGATGCGCCGCGACTACGACCACGCCACCAAGATTCCCACCGATCTGGTAGCCGATCTGGCGCGCACCGGCTCTCAGGCGCAAGAGGTTTGGAAAGAGGCCCGCGAGAAGAGCGACTTCACGCTCTTCGAGCCGTGGCTGGAGAAGATGATCTCACTCACGCGCCGCAAGGCCGAGTGCCTCGGCGTGCCACCCGGCGGCGAGTTGTACGATGCCCTGCTCGACCAGTACGAACCCGGCGCAACCGCGAAGCAGATCGAGGGAATCTTCACGCCTCTCGCCGCGCGCCTGAGCGCATTGGTCAAAGACCTCAAAAGCAGCGGAAAAAAACCATCTGATGCCCCGCTGAATGTGACCATTCCCGCCGCGCAGCAGCACGAGGTTGGCCAGTTCGTGCTCCGCGCCATGGGCTTTGACTTTGACGCCGGACGGCTGGACACCACGGCGCACCCCTTCTGCTCCGGCATCGCCGCGGGCGACACGCGTCTTACAACACGCTATCGCGAGCAGCACTGGAGCGATGCCCTCTACGGCACCATGCACGAGGGCGGCCACGGGCTGTACGACCAAGGCCTGCCCAAACGCCCGCCGCTGCTGGGCACGCCGCTGGCCAGTGATATTTCCCTGGGCATCCACGAGAGCCAGAGCCGCATGTGGGAGAACTTTGTCGGGCGCGGGCGCGAGTTCTGGCAGTGGCTGCTGCCGCACGCCCGCAAGATGACCGCTGGCGCGGACGGGCGCTCGCCGCTGGACGGCTTCACGCCCGATCAGGTCTATTCCGCCGTGAACACCGCCACGCCTTCGCTCATACGCGTGGAGGCCGACGAGGCGACGTACAACCTGCATGTGCTCATCCGCTTCAACATCGAACGCGGGCTGATCTCCGGCGCGATCAAGGTCCGCGATCTGCCCGGTGAGTGGAACATTGCGTATAAAAAATATCTCGGCGTGGATGTGCCCGACGCCCGGCGCGGCTGCCTGCAGGATGTCCACTGGGCCTTCGGCCTCATCGGCTATTTCCCCACCTACACCCTCGGCAACCTCTACTGCGCCCAGCTCTGGGAGACCATCAACCAGCAGATCCCCGACCTCTCCGCCCACATGTCGCGCGGCGACTTTACCCAGCTCAAGAAGTGGTTGAACACCAACATTCATTCCCACGGCAAGCGCTACCGCGCCGGCGAACTCTGCGAGATGCTCACCGGCAAGCCCTTGGGCGCGGACCCGCTGCTCCGCCATCTGGAGCGCAAGCTGCGGCCGATCTACTCGTGATCACACGCCCGGGATGAGCGACGCTCGGGGAGCGAATCCCGCGGATTCCAGAACGTTCCACTTTCGCAGCACCGATCAAAGAAAGACCCCGAGCCAACGGCCCGGGGTCTTTGTATTTCAGTGCCTTTCCCTCGATCCCTTGATCTCCTGATCCCTCGATCCCTTCCTCTTACCTCACTTCCGGCTCCGGCTTCTGAAACTCCACCAGCCCCTGGCCGCCGATCGCGACGCCCTTGATCTTGACGTTCTTGCTCACGCGGAAGATCAGCACCAACTCCTGGTCCGGCTGGCTGCGCGTCAGGATCGGCAGCTCGCGGTCGATGGTGCTCTTGAGCGGTGCCTGGGGGTTGAAGTAGATCCACGTCTGCCCCGCGCCCTTGTACACATATCCGATCGCGGAATACTGCTGGCCGCTGGAATCGACCACCACCGGTGCCGCCTCGCGGTCGTATCCGGCCGCGGCGTCGGAGAGGAAACCGAACTGCTTGTTCTTTCCGTCCATGATGACCTGCACGATGTTGGTGTCATCGGTCACCGCGAACTTGCGGACCTGCAGCTTCGGGTCCGTGCCGAAGGGGGCGATGTCCTTCTTGTCGAACTTCGCCAGCCCACCGCCACTGATCGAGTTGGTGTCGTCCACTTCCAGCCCATACAGAATGTCCTTCTGCAGGGTCACGGAGAATGGCATTTGCGGTCGAACAACTAGCGTGCTGTCGCCGAGAGACGCGGTGTCGCCCTTCATCTTGACGGCGCGTCCCCACTCGATCGGCTTGGCCTGGGTGGTCGGCACATATGCCCCGGAACGAATGGCGGCATCGCGCGCGGTTTGCGAGGAATACGCCGCGGATGGCTGCATCGCGGAGACATCGAATCGAACGCCCTTGACGTATAGCGCGATGGGCGTCGCGCCCTTGGGAGTGACGAACTCGAAGGCCATCGGTGCATCGTCGCGCCCGCCGACGGAGGAAATGAACACGTTCGGTGCGTTGTATCGCCAGCGCCCGTAGAGGGGCTTGTCGCCCGTCGCCTGCGAGACCACGCTCACCGGCGTGATGCTCATGGTGGAGTACGGATCGTTCGCGTCTCTTTGCACCAGCAGCCGAATCTGCCCGGTACCAACAACGATGCGCCCGGACTGTTCCTTCGCGCCCGCCTTGAACCGGACAACGAACGACTCAATGTACGAGTTAGCCGCGCTGGCTTTTTCCCCTGTCAGATACTCAAAGGTGTCCTTGCGATTGACCTCGAAACTATCTCCAAAGAGCGACTCTGGTGCATTCGCGGGCTCGAACTTCTGGCGTGCCAGCACCTCGAACGCCTCCGGCGGGAGCGTGGACTTGGCCTTGCCGTCTTCCCAGTTTACCCTCAGCATCGGACCCTCATCCGCAAGCTCCGGGTGCATGCGCCCCAGCGAGAACGGGCGATTCTGTGCATCGCTGCTGGTGGGAACCAGCGTGCCGTTGGAGAGCGCGCCGTAGAACCACGCCGTCAGTTTGTCCGCCGGAAAATACAGACCCGAGCCGCGCACCAGCGAGCCGCCCGAAGTCGAGTAGATCACCGGCTTGTGCCCAAGAAACTCGGTGTCCAGGCGTGTGAAGCCGACGGACATTGCCAGGATGCCCGCGGTGATCGTCCCCGAAACCGCGCCGCAGCCCAGCCCGCCGATGAGATTCGCAGGCCCGTCAAAGTCCAGATTGAACGGCACGATCTTGTCGCACGCCACCCGCAGGATCGTCAGGATGATGGCAAACGGCACGCCCAGTGCCACGCCCCACGCGAGATCAATCAGCGTGCCCCCCTGAGACGTGTCGCTGGAGAGCATCCAGAGCGCCAGTGGCTCCCAGAACGCAAACGCGATCGCGCCCGCCGCGATCACGCACAGCATGTGCAGAAACGATGAGAAGAAGCCGCGCGCCGACCAGATGTAAGCGATCATTCCGGCGACGACGATGACGATCAGACTGAGAATCATGGGAAGGTCTCGGGAGCCAAGCGGGTCTTGGTCTGAATCCAAACGGTTTGACGCGCCTCGTGGCACGCCGGAGCAAGTACAAATCAGCGACTAGGACTTTTTCGCCGCGCCGGCCGCAGGGGAGGCGGGAGCGGGTTGTTTCGGTGCGCCGGCACCAGGCGGCGGCGGTCCGCCGCCGCCAGCGGGAACTACCGCACCAGTTCCATCGCCGCCCGTGATCCGCATGACTTCTTCAACACTCGTCACGCCGTCCACGGCCTTGCGGATCGCCACCTGCTGGATCGTCGGCGTGTTCCGCTTGCGCATCGCCGCCTTCAATCCGCTCATATTGCCCGCCACGATCAGGTCTCGCTCTTCCTTATCAAAGAAGCAGACCTCATACACGCCGTCCTGCCCGTGGTAGCCGCTGCCATTGCAGACAGGGCAGGTCTCGGGCTTGTTCTTGATGAGCACCTGCCCACCCTTCTTGAAGAGCTGTTGCACCTTGCCCTCCGGGATGCCCAGTTTCTTGAGCATGTCCGGTGCGGGCGGATACGCCACGCGGCAGTTCGTACACAGTTTGCGGAGCAGCTTGCCCGCGATCACGCCGTGCAGGCACTCGCCCGCCGCGCGCTGATCGCCAACGAACTTCACCCACGACTGCACGCCCACCAGCGGGTCCGGTGCGTTGAAGCTCAGGTACACGCGGGTGCGCTCGTGGTCGGCGCGGCTGACTTCCTTGGCCGTCGCCGCGTCCGGCAGCTCGGCCACCGCCACTACCTGCGGGTCGCGGCGCATGATCGATCGGACCAGCGTTGCAAACTCCGGCCCGGTCGCGCCAGCGGGAAGATTCGCGTCAGACTGGGCATCAAACTTGTTGGGGCGCACGCCCTCGAGGATCGCCTGCGGATCTACTTCCACGGTCTGCACGTTGTTGATGTACGCGTCGTGCTTCTTGATGATGCTGTACAGCAGCGTCGTCCGCCCGTTGTCGCGCGGCGCGGTGATGAGCACCACGCCCTTGGAATCATCGACGATCTTCTTGACCTCTTCAAGCTGCATCGGCAACATACCGAGCTCTTCGAGCTTCTTGGTCACCGCAATATCCGGGTCCAGCAGCAAACTCACGCGAAGCCCGCCCTGTCCGCCCACGCTGGTCACGCGAACATTGTGCTTCCCGGCTGTGTCCTCAAACTGGCAGTTGGCCTGCAGCTTGCGCCGGCGATCCGCCACGTCCAGCCCGGCGGCACTCTTGAAGAAGTCCATTACCTTCGCGGCATTGGCCGCAGGCATCGTCTCGCCCGGCTGATACACGCCGTCCACCATCAGCTTCGCGCCATACCCGCCGTCCGGGTTGCCCGTCAACGCGATGTCCACTTGCGAGGCCCGCGCCCTGAGCACGCCAGCGTACAGCTTCTCCGCTGCCACGCGGACTTCCATCTCCGGTGTCTCCGGCACCGGTGCGGCGACGACTTTGGTGTACTTCCCCTTCTCGTCTTGTCCGCGAATCGCGTACTTGACTTCGATGGGCCCCTTGGCGACTTTCTTCTTCTTGCTGTCCGGCGGCTTGAAGAACGTGGCCCAGGTGATGTGGTGCCGCTCGGGCACGCGATCATCCTTGTTCGCTACATGGACATACGCGTACATGTCCGCCGCGAGGATGATGAGCCCAATCCCGAAGCCGATCCAGAAACCGGCCTCGGAGCCGGGCATGAACAGGCCGATCATCAGCACGGCGCACAGGGCCGCGAGCGCCGCGCCCATGTGGACAAGGTTCCACTTCCGGCGCGGCAGAAAGAACTGCCCCGCGTGCTTGTCGTAAATCTTCGACACCACCCACGCCCACGGCAGGAACAGCACCAGCATCGCAAGTGGCTTGTACCAACTGACCAGGAAGTACGCGGCCTTCGGGTCCGCGGCCTGTGCCAGCAGCGTCGGCAGGCCGAGCGAGGCGAGTGGGGAAAGGGAAGTCGTCAGAACGTCCGAGGTGGGCATGAATGCTCCCGAGTGGGCTGCCGAATGGTCGGGTGGAGGCGCACGTGCGATCGAAGTCGATACTCCCAGCCCGGGCCAGCGAACCGGCCGTCAACAGCCCGAGAGGGATCAATAGGGTACACAACTTTCCGCCAAATGTGCATTCCGGGTTGCAGGAATGTGCGGCGAATGTGCGGGGTTGTCCGGGCAGGGTCCGAGGCACGGGCGTCCCGCCCGTGTCGGCGCACCCCGCATGAGGTGAAAAACAACACAGCCCGGGCGAAAGACCCGGGCTGTGGGAAACATGGTCGGTTGTCGGAAGGGCCGCGGACGGGCGCTTAGCCGAGTCTCTTCAAGCGCATCTGCAGGTCGTCCACGTTCGGGCTGTTCTCCAGCGCGACGCGCATGTGGATCATTTCCTTTTCCACAAGTTCCACCAACGATTGGTTGAAATCCTTCATGCCGACTTGCAGGGCTTCGATAGCGTTCAGATACTCGCGCAGCTCACCCTCGCGCCCGTCCAGGATGTGCTTGCGCACCACGGCGTTGTTGAGCATGATCTCCAGCGCGGGGATGCGGTGAATCTTTTCGTGCAGCGTCGGCAGCAGCTTCTGATACACGAACGCTCGCATCTGGTACGCCAGAATGCGCCGCACCTGCTCGACTTCCTCGGTCTCGAACAGGCCGTAAATACGGCTGAACGTCTGCGTCGTCGATGAGGCGTGGATGGTTCCGTACACAAGGTGGCCGGTCTCGGCGGCGTGCAGCGCGGCCTCGAAAGTCTCCTTGTCGCGCATCTCGCCCACCAGCACGATGTCTGGGTTCTCGCGCACCAGCGCGCGAAGGGCGATCTTGAAGTCCAGGCAGTCGATGCCGATCTCGCGCTGGTTGATCGTCGCCTTTTTGTCCGTGAAGATGTACTCGATCGGGTCCTCGATGGTCACGATGTGGACGGGCTTGCGCTCGTTCACATAATCGAGCATGGCCGCGATGGTCGTGGTTTTGCCAGAGCCGGTGACGCCGCAGAGGAGCACGATGCCCTGCGGCTGCATGGCGATCTCTTCCATGACGGGCGGGAGGAACAGGTCCTCAAATCGCCGGATGTTGGAGGAGATGCGCCGCGCCGCGACCGAGAGCTTGCCGCGGGCCTGGAACAGGTTCACGCGGAAGCGGGTGTGCTCGTCGTAGTCGTACGCGAAGTCAACCGAGCCGTAGTGGTGCAGGTCCTTTATCTGCTCTTCGTTGAGGATGTGCTTCGTGATGGACACGAACTCCTCGAACGTGACCGGCGTGGTGTCCAGCGGCTTGAGTGCGCCGCGCAGACGGATCTTCGGCTTCTGCCCCGTCTTCATGATGAGGTCGGAGGCCTCGAACTTGATGGACGCTTTGAGGAAGTCGCCGAACCGCGTCGCGTGCGGATCATGCTTCGCGTCCGGGTCCAGGGTGACATGCCCGGTATGCGCCGGGGCCGATTCGGTGTCGCTGTTCAAGCTCATGGAGTGGGTGCCGTTTGTGCCGGCGGCGGGCGCCGACTTGGTTGGAGTTTCGTGTGCCGCACCGGCGGAGGCCGGGGAGGAATGAGTTCCGTTTGAGGACAATGGTCAACCGATCGCCGACAGAATACGCACGATAACCCGGACGCACCCGCCCGCTTCCGCCGGCCATGGCATGGAAGGGCACATCCCGCCCGGCGCACGCACGGACGGCATGGGAACCGTTCGGCGGGTGCTCGCTCGTGGTTCCCACTTTGAATGCTTGCAGCAACGGCTATTTTGCTCGGTGTTCAACGAGTGGATTGCGGGTCCGCAACTGGGGAAATCGGTTGAAATCCCGATCCGCCGTCCAAACCTCGCTGACGCCATGATCCAGGCAGATCGCGATGACCTTGACATCGTGGATTGCCCCTCCCAGCGTCTTGCCATGTCTCAGCAGTGATTTGAGGGTTGGCCAGTGCTGCCTGGACTCATGTTCAATCACCAGTGACGGCGATTCTTTCCAGGCATCGACTTGGTCAATCGCTTCCTCGAGCGTACTCGATCTGGTAAACAGCCGCGGGTTGGTGACCACCGCAAGAAACTCGTGCAGGCACGGAAACGGGATCATCCATGTCGCGTCGTTCTCCGCCAATGACCGAATACTCGCCAGAGCGGCTTGATGCCACGTCGATTCTGATCGGTGGGCGTAGACGAGAATGTTGGTGTCCACGGCGATCATGGCTGTGGCGACCCGCCGCGGCCCTCGTAGATGATGTCGCGGATCTGTTCCCAGTCACCCTCTCGGATGCCGGGCGCGAGTCCGTTGCCCTTCACGGAAGCATCGCGCAACTTGAACTTCTTGGGGCGCGGACCCCCGCTGGCACCGAGGAACTGGCGAAGCGCGGCGTTGACCAACGTCTTCATGCTGGTGCCATCGCGTGCGGCTCTTGCACGGAGCCGATCGAGGATGGGATCGGAAATGTCGAGTGTCGTCTTCATACAGCAATATGGTATTCTCAACCCGTAAATATGGCAACTGGTTCCGTCACCGGCAAGAAAAAGCCCCGCCGTTATCGGCGGGGCTTGGGGAAACAAAAGGGCTCACCGTCAGTTCAACGCAACCAGTTCCTCGAAGTCCTCGTGCCGCCCGTTGGAGCCGGGCATCACGCTCGGCATTCCGGAATGCATGCTCGCCCCGGTGGGCTGGAGAGAGGGCGCAGCACCCTCGGCGCCGGGCGCCTCGGGGGGCTTCACGCCCAGGAACTTGCTCTCCAGTTCGACGCGGATCTTCTCCATCGCCTTGTTCTGGATCTGGCGCACGCGTTCCTTGGTGACACCGATGATCTGGCCGACCTGCTCCAGGGTCATCGGCTTCTCGCCGTCGGTTGTTTCAAGCCCAAACCGATGCTCGATCACCGTGCGCTCGACATCCGTCAGGTCCGCACGATTCTCCAGCACGATCCGCTTGACCTCTTCCGCGGCGTCCTTCTCGAAGTCGGCCCGCTTGGTCTCGAGGTAGTTCGAGCGCTCAAGCTTCGGGTCAAAGTCCGTCGGGAAGCGCTGACGGTACTTGCTGAGCTTCATGCCCTGACGGCTGAACGCCTTCAGGATGGCGCGGCAGGCGTATGTGGAGAACTTGTACCCGCGACCGGCGTCGAACTTATCGACGGCGCGGAGCAGGGCCATGTTCCCCTCGCTGACCAGATCAGCAAAGTCCACCTCGCTCATGCGGGTGCGTTTGGCCATCGCAAGCACCAGCGCGAGATTGGTCTCGGCGATCTGCTCGCGCACACGCTCGGCGATGCGGTACCACTTGAGCATGTCCTCCGCCTGATCGGGTGTCGGCTTACGCGCATCAGAAACCCAGATCTTCTTCTGCAGCTCGCTCACGCGGAATCGCGCGTAGTTGAACTTGTGGAAGAGAATCTTTTCCTGCGCGCCCGTCAGGATCACCTGCTGGGTGCTCTTCACCGTCCGGTGCTTGCCGGGGGACAGGTCATCCATCACCGGGTGATACCAGGAGGTATCCGGTTTGGCGATGTCGCCACCTTGGGTGTAGATGATCTGCTCGGCGGTCGGCTCGCGGAAGGCCGTTGAGTCGATGTAGTCGATGGGGTTGGCCGGATTGAGCAGCGCGGCGAGGAGTTTTTCGTCTTCCTTGGAGAGAGAACGCCGCGCCTTGGGCGTGCCGACGCCGCGCCCGGTGAGGTCCGAGCTGAGCTGCACGCGCGTCTTGCGACGATGCTGTTCAAGAGGGCTGAGTGTGTGTTTCATGTTCACCATCTGTCTTCCTAGCGGGCTCATGCCCTGTTTGGCCTGTCCGAACCGGTCGCCAAACGTGGCTTCCACGGCAGGTGGTTCGACTTGGAACCGCTGTCCTGGTTGGCACGGGCGGCCTACATCGGCTTGCCCTGCCAGAACACCGCACTGCTCTACACGCGCCGTCCTCGGCGAACGAAGCCGTAGCATCCTGCCAACGGCACCCGAACGAGTTCGACACCTGCTTCACAGCGCCTTTGCGAATCTCCTACAAGTTCTGTACGTCCGTATCCGTTCGGGCGTTCAGAACGACGGTTTCAACGGGCCAGAATCCACCGGCCTTATCAGACAATCAACTTCACTGTACCACACGAATAGGGGTCTGACCCCCAAGACATCGAGTTGTTTCCGCGTCAGATAGCCGCACAATCAGCTCATTCTCGCAGCCGGTTATCCGGATCTCACTATCAGACGCTTGCTGGAACCATTCCAGCTTCACCAAACTACCCTTTGTACGGTTTCACCAAGATTTCGTTCCGCATTCAGCCCCAGCAAACTCCACATATTCACAATCCGGGATACCAGACTTGTCCACATGAGTGTGGACAACTAGACCGAACCCTGCGAGGTGCGGGAAAACCCGATAGTGACCATCCATGAACGAGCAACATACCAGAGCGCAAACCCAGTCCTTCGGGCCGCGGCATCTACTTCCAGTCCGAGTTCCCCCGCGACCGGAGTTCGGTGCAGAAGAGGCCGCAAGCCGCGGCATTGGTCTGGTGGGGCTGCAAGTAGGTGGCCGGTTTGGACCATTCCCAGAGCGTGGCGTAGACTCGCACTATGAAAGTCAAACGGGGTAAACTGACCCGTCTGGCTAAGCGAGTCGCCAAGATACATCATTTACTTGACCTTTGCAACCCGGGTATGACTTCCGGGCCGAATCGGCCTCCGATTCGGAGAGAACACTGAAACACTCGGGAAACCACCTGAACAGGCGGGCATTCCCGATGCCCCAAACCCAAGGAGTTTCCGATGGCTTTCACCTTGCCCGAACTGCCGTATGCGTTCAGCGCGCTTGAGCCGCACATTGATGCGAAAACGATGGAAATCCATCACGACAAGCACCATAAGGCGTACGTGGACAACGCCAACAAGCAGCTTGACGGGACGAAGTGGGCGAGCATGGACCCGGTTGAGGTCATCAAAAATCTCGCCGACCTGCCCGACGACAAGCGCGCCCCGGTGCGGAACAACGCGGGTGGGCATGTGAACCACTCGATGTTCTGGAAGCTGATGGCGGCTCCGGGCAAGGGTGGCGGCGGAGAGCCGACGGGCGAGGTGGCGACGGCGATCAAGGCCGCGTTCGGTGACTTTGCGCATTTCAAGGATGAGTTCGCCAAGGCCGCGGCGGGGCGCTTCGGTTCAGGATGGGTGTGGCTGGTGGTCAAAGCGGACGGCAGCGGCGTGCAGATCTGCTCGACGGCGAACCAGGACAATCCGCTGATGGGCAAAGCGATCGCGGGCTGCGAGGGCAAGCCGATCCTGGCGCTGGATGTGTGGGAGCACGCGTACTACTTGCACTATCAGAACCGGCGCCCGGACTATGTGACGGCGTGGTGGAACGTGGTGAACTGGAGCGAGGTCGCGAAGAACCACGCTGCGAAGTGAGTTCAGAGCCGAGCGGCGCAAGCCGCCGGTTCACATGAACTCAACCAACACATTCGGGCCGAGGCGGCCCGAACACGGGCTGGTAAGCCCGTGCCACTTTCAAACGGCGGCTTACGCCCTTCGGCTCTGATTTGACTATGGCAATAAAGGGAAACTCCATGGGCAAGCTGTTTGTGTGGGGCTGGCTGCTCGTCGTTGTGGCGACGCTGGTCGGGATGCAGGCGTGGCTGTTCGGGACGAAGGGCTTGCCGAAGTTCATCCGGCCTGCGCCGGTCGCGAAGGTGAGCCACGCGGCAGCGGCACAACCTGCGGCGAATGTCACCAAGCAAGATGCGAAGCCCGATGTGAAGCCCGATTCGAAGCAAGACGCGAAAATGGTGCAGCCGGAGTCACTGGCGCAGGGCTTCATCATCATGGTGACGGACAAGTCGCAGAAGGCAAACGCCTCCAGCCCGATCAACATGGCATCCAGCCACAATGGATGGAATCCTGCGGACCCGCAGATGCAGCTTCAGGCGCAGTCGGATCAGAAGTGGCGGATCGTGTGGGAGAAGCCGACGCTGGACTCGCGGATCGCGTTCAAGTTCGCGCGCGGTTCCTGGGACAATGTTGAAGTGACGAGCGACTTCAAGAATGTTGACAACCGGTTGCTGCCGCTGGTGGATATCTCCAAGATCAAATCGGGCGAGAAGCCGGTGATCGAACTGGCTGTCGAGAACTGGCATGATGCGATTCCTGGAACGGCCAAGGCGAGCGCGACGGATCGATACCGTGCCATCACCGTGAAAGCCGGCTCGCTCAAGCGTGTGGAAGTGGTAGGGGGCGGCGGGCCGGGCGCGAGTGCGCTGTCGCGCGATCTGCTGGTCTGGCTGCCTCCGGGCTATGACGCGGCGGAGAACAAGAGCAAGACGTATCCCGTGCTGTACATGATGGATGGGCAGCACCTGTTCGAGAAGATAGACGGCGCGCCAGCATCTTGGAGCGCGGATGAGACGGCGGCGAGGATGATCGAGGGTGGAAAGATCGAGCCGCTGATTATCGTGGGGATTCCCAACGCGGGCGGGCTGCGCTCGCAGGAGTATCTGCCGTTTGAGATGATCGAGAAGGTACAACCGCGGGGCGGGGAGTTCGTGCAGTTTCTAGATGGCGAGGTGCGGGCACGCATCGAGCGGGCGTTCCGCGTGCGCACCGGGCCGGAGAGCACTGGCGTTGGTGGCGCATCGCTGGGCGCGATTATCGCGATGGAAGCGGGCGTGACGCATCCGGATGTGTACGGCAAGGTGCTCGCGGAGAGCATGCCGCTGGTGGCCAAGGAGCGCGCGGCGTTCAAGCACTTTGCGGCGGCGAAAACCTGGCCGCAGAAGGTGGCGTTTGGCATGGGTGGCAAGGAAACGGGGAAAGACGCGGGCAACGAGCCGGTGAACAAGCAGTATGTGGCGATGGCGCAGGCCTTCAAGGAACTGGCGCAGGGGCATGGGCTGAAGCAGGATCGGTTCCGGCTGGTGATCGACGAGGGCGCGACACACAATGAGGAGGCGTGGGGGAAGCGGTTTGGCGCGGCGCTGGAGTTTCTATTTCCGGCGGTGAAGTGAGCACGCCATGCGGATCCCACTCGGCAAGGTCTATCGGGCGTTCAAGGAACTGGATCAGTTCGATGACCAGCAGTGCGAGTGGTATATCCGGCGGGCGAAGTGGAAGCACATTGTGTCGATGATTCTGGTTGGTATTGTGGCGGTTGGTGCAGTCCTGCTTTTCATCGTGCTCGCATTGTTGATCGAGGGATGGCTGCTCACATCGGTACAGAACACGGCGTTTGCGATGTCGTTTCAATCGAGCGTGATGAGCGTCGTAGCCGCACTTGCCGGGGTGCTTGTCCCGGTTGCGATTGGCCTGGTCATCGGATTGATGATCCGAGACGTGTGGCTGCGATGGGCGGTCCGGAAGGAACTCGCGCAGACGCGTTGCCTCCGGTGCGACTATCAGTTGATCGGTCTGCCCGTGCATTCCGGCGTTGTGCGGTGCCCGGAATGTGGCATGGACAACAAGCTCTACGTGCAAGTTCCAGCCGCACCGCAAGGTGTTACAGCGACGATTGTCGCTGAGCGCGTGACTGGGCCGTGAAAAAGGGTTGAAAAATTCTTGATCGCCCTCCAGACCGTCTTGCTCGGACACTTGCCGGTCAACAATCAGGCCATGCCCTGGCCGTGGCCACCACTGCACCATGTCTTTCGCGCGTTCGACCATCTCTCGCCGAGTCAGGCGCGGGTGGAGGCCGCGCGAATGCTGGACGGGTTTCGGAAAGAACTCGCCGTGGAAGCGGTGGTGTTCGGGATGATGGTGGCGGGATTGGTGGGTGTCGTGCCGTGCGGGGCCATGTTTGTTGGGCAGGTCAGCGGCTCCGGGCGTGTGCATCCGGTGTTTCCGTTTCTGCTGTTGACGGCGGTGGCAGTTGGATATGTCGCGGGCTCCTGGAGGTGGCAGCGAGTCGCGGCGGTGGTTCTGGAGAGCCGTTTGCGGCGGGCGGCGATCGGGTATGGAACGTCTGCGCCGAATGCCGGTATTCACTCAACGGACTGCCACACGATCAGGGGCGTGTGATCTGTCCGGAGTGCGGGCAGGTTCAGATGGGCGCAGACTGGCGAGATGGCGCGGAGAGCGGTGCATCGAAAACAGCGGAAACAACCGGCGCTCCACCCGATAGTGCGTATGACCGCCATTCAAGAAAAACTTGATGCTACAGATTCTGAACATTCCCGAACTCTCCGGCTACTCCGATCAGGAGTATGACCGTCTGGTTGCCCAGGCAAAACTGCGGCGCGGCGATGCGCTCTGGGTGCTTCCGGTGCTTGCCGGAATACTCGCCGGGGTCGTGTGGGTCGGTGTCGGGTTCGGGATCATGCTGGCGATCAAGGCATCGAACGCGGCCGCCGCGGTTGCTGTAGCGGCGGCTGGAGGCATTCCCGCGACCAACGCATCATTGCGCGGATGGTCGATCGGGAATCTGCTGGTCGGTGTGCTGATCGCGGTGGCCGCGGCGGTTGCACTGCGGTGGTATCTGCTGGTGCGGTCGATCAAGCGGCTGATCAATCGCGCGGGGTGCCCGTTCTGCGAGTTCTCGCTGGTCGGACTGCGCATCCAGAAGGGCTGGGTGCGCTGCCCGGAGTGCGGGCAGAGCGTGTATCTGCACGAGCATCGGATGAGCGAGGAGGACATTCTCACCGATGAGCAGAAGCGCAAGCCGATCCAGGGGCTGGGGGCAGGCGCGATGGGGGCGTATGTGCCGAGGAATGCGAAGCGAAGAGCTCCATCCCGAAAGGCATGAGGGCGAGTGCGTGCGAGATCACTTGGTTTGAGCGGGCGCGATGACCATGCGGAGGTTGATGTAGCAGGGAAACCGTGGTTCGTCCTCAAATACGCGGGACTGGTCATCAGTTTCCAGCGTGAGTGAGGTCAATGCGTCACGAGTGGTGGCCGTGCCGCTGCTGCTGGAGCGGACGATGCGAAGGTGCGTCTCGATGCTTGAAAATGCCCAGACATCGGCGACGGGGAAGAGCGGCTCGAAGACACCGGAACCGCGGGTGCGGCGCATTCCCGCGAGCGGATGCACCGCTCCGGATTGAGCGTTGAGAGCGTCGCCACCGCTGAGGATCGAGACGCGCATGCCTGTCGCTGGACGCGAAGGGGACGTGTCGATTATCCAGACCGCGGCCTGCTCGCCGATGACTTCGCACTCTGCGGTTGCTCGATCGACCACCAGCGCGCAGTTCTCACTGACGCCGAAACCACGGGCGACTTTGGTGTCGTGGAGCGCATCGACGAGGCGACCCTGGCGGCCGCGCTGGGTGAAGTGTTGATCGGTCAGCCCGAAGGTGAAGAAGCCGAGGCCCGCGCTGGTGGTGACGCGATGGTTGTCCTCGTTGTCCGGATCGCGGGACTTGGCGGAGGCGGAGCGGCCGCCGGTGATCATTGGATCGGACATGATGGCCGCGCCGGCGGAGGTGCCGCCGATGACGCCGCGTTTGTTGTTGAGCACCGTGAAACACGCGGCCAGGCACGCGCCGCGTTTTCCGCCGGGACGGAGCACGTTCACGACGCGGTCCTGCTGGCCGCCGGTGAACCAGAGACCGCCGCAGGAGGCGATCTGTTTGGCGATCTCCGGATCGTCGGACTTGGCGGCGTCGCTTTGCGTGAGCGGAATCACGATGACGGATCGCGTGCCGGAGTATTTCCGCCAACGCTCGGCGGAACTCTCGCCGGCCTTGATGCCGTCGCCGCTGGCGATCGGGATGATGCCGATGGGGCCATCGGCGCAGAGGGAAACGAAGCGGTTGAAGACGGTGGCGTGTTCGTCTTTCAGGCCCCCGCCGACGATGACGAGGTGGCCGTGGTCGTCGGATGAAGGAGACGATGTGGCGCAGCCGGAGAGTGAGCCGAGGACCAGAAGAAGGACGAGTGCAAAGGTGCGATAGAGACCGCGGGTGGCTGCGCCGGCGTGCCCAGAGCGGCAAGCCGGTGGCACGGGTTGAGTGTGAGTCGTTTGCGTGTTCACTTGCCGACCTCCTGCGGGTTGCCCATGCGATCCCAGATGCCGACCTCGAAGCGGCCGCGTGAGTTTGCTGCGCCGCGGAACATACCCTCGGAGTTGTAGATCATGGCGATCTCGCCGGTGTTGGAAACGACGATGACACCGCCATCGTCGGGCTTGAGTTTGTGATTGACAACCGCGTCCGCGGCTTGCGCGGCGGAGCAGCCGGTGAGCTCCATGCGCAGCGCGATCTGGCGGGCGACGCCGTGTCGGATGAACTCCTCGCCGGTGCCAGTGCAAGAGATGGCGGCGAAGGAATCGGCGTAGTTGCCTGCGCCAATGATGGGCGTGTCGCCGACGCGCCCCCATCGCTTGCAGGTGAGGCCTCCGGTGCTGGTGGCGGCGGCGAGATGGCCGCGGGAATCGAGAGCGACGGCGCCGACGGTGCCGTAGGTGGACTTCCGTGGCACGGGCGTCCCGCCCGTGTCTTGCACTTCTGAGTTTGCAAACAAATGCGAAGACACGGGCAGGATGCCCATGCCACTTTCGGCGTCGATCTCTGCTTTACGTTCCTTCCAATATTCGCGGCGTTTGGGCGTATCGAAGTACGTGTTGTCCACGCGCTGGACGTTCATCTTGGTGGCGAACTGCTCGGCACCTTCGCCCATGAGCAGGACGTGCGGGGACTTTTCCATCACCAGCCGCGCGAGACCGATGGGGCTCTTGACGGTCTTCACGCCCGCGACCGCGCCGCACCGAAGTGTGGGGCCGTCCATGATGGAAGCGTCGAGTTCGTGCGTGCCGTCGTAGGTGAAGACCGCGCCTTTTCCGGCGTTGAAGTGGGGGTCTTCTTCGAGCGCGGCGACGACCATCTGCACGGCGTCGAGGGCGGTGCCGCCACGGGCGAGCTCATCGCGGCCGATCTGCAGCGCGGCGGCGAGGGCGCGGGCATATTCGGCGCGTTCCTCCGGTGGGGCAACTTTTTCCAGAACCCCAGCGCCGCCGTGGATGGCGATGGCCCATGTGTCGGGTGCGGTTGTGGTGTGCGTGGAGGACGAACAGCCCTGCGTGATTGCGAGCAGAGAGAGGAAGATCAGGAGGAACAAAGCGTTGCGCATAGAAAAACACTCCGGCTTGGGGCCGGAGTGTACATGATTTTGAGTGAGAAGAAGGCAAGAGGGAGAAGGCATCAAGGCATGAGCAAGTCTCAGGCGGCTTTTACCACCGAGACCGGCTTGTATGTCGCTTCCAAAATCTTCTTGCTGTCGGCCTTCAGCCAGCCCTCGAGCACGCCCGCGTAGACGGAGCGGAAGTCGATCTGGTATTTCAGGTCGCCGGCATCGAGATCAGTGAGCGAGGGGTGGTTGCCGATGACGCCGGAGCGGACCATCGGGCCCATGAGGAACATCGGGGCGGCCGCGCCGTGGTCGGTGCCACCGGAGGCGTTCTGCTGCACGCGCCGGCCGAACTCGGAGAAGGTGACGGTGAGCACGCGGGTGTCGTTGCCCTGCTTCTTGAGATCGTCGTAGAAGGCCTTGAGGGAAGAGCCCACCTGCTGCATGAGCTGGGCGTGACGGCCGTTCTCGCCGCCCTGACCGGCGTGCGTATCGAAGCCGCCGAGGGTGACGTAGTACACGCGGGTCTTGAGTCCGGCGCGGATCATGCTGCCGACCATCTGGAGCTGGCGCGAGAGATCGCTGCCGGGATACTGCACGAGCGGACGCTGCGCGACGGCCTTGCGGATCTGGTCGCTGGCGACCTGGGCATCCATCGCGGTGCGCATCAGGAAGCCGGAGTTGGAGCCAGCGTCGGCATCGCCGGAGACGCCGCGGTTGTTGATCTGGTCATACGCGGGAACGAGCTTGGGATCGACGCCCTTGCCGAGCCACTGGAAGAGCTCGCTGGACTCAAAGCCGATGGGCTTGCTGATGTGGCCCTGCATGGCGAGCGGGGCTTCCTTGCCGATGGCGATGCCCGCCATCGGCTCGGGCGTGGGCTTGCCGGAGACATCGAAGCCGCAGCAGTCGTTGTCAAAGTAGCGCCCGAGCCAGCCGTTGCCGGTGGCGTTGGTGTCGGCGGTCTGCCAGATGTCCATGCTCTTGAAGTGCGAGCGATTGGGGTTGGGATAGCCGACGCCTTGCACGACCGAGAGCATTCCCGCGTCGTACATCTCCTTGAACCCTGCTAAGCCGGGATGGAGGCCGACACTTGCATCCTTGCCGAGTTTGAGCACCTTGCCCTCGGGGATGCCGATGCCGGCGCGGGCCTTGTAATAGTTGGAGTCGCGGAAGGGGATGACGGTGTTCAGTCCGTCGTTGCCGCCAGCAAGCTGCACGACAACGAGGATGTGGTCCTCGGGCATGCCGGGCGTGCTGGTCATGCCGAGTTCGGGCAGGAGAGCCGCGGCGGACTGCTGAACGAAGTACGGAACGGAGCTGACGGCGGAGGCCATAACCATGCCGCGGCCGAGGAACGAACGGCGCGTGAATGCGCTGGGGTTGTTCAGATCAAACGAGGTCATGGTGCGTGTCCTTGATCGCAAAGGAAAGCGGGGCCTGCAACAGGGGAGTGATCGGCACAAATGGTGGGACTAACAGAGCTGATACTCGGGCATGGCCGTGACCAGGAGGAAAACTCGGGTAAGCGTATCGGCGGTAACGGATGCACCGGCGCGTTTTAGGACGTCCACCAGCACTTCTCGGTTGTATGGCTCGGAGCGGCCAATGGTGAACTTGAGGACGCCGTCGGCGATTTCCTCGGGAGAGGACGCGGCGGACAGGCCCATCTGGTCCAGCAGGGGCATGGGGTCGAAGGTTTCCTGCTTGGCGAGGGCGTCGAAGCCATTGGGAGTGCGGCCGGTAAGCAGGAAGCAGGAGATGTTCTGGCGGATGAAGAGCGTGGCGGTGTTGATCCAGGAGCGCCCGCCATCCCAACCCTTGACGCTCGGTGGGAAGAAGATGTTCTGGCCCATCATGTTCATGGCGTCGGAGAGGACACCCAGATCGCGGGCCGGAGTGTTCAGCGAGCGCACGGTGCCGACGACGAGCTGCGTGGGAGACTTGATCTGCTCGGTGACCACCTGCGGCTGGTAGAAGTGCTCGCTGAGGAAGAGCCGGCGCAGGACCGGTTTGATTTCGTAGCGGCTGGAGATGAGCGTTGATTCAAGCGATGTGAGCACGGCGGAGACGGACTGGTCCAGATCCTTGCGGCCGGTGGGGAAGTCCAGCGCGAAGAAGCGGTACAGCTTGCGTGTCATGTACTTGGAGCACGCGGGCTGGGCGAGAATCGCTTTGACGAACTCGTCGCCGTCCATCGCGCCGCTGGCGCCGAGGATGTTCTTCATCCCGGTGTCGTGGTTGTTCTTTTGGAAGGTGAACTCGTCGTCCTCGAAGGTGTAGCCGGTGAGGGCGCGGGCGCCTTCCTTGATGTCCTTCTCGGAGTAGTTGCCGACGCCGAGGGAGAAGAGCTCCATGATTTCGCGGGCGAGATTCTCGTTGGGCTTGCCCTTGCGGCTCTCGTCGTTGTTCAGGTACTTCAGCATCGCGGGGTCGCGGATGATGTCGAACATCAGCTTCGCGTAGCTGCCGACGGCGTGCTTGCGGAAGAGCTGGTTCTGCATGAACATGTGGTACGAGTCTTCGATCGACCTGTACGAGGTTGCGAAGTGGCCGTGCCAGAAGAGCGTCATCTTCTCTTCGAGCGGGCGCGGCGTCTCGATCATGCGCTTCAGCCACCAGTGCTGCACATCGCGCATCTGCTGGCGGTCGGTGCGCTCGGCCTCCTGGCGCTTGGCGCGAAGGCGGGTGACGGCATCTTCGTCGCCCATGCGCCGGGCCTTGGCGATCTCGCCGCGTTCCTCGCTGTTGTACGGACGCATGATGTCCTTGTCGAAGGTCGTGGGCTTGACCTTGTCGAAGGGAATCGGGTCGAAGTTCAGGAGGTGATCTACGCTCTTCTCCGGGCCCCACTTCACGAGCGTGCTGACCTGCGCGGGGGTGCCGCCGAAGCCAGCGCGGCTGAGGAGATGGCGGGCCTGGTCGTATCCCCACGCGCCGGGCTTGATGGGATTCAGCGACGCGGAAGAGCGGGCGCGCCATGCGTTGGTGGGCGCGGATTGCTCCGGCGGATCGGCGATCTCGATCGGCTGCACGCTTGGTGGCTGCGAGTTCGGAGCAGTGGTGGGGTCGCTGGGCTGCATGTCGCGGGCTCCGGCGGGAGGGGACAACGGACGATCGGTTCTCAGAGAAGAACGATCGGCAGTGCTCCGCTATTGCAACAGAAACGATTGCGTGCAGGTCCGAAATTGCTCGAATGTGCGGAGCGCGGCCTCTGAACTGTTCGGAACTGCGCTCAGGCGGTTGCGGGAGAAGTGCTTGGTGCAGTGGAACCGGCCCGCCCGAGCCGGCGGCCCCAGATGTAGCAGGCCGCGGCAAGGGCAATGAGGATGCCGCCGTTCGCCTGATGGGCGGTTCGCGTGATGGCTTGGGCGATAGATGTGGGATCCGGATGCAGCCCTGTGACGCCGAAAACCACCCAGCCGAGGAGGAACTGGAGACAAACCACGGTGGCAAGGGCAAGCCCGAGCCGAGCCGTGACCGGGCCGACGATGTTCTGGCGGGCTTTCTCGCTGCTGAGGGTGAACCCCGCGATTGTCGCGGCGATCAGCACCAGAATGCTGAACGCGATGTGCGTGTAAAGAACGTGCTTGGAGTGGAAGTGGCGATACCACGCGCCGAGGAAGAGTTGCAGCAGGAGCGAATGCAGCGTGAGTGTGCAGAGGAACTTGATGCGGCGTGCGAGCGCGGGCTCGAGCAGTTTCTGGTTGGGCGTGAGCGAGCGGTAGCGATCCGAGAGCACCACGGCGAGCGCGACCACAAGTCCGAAGGTGAGCTGCGCGAGAATGCCGTGGGCCATTGCCTTCACGGTTGAGTTCTCAATCACCCGCGCGCCGCCGAGCACTCCCTGAACGAAGACCGCGCCGAACGCGGCGAAGGCCATCCACTTCGCCCAGGAGCGCCGTTCAACAAGCATCGTGAATGTGAGCAGCACGAACGCCGAAAGCCCAACAAACGCCGCGAAAAGCCGGTGTGCGTGCTCCACATACACCTGCGGATATGGCTTGCTGTCCACAACGCCGACGTGCCCAGCGAGCGGATACAGGAACATGTTCGCGCCATAGGTGCGCGGCCAATCCGGCACGGACATGCCAGAGTTCGTGCTGGTGACCAAGCCACCGATGAAGATGAGCGGTGCGATGGAAATTGCGGTGACGTTCGCGAAGCGCCCGAGCCAATGTGCGGCGGGCTGGTCCTGCGTGGTGTCGCGCGCGATGACGCGCCCGACGAGTCCGGCGAGCAGCCCGAGCGCGATGCTCAGCCCCATGAATCCCGCGACCATAAGAATTGCATTGGGGACAAGTTCCGGTGCCGCGCCTTGCACGGTGGCCACTTTGCCCAGCCGCGAGCCGAAGAACACCAGCCCCGCGATCCCGGAAACCGCGCCCGCCCCGAGGCCGACGATGATGGACTTCGCGCGGTGCACCCGCGATGCGAACGCCGCGAGCGCGAGGAACCAGAACGCGAGAATCAGCGGCACCGCGAGCTGTTCTTCCAGCCCCAGCCAAGGCAGGTGCGTGAAGAACCATGCGGTGGCCATGCAGGCCGTGCCCGCAAACCCACCGACCAGGATGGGGCCAAACGTGGAGCCGCGGATATGTGAAAGTTCGGTGTTCATTCGGATACTACCGTAACCGAGCGGGAGGAGGAATCCAAGTGAGAATGAGTCTCATTTGGTGTATGGATGGGTTCAGGACTTGACAGAGTAGGTACACCGGCCGCAAGATTGCTGTGAGACCGCAAATATTTTCCCCTGAGTAGAATGTGGCGACCGACATGGGGATTCAGGTTTCGTTATCTTGCCAAACGCATGAAAGCCGATTGCAGTCCGGAATGCGAGGTTCGGTGATTCGAGGTTCGGTGATTCGAGGTTTGGTGATTCGAGGTCCGGTGCATTGGCCAGTAGTAGAGGATGAACAGCGTGTCAGCCATCTTCCCGAAGTGGACGAATCAACTGCCGACGATGCTCCTGGGAGGTGCGATCAGCACCCTCGTGCTCGTGGTCGGCGCGATGTGGTATTACGCGACGCCCAAGTTCTGGCGCGAGGGGTACATGCCCGCGCAGCCGTACCTGAGCGAGCACGCGCAGGTGCGCATCCTGCAAGTCGCCAAGGAATCGCAGAAAGCGCCGGAGATCGCGGGGCAGACGTATCCGGGATTCAGCCATCAGATTCACGCGGGCAAGCTCGGTATGGACTGCCGCTATTGCCACAGCAATGTCGAGAAGTCTCCGGAAGCAAACATCCCGACCGTGAGCACATGCGTCGGCTGCCACGCCGAGGGACATGTGAACGATCAGCAGTATGCCAAGGCGGCGCGGGTGCAGTTCCTGCGTGATGCGTGGGAGGCGGGCGTGCGCTTCGATGAGATCGCGGGCATGAAGAATGCCGGAAACTTCGAGGAAGCCGACAAGCGAGTCGCGGAGTGGAAGCGGATCGGAGTTGCCGTGGTCGAGGGCGGCGAGTCCGTGCCGTGGCGGCGCATCCATAAGTTGCCGGACTATGTCCGCAACTTCCCGCACAATGCGCATGTCAACGCTGGCGTGAGCTGCTACTCCTGCCACGGCGCGATCCACGAGATGCCGGTGGTGCATCAGGTGCAGCCGCTGAGCATGTCGTGGTGTTTGGAGTGCCATGCGAATCCCGCGCCATATCTGGTGCCGCGCGAGAAGGTGACGGACCTGGCGTGGGTGCGCGAGCAGCTTGAAGGGAACAAAAACGGTGCGGCGACCGCGGGCGGTGATCCGCTTCGCATGGACACGCCCGGCGGCGTGGGCAAGCTGAAGGAACTGGAAGCGAAGAGTCTGCACCTGCTGCCGCAGAACTGCGGCGCATGTCACTACTAGAAGAAGTGACGAAGTGATTGAGTAACGAAGTGACGAAGTGGGTGTTGACGGAGTACGGCAAGTGCCACGGGAAGCAAAGATGAGCATGGACCAATGCCATTCGACGGTCGGCGAGATGCCTGTGAAGAAGCCGCGGGCGTTCGCGCCTGAGATGATCGGCGTGGACGGGCGGAAGTACTGGCGTGGGCTGGATGATGCCGCGGACACGCCGGAGTTTCGCGATTGGCTGGAGAAGGAACTGCCGACGGATGCTTCGCGGCTGCTCGAGGGCTCGCGGCGCACGTTTTTGAAGCTGATGGGCGCGTCGGTCGCGCTCGCGGGCGCGGCGACGCTGCCCGGCTGTCGCCGTCCGGATCACAAGATTTATGCGTACTCCCGAGCGGTGCCCGAGGATGTTGTTCCCGGCAAGAGCGTCTACTTTGCGACGAGCACGACGCTGCCCGGCGGCGCGGTTGAGGGGCTGCTGGTTGAGTGTCACGAGGGTCGGCCCACGAAGATTGAGGGCAACCCGCTGCACATCGGGAGCAACGGCAAGTCGAGCGCGACGGCGCAGGCAAGCATGCTCGCTCTGTATGACCCGGATCGCATGAAGGACCCGCGGTTCACCGGCCTGTCGAAGGAAGAGAACGAGAAGCCGCGTTCCTGGGCGGACTTCGCGGCGTGGCTGAAGCAAAGCGGCGCGGGGATGAAGAGCGCGCAGGGCACGGGCGTCGCGTTCGTGGTTGATAAGCAGCGTTCACCATCGCGTGATGCGATGAAGCGGCGCGTGATGGAGCAGTATCCGAAGGCGACATGGGTTGCGTACGACCCGACGCAGAGTGACGACACGGTCGAGGGATCGAGGATCGCGTTCGGATCGCCGCTGCGCGAGGTGTTGCATCTGGACAAAGCGGATGTGGTGGTTTCCTTTGATCGCGATTTCCTCGGCGACGACGCGGCGATGCTCCGGAACGCGCGCGGGTTCGCCTCCAAGCGTTCGCCGCTGACGACCAAGGCCGGGATGAACCGTCTGTATATGGTCGAGTCTTCGCTGACTGTGACGGGCGCGAAGGCGGACCACCGCATCGCGGCCGCGCCGAGCGCGATCGCCACGGTGGCCGCGGCACTGGCCGCGAAGCTGGGCGTTGGCGGCGGCGTGAAGTCCGCATCAGAAACCATTGCTGGCCAGATGGCGGCGTCGGTGAGCGATGCGAGCGTGACGAAGTTTGTTGATGAACTCGCGAAGGACCTGACGGCCGAGGGGCGCTCGGGCAAGGTTGTTGTGCTCGCAGGGCCGACGCAGACCGCACCTGTGCATGCGTTGTGCCACGCGATGAACGCCGCGCTCGGTGCGGTTGGCTCGACGGTTCACTATCGCGCGATGGGCGAGGATGAAGCATCCTCCGGCGTCGCGGGATTGAAGAAGGTTGTAGACGGCCTGAACGGCGGAACGATCTCGACGCTGGTCTGCCTGGGCGTGAATCCCGCGTACGACGCGCCGGGCGATCTGAAGTTTGCCGATGCGATGACCAAGGCCGCGAATCGGATCACGCTCTCCGCGGATCACGATGAAACGATCGAGCAGAGCACCTGGCACCTGCCGATGGCGCACACGCTGGAGAGCTGGGGCGATCTGGAGTCGATCGAAGGCGTGTACTCGCCCGTGCAGCCGATGATCGCGCCGCTGTATGCGGGCAAGAGCGAGCTGGAAGTGCTCGCGCTGCTCTGCGGTGATGACCTGGATAAGGCCGATGGGTACGAGATTGTGCGGGCCACCTGGAACGCACGCCCTGGCTTTGGCGGCGCGGCGATGGAGAAATCCTGGCGGCGCGCCCTGAATGATGGTGTGTTCGGCGTGGCCGACAAGGGCGCGGCACCGACGATCAAGAGCGCGGATATCGCCGCGGCTCTTGGCGCGTGGAAGCCCGCTCGCGTCACAGAGGATGCGTTCGATGTGGTCTTCGCGATGGGCACCATCGGCGATGGGCGTTACTCGAACAACGCCTGGCTCAACGAACTGCCGGACCCGATTACGAAGGTGGTCTGGGACAACGTCGCGCTGGTCTCCGAGACCACGGCGAAGAAGTTCGGGCTGGAGCAGGATATAGAGACGGAGAAGAAGCGGTACTCCAAGGTGATCGAGATCGCCGTCGGTGGTCAGACGGTTCGGGCCGCGGCGTGGACGATCCCCGGAATGCCGGACAACACGGTTGTGCTTCGATTCGGCTACGGACGCACGAAGGTCGGGCGCGTTGGTGAAGAGACGGGGCACAATGTGTACCCGATCAGCGGTGTTGCCGGCGGCTCGCGTCGCATGGCCTCGGGCGCGAAGGTCTCCAAGGCAACCAGCGGCGAGCGCGACTATCAGATCGTGACGACGCAGCACCACGGCTCGATGGAGGGTCGCTCGATCGTCCGCGAGGTGGACCTGCCCGCGTGGCAGAAGTTCGGCGATGTGCGCGACAAGAATCAGGACTCGTACGGCAACGCCCGTGATCTGGCGTTTGCCGAGCGGCTCGGCGAGCTCTCGCACACGCCCGCGAACATCAACGCGTATGTGAACCCGCAGCGCGGCAGCAAGTTCGAGAAGACCACCGACGGCACACAGGTTGAGCACGGCAGTTCGTCGTATCAGAAGAGCGACAACAAAGACGCCAGCGGCAAGCCCCGCGAGGTGGACTTTGCGAGTCGGCCGCAGTGGGGGATGTCGATCGATCTCGGTTCCTGCACGGGTTGCTCGGCCTGCACCATCGCGTGCCAGGCGGAGAACAACATCCCGGTGGTGGGCAAGATTGAAGTGAACAAGGGGCGCGAGATGCACTGGATCCGCGTGGACCGGTACTTCGCGGGCGACAGCCAGACGGGGATCAACGCGTCGAGTGTGTTCTTCCAGCCGGTAGCGTGCGTTCATTGCGAGAACGCCCCGTGCGAGACGGTCTGTCCGGTGAACGCGACGGTGCACGGGCCCGAGGGCATCAACTACATGGTGTACAACCGGTGCATCGGCACCCGGTACTGCGCCAACAACTGCCCGTACAAGGTGCGGCGTTTCAACTTCTTTGACTACGGCGTGAAGAAGATCAACGGCGACTATATCGGCAAGGAAGCGATGACCGCCGTGGGCGCGAACCCGAAGAACGTGAACCTGATCCCGCCGCGTCTGCGCGAGCGGCTGGATGAGATCACCAAGCTGGGCATGAATCCGAACGTCACGGTTCGCTCGCGCGGCGTGATGGAGAAGTGTAACTACTGCATGCAGCGCATCAACGAGGCGCGGATCGAGATCAAGCTTAAGAACCTGCCCAAAGGCAAGGATGGCGACGGCGGGCAGATTCCCGACGGCTTCTTCCAAGTGGCCTGCCAGCAGGCGTGCCCTTCGGACGCGATCTCGTTCGGCGATATCTCGGACACGAAGACGAAGTATCCGGAAGCCGGAGGCACGACGCGCACTGGTAGCCGCGTGTACAACTTGCGGGAGAACGCCCGCTCGTACATGCTGCTTGGCTACCTCAACGCGCGGCCGCGCACGACGCACATGGCGGGGATTCGCAACCCGAATCTTGCGCTGGTGGACGCGGAGCGCAAGGGCCGCATGGACAATCCATTCCACCATGGTGATCATGGCGGACACAGCGAGGGCGAGCACGACGAGCACGGCCACCCCGAAGGCGCGGCGGAGCACGGCAAGCACGCAATGGGCAACCAGTTTGATCCGGCCAAGACCATCACCGATTCCGGCTACAAGCTCAGCTTGGCCGTCCTTGGAGCGTAAACGAGCATGAGTGCTATTCACCCAGATGAGATCAACGCCGGCCGCCTGACGGGCAGGATCCCCACGGATCCGCCGCAGGTGCTGGACGAACGCACCGGCGACGGGACGCTTATCGACGACCCGGCGGTGCGTGCGCCGCTGGTGCTGAACAACCGATCGTTCCACGACATCACCAACATGGTGTGCGGCTATGTTGAGGAGAAGCCGGCGGGCTGGTGGCTGGCCCTGGCGGGTTTGGCCTCGGGCATCGCGGGCCTGGGCACGCTGATGATCATCTACCTGCTCATCACCGGTGTGGGTGTGTGGGGGCTGAACAACCGCGTCGATTGGGCGTGGGACATCACCAACTTTGTGTTCTGGATCGGTATCGGTCACGCGGGAACACTGATCTCCGCGATCTTGTGCATCCTCAAGCAGAAGTGGCGCACGAGCATCAATCGGTGCGCCGAGGCGATGACGATCTTCGCGGTGATCTGTGCCGGGACGTTTCCGGGCATCCACGTCGGGCGCGTCTGGTTCATCTGGATGGTGTTCCCGATTCCCAACGCCAACGGCATCTGGCCGAACTTCAAGAGCCCGCTTCTCTGGGATGTGTTCGCGGTGAGCACGTACTTCACGGTCTCCGCGTTGTTCTGGTACATGGGCATGATTCCGGACATGGCGACGCTCCGCGATCGCGCCGTGGTGCGGCTAAAGGCCTCTGCCAGTGGTCCGACGGTGCTGCCGTTCATCACGCTTCGCGTGGACCAGCTTCGCGCGTGGATCTACGGCTTCCTGGCGATGGGCTGGCGGTTTTCCAGCCGCCACTGGCTGCACTATGAGAAGGCGTATCTGCTGCTCGCGGGCGTGAGCACGCCGCTGGTGCTCTCGGTACACAGCATTGTGTCCTTCGACTTCGCGACTTCCATTCTGCCCGGCTGGCACACAACGATCTTTCCGCCGTACTTCGTCGCGGGCGCCATCTTCGGCGGCTTCGCGATGGTGCTGCTGCTGATGATCCCTGCCCGCGAGCTGTATCCGAACATGAAGGAGCTGATCACGCTCCGTCACCTAGAGAACATGTCCAAGATCATTCTGGTGACGGGCAGCATGGTCGGCTTCGCGTACGCGATGGAGTTCTTCATCGCCTGGTACTCGGCGAACCGGTACGAGGCGGATGTGTTTCTGTGGAACCGCGTGACACCGACGTGGATCAACCCGCGCGGCGCGCCGTACTGGTGGGCCTATTGGGCCATGATCTCGTGCAACGTGATCTCGCCGCAGGTCTTCTGGTTCCGCAGGTTCCGCACCAGCCCGCTGACGATCTGGATCATCTGTCTCATCGTGACCGTCGGCATGTGGTTCGAGCGGTTCGTCATCATCGTCACCTCGCTGCACCGGGCCTTCCTCCCCGGGCAGTGGGGCATGTTCTACCCGACGCCGGTGGACATCCTCACCTTCGTCGGCACCTGCGGCATCTTCCTCTTCCTGTTTCTGCTGTTCCTGAAGTTCCTCCCGGCGTTTGCCATGAGCGAGATCAAGAACGTGACGCCGCAGGCAAGTCCGCACGAACACCACTAATCAGAAATCAGAGCCGAGCGGCGTAAGCCGCCGGTGCCCGTGAATGAAGTGACCGAGTGACCAAGTGACGGAGTCGGGCAAAGGCAGGAAAGCATGGCAAAGAAGACGGGAAAAACCTACAAGACAACCGCCGGCGAGGTGGTGTACGGGATGATGGCGGAGTTCGCCACGCCCGCGGACACCTACAAGGCCGCGGAGAAGATGCGCGAGGCCGGGTACAGAAAGTGGGATGTCTATTCCCCCTTCCCGATCCACGGCATCGACGAGGCGATGGGTCTGTCCAACAGCAAGCTGCCGCTGACGGTCGGCGTGATCGGCCTGACCGGCGCGGCGATCGGCTTCGCGTTCCAGTACTGGGTCTCAACGGCCGGATATGCCACCGTCGTGCAGGGCAAGCCGCTGGGCGCGTGGCAGGCGTTGATCCCTGTCACGTTCGAGATCGGCGTGCTGTTCACGGCGTTCACCGCGATCCTCTCCATGCTCGCTTTCAACGCGCTCCCGATGTGGTACCACCCGCTGTTCAAGAAGGACCGCTTCCTGCGCGTGAGCGACGATCGCTTCGTGATCTGCGTGGAGTCCAAGGACGCGAACTTCGATCCCGTCAAAACCAAGCAGACGCTGGAATCCGCCAAGGGCTACAACGTCGAACTCGTCGAAGAATAATTCAGAGCCGAGCGGCGTAAGCCGCCGGTCCCCCAGTCTCCCAGTCCCTCGCAGTTGATCAGCACACCGCCAGTCCCCCCTCGCACCAGACCACCGATGAACACCCATCAGCACACAACACCACTCCGAAAGACACTGGCACTCGCCGGCCTTGGCGCGCTTCTCGCCTGCGGCCTTGCGGGCTGCCGCGAGGAACGCACCGACGACACCCCGCACCAGTTCCTTCCGGACATGGACGACAGCCCGAAGTTCAAGCCGCAGACCCAGACGGAGTTCTTCACCGACGGGCGCGCCATGCGTCCGGCCGTGAAGGGCGCGGTCGCGTTCGGCGACTCGATGCGCACCGAGGACATCTCCCGGGCCAAGTACCGGCGCGAGGTGCCCGAGATGTGGGACGGCGTCGATCCCGCCGGCAAGCCGCTGGCCGAGGGTGAGAAGTCGTTCGTCGCCAAGATTCCCGGCGCGGCCCTGGACGAGTTCAAGGCCCTGCGCTCCGATCGCGGCGAGACGTTCGAGTCCGACGCCGCGGCCATGCGTGCCATGATCAACCGCGGCCAGGAACGCTTCAACATCTACTGTTCCGTCTGCCACGGCTTCAAGGGCGAGGGCGGTGATCCGAAAAATCTCAAGGGCGGCGTAGTCGGCCAGCGCTGGCTCTCGCCGGTGCCGAGCTATCACGATCCGAAGTACAGCGACTCGAAGGTGAAGACCGGCCAGGACGGGTACATCTTCAGCGTCATCCGCAACGGCGTGCCGGACACTGAGGGCAAACCCCTGAAGATGCCGTCGTATGCCGATAAGGTCGGCGAACTGGATGCGTGGGCGATCGTCGCGTATGTCCGTGTCTTGCAGAAGAGCTGGCACGAGCCAGCCGCGGCAACAACTTCGGCTCCGGCCACTTCTGCGGCGACTTCTCCGCCCGCTGCATCGCAACCCGCCCCGACAACGAATACGCCGGAGGGACGCAAGTGAGCACGATCAGCGCAGGACATGCCCATCCGCACGACAGCCACGGGGCGATGCACTCCCACGAGGAGCCGCAGGTTGCCGCTCGCCTTGAGCTTGATGTGAACAAGCTGACGCCCGGCCCCGGCTTCGCGTCCACGGCGCGTTACGCGCTCTGGTTCGTCGGCGTCATCGGGATCGTCGTGGTCGCAATCTCCTACTTCGCGGGCAACGACAGCAAGCAGCACGCCCTGACCTCATACCACATGGGCTTTCTGTATGCCCTAGGCCTCGGGCTGGGTGCGCTGGGGTTGCAGATGATCTTCCAGCAGTTCAACGCCGGATGGTCGGCAACGGTGCGCCGGACGGCGGAGACCATCGCGTCGATGTTCCCGATCATCTTCCTCCTCTTTCTGCCCATCGCGATCATCGAGTTGGTGAACAAGCAGGGCTTGATCTTCTCATGGATGAATCCCGCGACCCACGGCGACCATATCTATCAGGAGAAGGCGATCTGGCTCAACCCGACCCGCTGGGCCGTCGCCGCGTTGATCTACTTCGCCATCTGGACATTCCTGGGCCGCAAGCTGTATTCACTCTCCCGCAAGCAGGATGAAACCGGCGACCGGTGGCTCACCGCTCGCGCACGCTTCATCTCTTCCTTCGGCCTGTTGGCCTTCGCCCTCTCCACCGCCTTCGCCTCCTTCGACTGGCTGATGGGCATGGACTATCACTGGTTCTCCACCATGTTCGGCGTCTACTTCTTCGCGGGCAGCACCGTCGCATGCCTCGCCGTGATGTGCGTGATTCTGACTTCCCTCCGCATTAGCGGCCGCCTCGGCAAGACCTTCACCGAAGAACACCAGCACGATCTGGGCAAACTGCTGTTCGCGTTCACGGTTTTCTGGGCGTATGTCACCTTCTCGCAGTATTTCCTGATCTGGTACTCCAACGTGCCCGAGGAAACCGCGTTCTACAACCTGCGCAACGACGGTGACTACAAGACTATTTTCCAGATTCTCTGCTTCGGCCACTTCCTTCTCCCCTTCTTGCTGCTGCTGATCCGCCCGCTGAAGCGCAACCCGCACACGCTCCGCGTCGTCGCCCTGTGGATGATCGTCATGCACGCGGCGGACCTTATCTACATCGCCCGCCCCATCGTCCGCGGAGTCGCCCCCGGCCAGAACCTCTGGGTGGACATCGCGGGCATCCTCGGTCCCACCTGCCTCTTCCTCGGCTGCGTGGTCTGGAAGATGAGCAAAGGCCCGCTGGTTCCTCTCAAGGACCCCCGGCTCAACGAACTGCTCGCCCACAAGAACTACGTCTGAGTATTTGGTTTTGATTCCTTCGGTATCGAAAGCAACGCACATGTCAGACCCACACGCCAAGCCAACTCACCATGTCGCCGAAGCGGCACCACTGCACGATCCCGTGGATGAGTGGCACGACCACTCCCATGACGACAAGCCCCAGCACGCCCACGGGGAGGTGCAGAACAGCAACCTCATCATGGGCGTGGGCCTCGCGCTCACTGGGGTGATCGTTCTCTCCTGCGTTGTGGTCTATGGATTTTACACCCACTACAACACCCAGCGCATGGTGGAGCGCGAGCACATGCAGCGCTCCGGTCCGTTCAAGGACCTTGCGGACTCGCCGACCGAGGCCACCCGCAAGGCCAAGCTCGCCGATCTTAATCTTCTGAATCAGGGAGGCCCGCTCTCCATGCCCACCGAGGTTGAGAACGTCAGCAAGACCATCACCATCACACCCCTCGTCAAGTCGATGGATGAGGTTGCCCAGTCATACACCGCCAACCGCCGCGCCCCAGCGGGCAACTGATCCGCTCTCGCACGCATCGCACGCAACACGCACATGACCACGCAGCAGACCATCCCCGCACGATCCACCGCTCGCCTTCGGCGATCGGTCATCGCGTGCGCAGCGGTCGCGGCCGTCATGATTGCAGCGGCGATTTCGACGCGGAACGCACACGCTCAGGTCATCCCCTCCCAGCTCCCCGCCCCCGTCCGCGGCCTGGAAGTCGTCAACAAACTCGGCCAGCGCGTGCCGCTCGAACTCCAGTTCACGAGCGAGCAGGGCAAGACGGTCTCGCTGAAGGACTACTTCAATCGCAAGACCGAGGGCGGCAAGACCGGCCGCCCCGTCATCGTGCAGATGATGTACTACCGGTGCCCGATCCTCTGCCCGCAGGTGTTGCAGCGGCTCACCGGCACGCTCAACGAGATTGATCTCACCGTCGGTAAGGACTTTGACGTGCTGCTGGTCAGCTTCGATCCGCGCGACACCTCCAAGGACTCCACCGAGCGCAAGTCCGCCCAGCTCATCTCCTACAACCGCGGCAGCCAGGAAACCGCAAACGGCTGGAACTTCCTGACCTCAACGCCCGATGCCGCCAAGTCCCTCGGCGAGGCACTCGGCTTCCCCTTCCGGGCGCTGGAAAATGGGGAGTTTTCGCACGGCGCGGCCCTGTACATCCTTACGCCCGAAGGCAAAGTTTCGCGTTCGCTGGTCGGGCTGAACTATCCCGCCGCGGATGTGAAGCTCGCGTTGCTGGAAGCATCCGGCGGCAAGATTGGCACCTGGAAAGACGCCTTCGTGCTCTGGTGCTATCACTTTGATCCGGACGCGGGCACATACACCGTGGCCGCGATGCGCGTCATGCGCGTCGGTGCGATCATCACCATCGCGTTCGTTGGTTCTCTGTTGCTTGTGATGTGGCGGTTCGAGAAGCGCAAGCGTGCTGCTAGCGCGGCCCTCGCCGGCGCACCATCGTCCGTCGCCGTTTCGTCGGACACCCCTCTCCCGTCCGTTCGCCTTTCGGGCGTATCCACCCCGTTGACTGGATCGACTCCATGAGCATGATGCTGACCACAACCCTTGCCCAGCAGAGCTTGAAGAAGTATTTCTTCAGTTCCATCGGCGCCTCGAGCCAGGCGGCCGACACCGAAGACCTCTTCATGTACATCCTTTGGATCAACATCCTCAGTTTCATCCTGCTGATGATCCTGCTCGGATGGTTCATTCTTAAATTCAGCCGCGCCAAGCAGCGGGAGAACTACCAGGTCTCTGCTGCCCACAACACGCCGCTGGAGCTTGCGTGGTCCATCATCCCGCTGCTCATCATGATCCCCATCTTCTACTGGGGCTTCACCGGCTACGCGGACAAGCTGGCCGCGCCCGCGGACTCCGAAGAGATCAAGGTCACGGGTCAGAAGTGGTTCTGGTCCATCAACTACCGCAACGGCGCATCGCCGCAGAGCGATCAGGTGTATCTCACGCACACCGACAACCCGGTGGTGGAGTTCATCGTCCCCGAGAAGCGCCCCGTCAAGTTCATCATGAGCAGCATGGATGTGCTGCACGCCTTCTACGTACCGGACTTCCGCACCAAGATGGACGTGATTCCGAATCGCTACACCTCGATGTGGTTCTATCCACAGAAGATCACCAACGAGAAGAACAAGAAGACCGGTCAACTTCAGTACCCGGATCAGCCGGAAAATCCGCCACACAAGGTCTTCTGCGCCGAATACTGCGGCCAGAATCACTCCGAAATGGGCGGTCAGATGCGCGTGGTACCGACCGCGGAGTATGAAGCGACCATCCGCCAATGGCTGGACTACGGCAAGGGAATCCCGCTATTAAAGGTCGGCGAACTCGTCTACAAAACCAAGAACTGCTTCTCCTGCCACTCCATCGACGGTTCCAAGGGAACCGGCCCGACATGGAAGAACATCTACGGCGAGAAGCACAGCTACACGAATGGTACGGAGAAGGACATGCTCGTTGACGAGAACTGGCTCCGTGAGAACATCCTGTACTCACAGAAGCGCATTCTAAACGGCTACGACTCCTCCATGCCCATCTTCGCCGGTCAGCTCAACCCGCTCGAAGTCGATGGTGTGATCCTCTACATCAAGTCCCTCAACGACCAATCCAAGCAACAGGCCGAGGCCGCCGGACAGAAGACCGTTGAGCAGTATCGAGAAGAAGAGAAGGCCGCCCCCAAGAAGTAAGCTCAGATCGGGCACTCCTCCCGGCTCACGCCGAGGATCGCCCGAGTTGGATAGATCGAAGTCCCTGCGTTTGGTTCTATGTGTTCTTCCCGTTTCAGTTCCCCTCCTTTAGGAGGTTCTCCAATGTCAGCCGCTCACGAGCATCACGGAAGTTATCTCGAGTACAAGGGCAACCCGAACGATTCGTTCGGAACCAAGGCCATCTCCACAATCGTGGACTGGGCGACCACGATCGATCACAAAAAGATCGGCGTCATGTACCTCGTCGCCATCCTGTTCATGTTCTTCCTTGGCGGCATGGCCGCCATCGGTGTTCGCACCGAGCTGTACAACCCCAACTCCATCGTCACCAAGCCCGTCTTGGATGCCACGGGCCAGCCGGTGCTGGACGCCGCGACCGGCAAGCCCTTGGAAGCCAAGGTCATCGAGCACAACTGGCTCGGCAGAAACGTCGGTCCCAAGGGCGCGGGCGAGAGCATCGCCAAGAGCAACGAGACCTACAACCGCACCATGACGCTGCACGGCGTCATCATGGTCTTCCTGGTCATCGTGCCCTCGGTCCCCGCGTCGCTGGGAAACTTCCTGCTGCCGCTCATGCTGGGCGCGAAGGACGTCGCCTTTCCCCGGCTGAATCTGCTCAGCTGGTACATATATCTGCTCGGCTCGGTCTTCGCCGTCATCGCCATCATCAGCGGCGGCGTGGACACGGGTTGGACCTTCTACACGCCCTATTCAACCATGACCGACGATGGATACCTGAACGTGACCTGGATGGTCACGGCCGCGTTTATCCTCGGTTTCTCCTCCATCTTCACCGGGCTGAACTTCGTCGTCACCGTCCACAAGCTCCGCGCTCCGGGCATGGGCTGGTTCGATATGCCGCTCTTCGTCTGGGGCATCTACGGCGCGGCCATCATCCAGGTGCTCGCCACCCCCGTCATCGGCATCACGCTGCTGCTGATGATCTTCGAGCGTTCCTTCCACATCGGCATCTTCGATCCGCGTCTGGGCGGTGATCCGGTGCTCTTCCAGCACTTCTTCTGGTTCTACTCCCACCCCGTCGTGTATGTGATGATCCTCCCCGGCATGGCGCTGATGAACGAGATGATCGCCTGCGGCGCACGCAAGCCGGTCTTCGGCTATCGCGCTGTCGCGTTCAGCTCACTGGCCATCGCGGGCATCTCCTTTATCGTCTGGGGCCACCACCTGTTCACGTCCGAAGGCGAGGTCGCGGCGATCGTCTTCAGCGCGCTCACGTTCCTCGTCGCCATCCCCTCCGCCGTCAAGATCTTCAACTGGATCGCCACGCTGTATAAGGGCTCCATCTGTCTGAACACCTGGAACCTGTACGCACTGGGCTTCCTCTTCCTCTTCTCCATCGGCGGGCTCACGGGTCTGTTCCTCGGCTCGCTCGCCGTGGACCTGCACCTGCACGACACCTACTTCGTTGTCGCCCACTTCCACTACGTCATGATGGGCGGCACGATCATCGCGTTCATTGGCGGCATCCACTTCTGGTGGCCCAAGATGTTCGGCAAGATGTATAGCGAGAAGGGAGCCACGCTCGGCTTCTTCCTGGTGTTCATTGGCTTCAACCTCACCTTCTTCCCGCAGTTCGTCATGGGCAGCCAGGGCATGCCCCGCCGTTACGCGAACTATGTGGATGAGTATCACTTCTATCACCAGCTTTCCACCATCGGTGCATACACGCTGCTCGCGGGCTTCCTTGTTCACCTGCTCACGTTCATCCACTCGCTCGCCGCGGGTAAGAAGGCCGGGCCGAATCCGTGGGGCGCGCTCACGCTGGAATGGACCAACGCCTCCAGCCCGCCAATCGAGCACAACTTCGACCACGAGCCCGTCGTCGTCCACGGCCCGTACGACTACGACAACGTCATCCCGCCGCAGACCCGTCCCGGCGAGTTCATCCTCCCCCGTCCCGCGGCCGTCGCGATCAAGCACTAAACCGGTTTCGGGAATCGGGATTCTGGTCTCGGGTGACAAACAACCGAGACAAAGATCACGAACTTCCGATACCCGAGTCCCGAACCCCGAGACCCGATCCCCATGGCAACCATCCACTCACATCCAGCGCCCGCCGAGGACCTCTCCCGGCCTCCGCACGAGCGCTATCACGCCGCGCACCACTTCAAGGACCGCGAACACGAGTTCGACGCCGTCAAGATGGGCGTGTGGCTCCTGCTCGCCACGGAAATCCTGCTGTTCAGCGGGATGTTCTGCGCCTATTTCATCTTCCGGCTCATGCACCCCGAGGCCTTCATCGGCGGCTCGCATCATCTTGAAGTCAAATGGGGGCTGCTCAACACCATCGTGCTGCTGATGTCCAGCTACTGGGTCGCCGCGGGCGTGCGCCACGCGCAGACCGGCAACCAGAAGTGGTTGCAGATCAACATCGTGCTCACGTTCCTCGCCGGCGCGGCGTTCCTGTTCATCAAGTTCGTCTTTGAGTACAAGCACAAGATCGAGGTCGGTCTGCTCCCCGGCAAGTTTTACCACTTCGCCGGCGCGGCCGATCCGTACGAGCCGCTCTGGTGGGGCGTGTACTGGGCCTCCACGGCGATCCACGCCAGCCACGTCATCATCGGCATGGGCCTTTTTATCTGGCTCTTCATCCGCGCCCGCAAGGGCCACTTCGGCCCCGGCCACTACAACGCCGTCGAAGGCGTGGGCCTCTACTGGCACATCGTTGACATCGTCTGGATCTTCCTCTTCCCCCTGCTCTACCTGATCCACTAATCGCTTCCTTCTGATTTGCTATTTCCTATTTGCTATTTGCCATTTGCTCTGAGGCCTCCCCATGTCCCACGCCGCCGACTTCGACGAATACGGGCACAAAGACCACGGCCACGTCATCGTGTCCCTGTTCACGCTCCGCTCCATCCTCATTGCGCTGCTCTTCTGCACGCTGCTCACCTCCGGCTCCGCGTGGGCCGAGCAGATCATCGCCAACATGTTCCACATCGTGATCCCGCAGTGGATCAACGCCGCAGTCGCGCTCTCGATCGCCGTGGTGAAGACCGCGCTGGTCGTCGGCTTCTTCATGCAGCTCAAATACGACAACCCGATGAACACCGTCATCTTCGTGTTCACCATCCTTACCGTCTTCTCCTTCCTCGGCTTCACCTCGCTCGATCTGGGCAACCGCGCCACCATTGATCGCTTCAAGAACGTCTACGCCTATCCCGGCGGCAACCTCTCGGCTGGTGGTGCCGTTGTTCCCGCCGCGGCCAACGGCGACTCCATCGTCGCCTACTCCCAGCTCACCGGCAAACCCGAACACGGCGCGCACGTCGAGGTCGAAGAGAACAACCACCAGAGCATCACCGACGCGGGCTTCCTGCGCGATGAGCCCAAGACCGGCTCCTCTTCCAACTTCAGCCGCCCCATCGGCGGCGTGACGGTTCCCGGCTGGCCCGGCTACCGCGCCCCGAAGCCCGCCCACGAAGACCACGCGGTCCCGCACAATGTCGAGGGCGGCGAGGCCAAGCCCGAAACCGGCCACGACGCGGCTCCGAAGATGGCTCCTGAAGCCAAGCCCGAAACCAAATTCGAAACCAAGCCCGCTGCCGCTCCGGTCGCCAAGCCCGAGCATCACTGATCCGTTGATACCCTCCTCTCACTTGTCCCCCTTCTCATGGAACGCGGCCGCCGTTACGCCTGGTGCATCACGATCGGCGCGGGTGCTCTCTTCTGCGCCGCCATCGTCCCCATGGCGCAACGCATCGCCAAGTACAACGCCAGCGCGAACATTCCCACATTCCACGCCGAGCCGATCGCCGGGCGCACGCTCAGCGTCGATGGCTTCCCCGTTGCAACATTGACCGACGTCGAAGCTGGACGTGGCGAGGGCACCATCCGACTCGTATACGGTGGCACCGAAACGCTCATCCCCGTCAAGCGTCCTCCCGCGCTCGATTTGCCCACGCTCGCTGGTTATGACGAGTGGCTCAAGCCCCTTGCGATCTATCCGGTCGTGCGCGACGACAAGGGCCAGCAGACCCGCGTCCCCGGGTCGGAGCGTTTCATCATCGTCGTCCGCCGCACGCCCGAGGGCTTTGACCCTGAGACCTGGGGCAACGTTCGCCGCGACGAATGGCTCTTTGACTTCTACGACTTGCAGCGCGACGGAAAGGTTATTCACACGATCCGACGCTGGCCTCGCAAGAGCAACTATGGTGATCCCGAAGTCCGCCTCGCTCGCGAGGCGGCCGGACAGGGTGTTGACGCGAACCGCGCCGCCGCCGCCAAGTATCTTCTCCAGTTCGAGCCGCTCAAGGAACGGACCGCCGAATATTACATGGCGATGTTTGTCATCCCCAAGCTCAGCGTTCCCGAGTACAAGTTCACCGACACCGCCTTCCGCACCGAAGTCCTCGGCTGGACGCTTCCATCAGCCATGATCGCCGTCCTCGCCTTCACCGGCGGCCTGGTCTTCGTCATCGCGCCGCGCAGACGACTCGCGGCTGGCAAGTCGAGCTAAAGAAGAACTCTCGCAGCGGCGCACACGCGCAGAGGAAGAAAAACACGAAGTGAGTGCCGGCAAGCTCGGTATGCGCACGCTCTGTGCTCTCCGCGCCTCCTCGGTGCTCTGTGTAGCGTGTCCCTGTCCGAACGCAGCGATATCGCGTGTTATGCGAACAGTCCGCGGATGAACTCGACATCATCGGGCTTCATCGGCGCATCCACACCTGCGCCGACGTTGCAGCGCGCCTGGCGGGCATTGCGAAAGCCGGGGATCGCGGAGCAGACGTTGTCGTGGGCAAGCACCCAGCGGCTGGCGATAGAGGAGAGCGCGGCGGTGAGTTCCTCTCCGCTGAGACGCTCGATGCCGAAATGCTTCTTGATGGATGCGATCTTCGCACGCACGGCGCGGAGGGAATCGGGGGAAAAGTCCTTGCGGCTGCCGCGGTAGTCGCCCTCCTCAAACTTGGGTGGATGGTCAGGGTCGAACTTGTCCAGCAGGATGCCCTGGTCCAGCGGGCCGAATGCAACGAAGGTGCAGCCGTGCTGCTGCATGAGTTGCTGGAGCACTGCGCCGGGGCGGATGAACGGGTCGTATCGCATGTTCGCCTTGCTCTGGAGCACATCCGGCTTGAGCACGGGGATGGCGCGGGCAAAGTCGTCATCGCCATAGGCGGATTGGCCGATGGCGCGAATCTTGCCTTCCTTCTTGAGCGCGTGCATGACGGCCGCGGCTTCGGGGAAATAGTCGTGGCTTGTGCCGTCGTACGCCGGGCCGACGTACGAGCCGTGGTGGCAGTAGTAGATATCGATGCAGTCCACGTTCAGATTGCGGAGCGACTGCTCGCACTGGGCCCGCATGTGCCGCGGCTCGAAGGCGTGCGGGGCGGTGCCCTTCATGTGGCCGACTTTGGTGGCGATGATCTGCGAGCCGGGCTTGACTCCGAGTGTGCGGAAGCAAGAAGCGAGCATGCGTTCGGCGCGCCCGTTTCCGTAGACGTCCGCGTTGTCCCAGTGGTTCACGCCCGCGTCCAGCCCGGCTTTTATCCCGGCGAGTACCTCGGTCTCATCTACATCCGCCCAGCCGATCGGGGCACCGTTTGCCGAAGAGAAGGCGGGGCCGCCCATGGTCCAGCAGCCGAAGCCGATCTCGGAAACCTTGATATTTGTGCGGCCGATGGAACGCATACGCATGAAAAAACTCCTAGTGTCCGCACTGTACGCTCGTGTTATGCTGTACCCATGAGCACGCCATCATCTTTGCCCGCCTCGTCACAATCATTTGACTCCACGCTTCAGGAGCATCGCACGTTTCCGCCGGTGGCCGCGGCGTCGCTGGGGTTTCCGAAGTGGCACATCTCCTCGCTGGATGAGTACAAGCGGTTGCACGCGCGATCGATCGCGGAGCCGGATGCGTTCTGGGCGGAAGAAGCCGCGCGGCTGGCGTGGTTCTCGCCGTGGACGAAGGTGCATGAGTGGAATCCGCCGGATGCGAAGTGGTTCATCGGCGGAACGCTGAACGCGTGCTACAACTGCGTGGATCGGCATGTGGAGTCCGGACATGGTGAGCAACTGGCGATCGTGTGGGAAGGGGAGCCGATTGCGGGTGCGGGTGCGAAGGGTGGGCCGGAGATTCGGCGGCTGACGTATCGGGAGTTGCAGATCGCAACGAGCAAGTGTGCCGCCGCATTGAAGTCGTTGGGCGTGCTGAAAGGGGATGTGGTCACGATCTACATGCCGATGGTGCCGGAACTGGCGGTGGCGATGCTTGCATGTGCGCGGATCGGTGCGGCGCACAGCGTGATCTTCGGCGGCTTCGCTCCGACGGCGATCTCCGAGCGTACCGCGGATGCGAACTCGAAGGTCATCATCACGACGGATGGCGGGTATCGGCGCGGCGATGTGGTGCCGCTGCTGGCGAATGTGGATGAGGGCGTGAAACTACTGGCGAATCACGGGCACATCGTGGACCATGTACTCTGCTTGCAGCGCACGGGGCATATTGCGGAGAGTGCAAGGTTTGAGAGTGGCAAGCCGCGTGCGGGGTTCAACGCGGGAACCAAGTATCACTGGTGGCATGATCTGGTGGATGGATCGACGGATGCGTGCCCGTGCGAGTCGATGGACTCGGAGGACATGCTGTTTCTGCTGTATACATCGGGCTCCACGGGGAAACCGAAGGGGATTCAGCACACCACCGGCGGATATCTGACGTTCGTGAACACCACGGCGCGGCTGACGTTCAATCTGATACCAGATTCGGGGCAGTTGTTCTGGTGCAGCGCGGACATCGGGTGGGTCACGGGGCACTCGTATGTGGTGTACGGGTTGCTGAGCAATCGGATACCGACGTTGCTGTACGAGGGGGCCCCGAACTTTCCGACGATCGAGGGGCGTGCGGGGCAGGGGGATCGCTTCTGGGACATCATCGCACGCCACAAGGTCACGCAGTTCTATACCGCGCCGACGGCGATCCGCACGTTCATGAAATGGGGGGATGATCTGCCAGCGAAGCACGATCTGTCATCGCTCATGCTGCTGGGCACGGTGGGGGAGCCGATCAATCCCGAGGCGTGGATGTGGTATCGCAAGCACATAGGGCGTGATGTCTGCCCGATCGTGGACACGTACTGGCAGACGGAGACGGGCGGGCACATCTGCACGCCGCTGCCGGGTGCGATCGCCACCAAGCCCGGCTCATGCACGCTGCCGATGCTGGGGATCGACGCGACCATCGTGAATGAACAGGGGCAGGAACTCGGCGCGAATCAGGGTGGGTTGTTCGTGATCCGCAAGCCGTGGCCGGGAATGCTGCGCGGCGTATATGGGAACCGCGAACGGTTCATCTCGAACTACTTCGCGCGCGTGAAAGATCCGGCGACGGGCTTGCCGTATTACTTCTCCGCCGACGGCGCCCGCCGCGATAACGACGGATACTTCTGGATTCAGGGGCGCATCGACGATGTCATCAAGGTCAGCGGCCACCTGCTCGGGACGATGGAGGTCGAGTCCGCGCTGGTTTCGCACCCGGCGGTGGCGGAGGCCGCGGTGGTGGGCGTGCCGCACGAGATAAAGGGCAGCGCGATCTGCGCGTTCGTCTCGCTCAAGTCGCACTGGCTGCGGGCGAACAACCGCTTGCCGGATGAGTCGCTCAAGAAGGAACTCACGGCCCACGTCCGCAAAGAGATCGGCGCGCTCGCCCAGCCGGATCAGATTCGCTTTACCGACTCACTCCCCAAGACCCGCAGCGGCAAGATCATGCGCCGATTGCTGCGCGATGTGGCCGCGGGCGTAGAGAAGATCACCCAGGACACGACGACGCTGGAGGATTTCTCGGTGGTGGCGAAGTTGAGGGAGAATGAGGAGTAGGGATGTGGGATCGGAGCTGCGCGCCGATAGCCCAAGTCGTATGATGGTCACATGCCCACAGCACCGTCACACCAAGCGATTCGACGTCTCATTTTTTGCGTCATGCTCACTTTGATCTGGGCAGCTCTTTCGACGGCGTCCGGATGCGCGGCACCTGTCAGCAAACCCGAGAGCACCATCTCCGTCGCAAGCGTTGAGGGATATCTCGTCAGTGACTCAACCACGCATGGCGGAACCGCGTTCTTTGTCGAGAATACGAGCACGGTGGTCACATGCTGGCATGTGGCGTCCAACCTCGATTCGATGTGGATCAATCTCGGCGTGCATGGCGGTGTGGAGGTGGAGTCCGTCGTTGCGGAGGATGAGCTGAACGACCTGATCGTGCTGCGCCTCAAGCACGCTGTTCCGCAAAGCCGACCGCTGGCGGTCACCGGGCAAATACCTTCGACCCGAGAAGATTTGGTTCATCCGGCAATTCCGGGGAAGGGTTTCTGACGGCTCGGGCTTTTCCCCGAACAGATTCCGGGTTGGACACCGCCCATTCTGGGAGAGCATTTCAGCGGGAAACCAG